>DATEFX010000016.1:0-129986 GCA_035280405.1 Candidatus Acidiferrales bacterium | reverse complement strand
TGAGGCCGTCGCGGGCGTCGGGAAGGGCGCGGCCGATGATTACGCTCATCGCGTAATCGAGGTACGACTTCTTCATCTCCGATTCGATATCGACCGGAGTCAGAATCTGTTGGGGCGTTTCATCGGCCATTAAGCTGTCCTCTTTGAATCACTTTAAAAAAATTCTGCGAAATACGGACGATTATAAAAACTGATGTGATTTGTTTTCTTATACTTACGGGAATTTCTAATCGCACATGGGGACTATTAGAAAATGCCCGGAAGCGGTCAATTTGGTGGCGATATTTCGCCACCTGCCTTGTTGGGTTGCGCCAATTTCCGCTGGCTTTCCTAGTTGTGATCGTCTGGTTCACGAAGTGTATTTTACCGCGCCGACCAGAACAAATCCGTGCACAACGACACATCGTCATTGCTTCACTCTCGCTGCCCATTCGACGACATACGCTTTCACCGTTTCGAACGCGGAAGCGGCGTTTGAAAAGTGCTGCGCTCCGAAATGGGCGTCGAGTTTCAGGAGCAGATCGGCGCATTCGGCCTCGCTGGAACATTCAAATGCGACGCCGCGCTTCTTATCGGGCGACGACGTGACCGCGGCGCGGAAGCCGGAACAAGTCATGCCGCGAGTGCCCGGCAATGTTTGCCATGAGAGCTGGTAGATCAAATTTTCCCCAAGAAGTTCGCCTGGTTGAACAGAGACCATCAAATGTCGAGATTCACAACTTCGAGGGCATTGTCCTGGATGAATTTGCGGCGCTCCTCGACGTTTTCGCCCATCAAGGTAGAGAAAATGTCCTCAGCTGCGACGGCGTCCTCGAGGCGCACCTTGAGGAGCGTGCGGGTCTCAGCATTCATGGTTGTTTCCCAGAGCTGATCGGGATTCATCTCGCCGAGGCCCTTGAACCGCGTGATGGTGAATTCCTTTTTGGCGTCTTCGAGGACATAGCCGAGGACGCCGAGGGCGTTTTCCTTAGTCACTTTGTCACCATTGTGGGCGATGGTGAAGGGCGGCTTATCGTGCTCGCGAGTGGCCTGGCGCAAGACGCGCAGGCGCTTGTATTCGGGCGAGGCCGCGAGGGCCCAGTTGATGCGGCGTTCGGCGCCGTTCGTGAGAACGATTTCGTGGAGGCTGTGCTCTTCGTCGAAGGCCAGCTTGGCTTCGGGCTTGAGCTTTGCTTTTTCGATCTCCTTCGCCAGCTCCTGCAATTTTTTCTTTTCGGCAAAATCGGTTTTCTTATCGAGGCCGCTTTCGGCGAGCAGCTCGACGAGCTGCGGATCGCGCAGGCGGCGAGCAAGCTTCGCGGCGACCTGCTCATATTCCTGAACGTTGAGGAGGAATTGCGTGAGCGCGCCACCGTCGAGCTGCTTGCCGCCTTTGGCGGTGACGACGTGCTCCTCGGTGGCGCGCTTCATCAGCTCGCGCGAAAATTCGCGCTCGTCGCGGATGTAGCGGTCCATTTTGCCGCGCTTGACGCGATAGAGAGGCGGCTGGGCAATGTAGACGTGGTCTTTTTCGATGAGCTCGCGCATGTGGCGGAAGAAAAACGTGAGGAGCAGAGTGCGAATGTGGCTGCCGTCCACGTCAGCGTCAGTCATCAGAATGACTTTGTGATATCGGAGCTTCGCCGCGTCGAAATCGTCCTTGCCGATGCCGGTGCCGAGGGCCGTGATGATGGCGCGGATTTCCTCGTGGCCGAGCATTTTGTCGTAGCGCGCCTTTTCGACGTTTAGGATTTTGCCCTTGAGCGGGAGGATGGCCTGGTATTTGCGGTCGCGTCCCTGCTTCGCTGAGCCTCCGGCGGATTCGCCTTCGACTACGAATAATTCGCAGCGAGCGGGATCGCGCTCCTGACAGTCGGCCAGCTTGCCGGGAAGGCCGCTGGAATCGAGCGCGGATTTGCGGCGCGTGAGTTCGCGGGCCTTGCGCGCGGCTTCGCGGGCGCGGGCGGCGTCAATGCACTTGCCGATGATGCGGCGCGCGATCGAGGAATGCTTGTCGAAATACTCGCCGAGCTTTTCGTTGATTAAAGATTCAACGAGGCCCTTGATGTCGCTATTGAGCTTGCCTTTCGTCTGGCCTTCGAACTGCGGCTGCGGCAGCTTCACGCTGACAACGCCGACGAGGCCTTCGCGGACATCGTCGCCGGTGATGGAGATTTCGTCCTTCTGCTCCTTGAGCATGCCGAAGGAGCCGGCGTAATAGTTGATCGTGCGCGTAAGAGCGGAGCGGAAGCCGGAAAGATGCGTGCCGCCATCGACCGTGTTGATGGTATTGGCGAAAGAGAAAACGTTTTCGGCGTAGCTGTCGTTATATTGCACCGCGATTTCCATCTCGACCGTGTCGCGCTTGCCTTCCATGTAGATGGGCGAATCGTGGAGAGTGTCCTTGCCGCGATTCAGGTGCTTGACGAACTCGGCGATGCCGCCCGTGAAACGGAATTCGGCTTTTTTGTCATTGCGCTCGTCCTCGAGCGTGATTTTCAGGCCCTTATTAAGGAAAGCGAGCTCGCGGAGGCGCTGGGAAAGCGTGTCGAAACTGTAATTCGTGGTGGTGAAAATGGCCGGATCAGGATGAAAGGTGACTTTAGTGCCGGTTTTCTTCGTCTTTCCGGTGGCCTTAAGTTTCGAGGTGGGCTGGCCTTTTTCGTAGCTTTGTTCCCAAACCTGACCGTCGCGCCAGATTTCTAGATCGAGCCAGTCGGCGAGAGCGTTGACGACAGAGACGCCGACGCCGTGAAGGCCGCCGGAGACTTTGTAGGTATCGCTGTCGAATTTTCCGCCGGCGTGGAGGACGGTCATGACGACTTCGGCGGCGGGTTTCTTTTCGGTGGCGTGCATGTCGACGGGAATGCCGCGTCCGTTGTCGGTGACGGTGACGGAATTGTCGTCGTGGACGACGACGTTGATTTCGTCGCAATAGCCGGCGAGGGCCTCGTCGACGGAGTTGTCAACGACTTCCCAAACGAGATGATGGAGGCCGAGCTCGCCCGTCGAGCCAATGTACATCGCGGGGCGCTTGCGGACGGCTTCGATGCCGCCGAGGACTTTGATGGAAGTCGCGTCGTACTTGTGACCCGGGCCTTTCGCGGCGGCGTTTTCTTTTTCACCCATGAATGGCGTGCTCCTAGTTTGCCGCCGAGAACGAGGCGGAGTTACAGCGCTGCAATTTCGGGAAGGCGGTCGCGCGGAAGAGCTCGACACTTGCCTGCGCCGGCAGGCTTGCCTTGCCCATTGGCCACAGCCGATTACAAGATCGAGCGAGCTGGGCTCGAAGGGTTGCTGGTCTCCATCCCGTCCCCGCCCCGGCAAGCCGGGGTAGGACGCGGCGAAGATTTCGTGGCCCGCTGAGGGCCTCATTCAGCCGGGCTGCCCATCGCGTCCTGGCGCGGCCACGAAAAACCGGGGCAAACTCTGCTGAATTAAGTGCCGGTCTGGAGGTGAACCGGTACTGGAATTACGGGGAAGATTTTAGCGAAGATTGTGCACATTCACAAGGCATTTCTGAAGCAAAGGGATGATTGTATGTCTTTATGTTTCAATATCTTGCATGGAAAGTAGCGCCAGAGTTTTCAAATCTCCGAGGGGTCGTGAGAGGACGAGAAATTGTGCTCAATTCTATTCGGCTGTTTACAGTGCATCAAGCGATTTTGTTCACGGGACGGCGCCGCAAAGGGCAGAAACCTGGGACTGGAGCGCATCGTCGAGGAGCATGCCGCGGCGATCGCCTGCGGCGCAAATCTGCGAGGCGGTAACCTGGAGAGCGCCACGAAAGTCCGCGTTGGTGAGCTTGGCGCCAGTGAAATTCGTGCCACTCAAGATCGCGCCGGTGAAACTTGCGCCGGTGAAATCGGCGTTTTGCAGATTGGCGTCGTCGAGAAACGCTCCGCCAAGCAGGGCATTTTCCAGATGCGCGCCACCGAGCTTCACAGAGCCCATGTACGCGCCGCGAAGGTCCACGCGGGCCATCTCCGCGCCCTCAAGGTGCGCGCCGCGGATGTCGGCTTTCTGCATGCTCGCGCGATCCAAACGCGCCCGGCCGAGCAGCGCGCCATAGAGATTGGCGCCATCCATGTGAGCGTCCACCAAAACCGCGTTGGTGAGCACGGCTGAGGTCAAGTCGACATCGGTAAGGTCTGCGCGGGACATGCTGGCGCTATCGAGCTGCGCAAGAGTCAGATTCGCGTGCGATAGCTGAGCGCGATCGAGTTGCGCGCCGTCGAGATTGACTTCACGCAGATTGGCGCCACGAAGGTCAGCCTCTGAAAGAGCCGCGCCCTGCAGATCGGCGCCGCGCAGACGAGCATTCACAAGGAACGCGCCATACGCCTGGACGTAGCGCAGGCTTGCGCTTTCAAGCCGCGCGCCTTTCACTTTTTTCAAATCATCGGCGGTTGCCAAACCTTCGCTCGGCAGAACCGAAAGCGAGGCCTGACTGATGTTCGCGAAGGGGTCGTAGCCAATCAGCCAAAATGCGTTGGCGGCCCAACTGCGGAAATCCTTGCCCGACCAACCTTGCCCGCGGCCGGAATTGTGGGGCAGGCCGCGAATCGCCCCGAGAGACAAAAGCAGCAAGGCCAGGCCGCTGATGATGGTCATGGCCGTAGGGCTGGCGTTTCGCACGCTGCGAAAGAATCTGAGAAGGATGTTCGGGCGTTTCTGAACACGGCTGGGCAGACCGTTCTCATGCGCCTGGAGAGCCCGCGCGATGAGCGCGACAACCATGATGAGCGTAATCTGCAGCAAAGTGCCGCGAAAATCCTGGACGGTGAGGTAACGCGCCCAGAAAAGAAGCATGGTCGCTGGAATCAGCCAGTAAGCAAGCGCGGTGGACAACAGGCTCTCAAGGAGAAACGTCGGGGAACGCTTGAACGTGAGCCAGTTCAACTGCGAACGCGCCAAGGCCATCACGAAGCGCGGCATATTGTCTTCGAGCTTCTTGCCGTCAGGGAACACCGCAGGGACTTCCGCGAGAACGTCCCACATGCGCTGCAGCACCATGTGAATCCCGATGTAGAGACCGAGAAGGAAAATGGGCCCAACGAGGTAAAAAGCACCGAGAGGCATCAGATATCCGGCGCGAGGAATAGGAAGTATGGGCGCGTTGCTGAGGAGCCGTGCGTCGGTGGTCCGCAACAGGATGAACCAGGCAGCGGCGCAAGCAATCGCGACGACGGCAAGGAGTTTACGAACGTTGCGCGAAACGCTGTCGACCTGGACGAGTTCATCATCAAGAGAAACGGTATCGGGCATCGTCGCGCCAAGGAGATTGGCGCCGGCGAGTTGAGGGGCGAGCAAGCCAGTGGAGGTTTCAAGCCGGGCTCCTGCGAGGCTTGCTTCGCGCAAATTTGCGCCGACGAGGGTTGCTTCGCGCAGGTCGGCTTCGACGAGGCAGGCGCCGCGAAAGTTGGCCATCAGCAAGTCGGCGCCCTGGAAATTGGCGCGGAAGAGGTTCGCGCCAGCGAGCTCGGCGCCAATCATGTCGGCGCTTTCAAAATTCGCGCCGGAGAGATCCGCACGCTTGCCAGACCGGCCGTCGGAGTCAATCCATCGTCGGTGCTGTTCGAGGACATCTTCGAATTCCAGATTGCCAAATTTGCGGCAAAGGAAACTGAGCGGCGCGCCGGCGGCATTGACTTCGATTTCCGCGGCGCTTCGCGAATCGTCTGCATCCACCGGCAATTGGCTGGATTCAGATTCCAAAGCCACACGCTGATTTGCGACGGGAGCGTCGTCGCCGTGGACCAAAGAGTCTTCTGGAACATCAGCAGGCGGTTTTTCCTGGTCTTCAGCCGGATTTCCGAAACGAAAAAGTGATTTCATAATCTGCCCTGAAGCGATAGCGGCGAGGGGCGCCGCGAGGGAGGGGACGCGCGGCTAAAATGAGACTTCCCCAATGCCACAGTTAGACTACTCGGAATCAACCGGCAATTCCGGATAAAAGGAGTCAGGTGTCGCCAACCGATTTCCTGTCCGGAGGGTCAGGAGTGGAAGTGGCGGGACGGAGCGCCTTCGCGCTCACCGGAGAGATCCGCGGCGAATGAAACTGGCCTGCACTGCGGCACGTCCCACTGCTTGCTTCCATAGCCAATTCAGGAACGGCGTTTAGAGCGCCGGATTTTCATTCCTTGTGGAGGGGTGCCTTTATGAAATCGTTTGCGAAGTTTTTTGTCCTCTCAGTAGTCGTCTTCACCTCAACCGCACTTACTGCCTCGGCGCAGCGGCCCGGCCAGCAGCAACCGCCGCCGGGCATGCGGCCTATGATGGAGCAACAGCCGGAGGGACGGAACGCGCAGGCGCAAGCGCGCGAATTGCCGCCGCCGGTGGAGAAAAGCTCCGTGACGCATCACAGCGCCAAGATTGGCGGAGAAGAGATCAACTACACGGCGACGGCGGCAACGTACGTAATCAAGGCGGACGACGGGACGCCGAAAGCGACGTTCTTTTTCGTGGCCTACACGAAAGACGGCGTTTCGGATATCGGAACGCGCCCGGTCTCGTTCGTCTATAACGGCGGGCCGGGCTCGGCCTCGCTTTTCACCCACATGGGCATGGGCCCCGAGCGAGTTGTGCTGACTGCGGACGGCCATGGCATGCCGGCGCCTTACCGAATCACGGACAACGAAGATTCGTTCCTGGATGCGACGGACCTGGTTTTCGTGGACGCCGTTTCGACGGGCTACAGCCGGCCTGTGCCGGGGCAGAATCCGGCGCAGTTCTACGGGGTGGAGCAGGACGCGGACATTTTCTCCGACTTCATCTACCAGTACATCACACGCAACGGACGGTGGGATTCACCGAAATTCCTGATCGGGGAGAGCTACGGAACCACGCGCTCGGCGGAGCTCGCCGGGGTTCTCGAACATCGCCACTCCATGTACTTGAACGGAATCGTGCTGCTTTCGACGATGGCTTTCGATTCGTGGGGCGCCGATGACCGGGACGAATTCTTCCTCCCGACATATGTGACCTCGGCTTGGTACCACCATTTGCTCGCTTCCGATCTCCAAAGCCTGTCGATGTCGCAAATTGCCCAAAGGGCGCGCGAATTCGCCCACGGCGAATACGCTCAGGCGCTCGAGAAGGGCGACGACATCTCACCAGCCGAGTACGACAAGGTGGTCGCGGACATGGCCCACCTCACGGCACTCTCGCCGGATTACATCAAGGAGTGCAACCTGCGCGTTTCCTCTTTCCGGTGGTTCGCTGAATTGATGAGAAAGCAGCGGCTCATCGTAGGGCGGCTCGATTCGCGATTCACGGGCATGAACCGCGACGCCGCGAGCGAACGGCCCGAATACGATCCGAGCGAAGCTTCGTACCTAGGAGCATTCGTGGCGACATTTCAAGACTATGTTCGCCGGGATTTGAAGTGGGACAGCGACGCGTACTACACCGTGTCCGCGAATGTGCGGCCGTGGGACCGCCAGGCCCTCGATCAAGTGGCGGAAGTGCTCCGTTCGGCGATGACGGAGGAAAGTTCGCTCAAGGTTCTGGTGCTCTGCGGGTACTACGACTTGGCCACGCCGTTCAATGGCATCGAGGAAACAGTCTCGCACATGAACCTCGAGCCTTCGGTCCGCAAGAATATCAGCTTCGCGTACTACGAATCTGGCCACATGGTGTATATCGACCAAAAGGCCCACGACAAATTGCACAAAGACGTCGACGACTTCATCAATTCGAGCTACACGCGGTAGAAAACCGCGCGGCGAGAGCTGACAAAGCAGCAATGGATTGAATTTGTCCGCTCCGCCGCGCATTTTGTTCTGTGGAAAAGCTGTGAATGAACTGTGAACCCTGTGCATCTTCTTCGCTCAATTTTCTCTTGCTCGGCGCGCAGCTTTTCGGCAGAATCCGCCCTCGCACATTGGGTCTGTGATTGAGATTCGTTTTCCGAAAGACGAAGAGAAGGATGGTCGGGGCGGTTAATCTTCCGCAAGGCAGAATAAAAAGCAACTGAGCGAGGACCCCTCGTCGCAGGAGGGGATTTCCACAATATTTCCACATCAGTGGAAATCGCAGGGGAATGTCGTCTTCATGAACGCATGGGAAAAAATCCTTGAGCATATGGAACGCAGGGTAAACGCGCACAGTTTTTCGACGTGGTTCCGGCCGACGAGACTTGAAGCAACAGAGAACGGCCGGCTGCTCATCCGCGTCCCTACCCCATTGTTTCGAAAGCGTTTAACGCAAACCTACGGAGACTTGCTCCAGGCGGTTCTGGCCGAGGTTGCCATGCCACAAACGCAGATCGATTTCGTCTGCACCGAGGCGGAGCCTGCGGGAGCGGGCGAAGCCCCTCCAGCGCAGGCGAGGCTGGATTTCGATTCAGCCAATCACCAACTGAACCCCCGCTACACGTTTGAGACGTTCGTCGTCGGGAGCAGCAATCAGTTCGCGCACGCCGCGGCGCAGGCAGTGGCGGAGCAGCCCTCGAAATCGTATAACCCGCTTTTCCTCTACGGCGGAGTGGGGCTGGGAAAGACCCACTTAATGCAGGCGATCGGGCACGCCATCAAGCAGCGGAATCCGGCGACGCGACTTACGTACGTGAGCGCGGAGAAATTCACGAACGAGGTGATTGCCGCGGTGCGGTTCGACCGGATGAGCACGTTCCGGGACCGGTTCCGGACGATGGACGTGCTTCTTGTTGATGATATTCAGTTTATAGCCGCAAAAGAACGCACGCAGGAGGAGTTTTTCCATACATTCAACGCGCTCTATGATCAGCAGAAGCAGATCGTGATTTCGTCGGACTGCCCGCCGAAAGAGATCTCCAGCATCGAGGAACGGCTGCGATCACGCTTCGAGTGGGGCTTGATCGCGGATATCCAGCTGCCGGACCTGGAAACGAAAATTGCCATCCTGCAGAAAAAGGCGGAGAGCGAGCACGCAAGGCTCGATGAGGAGGTCGCGGAGTACATCGCACGGTCGATCAAATCGAACATCCGCGAGCTGGAGGGGGCGCTGATCCGGCTCCTCGCCTTTACGTCGCTTACCGGCGCGGAATTGAGCGTCACGACGGCGCAAGAGGTGCTGAAGAACATCATCGAGACGCAGGAAAAGAGGGTTTCCATAGAACAGATTCAGCGGCGAGTCGGCGAACATTTCGGGAAGCGGGGACAGGACTTGAAAGTGCGGAGCAATTCGCGCGAGATTGCGTTCCCGCGGCAAGTGGCGATGTACATCGTGAAACAGCTCACAGCGGCGTCGCTGCCAGAAATTGGCCGGCAATTCGGCGGGAAGCACCACACGACCGTGCTGCATTCGATCAACAAGATCGAAAACCTGCGGCGTAGCGACAAAGAATTGAACAAGACGATCAACAGGCTACTCGACTCGTTTGGTTAGAGTTGGCGGAAACTTCCTATTTGCAGCAGGCCCCCAAGCTGTGAATTCCCTGTGAACGTACTGATGATTTCCGTATGCTACAGACCAAGGGGCGTGGATTTCCACTGAGTCATCTCAAGATTCACAGGACACGCTTGGCGGCAAACTCACGCGCGCGAAGGGCATCGGTTGATTTCCGAAGAATCCACAGCTCCGGCTGCTGCTACTGTATTTCCATTGTTTATTCAGAAAGAGAAAAGCAGTAAAGTACAGTTCAGCAAAACTCCGTTGCGAGGAATAACGCCATGGAATTCAGCGTAAAGAAGTACGACCTTCTCGAGGAGCTCAATCTGACGCAAGGCGTGATTGAGCGCAAGACGACGATTCCCATCCTGTCGCACTTGCTGTGCGAGGCGAAAGGCAACCGGCTGTCGATCACGGCGACAGACCTAGAACTAAGCATCCGAACTTCATGCGAAGCCAAGGTGAAGAAAGAGGGTTCGGGCACGATCCCCGCGAAAAAACTTCTCGACCTAGTGCGCCTGCTGCCCGATGAAGAGATTCGGTTCAAGCTGCTTGAAAACCACTGGATTCAGATCGTATGCGACCGGAAGACGTACAAGATGGTTGGGATGTCGAAGGATAACTTTCCGGCGCTGCCGTCGTTCCCGCACACTCTGGTGAAGGTTCCGGCCAAGCTCCTTTCTGAGCTGATTTCCAAGACAATTTTCGCGATATCGCAGGAAGAATCCCGCTACACGCTGAATGGCGCGCTGCTCGTGCTCGCACCCTCCGCCGTGACCATGGTGGCCACGGACGGACATCGGCTGTCCATGGTGGAGATTGCGCACAAATTCACGGGCCTGCCGGGCGACGTACGCGTGCTCGTGCCGAAGAAATCCATGACGGAAGTCCAGCGGCTTTGCGGGCAGGAGAACGACAGCAAGGAAGTGGATTTTGCGCAGGACGAGAACCACCTGTTCTTCCAGTTTGGCGGCCGATTGCTCACCTCGCGCAAATTGACGGGCACTTTCCCGCCTTACGAGGCCGTACTGCCGCGCGACACGAGCAAGACGATCGTGCTGGAACGCAACGAATTGCAGGACGCGCTGCGGCGCGTATCGCAGCTTGCGGACCAACGGTCGCATGCCGTGAAGTTCATGCTGGCGAAGGAAGGGGTGGAAATTTCCGCGTCGAGCCCCGAATATGGCGAGGCGAGGGAAGCAATCGACAAGGAATTCAAGGGCGATCCGATTTCCATCGGATTCAATGCGCAATACCTGCTCGATTTTCTAGGCGCGGCGGCGGAAGGGCCAATTTCGGTGGAGCTGAAGGACGAACAATCCGCCGGGCTGATGCGGCCCCTCGCGGATGAATCTTGCCGCTATCGCTACGTCGTGATGCCGATGCGAATCTAAGGCAGGTGTCAGTCCGCCAAACGCGAGCGAATTCTGCAGAGCGCAGCCCCCAATTCTACTTTCCCGCGCAAAACACTAATTTGACTTTGTGGCCGGCGTTGGCGATTCGTCCGGGCGGGCAAATTCGTAGATTCCGTGCGGGTCATCGGCGAGGAGCAGCCGGTGCGGCTCGACGAGAATCGCCACGGGAGTGAGGTTCTCTCCGCTGGGCAGGAGCGTGCGGTAGCGACCAACACGATTGCCCGCTTTATCGAATTTCATCAGATCGTCGCCCAGCGCGATCCAGACCTCTTCTGTTGCCGGGTCCACTGCCACTGCGTTGATGACAGACTGCAAATTCGGCGCGGTACCTTGCTGGTCGAGGCGCGAGATATTCCGGCGCAGCGCCTGCGCAGAAGGATAAACGTCGAGAGTGGTGAGCGAAATCTCGTATGAAGAATAGCCGAAGCGGTCGTACTTGCGCACGGTAGGCTCGGGGAGATAAGTGAATGCGTAGTAGAGGTGGTTCGCATTGTCGCCGACGAGGCGTCCGATGTTGAGGAAGCGATTGAGGTCAGCGTGCTCGGCAAGGTCGGAAAGGTCGCCGAATTCGCGCAGATCCTTTCCCGCTTGGTCAAAGATTGTGACGAGTTCACGCGACTTGAGGCTGGCGACAGCTATCTCCCCCACGGGAAGAGCCACAACGGACATCGGCGCAACCACGGGGATCGAGAGCGCCAGCCTGCCGCTCGGGTCATAGACCTTCACCGCGTTGGCGCCGCGGTCGGCGACGTAGACGCGACCCGAGGCGTCGACGTCCATGTCTTCGCCGTACACGATAGCGTCGCGACCCTTCGCGTCCTGAGGTATCTGAGCGAGGCTTTTCCCATCCGCGGAAAACACTTGCACCGCCGGAGAAGGAGCGATGAGGACATAGTAGTGGCCATCGGAACCCCGCTTGAGCGCTTTGATGCCCGGGCCGACTTCGGGGAAAAGACGGGCGCGGGCGGTGATCTCGCGCTCCATTTGCTCCTGAGGGATTTGCGCCTGCGCGGCGACGGCGGAGCAATACCCAAACACCATTCCCGCAAGCATCAAGGCCGCGGCGATTGAACGCGCAAGGCACTGAGAGCTGGGTTTCATAGCGAGAAAATTATACATGCCGTGTTAAGCATGATGAGATGCACGAAACCGCTAGAGCGATTGGTATGGGGCAACGTGTTTCTCGAGTTTCAATTTCAGCCTACGGAATCCAGAAACCCGGATCGCCGGCAGCGAACGCGGTCGGAACATGGCTTTGCCGAGGGCTGACGAAGAAGAGTTCGCTATCCCAGGAAAGATACGCGTCGCGCGCGGCTTGCCGCAGGCGTTCTTCCACATCAGGGCCCTCGGCAGCGCTTAAGGACTTGCCACGGGCGATGTATTCGTCCATCTCCTCCATCGAGCGCATCGGCATGAAAAAAACGAAAGTGGTCGAAGGAGCGCCGGCGTTGACCTGGTAGAGAACCCACGGGGAATCAGCGTTCACTTTCTCGTACGCCGCCGCGAGGCTTTTCATCGCGTCCTCGAATTCGCTCTCGGATCCTTGGCGGACAATGACCGTGGCGACGCGGAGGATGCGCGCCTTGGAGAAATCGATCGTTGCCGCGCGATAGCCAATATCGTCGCGGCGAATGGCGAAGGAATTGGTTTGGTTGGTCACATTGGTGAGAAGATCCTCCTGCGTGTTCACGAGATCCGAGTGCTGGGCCAGCGCGTTATTCAGCGAGTCAATGGTGGTGTCCATGTCTGCGAACGAGTCAAAAAAATTCAGCGTCATCGACCGCGTGTCGCCGGTTGCGGAGGAAGACGTGATCCAGTAAACGGGAATACTCGCGCGATTATAGAACTTCGCAATCCTGGACAGCAGAGAGGCGTAAGCGACTTCCTTTCCAGGGATCAGCCCCTGGTACACGATGTTGATGATTTTGGGCGGCGCTCCGACGGGCGGATTAGTCAGGGCCGGCTGCTGCGCAGTTAACGCGGGGGCGCAGGCGGCAATTGCCAAAAGAATCGTGAATGCCTTGATGCGGCTGAAACTCTGCATGCGCAATCCCTCCCTTCGATATCAATCGGCGCGAAAGACTTGATGCTCGATGGAACGAGCGCGGCCCGAGGATTCGTCGACGTCAATCATCGCGGTGTGCATCTGGACGTCACCATCGGCAACTTCAAAGCGAGCCGGAAGGCCGTTGAGGAAGCGCTCGATGACGCCCTGCTTGCCCATCCCGATGATGGAATCGTGCGAGCCCGTCATGCCGACATCAGTGATGAACGCGGTGCCACCCGGTAGGACGCGAGCATCTGCTGTGGCGACGTGCGTGTGCGTTCCGATCACCGCGGATACTTTGCCATCCAGGAACCAGCCCATGGCCTGCTTTTCGGACGTCGTCTCGGCGTGAATGTCCACGAGGATCACTTTCACGGCGGGAGGAATTGCAGCCAATTCGTGTTCTGCGGCGCGAAAAGGGCAGTCGATTGGCGCCATGAACGTGCGGCCTTGAAGATTCAGCACGGCAAAACCAGCGCCATTGCGCGCCTTGCCCGAATAAAGGCCGCTGCCGGGCGCACCGGCGGGGAAATTCGCGGGACGAAGCAGGCGCGGCTCATGAGAGAAAAAATCGAAAATCTCTTTGCGGTCCCAGATGTGATTGCCTCCCGTAAGGACCTCGGCGCCGGCGGCAAAAAGTTCCTCGGCGAGGCGCGGCGTGATGCCGAAACCTGAGGCAGAATTCTCGCAGTTGGCGATTGCAAGGTCTATTTTCTGCTGGGAAACGATGTCAGCGAGGCGATCCTTTACGATTCGCCGCCCGGGCGCGCCAACGATGTCGCCAATGAAAAGGATGCGCATTTTGGAGGGTAGATGTTAGAGGGTAGAGGCGTGAAAAGACCACATAAATTTGCTGCAATTCGAACGACAAACTAATCCTATACCTGCAAAACGTCGCCATCGCGGGCCAGGGCGCGATACATCACAGGATCAATGAACACGGCGAGGCAAAGGCGAGAAATCAAGCCGGCCACGATGACGATGGCGAAGGGGCGCTGCGTATCGGAACCGATGCCGTGGGAAAGCGCGGCGGGCAAAAGGCCCAAGCAGGCGACTAGGGCGGTCATCATGATGGGGCGAAGGCGGAGGAGCGCGGCTTCGCGCGTGGCGGAGCGAATGTCCTGGCCGCCCTGACGGAGCTTATTGATGAAGGAATAGAGAATCACGGCGGTTTCGACGGAGACGCCCATCAGGGCCAGCAATCCAAGCACAGAGGAGACGCTGAAAGGCGTCCCCGTGACACGAAGAGCCAGCAATGCGCCGACTGGCTCCGTGATCAGCACGCCGACGGCGATGCCGATAGGGAATTTGAAATTGCCGTAGAGCGCGAAGAGGATGAAGAAAATCAGCAGAACGGCGAGCGGGCCGATCAAATACATCTGCGCCTTCGCGGCCAAGAACTCGCTGTACTCGCCACCCCAGTTCATGCGGTAACCTTCGGGAAGCGTCACGGCCTTTGCCACGGCCGCCTGGCCCGCGCGGACGGTGCTCTCCAGGTCGCGTCCCTCGATGCTGTACTGCACGCCGATGTAGCGCGAATTGTTTTCGCGGTAAATGAAAGAGGCGCCGGAGCTTTCCTGGATGTCGGCGAGCTGGCTCAACGGAATGAGCTGGCCGGACGGAGTGCCGACAAGAAGATTGCCGATTTCGCTGGGGCTGGAACGGAATTGAGGTTCCATGCGGACGACAAGATCGAAAAGTTTTTCACCCTGAATCACTTGCGTCGCCGCCTGTCCACCGACAGCGGCCTGGATCACGGTTTCGACGTCTGAGACGTTGATGCCGTAGCGCGCGATTTTGTCGCGGTCCACGTTGATGAGCAAGCTGGGCTGGCCAAGTTCGCGGACGACGGTGAGCTCCGTGAAACCCCGCACCTGTTCCAGCACACGCTTAATTTGCAGCGCCTTGTCTTGCAGAACGTTGAGATCAGAGCCATAGACTTTCACGGCGAGCGCGCTCTTGAGGCCCGTGAGGGCCTCATCCACAGCGTCCTCGGCCGGCTGAGTGAAGTTGAAAATCACGCCTGGAAAGGCCGCGAGCTGCTTTTGCAGCGCCTCGGTCAAATCCTGCTTGTTGCGAATCGAGGTTTGCCGCCAAGCGGGGTCGTTGTAGGGTTTGAGGCCGACGTAGAATTCGTCGTTGAAGAAGCCGGTGGGATCGGTGCCGTCATCGGGGCGACCAAGTTCGGAGCCGACCTGCGTAACCATTGGATACGCCATGAGAATATGGCGAACTTCCGGGGAAAACTTGCTGGCTTCCTCGAAGGAGATTGTGTATGGCATCGTGGCGCGGACCCACAGGGCGCCTTCGTCGAGATGAGGCATGAATTCGCCGCCGATGTATGGAATCAGCAGAAGCGAAGCGCCGAAAACGACAAACGCAGCGACGAGAGTCAGTTTGGGGCGATCCAGACACCAGTCGAGCCGGCGAGCATAAAAGCTTTTCATGGCTTCAAAGGGTTTGTTGGCATGCTCGCGGATATTCTGGAACCAGTAGGAGCAAAGCACAGGAACAAGCGTGAGCGTGAGGAGAAGGGCGCCGAGGAGCGCGAAGGCCATTGTGTCTGCCATCGGTTGGAACAATTTTCCTGAAGGGCCGCTCAATGCGTAGATTGGAATATATCCCGCGATAATGACGGCGATGGAGTAGAAGACGGGGCGGTCGACATCTGCGGCTGCAGCGGCGATTACGTCGAAAAGTTTGTAGTCCTGGCCGGTGCGAAGGCCGAGCTCGCGGAAAATGTTCTCGACCATCACGAGAGTGCCGTCAATGATGATTCCGAAGTCAATGGCGCCGATGGAGAGCAAGTTTGCCTCCACGCCCTTGGCGTGGAGGCAGATGAAAGAAAACAGGAGTGCGAGGGGAATCGTCAGCGCGACTATGACCGCGGCGCGGAAGCTGACGAGGAAAAATATGAGCACGAGTAGGACGAACGCCATCCCGCGAACGAGATTGCCCTCGACGGTGTCAATCGTAAGCTGAACCAAATCGCTGCGGTCGTAGAAGGGGTGAATTTTGACGTCGGGCGGAAGGACCTGCCGGTTGATTTCCGTGGTTTTCGCTTCCACTTCCTTGAGCACATTTTGCGTTTTTTCGCCTGTGCGCATGAGGATGACGCCTTCGACCGCGTCGTCGTTGTTCATGAAACCGAACTCGCCGAGCCGAGGCGCGTGGCCCATCGCCACCTGGCCGACGTCGCGGATGCGCACTGGCACGCCGTTCTGGGAGCCGACGACGATACTGCCGATGTCCTGCACGTCGCGGATCAGGCCGATGCCGCGAACGTAATAGAATTGTCCCCCTTGCGAATAAAAGCCGCCGCCCGCGTTAGCGTTGTTATTGGCGAGCTGCTGAACGACTTGCGGCACGGACAGGTGATAGCCATACAATTTTGCTGGATCGAGAAGGACTTGATATTGCATCACTGTGCCGCCAAAGCCCGAATCGTCGGCGACGCCGGGCACAGATTTATACGCGCGCTGGATGATCCAGTCCTCAAAGGTTTTCAATTCCTGCGGGCTGCGATCGGGGCTTTCGATAACGTAGCGGTAGACCAGATTGCTCGGGCTTGAGAGCGGCGCAAGCGTCGGCGTCACGCCGGCGGGCAGGGTGGCGTCGGCGATGCGCTCGAATACGACCTGGCGCGCGAAGTAGTTGTCCGTGCCCTCGTCGAACGTCATGCGCACATCGGAGAGGCCGTAGAGCGAAATTGAGCGCATGATCTGCATGTGCGGCACGCCGTTCATTTCAACTTCGAGCGGAATCGTGATCAGGCGTTCGACTTCTTCTGCCGCGTGTCCCGGCCATTGCGTGATCAGCTCAGCCATTGGCGGCGAAAGATCGGGATACGCATCGACGGGCATGCGCTGAAAGGAAATGGAGCCGGCGATGACAAGTGCGAGGACGAGTATCAGAACCAGGAAGCGCTGGTGCAGAGCGAATTGTACGATGCGATGGATCATTCTTTTTTGTCCCGGTGCCTAACGCTGCAAGGAGTTCTGGAACTGGAGAAACAGGCTGCCATCGGCCACGATTTTTTCGCCGACGGAAAGGCCGCTCAGAATTTCGATTTTGCCGTCCTGCGTCTCGCCGACATCGACCATGCGGCGGCTGAACTGATTGGCGCCGCTCTGGACGTAGACATAAGGCTGGTTCTCCGTGTTGCGCAGCACTGAAGCAACGGGGACGGTAATTGCTTTCGGTACGGTGCCCGTGGCGACGGTGGCCGAGACGTACATCTGGTTCTTCAATTTTTCGCCCGGATTTTCCGTGACGATGCGCGCCTGCAGCGTGCGCGTGGCGGGATCGAGCGCGGGAGAAACGTAGGAAATCTTGCCGTGGAATACGGTCGGATACGCGTCCGTTTGCACCGAGACCGCGTCGCCAGCATGAACATAAGCCATCTGGTTCTGGTAAACATTGACGAGAACCCAGACTGTACTCATGTCTGAGATCACGAAGCACTGCGTCGTGTTGGCCTGCAACAACTGGCCCGGCGAGCAATCGCGTTCAACGATTTCGCCTGGGATCGGCGCGCGCAGGGGAATATCCGCGGTGGCCGGCGCGTTGACGAGCGATTCGGGATCCGTGATTCCGAGGATGCGCAACGCCTGAGCGGAGGAAGTCTCATCCGCCTGCGCCTGAATGCGATTTGTCTCCGCCTGCAAGAGATCCTGCTCGGAAATGGCGTGGTGCGCGTAAAGATCTTGCGCACGCGTGTAGTTCTTGTCCGCAAGCGTAGCAGCCACGCGCGATTTCAGATAATTCGCGCGCAGCGTCGAATAATCTGGGCTAGAGATATCAAGAAGAGGAGTGCCGGCGGCTACATGCTGACCTGGATATGCCAAAACGCGGCTGACCGGTCCGCCGACGCCCGTGATTACCGGCGTGGTCTTGAATCCATTGTAGGCAACCTGGCCCGAAAGGCGCAGCGTTCGCGTGAGCGGTCCCGCGGTGATGGTGACAATTTGCAGGTGCGACATTTGATCTTGCGGGACGGTGAAGAGAGTCGGCTCCGCGCCAGCATTCGCGGCGGTGTAGGAGGTCATTTTTTCCGCCGATTCTCGTCCGGCCGAAGTGCAGCCCGCGAGCGCGATAGCAACCAAAGCTGCAATGACGAGCGACGGGGCGACGGAAAGACGGGGCTTTATAGGCGTCTTCATGATCCGGTCAATAATCATGGGAGTGACCTCGTGCCGACGGCTTCTCGCAGCTGCTCGAGCGCGAGCATGTAAGAAGCGAGCTGCTGGCGGTAGGCGAGCTCCGTGTCGCGGTAGCTGCGCTCCGCATCCAGGAAATCGAGGAGACTGGCGGCGCCGCGCTGGTAAGCGTACTGGCTGATCTCTACCGACTGTTTGGCCTGTTCCAGGTACCCGGATTGATAAATCTGAAGCGTTTGTTCGCTGGTCTTCACAGTCTCGAAAGCCGTCCGAACGTCGGTCATCACCTGTTCCGACGCTACATTCTCGAGCTCCTTTGCCTGCGTGATAGCTGCGTCCGTTCGCGCGATTTCGCCCTGGTTGCGATTGAAAAACGGCAAGGGAAAACTCACCAGTGTCGAGAGTGAATTGAATCCTGAAACATGCGTATAGGTGAACGAGCCCGTGACGTCTACCTTCCCGTCAGCCCTGGCCAGAGCGTGCTGGCTCTGCGAGGCTGCCACGTTCTGCTGCGCCGCGCGGAGGTCCGGGCGATCCTTGATTGCCATGGCTTGTAAGTCTTCGAGGTTGTAGGGCAGTTTCTGGTATTGCAGTTCACCGGCAACGTCGTAGTCGATCGGCACGGATTCGAATCCGACGAGCTGGCGCAGGGCCGCCAGCGCCTGCTCACGGGCAAGTTGTGCAGAAGTGACATCGGTCTGAAACTGCAGGAGCTGCAGCTTGATTTTCAACAAGTCGCCTTCGCTGATTGCGCCGGCCTTGTACCGCGCCTCGCTGATTTCCATCGTGTTCTGGAAGCCCTGCAAGTCCTGCTTTGCGAAATCGAGCGCGGACTCCGCCAGCAGAGCATTGGTGAATTGCGAGGCAACATTGAAAGTCAGGCTGCGCTCGTTATCAGAAACGGTGGATTTCGTTACAGCAGTCTGGTCTTGAGCCGCCTTCAAACGGTGTTGGCGCTTCTTGCCCCGCTCGAATAGATAGCCTAGCCCCAAGTCGAATTCGGAGGCGGTATCAAGATTCTGTGAATTCAGTTGGTTCGGGCTGAACAGCGGGATGAAAAGGCCGTCCGCCGTGAGCGTCGGATTCGGGCGCAAGTTCGCCGTGATTTCATCGTCCTGGCTCTGCGCGATCGTCGAGCGTGCCGCTTGAAGCGCGTGATTGTGCGCCAGCGCGAACTGGATCGCCTGGTCGAGCGTAATTTGGACGGGGGACTGCGCCGACTGGCCGGATGCCAGCGTCGCGGAGCACAAAAGCGCAATCGAAAGGGCCGAATGGAGCAAATAACGGTGTGACATGATATCCCTCGACAAATGTATTGTGAATTGGGGCGCCCGGTGCGCCCGATAGGAGGCCTGGATTAGGCGGCCGGGGGGGCGCGCGTCGGAGCGCGAGAGGAAACCGGTCCAGGGAGGAACAGCGGCTCAAGGAATACCGGTCCCGGGCCGGCCTGCACAAGTGTTGGAGCGGTTTGAATTACCGCGGATTGTTGAAACGATTGATGCCCAAGATGGCAGATCGGGCAACTGGTTTCGGCGCTGGTCGTGGCGTGATGGTGCCAGACGCAGCCCATTGTCACAGCCACGGTGAGACAAACCGCCAGTACGGCGACAAATACGGCCAGCCGGATTTTCGTGCCCTTGGGCATTTTCAAGTCACAGCGCCAAAAAGGGGTTACGACATCCCTCAATTCTAGGTCAGACGTGCATCGCAATCAATTGGTTGCAGCGCGGGGAAGCCTTTGAGTAACGCCCGAGTATGGCTCGAAGAGATGTCGGTGATCTGACCGCAGTTCTTGTGCCGATCAAGGACGAGTGAAGGGCGGGAAAGCGCTAATGCGAATTTTCGAGGGCCTTTTCGACCAGGTTCACGCATTTCTCCACGCGCTGGCGGAGCGGCCCCTCAAGTTCGTGCTGGCGCTTGCGCAATGTGAAGAGTTCGTCGGCGATGTTGAGGGCTGAAAGAACGGCGACGCGCATCGAATCCACCTGGCGAGTTGCTTCCGCGACAGTCCGCATTTTTGCGTCGACGAACGCCGCCAGTTCTCGAAGATAGGCCTCGTCACCGTCTGACTGCACGTTGTACATCTGGTCGAAAATTTCGATTTTCACGGCCGTATCTCCCGGGCAGGCTTTCGCCATTCTCCGGCAACGATGCGAACAACGCAAGACCTGCTGTGCAGCGGTGAGAGTCAACGGCTGGCGGGGATGAAGCCGTACTTCCTGAAAACCTCGCTCGCCTTAGACCCCAGGAGAAAATTCACAAAGGCTTTTGCCTTGGAGATATCTTGTGAGCGCTTGATCACTGCAACTGGATAGATGACAGGCGAATGCGAGTCGTCGGGGGCCGTTGCGATGACCGCGACTTTATTCGACGTCGTCGCGTCTGTACGATAGACAATTCCGGCGTCTGCGTTGCCGGTTTCGACGAACGTCAGCACCTGGCGCACATTCTGCGCTTCGACAAATTTCGGTTTTAGCTCGTCGTAGATTCCAAAGTGCGTAAGAATTTCTTGCGCGTACTTTCCAGCGGGGACGGCATTGGGTTCGCCGATGGCGATCAATTTCACTCGCGGCTTAGTGAGATCCTGAAAGTTGGCAATTTCGGAATTGCCCTTCGGAACGATCAGGACTATTTGATTTTCGACGAGATTCTTTCTCGTGTGCGGCAGCAGCTGACCTTCTGATTCGAGAGCATCCATCTGCTTCGGGGCGGCGGAGATGAATATATCCACGGGCGCGCCCTGTTCGATTTGAAATTGCAAGGAACCCGATGCGCCGAGATTGAAGCGAACAATCGTGCTGGGATCTTGTTCGCGAAAGGCTTGCGCGATTTCATACAGCACGTCTTTGAGGCTGATTGCTGCGGAAACGGTGATTTCGGAGGCGGGCTCAGCCAAAGTACATCGATTGGCGAAAATTCCATTTACAGCGATCAAGGCGAGTAGTTCGATCAGAAAGACTTTTCCAGCCAGACGCATCATTTGCTCTTCCAAATTTAGAATGGGAAGCGAACAGAAAAAATGCCATTGTGATTCGTTGTATGAAAATGAGTCGCGGCGATCTGCACGCCGCCTCCGAATGTCAGGCCCAACCGCTTCCAAAGCGTGAGCCGGCCGATAACCATTCCCGGCGTGACGAAAAGCTGCTTCTTTCCATCATTCTTTCCTTGCTGGAAGAATATGGAGTTCAGTTCCACTTCGGGCCACAGCTTTTTCCAAATGCGATACTGAAACGTATTGTTCCACGAGTAGTTTCGCCCGATCAGGTTCGTGTCCGCGGCCGGAAGCCCCACGCCGAACGTCCCCTGGACGTCGAAATCTCCGAATCCTTTGCCGTAAGCAATCGTCGGCGTGACGACGGCGTCGAGCGCGCCGTTTGTGTGTGAGCCTGTTGGCAAGCTCGCGCCAATGAATGCGGTGAGAATGTAGTTGCCATGTTCCTCGTTCGCGGAAAGCAAGCGATATTTGACGTTGAAGGAGAAATCACCGAACCCGTCCGGCACGGCCGGATTGTTGTGCACAAAGTACGGCGGAAGATTGAGGAGCACCTCCACGTGCTCGAATGGAATCAGTTCCAGGCCCTTGCCGCCATTGTAATTTTCGGCAGTGATGCCCGCGCCGTTCGTGAGCCAATCAATGTCAAACCGGACCTCTTCTTCGAGGCGGGGAGTCACCGTAGCGAGCGGAGTGATCCAGTGCGGCTGCTCTGCCTGAGTCTTGGTGACCCGGGTGAACCAATTCGCGAAATAACCGGTATTAGTTCCATTGCGTACGCCCTGGCATCGAGCAGCAGGCGAAAAAGACAAAACAGCCGAACAAATAGCGACGCAGAAAACAGACCTGCTCATCACATCTCCTTGGCCCGGCCACGGTGGAACCTGGCGGAGGGGCGGGGTTGCGCGAATCAGTATATCTACACGAATCGAATCGTTATGTCAACGCGATTTTATGCACTTTCACGCGGGCAAAAGTCAAGGACGGACAAGCATCACTTCAGTGGACTTGATGAGGGCGGCAGCGGTATCGCCGACTTTGAGGCGCATTTCGCGCACGGCATCAGCGGTGATGATAGACGTGATCCTCTGCCCGCCAATGGAGAGCGTGACCTGGGCGAGCAGGCCGTCGATTTTGAGGTCGGTGACTCGGCCAACAAGCTGATTTCGGCCGCTGATGCGACGGTAGTTTTCGCGGCGGTCCGCGACAGGCCTGCGTAAAGAGGAACGATATAGAAATTTGTCCAGCTCGGATTCGGGAATGCGATGATGGCCCCCCGCGGTCTTCACGGTGCGCAATTTGCGCTGATAAATCCACTGCTTAAGAGTGGGATAGCTGATGCCAAGAATCTGCGCAGCATCGCGCGGCTTCAGAAGCTTTGAGGATCTTGTGGGCATAGGTTGATGAGGCGCTCCTTCGCCTCAACTTGCGCGGAGAGCCGCGCCGAGTTTTTTTTCAAGCGAAACAATGATGCGCGCAGAGAAACCCGTAAGCTGAGCCTCAGTGAACGTCGATTCCGCGCTCTGAAACGTAACTCGGACCAAGAGAGAATATTTTCCCGTCGGGATTTGGCCGCCACGAAACAGGTCCGCAGGTTCGATTCGCCGAAGCTCCGGAATCCGCAGGGAACGAATCTCGTCAGCCACTTGAGCAAACGTGATGCTTTCGTCGAGCGTCAGCGAAAAATCGCGCTCGACGGCGGGAAAGCGCGGGAGCGGTTCGTAGCGGAGAGCCGCGCGGGCCGCCCCAATCGCTTCGATGAGCGGACCAAGACGAATCTCAGCGAGAAAAACATCCTGGCGAAGCTTGAAGCGTTGCGCCAGATTGCGCGAAAGCTGGCCGGAAACTCCGATAAGTTGTCCGTGGTCGGGAGCGAGCGAGAATTGCGCGACATTCTCCGCTGCCAGCCAAGCGGGGCCGCCCAGCGTCCAATTCGCGCCACCGGCCAAATCGAACGTCTGATCAAGATCGCCCTTGAGGTCAGCAAATCCAAATTCCCGCGCCGCGTCATGGATCGACTGCTGGCGCACAAGGCCCGTCGCGCCGAGCGTGACCACCGGTGTCTCGACGGGCTTGCCGGCGCGAAATTCATACGTTCTGCCGAATTCACAAAGCCGCAGGTTCTTCTGGCCGTGATTCAGGTTCCATTCGATGGCGCCGATCATGCTCGTAACCCCAGTCGTTCGCAGGATGGACTCTTCTTCGGATAGTGGATTGGCTATCACCGCGGCGGCCACTCCATCGACGCGAAATGCGGCGTCCCGTTCGGGGTCCACGATCGGGATGGCGACGATTTCCTGATAGCCGAGTGCTGTAAGGCGCTGACGCAGCAAATCAATGGCCTCCGCATGAGGCAGGCCAGCTGCGGGTTGCTTCGCGGGCGGCAAGCGAGGCGGGAATTTGTCGAAGCCATAATGCCGCGCGACTTCTTCAATCAAATCGATTTCACGTGTCACGTCGCCGCGCCAAGAAGGTCGCGTACACTCCCACGCGGCGACGAGCGAGCCGGCACTGCCTCGATTGCCATCGTGCCGGACAGGGGCAAAGCCGAGCGGCGAAAGGATATCTTCGATGACGCGGTCCGGAACGTCAGCGCCCATGACGCGCAACAATTCCTTGCGCGAGAATTCAAATTTGAGGGGCGGCTCGCGCAGAGGATAGACGTCGACAACACCAGACAGAATCACGCCACCGGCGAGCTGCTGAATCAATTCTGCCGCGCGGCGAGAGGCGAGGTCGGCAAGCTCCGGATCCACGCCGCGCTCGAAACGCAACGAGGCTTCGGTGCGCAAGTTGAGGGCTTTCGAAGTGCGGCGAATCGAAATCGGATCGAACCACGCCGATTCGATCAGCAAGTTTTTCGTGCTGAAACTGATCTCGCTCTCCGCGCCGCCCATCACGCCGCCGATCGCGACGGGGGCGCGGGCGTCGCAAATCATGCACATGTCCTTTGCGAGCTTGCGTTCGACGCCGTCGAGTGTGCGGATCGTTTCGCCGGAGCGCGCGCGGCGGACCACGATGCGATGGTCGACGAGACGGTCGAAATCGAAGGCATGGAGAGGCTGGCCGAGCTCGAGCATGACATAGTTGGAGATGTCCACGACGTTGTTGATGGACGCCTGCCCGAGAGCTTCGAGGCGCTGGCGCAGCCAGTCAGGCGACGGCTGGATCTTCACGCCATGAATGACTCGTGCTGTGTAGCGACCGCATGAGTCCGGGCTTTCAATTTCCACGCGCGTGGTTTTTGATGCAGGCTCCGTTGATTCTTTGAATTTTGACTGAACGGATTTCAGCGGAAGGCGGCAAAGCGTGGCGACTTCGCGCGCGATTCCCACGTGGCCCAGCAAGTCGGGGCGATTGATTGTGACCTCCGCGTCGAGCACGGGCCCGGCGGGAGTGTCCTCGATGGAATCAATCGAGACGCCGACCATCGAAAGCCGTGAACGCAGATCGGCCGCAGGGACGCTGACGTCCACAAATTCCTTCAGCCAGTTGTAGAGGACTCTCATTTCAATCTGTCGTTTTCAATGTGCCTACGGAAATTGCCGCAGGAAGCGCACATCGTTCTGGAAGAATGTCTGCAAATCGTCGATGCCATAACGCAGCATGGCAAGGCGGTCCACACCGACGCCGAAGGCAAATCCACTCAGCTTCTTTGCGTCGTAGTTCACGAATCCGTAGACGGCCGGATTCACCATTCCCGCGCCGAGCAATTCAATCCATCCGGAGAACTTACACGTCCTGCAGCCGGACCCACCGCAGATGTGACAGGAGGCATCGCATTCGGCCGATGGCTCCGTGAAGGGAAAATAACTTGGGCGCAGGCGCACGCGCGTCTTCGGGCCGAAAAACTGCTGCGCGAAGTATTCGATCGTACCCTTGAAATCGCAAAACGTGATGTCCGTGTCCACGGCGAGGCCCTCGAGCTGATGGAACATGAATGAGTGCGTCGCATCCGGATTGTCGCGACGATAGACCTTGCCCGGGACCACGATGCGCACAGGCGGCTGCTCGTGCTCCATCGTGCGCACCTGCATCGGCGAAGTGTGGGTACGGAGCAGGTAGCCCGGCGCATTGGCGAAGTAGAACGTGTCCATATTGTCGCGCGCCGGATGATGCTCTGGGATATTGAGCGCCTCGAAATTGTAGTAAGGCGTCTCGATTTCCATGCCTTCGACGATCGAGAAGCCGATGGAGTTGAAGATGCGGTAAAGCTCTTCATACGTCTGCGTGATTAAGTGGCGCGTGCCGAACTCGCGCATGACGCCGGGCAGTGACAGGTCAATCCTCGCGCTAGCGGACACCGTCGCTTGTACGGAATCCTTCCAATGAGCCAATTCGTCCTCGAGCTTTTGAAGAAATGGTTGTAGAGATTTGCCGATCCAACGTTTCGCTTCGGGCGACGCGTGTTTCAACCAGTTTTCTCGTACTCGCGTCGAGACACTGTTCTTGCGTCCCAGCCAGCGAATGCGAAACGCTTCGACAGCATCGGCGTCGCGAATGGAATGGGCCTCTTCACTTGCGCGAGCTGAGAGCTCACGGAATAGCTCCTCGACGGCCGGCTTCGAAGAGGCTCCGAGCTGTTCGAAGAGGAGATTCGTCTTTTCGAGGATGTCGGCCATGAGATTGGTGACCAACTATGAGCAGTCGCGTTAGGCAGAGGCCGACGCGGGGCCTAGATGCTGCTTCGCCTGCGCCACGAGCGACGTGAAGCCTGCGGCGTCGCGCACTGCCATGTCCGCTAAGATCTTGCGGTCAATTTCAATGCCGCCCATCTTCAGTCCATGAATGAGCTGGCTATAGGAGATGCCGTTGTTCCGCGCCGCCGCGCCGATCCGCTGAATCCACAGCGTGCGATAGTCGCGCTTGCGGTTGCGGCGGTCGCGATAGGAGTAGCGAAGCGAGCGGTTCATCGCCTCGCGCGCGGAGCGGTAAAGCTTGCTCTTCGTAAGGAAAAATCCTTTGGTGTGCTTCAGTATCTTCTTGCGCCGCGCGCGGCGTTTGGTCCCGCGTTTCACTCGTGCCATGGAAAAGCTCCTCGATAAAGTTTCAGAATTCCTGCAAACGAAGCTGCTTGTGCTTCGTCACGGGAGACAAATTGAGACAATAGGGGCTGCGTTCGGCCGGAATGCGCGGCGCAACGCAACGGGTTTGTCTCGTTGGGATTGCTTACAACTATCGCGCCTGCGAACTGCACGGCGCTCGTCCGGCCGGCAGGCACCCGTGAAGCGCTGCCTGGCGCGGAACTCGTGAAATCTAATTCTGCCTTATCTACAGGCCGTACGGCAACTGCCGGCGAACCTTCGCGGCATCGCTCGGACTGACCACGACCGATTTGCCCAGCCGCCGCATGCGCTTCGGCTTCTTCGTGCCGAGCAAATGTCGCTTGCCCGAGTGCATCCGCATCACCTTGCCCGTGGACGTGAGCTTGAAGCGCTTGGCGGCGCCGCGGTGCGTCTTCAACTTAATCTTAGCTCTCGGTTTTCTTGCCACGATTCCCTCACTATAAATTTCGATTGCGGCCAGCTTACACCTGGCCAGAAGCAGCGGAAGCGCTGGGGCGCGCAGCGGCAACTGATGCGCTTTTCTTCGGGGCCAGAAGCGCCAGCAGGATATTCGCTTCCATGCGCGGCCCGAATTCCACCAGCGCGTGATCCTCGATATCTTTCAGCAGGCGCGTCATCTTCGCCCGGCCCACGTCCTGATGGGCCATTTCGCGACCGCGATGAAAAATCATCGCCTTCACTTTGTAGCCGTCGCCCAGAAACTTGATGATCTGGTTCTTCCGGACTTGATAATCGTGCTCGGCGGTCGAAGGCCGGAACTTCACTTCCTTGATCTGCGTCGCCTTCTGATGCTTGCGCGCTTCATGCGCCTTCTTATTCTGTTCGTACATGAACTTGCCGAAATCGGCAAGTTTGCAAACGGGAGGCACGGCGTTCGGCGAGATTTCGATGAGGTCGAGGCCGGCGTCACGCGCGGCCTTCATGGCGTCGAAATAGCTCAAGACGCCGAGCTGATTGCCACTCTCATCGATCACGCGCATTTCGCGCGCGCGGATGCGTTCATTGACCCGCGGGCCAAAACTACGTTCGGCTATAAATCCACCTCCAGAATGCTCCGGCCCTGCGGCCGCAAAAACAGAAACGCCCGACCACCAGTCGGGCTATGGAGTATAGCATGGGCTGGCAATAACCCGGCAAGTAGAGGCTTCATAGAGCCTAATGGATGCGCCTGGCGGCGATTTCGTCGCGTACGGCGGCGACAAATTGGTCGAGGGGCTGGGGGCCAAGGTCGCCTTTCGAGCGATGGCGGACGGAAACGGCGCCGGATTCCGCTTCTTTACCGCCGACGACCAGCATGTAGGGAATTTTTTGCAACTGAGCGTCGCGGATTTTGGCTTGGAGCTTTTCGTTGCGGTCGTCGAGATGGGCGCGAATTCCCGCGGCGCGCAGTTTCTCCTCGACAGACTTCGCATAATCCGAGAATTTGCCGCTCACCGGCAAGATCGAAGCTTGTACGGGCGCGAGCCAGACGGGAAACGCCCCTGCATAGTGCTCGATCAATATGCCAAAAAAACGCTCGACCGAGCCGAGCAACGCGCGATGGACCATCAACGGCTGGTGGCGCGCGCCATCTTCACCGACGTATTCGAGTCCAAAACGCGCCGGAAGATTGAAATCGAACTGCACAGTGGTGAGCTGCCAGGGCCGCCCGATTGCGTCAATCAATTTCACATCAATTTTTGGCCCGTAAAACGCCGCTTCGCCCTGGATGCGCTTGAACGGCACATTCATGCGAGTGAGCGTATCGGCAAGAGCTGCGCTGGCGCGATTCCAGTCTTCGGGCTTGCCGGCGTAATTCCCCGGATGCGCTGCGTCCCATTCGGAGAGCTCCACTTCGTAGCGATCGAAGCCGAAGGTCTTCATGACTGCGAAAGCAAAATCCACACAGGCTTCGACCTCGCTCTCAATTTGATCCGGCCGACAGAAGATGTGAGCGTCATCTTGCGTGAATCCGCGGACGCGCAGGAGGCCATGGAGCACGCCCGTACGCTCATACCGGTAGACGGTGCCGAGTTCGGCGAAGCGCAGCGGCAATTCGCGATAGCTGCGTAAGTGCGATTTGTAAATCAAAATGTGCCCCGGGCAATTCATGGGCTTGATCTGATAATCGGATTTCTCGATTTCGATGGGGCTGAACATGCTCTCGCGATAAAAGCCGGTGTGGCCGCTGGTCTTCCAGAGGTCGAGGCGCATCACGTGTGGAGTGAACACGAGATCGTAACCGCGGCGCTGCAGCTCATCGCGCAGCCAGTCTTCTACGAGCCGGCGTATCAGGCCGCCCTTCGGATGCCAGAAAATCAGGCCGGGGCCAGCCTCGTCCTGAATGCTGAACAAATCGAGTTCAGGTCCCAGCTTGCGATGGTCGCGCCGCTTCGCTTCTTCGAGCCTCTTTAGATACTCGTCGAGCTCAGTTTGAGTGTAAAAGCAAATGGCGTAGATCCGCTGCATCTGCGGATTGCCTTCGTGGCCTTTCCAGTAAGCGCCGGCGACGTTTGTGAGTTTGAAGGCTCGGATGCGTCCGGTGGACGGAATGTGCGGGCCGCGGCAGAAATCAATGAACTTGCCGGTGGTGTAAAACGAAACCATCGGCTCTGTGGCCTTCTCCTCGACCAACTCGCACTTAAATTCCTGCTTCGAGTCGCGATAGAGTTTGAGCGCCTCGGGCTTGGGCACGAGCTTGCGCTCGTTTGGCACATCCTTCCCCGTGAGCTCGCGCATTTTTATCTCGATGCGCTCAAGATCCTCCGGCGTAAACGGCTCAGCGCGCAGAAACTCGTAGAAGAAACCGTTGTCAATCGGCGGGCCGATGCCCAGCTTCACGTCGGGAAAGAGTTCGATTACCGCTGCTGCCATCAGGTGCGCAGCCGAATGGCGCAGTACCTGAATCGCCTCGGGATCCTTGGGAGTCAGGATCGAAAGCGAAGTGCTGTGATCGAGCGGCCGCGACAGGTCCCACAGTTCCCCGTTGACGCGGGCCACCAGGGCCTCTTTGGCGAGCCCAAGCGAAATCTGCCGCGCGATTTCGGCGGGCGTAGTGCCGCTCGGTACCTCGCGCTTCGCGCCATCTGGCAGCGTGATTTGAATAGTCGCCATCGAACTCGTGCCGCCTCGCGGCGGTGTCTCGAAACTCTTAGCTTACTGGCCGCATCATCGGCGGTCAAGAAGGAGCCGGCCTCGGGATGTGGATTAGAACTGCGTTTCGTCTGCAGAAAAAGTGTGCTCGGCGGGGAAATCGCTGGCCAGAACTTCCTGGCCTTCCATGAGCGGGAATCCCTTCGAAAACGTCATGCACTTCGCTAGGGCCTGATAAAGGTAAAAGTTCTGTTCGCTGGCTGCCAGGTCTTCCGGCGAATTCCACACGGAGATCACGCGAATATCTTCCGCGGAACGCCCGCCCGCGCGGAGTGCCATCAATGCGCGGTATCCCTTCTGCTGCCGCGCGTGAGGGACGGCGGCCTGGAAGGCGGCGACGAATTCAGCGACCTTTTCCGGAGCGATGCGGAACTGCGTCACCCGAGCGTACATGCTTACCTCCTGAGCCGGCAGCAGAAGAGGAATTCTGCATAGCCTACGCTTGTCTCGGCGTGCAGTAAAGACAGACGCTCTTGGCCGACCTGCGGCGCTGAAGAAGCTTTCCTCCGGAACACTCCGCGGGAGCTAGAAGCGAATGATTATGCCGGTCGAGACGCGAAACTCCGGAGAGATTTGCGTGTGGAGTCCCGTGAGGTAATCGAACTGAATTAGGCGAACGTAGAAATCGTCCGAGGCGCGGTAATCGAATCCACCTCCATCGGCCACCGAGACTTTGTTGGTGACAATGCCTTGAAAGCTCAGACGCGTATCGCCCAGCATTACGTGGACGAAGGGAGAATAACGAAAGGGCAGACGGAACTGTGCGCCGCCGTACAGAGAATGAAAATTGAATCGAGAGCCGCTCGATGAGCCGTAGTGCCCGCTCGCGTCCCCCTCTATGCCAAAGTACTGGGAAAATAAGCGCGTATATGAACCTTCCCAGCCATTGATGAAAATGTTCGACGGCGCGGCTTCCATCCGCATGAACGAATAACCGGCAAAAATCTCATTTTTCTGCGCATGCGCGGCTAGCGGCGCGAGCAGGAAAATTCCAATTAGAACTGCAATCTTGCGCATTCCTTCCTCCCAAGAGGGCCGGAGTATTCGGACTTCAGAGAGGGCCCCTTCGCCCGGCACTCACTAGGATGAAGCAACCGGTGCGTCGGGTGGGATGGCTTCGCGATGAGTTCGTGGCCTTAGAGTAACCGTCGCCCGGTTCCCGCGACGGGCATTCAATCAAAAAGGCGCTGTCGGGTCAGGCGAATTCTGTACAATCGCAAGCTCAGGGATAGATATGAAAGCACCGGAACACAAAGCGCTGCTACTCGAAAACGTGCATCCGCACGCGGCCAAGAAATTCCGGGAGTCGGGGTTTCAGGTAGAAACTTCCCTGCAGAGTGCCGACGAGGATTCTCTTTGTCGAAAGTTGGAGGGCGTTTCCGTCGTCGGGATCCGTTCGAAAACAAAAATCACAGATAGAGTTCTCGCACAGGCGCGCTCGCTGACAGCCGTGGGCGCATTCTGCATTGGAACCGACCAAATAGATCTTGAGGCATGCACGAAAAGAGGCGTCGCCGTATTCAACGCGCCGTACAGCAGCACGCGCAGCGTGGTCGAGCTGATTTTGGGCGAGATCCTCCTGCTTGCACGCGGGGTGTTCGGCAAGAGCCAGAGACTTCATCGCGGCCAATGGGACAAGTCCGCCACCGGCAGCAACGAAATCCGCGGCAAGAAACTCGGAATTGTCGGCTACGGCAAAATCGGCTCGCAGCTTTCCGTGCTTGCCGAAACGCTCGGGATGGAAGTCTACTTTTTCGACGTCGAAGAAAGGCTCATTCTTGGCAACGCGAAGAAATGCAGTTCCCTTCCTCATCTGCTGAAGGTCGCCGACATAGTCACGCTTCACGTGGATGGCCGCCCGGAGAACCGCGATCTCTTCGGCCAAAAGGAATTTCGCCAGATGAAAGCTGGCGCGATCTTCCTGAACGCGAGCCGGGGATTCGTCGTCGACGAAACGGCGCTTGCCGAAAACCTCAAGAATGGCCGCCTGCGCGCAGCGGCGATGGACGTATTCTCGCGCGAGCCGCGCGGCAATCAGGAAACCTTTACGTCTCCACTGCAGGGACTGGAACAGGTTATCTTGACGCCCCACATCGCGGGCAGCACCGAAGAGGCTCAGAAAGCCATTGGGATTTTCGTGATGGAACGGATTGTCGACTACATGAATTCAGGAAACACACTCTACAGCGTGAATTTTCCAAATGTTCAACTGCCGAAAATCAGCGAGGCGCACCGGCTGATCCATATCCACGAAAATATTCCCGGGATGCTTGCGCAACTAAACAAGGCTTTCGCCGCGCATAAGGCCAACATTCTCGGGCAGTATTTGAAAACCACCGAGAGCATTGGTTATGCGATTACGGATATCAGTACCACGTACCACCGCGCCATTCTCGAAGAACTAAAGTCAATTCCGCGCACCATCAAGTTCCGAGTTCTCTACTAGGGCGCAGGACGTCCTGGGAGGCTCGAAGAAATATACGCCAATCTTTCAGAGCAGAGGCTCGCCGCTGCCCCGGGAGATAATCTCGCGAGTTTCATCGCGCAAGCGGACAATTTCGTGCCAGTCGTTCTCAGTCCCCTGACTCGGCGCCACGAGGGGCCCAAGTGTGAGCGTCACGCGACCCGGCTTAGGCAGCCAGGTCTTGTCGCGCAGCAGCTCGCGAGCGCCGCGCAGCGCGATCGGGCAGATGCGCCTGCCTGTGTTGACCGAGGATTTGAACGCACCCAACTGAAATGGCCTGATTCCCGCCGCTGCCGTGAATGTTCCCTCCGGATAGATCACGACAGAGTCTCCGGATTGCAGCGCACGCTCGATTTCCGCTGCTTGTTCAAGCCGGGCCTGCGGGTCGGAGCGTTCGAACGCGAAATGACCCGAACGCGCCACAAGCGTCCGAATGAACGGCATCGAGCGCACTTCGCCTTTGGCCACAAAGCGCGCTTCCGCGGGAAGATAAGCCAGAAAAATAAGAATGTCGAGGTAACTGGAATGGTTGGGCGCAAAAATCCATGGCGCAGTTTTCTTCCATTCATCGAGGATTTCTTCGCCCACAACGCTCACGCGGATGGCCGCCAGCCACAGCAAGCAGCGCGAAGCCGAATGAATCAGACGTCTCGCGAAACCGTGGTTGCGCACAGGCAGAAGCAAGAGCCAAACCAACAGGGCCGCCACTGTAAACATTGCAAGCGCGTAAATTCCGTACGCTATCTGTCCCGTACGCCGCACAATTTTTTGCAGCGCGGAGAACGTCCGCGGTAAGAAAGTCCTTGCCGCAAGCTTGCCGATCTGGAACCACACGGGCGGTGATTCTGCGCTTAACTTTCCCTCCAGATAAAGCCTCCGCGTCTCGCTGCGCCGCAGCTTGCCGCTCGAAGTCTTGGGGATCGCGTGGAGGGGCAAAATCTCTACAATGTCGGGCGGAAGGCCCAGCGCATCGCTGACCACGCGAGTGATTTCCTGCGCGATGCGGTCGCCCGCGGCGCGGTCCCGCGCTTCTGCCGCAACGACCAACCGTTCCGTGCCGCTCGCTGCATCCGGCGCTCCGAAAGCAACCACGCAGCCCGTGCGAACTCCCGCGACTCGCCCGGCGATCTCTTCAATTTCATGCGGATAAAGATTGCGGCCGCCTTTGATGATCATGTCCTTCGCGCGGCCGGTGATGAAAAGATCGCCTTCTGCGATGTAGGCAAGGTCGCCCGAATCGAGCCAGCCGTCCTCGCGCACGAGCTCACGCGTGGCTTCGGGATTGCGGTAATAGCCGCTCGTCGCGGAGGCTCCGCGAAAGAGCAATTTTCCTTCGACGCGCTCGCAGGCCTCGCTGCCATCTGATTCCACAACGCGAATCTGCATCCCCGGCAGCGGCCTCCCTGCAGAGACGAACTCGATCGCCGATCGGTCTTCAGCAGCTGCGGGAATCGCTTGCCCGCGACCTTCGAAAGGTGTTCGCTGGATGCGGTCAACGCGCGTGCCGCTTCCCATCGGAGGCGCCGCAACGCCCAGTGACGACTCGGCAAGCCCGTACACTCCGACCAGCGCCCCGCGCCGGAAGCCATAACCCGCAAATATCTCTGTGAAGCGTTCCACAGTTTCCGCACGCACGGGCTCTGCCCCGTTCAGCGCTGCGCGCCAGCAGCTCAAATCGAGGCCCTCGATGTCCTTTGCGGCGATCTTGCGCACACACAGTTCGTACGCGAAATTTGGCGCGGGGCTGAGCGTGCCGCGATGGCGATGGATGGCGCGAAGCCATCGCTCTGGCCGAGTCAAAAAAGCCAGCGGAGACATGACGACGAGAGGTATTGCATTCACCAGCGGCACGAACCACGCGCCGATCAGCCCCATGTCGTGATACAGGGGCAGCCAGCTGACAGCCACATCGTCCGCGCGCACGCCAACCCCCTCCGTCATCGACCGGATGTTGGCGAGAAGATTCGCGTGCGTCAGGACAACGCCCTTGGGGTTTCCCGTCGAGCCGGACGTGTATTGCAGAAACGCGATTTCGGAGCTCCGCGCTGCGTGCGATTGGGCTTCTGTGGGGCGAATCTCTGTCGAAGGAGGGACAGAAGGACCGTTGGACCACGTCAGCCCATCCGCGGTGACCACGCCAAGCAGCGACGGCACACTCGCCTCGAGCAGCTTCGCGACGCCCGCTGCTTCACGAAACGTGACCAGCAGCAGAGCCTCCGCGTTCCGCAGGATTCCCGACTGCCGCGACGCGTATTCGGCGATGCGGTCCGCGCGAAACGGCGGATAAATCGGGACAGGAATCGCTCCCGCGAGCAGGATGCCGGCGAAGGTGTAGAAAAACTCGGCGCATGTCGGAAGCATGATTGCCACCGTGTTGCCGGGGCGCACGCCCCGCGCGGCCAACTCGGTCGCTACAGCGGAAGCTCGGTCGAACAGTTCTCCGCAAGCAATCGTCCGAATCTTCTCGTCATCCTCGTAAAGAAATATGTGCTTCGTCTCTGCATCGGCGCGTCCGCGGATGCGAACCACGTCCGTCAAAGTCTCAGCCTTGGCAATTTCTCTCAGGAGGCGTTCGCGGTGATAGGCGGGTACCTCGGTTTTGGTGACTTCAGGAAAATGCGCTGACGCGTGCGCACTTTCGCACACAGTTTCAACCTGGCCCGAAGTTTGCTTTTGCACGGCCGACTGCAAGTCCGCAACCGTTTCGGCCTCGGCGACGATCTTCTCTGGCAAATGGATTGCAAACGCGGCGTCCAGCCGGAGCAGCAATTCGACTCGCTCGAGGCTCCCCAGACCCAAATCACGTTCGAGATGCGCCGTTGAACCTTTGTGCGCAAACACTTCCAACGTGCGCCGGCTGCCAAGCTCCGCAAGAAGCTGTCTGATGATGTCGTTTGTCGTAGCGTCTGAGGTTTTGTGTCCGAATTTTGTCGCGGAGGTAGCCACTGAAATTCCAAGTCCCAGCCTGAACCCCCCGGGTCATGCAGGACTATTCAGAGGCTAGCACCCCGTTCGGTCGTCTTCAACTTTCCGGCCGCTGCCGTCTCCACTCGCGAATGGTCTGGTTGACGCCGAGGATCAATTTGGTTGCGAGCATCGGTTTGTCCAGTGAGCCTGACATGGTTTTGTCGCCTTGGTCTGGAGAATCGCAAGAAATGAATTCGCCTCCTGTTTGGGAACTTCAAAAATCGCGACTTGGATTGCGCCGGTTTCTTCACGATATGATATGCGGAAAACGTGCTTGCGCGACCGCTTCGCGAAAAGCGTCACCGCAATTGCAGGTAAGACGCCAAGGTGCCGAGCGACGGGCTGCGAGTATTGAAACGAATCGATTGTCGCGTAAGGGATCGTCAGCCTTTTCCCGGCGTACTCAAACACTAAGAAGTCGGGAGAAGACGTATCGAAGCGGCCCGCGGTGCCGGCAAATATCGAAGCCGCTGTTCCTCCGGTATAAACGATTTTGTCCCCTTGCGCCGCGTATGTGCAAAGGGAAACGGCAAACAGTAAGAAGCATGCTGCGAATCGTCTCATTGGTCCTCCATGAACCGCTATCGCCACACCATACTTGGTGTAGTCAGTCGCATGTGGTAGGGCTGTGACACTTTCCAAATTGTCCCAATCATGGAGTCAGTGAGCACGAAATGAAACGACAGGTCGGTTTTCGGATTCGTGGATGTGCCATCTCTGCGAAACGCGCGAGGCGCGCCATGCGTCTCTAGGGGGCAGATGGGGTGTGGCCGCTGGCGGTTTCTTACCGTTCGGCATGATCCAGGTTGATTCTTGGGCCGCAAAACTGCCGCTCCTCACATTCACCCTTGGGGAGGAATTTCGATGAAGCGTCTCCGCATTCTTCTGTTCAGCATTTTGTCAATTTCCGTTCTGTCGGTCGTTGCTTGCGTGCCGGGTGCGCGGGCGCAGGAGGCGACCACTTCTACGCCCACGATTGAATCCGCGCTCGCAAACCTCAAGATGCGCGCCATCGGACCGGCAATCATGGGTGGACGGATTGACGACATCGCCGCAGACCCGACCAACCCCGAGGTGATTTATATTGGCGCCGCGGCGGGTGGCGCGTGGAAGACGACAGATGGTGGCATGACCTGGACTCCGATTTTTGAAAATGAGCCGAATCCATCTATCGGTGCGATCGCTGTCGCCCCTTCGAATCCCTCGATTGTCTGGATCGGAACAGGCGAGGCGAACAATCGTCAGAGCGCATCGTGGGGCGACGGAGTTTATAAATCCACTGATGGTGGGAAAACCTGGGCACACATGGGCCTCGACGACACGCAGGTGATCGGGCGCGCGGTCATCGATCCAACGAACCCGGACGTCGTGTACATCGCCGCTGACGGCCATCTGTGGGGGCCGAATGCCGAGCGCGGCGTGTTCAAGACGACTGATGGCGGGAAGACGTGGACCAAATCTCTCTTCATCAATGACGACACGGGCGTCAGCGACCTTGCTATCGACCCCAAGAGCCCGAACATTCTTTACGCCGCGGCCTACGAGCGCCGGCGCACGATTTGGGGTTTCAATGGAGGCGGGCCCGGCAGCGGAATCTATAAAACGACAGATGGGGGCGCGAATTGGACGAAACTCACCAATGATTTGCCGAAAAATGGTAATACCGGCCGCATCGGCCTCTCTGTATATCGCAAGGATCCGAACATCGTTTATGCGGTTGTGCAAAATGAGGACGGAGGCGTCTTTCGCAGCGAGGACAAGGGAGAGACTTGGAAGAAGATGAGTTCCGAAAATCCTCGCCCTTCGTATTTCAGCCAGATTCGCATCGATCCCAATAACGACCTCCGCATCTGGATGGGCGGCGTCAATCTTTATTATTCCGATGACGGCGGAAGGACGTTCAATCAGCAGCGCGTGCAGCAAGTCCACAGCGATTTCCACGGCATCTGGCTTGACCCCGAGAATTCGGACCACATGTACGTGGGCTGCGATGGAGGAGTTTACGAAAGCCGCGACGGCGGCCGCGACTGGGACCACCTCAACGTGATGAACCTCGGCCAGGCGTACGAAGTCGGTTTCGACAATCAACAGCCGTATCACCTTTGCGCCGGATATCAGGACAACGCTGAGTGGTGCGGGCCGAGCCGCACGTGGTTTGCCGGTGGTATCCCGAATAGCGCCTGGTTCATGGTCGGAGGCGGCGACGGGTTTTACGTCAAGCCCGACCCGGCCGATCCCGAAACGATTTATACCGAGTCACAGGACGGCAACATCCAGCGACGCGACCTGCATACAAACGAGGCTCGCAGCATTCGTCCTGTTCCGAAAGAAGGAGATCCACCGTACCGTTTCAACTGGAACTCACCTCTCATCCTCTCTTCGCACGACCGCAATACGATCTACTATGGCGGCAACTTCCTTTTCAAATCTACCGACCGCGGCGACTCGTGGACGAAACTCGGCGGCGATCTGACCGCTGGTGTGGACCGCAACACGCTGCCGATCCTAGGGCAACTTCCTTCTAAGGATACGCAGTCGCTCTATGACGGCGTCGAATGGTACCCAACAATCACTTCGATTGCGGAATCCCCTGTCTCAGCGTCCGTTCTTTGGGTCGGCGCGGACGACGGCAATCTGCAGATCACGCGCGACGGAGGAAAGGCATGGACAAACGTCGCGGATCGCGTTCCCGGCGTGCCGAAGGGCACGTACGTTGGCCGCGTGATTGCGTCAAAATCTGCGGAAGGCACCGCATATGTCGCCTTCGACGGCCATCGCTCCAACGATTTTCACATTTATCTCTTCAAGACGACGGACTACGGCGAGAGATGGAAAAATGTTGGCGCCGGGATCCCGCAGGAAGCGGGCACGCTCCACGTCATTCGTGAAGCTCCCGACAATCCCAACATTCTTTTCGCTGGCCTTGAATTTGGCGCTTATTTTTCGCTCGACGGAGGCGAGCACTGGAACAAGCTGAAAGTCGGCCTGCCTACTGTTCCAGTGGACGACATCCAGATCCAGCCGCGGGAAAACGATCTGATTCTCGCGACGCACGGCCGTTCGATTTACATCCTTGACGACGTGACGTCTCTCGAGCAGTTGAATTCGAAGGTGCTCGGCGACGACTTGCACGTTTTTCCGATTCGAAACACAGTTGCCTGGCGCATCTATTCGAATCGCTGGTTCGACGGACAGCAGGTGTTCCTCGGGCCGAATCCTCCTGCGGGAGCTTTAATCGATTTCTACCTGAAGGATAAATCGGCGAAAAATGAAAAAGTGAAAATCACGATCTCCGATGCTTCGGGCAAGACCATTCGCACTTTGGATGAGAACAAGCTGGAGGCGGGAATCAATCGTGTGAATTGGGATCTTCGCTATGATTCGCCGGTGAAGCCTACGCCCGAGCAGCTCGCCGCGCAGGCGCAGGGCTTCTTCGGTGGCGGAGCGCGCGGTCCGATGGCTGAGCCGGGCACGTACACCGTGAAAGTCGAATTGGGTAAGGACTCGCAAACTCAGACCGTCCAGGTCGTCGAGGACCCGCGCATCCAGATCAGCGAAGCGGATCGAACTGCGCGCCACGACGCCATGATGCAGCTCTACGGCCTCTATAAGACCGCTGACGAGGGACAGAAGACAATCTCGGGTCTTAAGCGCTCCCTTGACGACGCTCTTGCCGCTTGGAAAAAGCCGGGAGCGCCGAAAATCCCGGATGCAATACAGAAGCAGGCTGAAGCGCTCTCGAAGAAGGTCAATGATCTGAGCGGCAAATTCGTCACTGAGCGCGGAGCCGGAGGCGCCGGTGGCCCGTTGCACTACACGCCTCTGCCACTGCCGCAGCGCGTTGGCCGGCTGATGTCCCAGCTCGACGGCTACACGGCCGCCCCCACGCAGGCGGAGAAAGACGAGATGGCCGCCGTGTCTCAGGAGCTTAACGAGGCAACGAGTGCCCTGAATCAGCTCGTGGATAAGGACCTGGCCAGTCTGAATAAGGCGCTCAATGATGCTGGCGTGCCGCACATTACGACGCATCCGCCGACGGAAGCGCCTGCGCGTCCTTCAAGGGGGGAGTAGCTGCCGAGGATTAACCCAAAGCGAGCATTGGCCCAAATCTTAATGTCTGGGCGCCGCTTCCGAGCGAGCCGTGAGCGGCGGCGGCCCGGCCCGGCGGGGTACTTCCGTACCAGCACCGATTGAACCCAGCGGTCTATCGACCGCGTCAGGTCATTAGCCGACAATCCAATTGTTCGAGACTCGGTGTTGCGCTACCCCCGCGCGATTCGGGCCTCGAAAGTGTCTGTACCTCCATCACCCCATGCCCACGGCGGCCGGGACCCCCACCGGCCGCCTATTTTTGTAGCGATTAGAAATACTATCTGCTTATTTTTCAATTACTTATGAGATTACAACTCAATTTCTAGTCGCGATTAGAGCGATGACGCGGTAGCCCCGGAGGGGTAGTTCATGAAACTTGGCTGCATTGAATTCGCGTCCCCGATAAGCGAAACATAGTCGTACCGTGCTCCACTGGGGAGGTCCCGACAGATTAAAACTTCCACATTTCATAACATTATGATTTCTTGTGAGCAAGTGCCACGGCTTACTGCCAACCGTATCAAACAACCCGGTAATAATTCTTTCATATTCAGATGCTTACGGGATGAACCTCCCACAGCCCAGATTGGAATGACTCTTGCTGCCATCTTCGGTGTTCTGGCCGGGCCAATTTCTCAGGGTGTGCTTCGCCGCTTGACATTCTGCTCGGCAAGAACTATACAGTGGCCAGTGTTGGCCCGGGGGCGTGGTGATTCGGCTTGGAAGCCAATCGTATCGTGTCGTGCGGCGGAGTTTCTCCGCCCGCGCCTTAGCCATTTTTCAGAGCTTTCATTTCGAGATTCGATCCGGAGGTGTCGCGTGAAACGGAATTGGACAATTTCTTTTGTGTTGGCGTTTTTGGCGCTGGTGTTGTTCTGCGTACCGGCCGCTTGGGGACAGGCAACCACGTCGTTGCGCGGAACCGTGTCCGATCCCAGCAACGCGGCGATTCCCAACGCGACCGTGCAGATTGTGAACGCAGACACTGGTTTTTCGCGCACGGCAACGACCGATGCGCAGGGCGACTACGTTTTCAATGCGGTGTTGCCGGGAACCTATACGCTGTCCGTGGAAGCCCCGGGCTTCGCGAAATTCGAGCAGAAAAACGTTCAACTCCTTGTCAACCTGCCGGCCACGTCAAATGTCAAGTTGAAGATCGGCGCGAGCTCGCAGACAGTCACAGTCACCGAACAGGCGCCGTTGATCAACACCACCGACGCCAGCCAGGGCAACACGATGAGCGGCAATGAAATTGGCAATCTGCCGCTCGAGGCCCGCAACGTCACCCAGCTCCTCACGCTTCAGCCAGGAGTCGTCTACACGTCTGATCGTTCCGATTTCAACAACATGGGTGACACGCGCAGCGGCGCCGTGAACGGCGAGCGGAGCGACCAGAACAACCTTACTCTTGACGGTGTGGACGTCAACGACCAGGGCAATGGCTTTGCATTTCAAACTGTTGTGCCCGTCACCGTGGATTCACTCCAGGAGTTCCGAGTAACAACCTCGAATTATGGCGCGGATCAGGGCCGCTCCGCAGGCGCGGAAGTCGCTCTCTCCACCAAAGGCGGAACTAACCAGTTTCATGGCTCAGTTTATGAGTTCAACCGTAGCTCTTTCGGTGAGGCAAACGACTTCTTTCTCAAGTCATCGGAAGCTGCAACGGGCCAGCCGAATAAGCCCCTTCAACTAGTTCGTAACATCTTTGGCGGTTCATTTGGTGGTCCCATCAAACACGATCGACTGTTCTTCTTTCTAAATTACGAGGGCCACCGTCAGGCGGAAGCGGCCAGTGCTTCGCGACGAATTCCTTCCCCGGCGCTGGCTCAAGGAATTATCCAGTACAAGTGCGTCTCCGGCGATCCTGCTTGTGCGACGCCGCCAGCGGTTCCCTGTACCTCAAGTTCTCCTCTCCTGACGTGTCCGTTCCAGCCCGCGCCCGGAACATTCGCCTTGAGCGCAGCTCAGCTGGCTTCGATCGATCCGCTTGGATTCGGATCAAGCCCGTCTTCCCTGGCTTACTTCCAGTCCTACTATGTAAATCCAACGGTAGTTCCCAACGATCCCACGACTGGTGATGGCTTGAACTTTGTTGGTTTCCGTTTCGGCGCACCCCAGCACACGCGAGATGACATTTTTGTCGGCCGAATCGATTACAAGCTGACAGCCAACGGCAACCACACTCTCTTTTTCAGTGGCACGGGCCATGATGCATTCGTCCCAGGTGTCCCGTTTCTCCCCGGCACCGGACCAGAGACAACTGACTCTGACTTCAGCAAGCGGATGGTGGTGGGCTACACGGCTGTTCTTCGCCCCACGCTAGTCAACAACCTCCGCTATGGTTTTACGCGGCAGAGCGCGGTGAGTGCTGGCGATTGCAATCTTCCACTGAACGGGGTACGCAATCTCTCGCAGGACTGCTTCTATGGTGACGGCTTTAATTTTCCTGTAACGAATATTACAGATGATCTAGCCTGGACGAAAGGGAATCACTCCTTCTCGTTCGGAACGAATATCGGACTGATCTACAACAACTCTGCAAGCACGACGAGCGCCTTCAGCAGCGGCAGCACCAATGCAGCGTGGCTGAACACCGTTGGCATGGCGAATAAGCCAGACCAATTCAATCCGGCCTGCAATGTACAATTCCCCGGAAACCCCGCTTGCAGCGTGAATGACAACTTTCCTGCAGTCGCGAATAGTTTCAAGAATGGTTACGATTTCCCTTTGATCGGTCTTTTGGGAATGGTCACCGAAGTGAACGCGCAATACAATGTCCATGTTGCGTCGAACGGTATCGGAACTGCTTTGTCTCAGGGGACTCCTGTGCAGCGTCACTTCGGCCTGCATGAGTACGAGCTGTATGCGCAAGATTCTTTTAAGGTCAAATCCAACCTTACTTTCAATTACGGCTTGCGTTACGAACTGCTTTCCCCACCATGGGAAACCAAGGGTCAGGAAGTTGCCCCTACCTTTGACTTGGCCTCTTGGTTTTCGGAGCGCGAGGCTGGCATGATGGCCGGAGTTCCTAACAATCAGTTCCCTGCCATTACGTTCGACGTTGCCGGGAGATCGAATCACAAGGCGGACTGGTGGCCCACCGGACATAACTTCGCTCCCCGCGTATCGCTTGCCTGGTCTCCTGAGCCAACGGCGGATTGGCTGAAGAAGCTGGTCGGAGACGGCGACAAGACCGTCATTCGCGGCGGCTTTGGTATGTTCTATGACCACTTCGGCCAAGCCATGATTCAAACGTTTGATACCAGCGGTGGCGAATTTGGCCTCGCGACAAACCTCTCGAATCCGGCCGGTGTTGAAACTGTTGCTTCTTCGCCTCGCTGGCAGCCAATCTCCGGCCAAGGCCTCATTTCCGCCATTAACAATATTCCGGGCAGCAGCGGACCGCCAATCTTTGATCCTAAAGGGAACCCCGTTTTCACTCCCGCGCCTTCAGCCAATTTCCCGCTCACGTTTCCTGCCGGGAACTTCTGCATTTGCTGGGGCATAGACAGTTCGTTGAAGACTCCCTTTTCTTATGCCCTCGATTTCTCGATTGGGCGCCAATTGCCTCACCATATGAGCATCGAGGTCGCATACATCGGGCACTTGGGTCACAGACTAATGGTTCAAAGTGATTTGGCCCAGCCTCTCAACCTGAGAGATCCAGCATCTGGATTTACGTATTATCAGGCTGCGACCGCCTTGGCCAATGTCGCTCGGAATGCGGCTCCGAACGGCCCACTAGACCCCGCCAACATCACCACGCCCGCCCAGGATGCAGCCCTAGCAGCTGCAATCGGTCCGACCGTCGCATATTGGAATGATCTTATGCGGCCGCTGGCATCGGGTGACCAATACAACCCGGGCGATTCCAGTTTCGGTTTCGGCTGCGGTGGGCCTACTCCTTCCGTCGTGACGGCCGTATATGCGGCTTATTTCTGCAACTCGTTTAACGAGACTACAGGTTTGCAGGACATCGATGTATTTGGAATCCCGGGCACCACTACCGATTCGAGCGGTAACCCGGCTAACTTCTATTTTGCAAACACCGGCCCGTTTACGTGGTTTGATTCCCAATACTCTTCGCTGTTCGCCTGGCGTTCCCAGTCGTTTTCTCACTACCATGCGATGCAGGTTACGTTCCAGAAACAGATGTCCTACGGCTTGCGGTTTAACTTCAACTACACCTATTCGACGTCCTTCGATTTGGCCTCTGACGCCGAACGTGTTGGTGAATGGAATGGACTGAGCGGTGAAGTCGTGAATCCTTGGATGGGGAATCAGTTGAGCGGCCCGTCCGATTTCGACCTTCGCCATCAGATCAACGCAAACTGGAACTGGAATCTCCCGTTTGGACAAGGCGCGGCTTTGGCCAGCCATGTCGGGAAGGGTCTCGACGCGTTAATCGGCGGATGGCAACTTTCCGGCATCACTCGCTGGTCCAGCCAGTTCCCGTTCAACGGAAGCACGTGCTTCTGCTTCCCAACGAATTGGCAGTTGACCGGCTTGGCCATGGTCCCCCAGAAGATTACGGCAGGCCATTTCAATGTGCTCGACCCCTCCCTGCATCGCGGCTACAACCTCTTCAAGGATCCCGCAACGGCGTTTAACGGTTTCGGTGTGCCGCTGCCGGGGCAATCCGGTTCACGCAACGTTCTTCGTGGTGATGGTTTCATTGGGACTGACATGGAATTCGGTAAGGCTTGGAAAATGCCGTTCAATGAAAACCATTCGCTGCGGCTCACTGTGGACATGTTCAACGTGTTCAACACGAAGCGTTTCGATGTGCAGAACGCTTCAATCGCCCTGGACACATTTGAAACCTTCGGCGACTATACACACCTGCTGACCAACCCGCGCATCACGCAGGTCGGTTTGCACTACTCGTTCTAGAAGCAAAAGGCAGAGTTTCTACTAAACAAAAAGGCCCCGGTTCCCCGGGGCCTTTTTGTTTCACGTGAAACAATTCTCCGCTGAGGTTCTTACTTCTTACCCATCAACCGGCTGCGAGGACGTCGCGGCCACCAAGCCACCCGCCGAAATCGATCTACCGCGCTCGCGGCCGGTAACTCACCAGCGGCCTGGGGCGCATCCGGAACCGCGGGGCCAGCGGCGGCGGAACGTTGTGCAGCGCCGAGCCGCAATTGCCGCAATTCTCCCGCGGCCCCGTTTCGATCCGCAACCATCGCCCGCGTTCCGAACATTCTGGATTGACGCACTGCACGGTCCGACCCGCCATGTACACCATGCGTCCCTCCCCGCCCCCCCCGACAATTCCCGGCGATCGGTTAATCCCGGCGACGCGATTGCCCGGCGCGCCGCCGGGCCACCCCCGCACGAAAATCGAATGGGATTTTGCGCCGGAGGCGCTAGTGTGTCAATCAGAAAGAAATACTATATGTAGCGGTGCGATTGCGCAACGAGCAAACGCCAGTTTCGCGACCTATGGCTGAGGTGTGGACGGCTTCGCAGGCTTCGCTGGCGCCTCTTCCACTTTGCCGCCCGCCGCCTTGATTTTGCTCTCGAGGTCATCCACTTTCTTCTGTGCCGCGTCCGCGGCCTGTTTTTTCGTGGCGATCGCGGATTTCTCGCCGTCGAGCATCGCCTGTCCCTGCTTGTTAGCGGCGTAATTTGGCGTGCCGTAATATTGCGCGGCGTCGAGGTCGTACTTGCGCTGCGCGAGATCCAGGTCAGCCTTGGCGCTGGCCAGGTCCTTCTTGGCGTCGTCGAGCTCGCTTTGCAGTTCGGAGAGGCCCTCCGCCGACGCGGCTGCCGTGGTCGCGGCTTGGGTCCCGGCTGCCGGGGCTCCAGCTTCAGTTTCCGCGTTCGCGACGGTCGCGGTCGGCGCCGCTTTTTGCTGCCCGACGACGTTCACGTTTCCCTGGATGTTGCCGACCGAGTCATTGGTCCAAACCGTTGACGCCTTGGGCGCCGTCTTCTGCTGTTCCTTGGCCTTTTTGGCGGCCTCCGCGGCTGACTGCTGCTGTTGTAGCTGCTGTGGCGCCGCGGACGCCATCGCCGGCCAAACTACCAGCGCGCACATTCCCGTGGCCATTATTCGGAATATTCTCGCAGGTCGCATTTTCATGCCTCGGACTGCTCCTTTATGTTAGATGCATCGCGCCGCCCGAGGCAATCCGTGCGCACACTTCGCGCCCAATTGTGCACCTGTCCACCTGCCGGAACTCACTCATCACGGAATTTCGGACGCATTCGCACGGCGGCTTCGATGGAAACTCTGTTTCCCAAATCCATTGTTCGCGGATGAGCACCCGCATAGAGTAGGAGTCAGGAGCCTCCCTCGATGCCCGGCCCGATTTCAGCGGTGGATTCGGTTTCGCCCGCGTTTGCCGATACGCGGCGAATGCTGTTCGCGCCCTGGAAATTCGGAATGTGGTGGCGGATGTCCGTCCTTGGGCTGCTCACCGGAGAATTTGCCAGCGGAGGATTTAGCGGCTCGCCGAATTTTCGCTTTCCGCAGCAGAATCGCCGCTTGCTTGCGTCGCTCGTGCCTCTGCATAGCGAGATTCCGGATTGGGTGCGCCAGAACTGGATTTGGCTCGCGCTCTGCGGCATCCTGCTGGTCGCGCTGTTCTGTATCGCCGAGTACCTCGCAAGTGTGAGCCGGTTTGTCCTCCTCGACGCCGTGGTGAGCGGCCGGTGCGAGATCCGCGCCCAGTGGCGCAAATGGCGGCGGCAGGGCGTTCGCTACTTCTTCTGGGATATCGGTTTCGCGCTGGCGTGTGTCGTTGTGCTGCTGCTCTTGATCGGCATTCCGCTGTGGTCGTTCATCAAAAAAATTCCTTCAGGCGCGAATCCCAATTGGGGCGCGCTGCTGGCCGGGGGCCTGCTTGTTTTCCTCGGAGTAGCGGTTTTCCTGGTGCTTGTTGGCGTCGTCGATTTGTTCGCGCGCGATTTTCTGATTCCTGTAATGGCGATGGAAAATTGCGGCGTATGGGCCGGCTGGCGGCGCGTAAAGCAGTTACTCGGCGGAGAAAGACTCGCCTGCACTGGCTACGTCTTGATGAAAATCGTCCTGGCGATGGGGAGCGCGATACTCTTCGGTGTAGTCGACCTGGTCGTTCTCCTTCTTCTGCTGATTCCCATCGGGCTCGTCGCCATCGCGACGTATTTTATCTTTCTTCGAATGAACCTTACGTGGAGCGTTGGCACGGTCAGCGGGGTCTGCATTGAGGTCGCGCTTGCAATCGCCGTAATTTCCTGGGCCTGCGCTTTTGTGTATTCGCCCGGACTGGTGTTTTTTCAATCCTACGCGCTGCGATTTTTTGCGTCGCGCTTCCCCGCGCTGGACGCCGCGATGAATCCTGCGCCTCAAACTCCCGCGGGATTCATTCCATCGGGGCCGCTGCCACAGCCTCCGTTTTCTTCATCTCCGTGAACGCCATCCGCACCCGAACTTGGCGAGGGATTTCTGGCGAAGCGCCTCTACTTCAGATAAATAACGAGAATTCTTCCGTCGGAACGGTAGACATCGCCCGTTGCGGTCAGCGCTTGCTTCACCGGATCCTTTGGCGTCAGGTATTCGCTCTTGTCCACTTTTCCTGCGTCCTGCAGCGTCTGCAGTATGTAGGCCCGTTCATTGTCCACGTTGGGGTCAATCCGATGCGTGAGCTGCCCGGCTGAGTCCCTTTCGATGCCAATGTCGTGTGTCCCCGCGCCCGCCCACACCGTTTGCCCTTTCGCATCCAGCCACGGCGCGCGCCACAGCCGGAAATGATTTCTCTCCGCGACAATCTGAATCGGCATTCCCTCGGCAAATCCGAAATCCTGCGAACGTCCGAACAGGCACAGCTTGCTCATCGGCATCTGGCTGTATGCCGTGCGTTTGATCGTGTCCTCGATTGCGTGCACCACGGCGTCTTCCGCGTTCGGGTCGGGTTGCACCCATCCCGCGGCGTTGAACGCATCCGCAACTTGCTGTTTTGTGCCGATGATGAGCAGATTCACCATATCGCCCAGCGTGCCCTTTCTCGAAGTGACGCGCCGGGGCAAATCAGCGAGCATTTGATCGAACGACAGCGATTTTCCCTCCAGACTTGCGAAATCAGTTGCGCTGGAAGGCGGCGCCGCGTTTGTCGCCGAGGCGGCAGCGCTCGTCGCCGTCTTCTCTCGTTGCGCTTGTGGAGCCGTCGATTGCGATTGTGCAGTTGCGCACGCGCACACGATGAAGCCCATCATCAACGCCACATAGGATTTACAGCTTTCACCGATTCTGGATTTCATCTTTCGCAATAAGCCTCCACTTCGACCTCTGCGCTCTGCCATTAAACTTTGATGCGGGAAGCGAATGAATCGCCGCCAATGTGGCGGAATTCTTCTTGCAGTTGTTCCGTAGCCAATCGATAATCGCGCCGGATTTCAATTGCCGCCCTCGGCCTCTTTTTTGAGGAGGACCCAATGATTTCCCGCTTGCAGAGCTTGTCGGCGGTCCTTGCGGTGTTGCTCTTCGCCGGTGGCATGGCTGCGTCCGCCCGTCCTGCTGCGCCGCCGTCCGACGCGATCGCCCAACAAACACCAACCGTCGCGCCCAATTCTGCAAACTCTGATAAATCCCAATCCGAGGTAAAGGCTTACACGCTGCCGCCAGCTCTTTACGATAAGGCTGTGAAATTTTCGCGCGCGGAGTACATCCTGTACTTTGTGGATTTCATCTGGGGCGTCGTTGTACTGCTGGTGGTGCTCGCTTGCCTGCTGGCGCCGAAGTATCGCGATTTTGCGGAGAGGATTACGAAGCGAAGATTCCTGCAAGCCGCCATTTACTCGCCCATCCTGCTCCTCACGCTCGGCATACTTCAGTTGCCGACCGGCGTTTACGGCCACTGGCTTACCCGTAGTTATGGACTCTCCATCCAGGGCTGGGGCTCCTGGATGTGGGACTGGACGAAAGGAGAAATCATTACTCTGATCGTGGGGTTTTTTGCCGTGTGGATACTCTATGCGATCATGCGCTGGAGCCCGCGGCGCTGGTGGCTCTATTTTTGGCTGGTTGTGCTCGCCTTCATGTTCATCGGGACATTCGTTACGCCAGTCGTGATCGATCCCATGTTCAACAAATTCGAGCCTCTCGAATCCAAAGATCCGGAGCTGGTGACGGCGCTTGAAAAAGTAGTGCACAGGGCCGGGATGGATATCCCCCCGGATAGGATGTTCTGGATGCAGGAGAGCGCCAAGGGAACGGAGATCGACGCATATGTGACTGGGCTGGGGGCGTCGAAGCGCGTGGTGGTGTGGGATACCACCATTGAGAAAATGACGGTGCCGGAGACGATGTACGTGTTCGGGCATGAGATGGGCCATTACGTCTTGAACCACATTTATAAAGGGCTGCTCTTCGGCGCGGTGTTGAGTCTCATTCTCATATACCTCGGATTTCGCGGAATGCTCTGGGCGCTCTCGCGACGGAGCGCTCGCTGGGGCATTCGCAGCACGGACGACTGGGCTTCGCTGCCCGTGCTGCTTCTGTGCATCGCGATACTTGGTTTCCTCGCTTCGCCTGCGATCAATGGTTTCAGCCGGTACGAAGAGCACCAAGCTGACCAGTTCGGGCTCGAAGTGACACATGGGTTGATTCCGAACTCAAACCAGGTGGCGGCACATTCGTTTGAAATCCTGGGAGAAGTGGACCTGGCCGACCCGGATCCCAACCCATTCATCCGGTTCTGGCTTTTCTCGCATCCTCCGGAAGCCGAGCGCGTGAAATTCGCGCTGACGTACGATCCCTGGGCCGAGGGTAAGCAGCCCGAATTCGTGAAGTAAATTTTCATGACGCGACTGCCTCCCTGCGCGCGGACTCCGCGCGGCGATAGATTTTCATGTGAATGCCCCCGCGAGGCCGAAGCGTGATGAGCGGCTCGGGCGCGAGCGCTTCGGACGATGCAAGCTCGAAGTGAAAGCGACGGGCGAGCGTCGCAACGACCAGCGCGGCTTCCATCATCGCAAAGCCCTGACCGATGCAGCGGCGCGGGCCGCCTCCGAACGGAAAATAGGCGTGGGAGGGCAGCCGCGCGGCGAGGCCGTCGAGCCAGCGTTCGGGACGAAATGAATCCGGATCGTCGAAATAGCGCGAGTCGCGATGCACGATCCATTGAGACATGAGCACCGTCGTTCCCGCGGGCAACGAATAGCCGCCGAGCTCAAATGGCTCGATGGCAAGCCGTCCGACGATGTAGGCAGGCGGATAGAGGCGCAGAGCTTCGCGGATCACAGCGTCGAGAGATGGCAACGATTCCAAATCTTCTGGACGCGCGGCGCGATCTCCGAGAACGCGGGCCAGTTCCTCGTGCAAACGCGATTCCGCGGCGGGATTACGGGAGAGGAGATACCAGGTCCACGCGAGAGTGAGCGCGGTGGTTTCATGGCCGGCGAGAAAGAGCGTCATGGTTTCGTCGCGCAACTGTTTCGGCGTCATCTGAGAGCCGTCTTCATCCGTCGCGGCAATCAGGAGAGAGAGCAAATCGGAGCCGTCGCCGCCACGGGCGCGGCGTTCCGCGATGATGCGGTAAACATACGCATCAAGAAAATCGAAGGCGGCCTGGGCGCGACGCTGCTTCGGCGTAGGGAAATCCTGTGGCAGGCGGATGGGCGAACGCAGGCGATCCATCTGGAAGCGCATCAGAAAGCTAAGATTCTTCCCAACGCGGTCGGCTTCCGGACCGACGTCGAGGCCGAAAAGAGTTTTCACGGCGATTCCGCAGGCCAGCCGCGACATCTCCTCACCCATTTCCCGCTCCTCGCCTTCGCTCCAATTGGCCGTGTGTGCGAGCGCGTGTTCGACCATCGTAGCGGCATATTCGTTGACGCGTGACTTCTGAAACGCGGGCTGGGCGAGACGACGCTGACGGCGCCAGAATTCACCTTCGCTATTGAGGAGGCCATTGCCGAGAAGCTCTTCCGTGGCGGCGCGGGCCATCGCCGTCTTGTGAAATTTATTGTGCTCGAGAACGAGGACCTGCTCGATGAGATCGGGATGGCTGATGAGTACGCGGCTCTGGCCGAAGGCGAGAGGGATATGGACGATGTCGCCGTAGTCGCGCGCAGCCTGCCGCAAAACGTCGAGGCCGCGCTTGCGCATTTGCAGCGCGACGCCGACGAAGGGCCAGCCGCGCGGGCCGGGAGGACGACTTGATCTTGCTGTCATGGTTTATTCCGCTTTCGTCTCCAGTTTAACCTTTGCTTCGCGCGAAATGCACCCGGGTTCGCGCGGATTGCCTGCGCCTTCTGGAGACATGCGCTGAGATTGGTTCGAGGGTGGATGTCCGGGTAATATAGCCGCGCGCTGATGGCCAACCTCGATTTCACCCGTGACATTGCCGCGGCTCCGGAAGTTGTCGGAGCATTTTTCGTGCCGCACCGGATGGGGGCGTGGTACGGAGCGGAGGTCGGAATGCAATTCGAAGTGCAGGGAGGCGCGGCAGAGTTTTGTAACGGGCAGAAGGTCCGACTGGCCGGGAAAATTCGCGCGCGAGAGCTTTCGATTACGGCGGTGGTGACGGATTTCGAGCGCGGGCGCGTGCTGGAGTGGCAGTTCCAGGATGCGTATGGGGTACGCGGGATGCAGCGGTGGGAAATTGAAGCCAACGGAAGCGGAACGCGCGTGAGGATGCAAGACCGGTACGAGATGCCGGGACAACTCGAGAAATTTTTTGACTGGCTGGTCATGCGGCACGCGGTAGCGAGGCGGGACCGAGGGGATTTGGCGAGGCTGAAGAGGCTTGTCGAGCACGGGTAGAGGCTGACGGACAGGGATACAGAATTTCATAGGGAGGGGCGAAAGGTAAGGCGAAAGATATGAAATCCATTTGCGATCAGAAAAAGTTATGTTGTTGAAATCGTGACACTTAGCATTTTGCGACTGTGCATTCCATTTGCGATTGAAAATCTCATATTTGAGGTGGGTTGGGGTGCAGGATGCCGGGAAGTGGCAGGAGTGAGAGGTCAGGCGGCGGCTAAACTCCACCGGGGGCCTCGAGCGGGAGCGGTTGGGATGGCGAGCTGTTGCCTAGTATTCATGTAGGATATTATCCACAAACTAAACCATTTGTCAAGAAGATTTTGAGGTGATTTTGGGAGTGCAGAGGGCAGCACGGAGGCCCGTGGCAACGGGAGAACTTGCGCGCTGAGGTGTGATCACGATGCGCCCAGGAACAGTTGCCCTTCGGCCGAAAGGGCAGCAGTGCCGATCACGGCCACGCGGTGCCGACTAACAAGAACGGTGATTCGACTGGGCCGGCCCATAGCGTGCCCTTGTTCAATAGCATATTCTCCGTCTTCGCGTATCACCCCGTCCTTGCGTAAGCAACATGCCAGGGGGACCGCCGCGCTGCCTGTCGCCGGATCCTCCCAAATCCCGACTGTGGGATTGAAAAATCGGGTTCGTGCAACAGCGCACGAGCAGGGAGGCCCAACAAAAAAACAGTAGCAACCCTGAGCCCGTACTTGACTCAGAATCGGCAAGAGGCGCGATGCATCCAGTCGAAGACGATCAAGACCGTCTGCCGTACGGATCGGCACAAGGAGGTGTGGAGCTCCAGTAGAAACGACTTGCGGGGGCGGCCCATCCGCGAGGTCATCGCGGCGAACCCCCAGTGCAGCCGCGAGCGCCTCTAAATCCGAATATGCTCGACCGAATTCCGGCAGCTGATGATCCATCGCGATGCGGATGGCCCCCTCCCGCTGAAAGCTGACCTCCACCGCAAGAATTTGGTCTCCAATCTGTTGGTGATATGTTCTCTGCGGCACGGCGCCAAGTCTTCCACTCGCGGCGAGCCACCACCAGGCACCCAGAGCGTTGTGCCCTGCTCCGAATACCTCTGCCCCGGAAGGCGTGAACGATCGCAGTCGCCAATTCGCGCCCTTTTGCGTCGGCTGCAGCAGAAATGTGGTCTCGGACTGATTGAACTCGCGGGCGATGCTCCGCATCATTTCAACCCCGATTTCGTCAGCATCCGCCACAATTGCCAGAGGATTTCCTTCAAGAGGCTGGTCCGCGAACACGTCCACCAGAAAGAACGGAACGCGAGCGGCGTTATGCTGTTCTGACACGTCCACAACTCCGTGATCAGCTTTCCAGCCAGATCGTCTCGAAGGTCGAGTTCAAATGAATGTCGATCTGCCGCAGTTCCCCATGACCCGCGTTCACAAATTTGTGCGGTTCACCGGCACGAACCACGAGCACATCCCCGGCCTTCGCCTGCCGTTCCTGGTCGCCGACCATCCAGGCCGACTGTCCCTCTATGACATAAACGATTTCATCATAGTCGTGCTTATGCAGCGGTGTGCTTTGGCCCGGCTTCGCCACAACGAGGAAAAATGAAACGGCGACTCCGCCGTGTTCCTTTCCGACGAATTCGTATGACATGCCCACAAAGGGCAGTTCCGATTGGCTGATTGCGAACACGCGCTCCTCCTTTCAAATTCAACCGGGCCTGTGTGAGCCTTCGCTCCATAGCCCTGGGCAGTTCAATGCCAAGTCCGATTTTCTCCACATTCCGCCACTATTTCGTCTCACTCTTTCCGAGGTCTTCGAAGATCAAGTCAGTGTACGCGCCGCGATCCTCGAAGCACAGATTCACCGCGCGGACGCGCGAGCGAGTCCGATGCACTACGCCCGCTGGAATTGTGAAGGCCTGTCCCGGCTTCAGCAGAAACGTCTGGGCTCCGGCGAGATTGATTTCCAACTCGCCCTCCAGGATCAGAAAGCACTCATCGGAACGCGGATGCTGGTGCCAGGGGAACTCCCCTTGCATTACGGCCATGCGGACACAGTGGTTGTTTACGTTGAGTACAACGAAATTCTTATAGGTCTGTTCCACCGAGGCTGCCTCCCCCTTCAGGTCCACAACCGCCAGCGGAGGAAACAAGGCTTCTTCGACGTGCGTGACGCTGTCTTTGTTGTCCTGCGCCCTATAATCTGTCATGCGTAGTTAGACTCGCAATGTTCGACTTGGATTCACTCTCAAGAACGGATCGAAATGAAGTTTTGGTTTTGACGGCTCAACGAGGCATGCCGGGCTGAAGGCCATCACTGTAAGGGGAGAACAAGACGGCGAAAACCAATCGCCTGACGAACGTCAGGCGCGGGCCGATGAGAATCGGCCCCTACGACAGGCAAAAGCAGATTCCTAACACCGCTCGCGAGCGATGCGCGAGCGGGTTCCCTTCGGCTCCGCTCAGGGCCCTCTCTGCGTCGGGGTAAACAGGCGGGGTGACAACGTAAAGCGGAAACGCGGATGGTTACTCGACGATGAGGCGCAGGAAATTCTTTTTGCCAACGCGGACGAGGTATGCCGCTGGCTGGGTGAAATTCAGTCGGCTCGTAGGGTCAGAGATTGATTTGCCGTCGACCTCGAAGCCGCCTTGCTTGATAAGACGTTCCGCGTCTGCCACTGATCGTGCGAGCGTGAGACTGTGTAAGAGGCTCGACCATTTTTGAATGGTGGTTAAGGTTCCTGTAATCGTTCCTGCGCGTGCGTTCGGACCAATTCCCCGCTGCACGTTGATGACATTCCCCTCCAGCTTCAGTCGAATTTCCTCCATCTCTGTCGGGGCTTGACGGTTGCGGAAGACGCGCTGAAATTCGTCGGCGGCGGAGCGGGCGGCGGCTTCGCCGTGGAACCCGGCGATGACGTTGTGGGCGAGCTGCATTTTAGCGTCCATGGGATGGAGGACGCCGGTGCGGACTTCTTCCTTGAGGCGGACGATGGTGCGCTCATCGAAATCGGTGACGAGCTCGTAGTAGGACCACATGAGATCGTCGGAGATGGACATCAGCTTGCCGAACATTTCGTTGGGCGATTCGGTGATGCCGACGTAGTTGCCAAGGGACTTGGACATTTTTTTCGCGCCGTCGAGGCCGACGAGAATCGGCATGGTCAGGATGGCCTGGCCCGGGAGGCCGTACTCGCGCTGGATTTCGCGATGGACGAGTAGATTGAATTTCTGCTCGGTGGCGCCGAGCTCGACGTCGGACTGGAGATGGACGGCGTCGAGGGCCGTGAGGAGCGGATAGAGCAGCTCGTGGATTGCGATGGGGAGATTTTTGTCGAGGCGCGAGCTGAAATCCTCACGTTCGAGCATGCGCGCGAGGCGATATTTCCCACAAAGCTTGACCATTTCGTAGCTCGAGAGCTTGCCGAGCCATTCGCTGTTGTAGCGGACTTCGGTTTTCTGCGGATCGAGGATTTTGAAGACTTGCGAGAGATAGGTCTTCGCGTTGGCGTCCACCTGCTCGCGAGAGAGCGGCGGGCGCGTCTCGGACTGGCCCGTGGGATCGCCGATCATGGCGGAAAAATCGCCGATGAGGAAAATCGCGGTGTGGCCGAGGTCCTGGAAATGCTTGAGTTTGCGGATGACGACCGTGTGGCCGAGATGAAGATCGGGAGCGGTGGGGTCAACGCCGAGATAGACGCGGAGAGGCTTGCCGGTCTTCGCGGAATTCTCCAGTTTGGCGCGAAATTCGGCTTCGGGAATGATTTCGACCGCGCCCTTGCGGAGATAGGCGAGCTGGTCGTCCACGGATTGGCGGCGGGCTTCAGGCATGATTTTTTGTGGCGTGCTCGGGCGCGAGAATGAGGACGCGGCGGCCTTCGATGCGATAGCGGCCTTCGAGAACGATGCGCACAGCTTCGGAGTAAATGCGATGTTCTTCGGCGAGGATGCGCGCGGAGAGCGATTCCTCGGTATCGTCGTCGAGGACAGGCACGGCGGCCTGAAGGACGATCGGGCCGGCGTCGAGATTTTCGTCCACGAAATGCACACTGCAGCCGGCGATTCTCGCGCCGTGTTCGAGCGCCTGGCGCTGGGCCTCGAGGCCGGGGAACGCGGGCAAGAGAGACGGATGGATATTCAAGATGCGGCCGCGAAAGGCCTCGATGAAATACGGCGAAAGAAGGCGCATGTAGCCGGCGAGGCAGACGAGGTCAACATGCTTCGCCTGAAGCGCGGCGACGACCTGGCGATCGTAGGCGTCGCGCTCGAGGCCTTTCGAGGGGATAACTTCGGCGGGGATGCCGCGCGCACGGGCGCGCTCGATGCCCGGGGCGCCTTCGCGATGGCTGATGACGATGGCGATTTCCGCGTTGGGGATGCGGCCCGCGCGGACGCTCTCCGCAAGCGCCTCGAAATTCGAGCCGCGGCCGGAGAGAAGTACGCCGATGCGCTTTTTCATGACTCAGCGAAATTAGCACAATTCGCGCGAGCGGCAAAACGCCTCACATCGAGCGCGGGGACTTAGTGCCGAAGCGAATGGAATTGCAGATAGCAGTGAAAAAGTCACCGAGAGACGGGAATTTGAACTTACGGACAGGCGCATCTCTACGCGTGCGCAGCAGAAACGCAGCGATTTCCGATGCAGGGACGCGGGAGGCCACCGTGTCCACCGATGCGAAGCGCACAATGCACCCCGGATCGATCATGAACACGGCAGGTTTGGAGATGCCGCCCTTTTCGCGGGCGTTATAGATGCCCCACTCCTGAACTACGCGGCGAGATGTGTCGCACAATATGGTGAACGGCAATCGGAGTACGCGCCGCACGGTTTCAGATTTTTCGGCAGGATCAACCGAAACCGCGACCAAATTTGCGCCAGCAGCGCGGATTTCCTGATAGTGATCGCGGTAGTCCGCCAACTGGCGGAGGCAGAAGGGTCACCAATGGCCTCGATAGAAAAGAAGGACCAGCGGACCGCCGACTAAATCGGACAGGCGCCGCAGCGCGCCATCAGAATCCGGTTGTTCGAATTCTGGTGCGACTTCTCCCGCTACTGGAACTTTTCCCATCGCAGTGACGAGACTCTGCTGGTTCCCAGAGCATCCTAAGCGTTCAGCTCGCAGCACGTCAAATTTTGAGGGCGCCGGTGAAATTGACGCGAGGGGCGCCGGCGGGGGCGGCTTCGATGCGGCCGATGCGATAGAAATGCTCGCGGCGGCGCTTGAGTTCGACTTCGACTTTTTTGAGATTCTTCGGCGGGACGATGAGGATCATGCCGACGCCGAGGTTGAAAGTCTTCAGGAGCTCGTCCGTGGGAATGGCGCCGAGCTTGGCGAGATAGCGGAAGATCGGAAGGACGGGCCAGGAGCCGAGTTCGATGACGGCATGGACGTTGCGCGGGAGAACGCGCGGGAGATTGCCCGGGATGCCGCTGCCGGTGATGTGGGCCATGCCCGTGAGCCAGCAGCGGGCGACAACGTTGCGCAGCGCGGGCCAGTAACAGCGATGAGGTTTCAAGAGTTCGGCGGCGATTTTGTTGCCGATTTCAGCGACGTAAGTATCGGGCTTGAGACGGGCGATTTCGAAGACGAGCTTTCGAGCAAGAGAATAGCCGTTAGTGTGGAGGCCGCTCGAAGGGAGAGCGAGAAGCGCGTCGCCCGGGCGGACGCGATGCGGGTCGCATTGCTTGCTGCGTTCGACGGCGCCGACGATGAAGCCGGCGAGATCGTATTCGCCTTCGGCGTACATGCCGGGCATTTCGGCCGTTTCGCCTCCGATGAGAGCGCAGCCGGCCTGCTTGGCGGCGCGGCTCATGCCTTCGATGATTTGTTCGACGACGAGGGGATCGATGCGGCCCATGGCGAGATAGTCGAGGAAGAAAAGGGGTTCGGCGCCCTGCGTGAGAATGTCGTTGACGCAATGATTGACGATGTCGGCGCCGACGCTGGAATGGCTGCCGGCGGCGACGGCGACTTTGAGTTTCGTGCCGACGCCATCGGCGCTGGAGACGAGGATGGGTTCACGCCAACGCTTGCGATCGAGCTGGTAGAGCGCGCCAAAGCCGCCGATGGGCGCGAGAACGGCGCGAGTGAAGGTGCGTCCGGCGAGATGCCGGATGCGCTGCTTGGCCTGATCGGCGCGGGAAATATCCACCCCGGCGTCCGCGTAACGCATGCAGTCTACCCTGCTTCCTGCGGAAGAGTTTCGTTTCAAAATGTCCGGAACAAGCGCTTCCAGCGCATCTCGCCCGGATGGATCAAAATGCTGAGATACGTTCCCAGGCGTTCGCCGATGTGTCCCGGCTCCCAGACTTGCTCTGGCGCGTCAATGGACATGTAGATGAAGAGAGGAGTACCGATGATGTTCTTGCGCGGGACAAAACCCCAGTAGCGGCTATCGTAAGAATCGCCGCGGTTATCACCCATGACAAAATAATGCTCCGGCGGAACGTGAAGCTGGCCATTGACGATATAGCGCGGCAGCGTCGCAGCCCAGTTCTGATTCAGCCGGCCGTCGAACAGTTCATTGCCATCCGGCGGGAAATTTTCGACGAATGAATTGGAATTGCCGTCGTCGGGATCGCGCAGGATGTAAGGTTCGTGCAGGCGCTGGCCATTCACGTAGACGACGCCCTGGCGGATCTGAATCATGTCGCCCGGAATGCCAATGACGCGCTTGATCAGGTCCTGGTTCGAGCCTTCGCCCGGCGGCGCGGAAAAGACGACCACCTGCTGGCGCTTCGGATTGCGCCAGAGGGCGATTTGATCGTCGGTGAACGGAATGCCGGCATCGTAGCCGAAACGGCTGACCATGAGATGATCGCCGATGAGGATGGTGTTTTCCATCGAGCCGCTGGGGATGACGCGGGCCTGGACGAGCGTTCCTTCGATGAAAATGAAGGCGAGGATCACCCAGAACCAGGAAAGAAGCTCGCGACTGAGTTTTTGACCCGGAGTCAGCGTGGTCTGAGGCTTCGCTTTGCCTTTCTCCTTTTTCGATTTGTCAACAGACACGGTGAGCCTCCACTTCCAACTGCACGAGTTCAGTCGGGTAAACACCAGTGTAGCAGGATGTGCAGAATTTTCCCTGGCCATCCTCGACGGCGGCGCGCAAATTTTCCAGGGACAGATAGCCAAGAGAATCGGCGCCGATGAATTCGCGGATTTGCTCGATGGAATTGCGCGCGGCGATGAGCTCGAGCTTCGTCGGCGTATCCACGCCGTAATGGCAGGGGGAAATCGTCGGAGGGCAGCTGATGCGCACGTGGACTTCGGCGGCGCCGGCGTCGCGCACCATGCGGACGATCTTGCGGCTGGTGGTGCCGCGAACGATGGAATCGTCCACGAGGGCGACGCGCTTGCCCTCGAGCAGGCGGCGCACGGGATTGAGCTTGAGGCGAACGCCGAAATCGCGGATAGACTGCTCTGGCTCGATGAACGTGCGGCCGACGTAATGATTGCGGATCAGCCCCATGCGGAAAGGCAGGCCGGATTCGCTGGCGTAGCCGATCGCGGCGGGAACGCCGGAGTCGGGCACGGGCACGACCATGTCCGCGACGGCGGGATGTTCGCGGGCGAGGAGGCGGCCAAGGCGCTCGCGCGAACGATTCACGGGACGGCCGAAGACGATGCTGTCGGGCCGCGAAAAATAGACGTGCTCGAAAATGCAATACTGATGCGGTTTTTCGGGGGCGAAGCGAATGGATTCGACGCCGCTTTTCGAGATACGCAACATTTCGCCGGGCTCGATTTCTCGTTCGTACTCCGCGCCGATCAGATCGAACGCACAGCTCTCTGACGCCACAACGAATGCGTTGTCGCGCCTGCCCAGGATGAGCGGACGGAAGCCGCGCGGGTCGCGGATGGCGAAAACTTCGTCGCGGGTAAGAATCAGGAGCGAATACGCGCCTTCGACCTGATTGAGTGCGTCGGCGATCGCGCCGGCGAGATTGCCGATTTTGCTGCGCGCGACAAGGTGGACGATCACTTCCGTGTCGCTGGTGGTCTGGAAGATGGAGCCTTTGTGTTCGAGCGAGCGGCGCAGCTCGAGCGCGTTGGTCAGATTGCCATTGTGCGCGAGGGCGAGCTTGCCTTTGTTGCAATCGCTGACGAGAGGCTGCGCGTTGGCGAGCGACGTGTCGCCGGCGGTGGAATAGCGCGTGTGGCCGATGGCCGCGGCGCCCGAGAGGCGGGCGATGACGTTGGGCGTGAAAATGTCCTGCACCAGGCCCATGCCTTTTTCGACGCGCAAGCTCGTGCCGTCGGTAGCAACGATGCCAGCGGATTCCTGACCACGGTGCTGCAAGGCATAAAGGCCGAGGTAGGTGAGTTTGGCGGCTTCTTCGTGGCCAAAGACGGCGAAGACGCCACACTCGTCGTGGAAGTGGTCGTCGCCGGGTTGGGGGCTGCGAATCATCCGTTTTTGACCGCCGATTCGAGAGCGCTGGCCCAGATACGGCGAAGGGAGTCCACCGCACCGCGAATCCGAGACTGGCCGTTCATTTGGATGCTGAATTCTCCGCGAGTGACCGCGCCGATGTGATGCGCGTTCACCGTATATTGTGCCGCAATTTGCAGCACGCGGGCAAGCGAAGCAGGACGGGTGCTGACGACAGCGCGGGCCCCGGTTTCGCCAAAGAGAGCGAATTCGGCGGGGACTTCGGATTCGATGGTGACTTCGGCGGAGAGGCGGTCTGACGCGCAACAACATTCGGCGAGGGCGACGCCAAGACCGCCGTCGCTCAAGTCATGCGCAGATTCGATAGCGCGCTCGGCGGCGAGGGTGACAAGGCAGTCGATTAGAGCGCGTTCAGCAACGAGGGAAATGGCCGGAGGAGCACCAGCGGAGATGCCGCGGATAGTTTTCGCGTATTCGGAAGATGAAAATTCGCGGCGCTGGGCTTCAGGATCGCTTTGCCCGGCTGCGGCACCTTCGAGCAAGACAATCGCATCGCGTTCGCTGCGAAATCCCATGCCGAGAGCGCAATCGGCATCTTCGAGTATGCCAAGGACGCCGAGGACAGGCGTGGGACAAATCGCGCGGCCGAGAGTTTCGTTATAGAAGCTGACGTTGCCGCCCGTGATGGGCACGTCGAGAGCGCGGCAGGCCTCGGCGATGCCGTCAATCGCCTCGCTGAACTGGCCCATGATTTCGGGTTTTTCGGGATTGCCGAAATTGAGGCAATTCGTGGCAGCAGCGGGGCGCGCGCCGGAGCAGGCGACGTTGCGCGCGGCTTCGGCGACCGCGTGCATCGCGCCAAGACGCGGTGAAAGCTGGCACCAGCGGCCATTGCCGTCGGTGGAGAGAGCGATTGCGCGCCTAGTTTCCTTGATGCGCAACACCGCTGCATCGCCCGAGCCAGGGAAGACGCGCGTGTTGGTGCGGACCATGTGGTCGTATTGTTCGAAGATCCAGCGCTTCGAAGCTATGGCCGGCGACGCGAGCAGGTGGCGGAAATTTTCATTCAGGTCCGCGCTGGCCGGCGCGAATTCGGTGAGCGGCCCGCAAGATTCCGGCGATTTCGGCGGAGCGACGGGGCGGCTGTAGCGCGGGCCTTCCTCAGCGATGGCGTGTGCGGGAATTTCGGCGACGACGCGGCCATGTTCGAGGACGCGCAACATGCCGCCATCGGTGACGCGACCGATTTCCATGGCGTCGAGGCCCCATTTGCTGAAAACTTCGAAGACTTCGCGCTCGCGGCCGCGCTCGGCGACGAGCAACATGCGCTCCTGCGATTCGCTGAGCATGATTTCGTAAGGAGTCATGCCCGTTTCGCGCTGCGGGACGCGCGCGAGTTCGATTTCGATGCCCGTGCCACCGCGGGAAGCCATTTCGCACGAGGAACTCGTGAGGCCGGCGGCGCCCATGTCCTGAATCGCAACGACGGCGCCGGTGCGCATCGCTTCGAGGCAGGCTTCGAGGAGCAATTTTTCCATGAAGGGATCGCCGACCTGGACGTTGGGGCGTTTCTGCTGCGACTGCTCGCTGAATTCTGCGGAGGCGAGAAGCGAGGCGCCGTGAATGCCGTCGCGGCCGGTCTTCGCGCCGACGTAAATCACCGGATTGCCCGCGCCGCGAGCGCGCGCGAAAAACAATTCTTCGCGGCGGCAGATGCCGAGGGCGAGCGCGTTGACGAGCGGATTATTTGAATAGCACGGTTCGAAGCCGATTTCGCCGCCGACGGTGGGGACGCCGAAACAATTGCCGTAAAACGCGATGCCGCTGATGACGCCGTCGAGGATGCGGCGATTGCGCGCAGCTTCTTCGGGCGTGACGCCAGCGCCGGGCGCCAGCGGGCCGAAGCGGAGGGAATCGAAAACGGCGATCGGGCGCGCGCCCATGGTGAAAATGTCGCGGAGGATGCCGCCGACGCCCGTCGCCGCGCCCTGAAACGGTTCGACGAAGCTGGGGTGATTGTGCGATTCGATCTTGAAGACGGCGACGAGGCCGTCACCAATGTCCACGACGCCGGCATTTTCGCCCGGGCCCTGGACGACGCGCGTGCCGGAGGTCGGCAGGCGCTTCAGGTGAACTTTGCTCGATTTGTAGGAGCAGTGCTCGCTCCACATCACGCTGAAAATGCCGAGTTCGGTGATGGAGGGATCGCGCCCGAGGATTTTCTGGACGCGGGCGAATTCCCCGGCGGTGAGGCCGTGCTCGGCGGCAACTTCGGCGGTGATTTTTATTTCCGTGTCGAGCATGGAATGTCTCTACTTCTTGCGAACAAAATCGTCAACGACGTCCCAGTAGAGCCGGAGGCCGTCGGTGTAATTCTTGAGCGGAATGCGTTCGTTGTTGCCGTGGACGCGCTCATCGTCGTCGCGCGTGATGGCGAAAGGCTCGAAGCCGTAGCTCGTGATTTTGTCGTCGCGGAAGAAATGAGAATCCGTGAAGCCGGCGTCAACGGATTGCACGACGCCCGAGCCCGGATCCAGCTGGTGCACCGCTTTTTCGATCGAGGCGTAGAGCGGCGTGTCCGTGGGCGAGACGGCCGGGGGAAAATTCAAAATCACGCTCACGCGAATTGCCGGATCGTTGATGATGGATTTGATTTGCGCGACCCAGCGGTCGATGGTCCAGCCCGGGAGGAGGCGGCAATCGAGTTCGGCGCTGGCATCGGGCGGAATGATGTTGACCTTCTTGGAGCCCTCAAGGCCGGTGATGGAAATGGTGTTTGTGAGGCGGGCGAGGAGATCGGGGCGCTGGCGGAGAAGATCGTAAGCGTCGGATTGCGAGAGAAAGGATTTGATGTCGGCGAGGCGGGAGCGCCACGGCTCGGATTCGTAAGGAGCGTGCGTGCGCATCATGGCTTCGATGGGCGGCGTCAGCTCAAGAGGCGGACGATACTGGCGAATGCGCTCGAGCGCGGCGACCAGATGATTTGGCGCGGAGTCGGGAATGGGAATCGAGGCGTGGCCGGAGCGGCCCGTCGCGGTGAGTTTGAGCCACGCCGGGGTTTTCTCCGTTGGACCGATGCCGAAAAAGACGGGCTTGCCGGAAGCGTCGGCGAGCGAGCCCGCGCCTTCCGTGAGCATGAAACTCGCGCCACGGATCCAGTCCGGGCGATTCTTGACGACCCAGCCAGCGCCGAAATCTCCGCCAGCCTCTTCGTCAGCTGTGCCGAGGAAAATCACGTCGCGGCGAAGAGGCACATGCAGGCGATGCAGCTCGAGAAACGAAAGGAGCTGGACGATACCGAGAGACTTCATATCGAGCGAGCCGCGGCCCCAGAGATAATTGTCCTGAATGACGCCGGAGAATGGCGCGACTCGCCAGTATTCGCGGCTGACGGGGACGACGTCCATGTGGTTGAGCAGTATGAGCGCTGGTTCGGAGCCGGAGCCTTTCAGCCGCGCCACGATATTGCCGCGGCCGGGCGCGGATTGGGCGATCTCGTACGGAATGCCTTCGGCCTTGAAAATCTTCGCGTACCAATCGGCGCCGCGGATTTCGTTGCCCGGAGGATCGGTGGTGTCCACCTGAATGTAGGCGGAGAGTTTCTGGATCGCTTCTTTATCAAGCGCGGTCCAATTTGGAAACGAAGGACTGATGGCAGCTTGCGCGCTGGCACTTGCCGCGAGTGCCGGCAGGCAAAGCCAGACAACAATAGCGGGAAGGCAAAAAAAGCGATTCACGAAATCCCCCTTGAGGAATGCACCACGCTAGGCCGGTACCGAGGCCTTCACCTCGGATTCCCGGCGCGCGGAACGATTGAGGAAATCAACCATGGAACGGAAAACGACCAAGCCGTCGGCGGAGCCGAGCGGCGATTCGACGGCGCGCTCGGGATGCGGCATCAAGCCCATCACGTTGCGCTCGCGGCTGCAAATGCCAGCGATCGCGGCGAGCGAGCCATTGGGGTTCGCAGCATCGTCGAGACGGCCATCAGCAGTCGTATAGCGGAAGACGATCTGGTCATTGCGCTCGAGATCGGCAAGCGTGCTGGCGTCGCAGAAATAATTGCCTTCCATGTGCGCGATAGGAACTTTCAGCACTTGTCCGGCGGCCGCAGCACAGGTGAACGGGGTATCCGTCGTCTCCACTCGGATGTTCACATGACGGCAAATGAAGCGCAGGCCTCGATTGCGAAGCATCGCTCCTGGGAGCAAGCCTGCTTCGAGGAGAATCTGAAATCCGTTGCAGATGCCGAGAACCAGGCCGCCGCGGCGGGCGAAACGCTCAACGGAGCGCATCACGGGCGAAAAACGTGCGATCGCGCCTGTGCGGAGATAGTCACCGAAGGCGAAGCCGCCCGGAATAAGGATCGCATCGCAGCCGGGAATCTGTTCGGAGCGATGCCAGAGGAATTCAACAGGCTGGCCGAGGACGGCGCCGACGGCGTGATACGCGTCGTCGTCGCAATTGGAGCCGGGAAACACTACGACGCCGAATTTCATCGTGAGGAATCTCCCAAAACCATTCTAACACAGCAGCGAGAGAAGGTCGTGGCGACTATTTCTGAAGGAATTTGGCCGGGCGCTCAGGAACGTCGCGACTTCTTGCGTGGCGCAGCTTTCACGGACGGTTTTCGCGCTCCAGATTTTGCGTGAATCGGGCCATTCGCAGCGCCAGCAGAAGAGGCATGGGCCTGGGCGCCAGATGCCGCGGCCATTTTCTTGCGGCGCTCGGCAGCCCAGCCGGGTTTGTTCACGTGGCGTCCGCGGGCGATAGCCAAGGCGTCTGCGGGAATATCTTCGGTGACTGTCGAGCCCGCGGCGATGTAAGCACCGTCGCCGACGTTGATGGGCGCGACGAGCGCCGTGTCGCTGCCAACGAAGACCCGTTCGCCGATGCGCGTGGGATTTTTCTTCACGCCGTCGTAATTGCAGGTAATTGTGCCCGCGCCGATGTTGGAGTCGCGGCCAATCGTGGCATCGCCGAGATAGGTCAAGTGCATGGCCTTGACGCCTTCGCCGAGCACGCTTTTCTTCACTTCTACGAAATTGCCGACGCGCGCGCCCGGGCGGAGCTCAGCGCCTTCGCGAAGATGGGCGAAAGGGCCGACGTTTGCACCCGCGCCGATATGGCTGCGATAAATCACGGAATGCTGGCGAATCATCGCATTCTCGTCCACGTCGGAATCGAGGACGACGGCGCCTGTCTGGAGCGTCACGCCGGAAGACACGCGAGTCTTCCCCAAAAGCTGGACGCCGGGTTCGATGATGGAATCACGAGCAATTTCCACGTCGGGATCAATCAGGACGGTTTCCGGAAGATAGATCGTGACGCCCGAAGCCATCAACTCGGCGGCCTTTCGCGCGCGGAATGTGCGATCCACATCAGCAAGCTCGGCGCGTGTGTTGCAGCCGAGAATTTCCTTGGCATCCGATGCTTCGACGGCCAGGACGCGTTCACCTTTTTCGTTGAGGAGCGCGATGGCATCCGTGAGATAGGTCTCACGGTGGACGTTTTCCGGACGGACTTGCGTGAGGCACGGCCAGAGCTTTTCGAGCGCGAAGCAGTAGATGCTGGAGTTCACTTCGCGAATTTCGCGTTCGGCAGCGCTGGCGGCCTTTTCTTCCACGATAGCGACGACGGTACCGTCAGGATTGCGGATGACGCGGCCGTAGCCGGAGAGGTCGGAGAGCTGCGCGGTGAGAATCGTTGCCGCGGCGCGGCCTGAGCGGTGAGTCTCCAGAAGCACTTGGAGAGTTTCCGTTCGAATCAATGGCGCATCGCCCGGCAGCACAATGGCGGTCTTCGCTTCGGCGCCAATCGCTTCCCGAGCGATCAGCATGGCGTGACCCGTGCCGTTTTGCGGGCGCTGAAGGACCGTGGAAGCGCCCAGAGAAGTCACGGCATCGCGGACGTCTTCGCCTTGGTGTCCGATGACGATGAGGATTTTTGCGCCAAGCGGCTGGCAGGAGCGAACGACATGTTCGACGAGGGTCCGCCCGCCAACGCGATGAAGAACCTTGGCATGGTCGGACTTCAGACGCGTGCCTTTGCCCGCAGCTAGTATGACGACGATGAGATCATTCGCGGCCATGGCCCTGCTATTGTCCCTTTACTTATTCGGTTTGGCAATCAGACGCCGCAATTGACTTGGCGGCGACGAAACGCAAGCATATCGGCAGGTTGCAAGTTTCCATCGCTTGCCTTGGAGGCCTTCTATGACTTTCTGCTCGAAGTGCGGCGCTGCTGTCCCGGAGATGAGCCGGTTCTGTGCGTTGTGCGGCACTGAGGTGCATGGGGCCGCGAACGTCCCGGCTCCAGCTTCTGGCACGGTCGTGCAGCCGCAGACGAGTGGCAAAGCGGTCGCAAGCATGGTTCTGGGGATCTGCGTTTTCATTCTGGGGTTTCTGACGGGGATTCCGGCGATTGTCTTCGGGCATCTGGCGAAATCGGACATCCGAAAGAGCGGCGGCCGGCTGCAAGGTGACGGCATGGCGCTGACGGGATTAATCCTCGGCTACCTCAGCGTCGTTTTTATTCCTTTCATTCTGATCATTGCCGCTATCGCGATTCCCAATCTGCTGCGCGCGAGGATGGCGGCCAATGAAGCCATGACGGTTCGTTCGCTGCATGATGTGATGACCGCAGCCATCGATTACGACGCTACTTACCACCGCGGATTCCCCAAGGACCTGGTAACACTCGGCCCGCCGCCGGGTGGCGGAGCTTCGAATGCGGATGCGGCGGGACTGGTCGAAGCCAGAATCGCTTCAGGACAGGAGTACGGCTACTTCTTCCATTGTCAGGGAACGAGCAGCCGGGGAGACGGCGAGCTCGATCTGTTTCACTGCAACGCCGATCCAGTCAATCCCGGCGCGAGCGGCGTGCGACACTTTTTTGTCGATCAAAGCGGATTGATCCGATGGCAGGAAGACGGACCTGCGGATGAGAATAGCGCACCCGTTCGATAGGTAACGAAATTTCTTGCGAGTTGCATTTGGTTGGCTAGTCCGCGTGAACCGCAGAAAGAGCCGGCTGAGGAGACGTACTGACAGCGGCCTCGACACCAGTAGTTTCGATCCAAAGCGACTTATCGGCAAGGAACTGAGAGACGAGACGCGTGTGCAAGGCGTGGCCGGCTTTGCGCGCGACTACGAGCGCTTGAAGCGGACGCCCGAGGAGCGCAAGGTCGCCGATGAGGTCGAGGGCCTTGTGGCGGCTGAATTCGTTCGGGAAGCGGAGGCTGCCTTCGAGCAAACCATCGGGCGTGAGCACGATGGCGTTTTCAAGCGAGCCGCCGCGAATTAAGCCCATGGCGCGGAGCTTTTCGATGTCTTCGGTGAAGCAGAAGGTGCGCGCGGAGGAAAGTTCGCGGCGGAAAGCCTCGCGGCTGACTACAATTTCAGTTTCCTGGCGACCGATGAGCGGGTGGCGGAAATCCACGAAGCAACGCACGCGAAATTCGTCGGCGGGATAGATGCCCAGGCGGCGATCCCCTTCAGAGATTTCCAGCGGCTTCAGGACTTTCAGATAGCGGCGCCGCCGGCGAAGCTGGCGAGTGCCGGCGCGGTCGATCAAGTCCATGAAAGGCTGCGCCGAGCCATCGAGGATAGGCAATTCAAGGGCGTCGATTTCAACGTAAACGTTGTCGATTCCGCAGGAATACAGCGCGGCTAGCAGATGCTCGGTGGTGGAGAGCAATACGCCGCTCTTCATCAAACTGGTGGCGTAGCTGACGCGCGCGACATTGCGGCCGTGCGCTTCGATTTCAAAGTTGTCGAGATCCGTGCGGCGGAAGACAATGCCAGTGTCGGCAGGCGCCGGTACGAGCCGGAGATGAGAGCGTACGGCGGTATGCAGGCCGATGCCTTCGATTTGTACAGACTGCCTGATTGTCAGCTGGGAAGCCATCGGCCGAGGGCTGTTTCTGGTGCATTTTGGAGACCTAATTGCAACTGAGTAAGTATTTTATTTTCTTTCTCTTGAAGCCGATTTCAGCAGACATTTTCACATGAGTGTTGTAAAGTTACAACGAAACAGTCGATTCATTGTTGCTGTCCGGATACGGTCAATTGGAATATCGGGCCAACGCAAAATGAGGCAGTGACCGCTCTTGCTAGCAAACTTGTTTCAGGTGCAACGTCTGCGTAGAATGGGCAATGGTAGCTGATTCGCATGGCGACACCGTTCAATATACTGCCTAATTCTTCCGTGCCACTGCCGCTCGATCCCGCGGCGCATCCGCGGCCGCAATGGCTTCGCGTGAAATTCTTCGGCGGCGAGAATTATCAGGACCTGAAGCGCATCATGCGAACGCTGGACCTGCACACGGTGTGCGAAAGCGCGCGCTGCCCGAATATGGGCGAATGCTGGAACCACCGCACGGCGACATTCATGATCCTAGGCAACATTTGCACGCGCGCCTGCGGTTTCTGCGCCGTGCCCTCCGGCAAACCGATTGGCCCGCCGGATGAGGAGGAACCCGCGCGGGTGGCGGAAGCGGCGGCGAAGATGGGGCTGCGTTACGCCGTGGTGACTTCGGTGAATCGCGACGACCGACCGGACGGGGGCGCGGCAATTTTCGCGCGAACGATTCGCGAAATCCGCGCGCGAGTTCCCGGGTGCAAGGTTGAAGTGCTGATTCCCGACTTCCGCGGCGACTGGAACGCCCTCGCGACCGTGATGAATGCACGGCCCGAAGTGCTGAACCACAACATGGAGACGGTGCCGCGGCTGTACCGGCGCGTGCGCAAGGGCGCAGTGTACGAGCGCTCGCTCGAGCTGCTCCGGCGCGCCAAAGAGATGACGTCAGGGACTGAGGCGCCCCTTCCGACGAAGACAGGGATGATGCTGGGTCTGGGTGAGGAGCGCGAGGAAGTCCTTGCAGCGATGGAGGATATCGCGCAGCAAGGTGTGGACATTCTGACGCTCGGTCAATACTTGCAGCCGACGCGCGAGCATTTGCCCGTCGCGCGCTTCGTCCATCCGGATGAATTCGCCGAGTTCAGGCGCGCCGGCGAAGCCATGGGTTTCAAGCACGTCGAATCCGGGCCGCTGGTGCGCTCCTCGTATCATGCCTTCGAACAGGAAGAATCCGCCCGCTGCTGATCAACCGAATCGCTGAATCAAATTTTTGCCACAAGTTGATTGGAGATCATCGCAGCGGCGTTCAAAAAATTGATCACTGTCGTTATTCCATGATGCGCGGGTCGTGCGAGCGGGGAATCCAGCCGATGAGCCAGGCGGCGGTCACATACATGGCGAAACATTCCAGCGCGAAAGGCAAGAAGCCGAGGTATCCGGGCGCAGGCATTTCAAAGATTTTGTGATGCTGGAAAATCGGAAAAATGTAATGCCATTTCGCCGCCGCCCAGTAGTTCCAGAATTCCCAGAGCCAGCCGCAAATCCATCCTGAGGCGAGCAACGAATAAATCCGGCTCAGCCGGCCATAGGAAATGTCTCCGAGGAGTGAAGGCAGCCCCAGCCGAAAATTCAGGGGATCGAGAAGCAGGTAGAAGCCGATCCAGACGAGCCCGAAAAGATACGCGCCCATGCGAGGCGGAAACGCAAGGGGCAGGACCACACATGCTACGCCAATCGTCATCATGCCACGAACTGCGCCGGATGAAATCCGGCTGTCGGCACGACGTTTGAACCAGCCGAATGACTCAATCAGCTCGCCCGTTTCGAGAATCGCGGGGGTGATTGTCGCGAACGACCAGCAATAGCCGACCAATCCCCAGAAAAGCGAAGACGGCACGCCGACGTAATCCCAGTTGTGCAACCGCAAATTGTAGGCCTCGAAAATCAGCCAGAGCGGAACGGACAGACCGGCCATCTGGAAGAAATCGCGCGGGGCGTTGCGCATGCGCGAGCGGCCGGTGACGCCAAAGACAGCAGAGTCAACAATGAGCAGGTACGCCGACCAGGCGATGGGCGTGAAATATGTGGCGACAGGCTCGACGCCGCGAAACATGAGCCATTCCGCACAAGCGAGGACTGCGAGGCCCAGCCAGCCTGCCAAAGGAAACCCGTTGCGCCGGTGGCGAAAGAATTCGACTGCGAGTACTGCGACCGTCGCTGCTGTGATGCTGACTCCGAGCGTCACCATGGCATCGAGAGTGTAGCGCAGTCCGCCGGAAGTTTGTCGCGGGCGCGGCGCAATGTTTGCTATCCTTTGGCCGCTTCCGCGCGCATGAACATGCCCACAAAGCTCGACCGCTCTCTCGGCCTGCGAGAAGCTACGGCGCTCAACATGATCGACATGGTGGGCATCGGGCCGTTCATCGTGATTCCGCTGGTGATCAAGAGCATGGGCGGCCCGCAATGCCTGCTGGCGTGGGCGGTAGGCGCGATTCTGGCGCTCGTGGATGGTTGCATCTGGGCGGAGCTTGGCGCGGCGATGCCGGAAGCCGGCGGGAGTTACGTCTATCTCCGCGAATGTTATGGGCCGATGCGCTGGGGACGGCTGCTCTCTTTTCTCGTGATCTGGCAAACGATTTTTCAGGCGCCGCTGGTGATGGCGTCAGGATCAATCGGCTTTGCGGAGTACTTCACTTACCTTCACAAAATGGGGCCGTACGGACAGAAGGCCGTGGCGGGCGGAGTGGTGATCGTGCTCGCCGTCTTGCTCTATCGCCGCATAGGCGCGGTCGGAAAGATCTCCGTTCTTCTATGGGTCGGAGTGATCGGCACGATCGTTTGGCTGATTGCGGCGGGCGCAACGCATTTTCATTCGCGACTGGCGTTCGATTTTCCCGCGGGCGCGTGGCGACTGAACTGGCTGTTTTTCGCGGCGCTTGGCAGCGCCACTGTACAGACGATTTACACGTATTGGGGCTACTACAACGTCTGCTTCCTCGGTGGCGAGATCGAGCAGCCGCAACGGAACATTCCCCGAGCGATATTCATCTCCATCATCGCGATCGCGGTTCTCTATTTGGCGATGCAGGCGTGTATTCTGGGTGTCGTGCCGTGGCGGGAGGCGCAGAATTCCCCATTCATCGTGAGCACATTTTTTGAGCGCATCTATGGAACGAAGGCGGCTGACGTCGTCACCATACTCATTCTGTGGATTGCTTTCGCGTCCCTGTTTGCGCTGACGCTGGGCTATTCGCGAATCCCTTACGCGGCGGCGCTCGACGGGAACTTTTTTTCGATTTTCGGGCGCGTCCATCCGACAAAGCATTTTCCGCACGTCTCGCTGCTGGCGCTTTGCGGCGTGGCGTTCGTTTTCAGCCTGCTCTTCAAGCTCGCGACAGTGATTGCGGCGATTGCAGCGATGCGCATCCTCGTCCAATTCGTCGGACAGGCCATTGGCGTAATTTTGTTGCGACGCAGATGGTCCAGCGAGCGTCTACCTTTCCGTATGTGGCTTTACCCGATTCCGGCCATCATCGCTATACTCTTGTGGACTGCGTTGTTCGTGGCCACCGGCACGCGAATGATATTCGGAGGAGTCGCGATTCTGGCGGGCGTGATAGTTTTTCTGGCGCGATCGAAAGGACTCAATCAATGGCCGTTCGCGGAGGCGGAACGATGAAGATCCGGGGGTGCGCAGGTCTGGCGGGTGCGATAGCCGCAGCGATTGCGTTGCTATCGGCGCCGGTGGCTCGCGCGCAGGCCGTCGCGAATGTGGTGGAGGCGATTGACCACGCTCGCGTCGCCACGCGAATCCTCTACGTCACAGCGCATCCAGACGACGAGCACGAAAGCGTCCTGACATATCTCTCGAAGGGTCTCGGCGCGGACGTCGCGCTCTGCTCGACCACGCGCGGCGAGGGAGGACAGAACGCAATCGGCCCGGAGCTTGGGCCAGCCCTTGAAATCTTGCGCACAGATGAGCTTTACCGCGCGACACAAGATTACGGCGTGAAGCTTTTCTTCACGCGCGCGCCGGATTTCGGTTTTTCGAAGAGCGCCGATGAGACATTGCGGATATGGAACGGAATCGCAAAGGAAGATCTGGTGCGCATCATCCGCACGTTCCGGCCGAATATCGTCATCAATCAATGGGGCGGCGTTCATTCGGGCCATGGGCAGCATCAGGCGACAGGAATCGTGGTTCCGCTTGCCGTAACTGCGGCAGCCGATCCCACGCAGTATTCGGACCAGTTGAAAGAAGGGCTGCACCCGTGGCACGTGAGCCGCGTGCTGGAATACGCGCGTGCGAGTGACGCGAACCAGGAGGGCGTGATCCGCCTGCCAGTCGGCGATATTTCTCCGCTCTGGGGGCAAACTTACTCCGAGCTAGGCCTCGTAGGCTTTGGCAATCATCGTTCGCAGGGAATCACGCGCATCCTGAACTCATCGTTCTTCAGTCGGCCCGTCGCGCTGCAAGTAGTTCAAGGCGATAAGCTCACTCTCCAGGATCTGGCGCAGCCCCTCTTTTCGATTGGCGCTGATTCGAATTCAAGCCAGTTGACCATGTCTCTGGGTGCTGTCGACGGGGCGCTTGCCGCGGCTCGCCAGGCGGCGCTGCGCCTAGACTCGCCGGGCGCGGTCAGATCGCTCGCAGCAGCAGGAACTCAGATTGACAAGGCCATTGCCGATGCGCAGGCACATCCCGCAATGGTGGGCCGCGATGTGCCGTGGGAACTCGAGCACGAAAAGGGAAAGATTGACGCAGCGTTAGCAGAAGCCGCTGCGCTCGACGTGCACGCGGAAGCAGACCAGAGCGACCTCGTGGCGGGCGAATCGTTTTCCGTCAGCGTGAACTGGGAAGTGCGCGACGGCGTGGGCGTGGAGGTTGCGCGGCCGACGCTCGAATTCCCGCAGGGATGGACCAGCGAGGCGAAGCAAACTAACTCAAGCAATGGCCCGACGGCTGAGGAAGCTTCGTTCCGAGTTTCCATCCCCGCCAGAGCCACGCCGCCAAGTTCTCCCGAAGACGCGATACTGCCCTGGCATCCGTCACTGGTTCAGGCGAAACTGACGGGCACGGCCGACGGCTACACATTTGCAATCGAAAAGCCCGTCATCTCATACGAATACACATCGACTAGCGTTGACGTTTCGCCGCTCGAATTGGTTCCGGCTGTCACGCTTACCGTCGATCCGCAGCAAGTCATGCTGCCGTTGAATCGCGACACGAAGACTTTTCAGCTTCTCGAGCGCGTGAGCCACCACGGCTCGGGCGCCGCGCAAGTCCAGCTGGGTTTGGATTTGCCTCAAGGCTGGAGCGCCGCTCCAGTCGCGCCGCTCGATTTTTCTGGCGCCGGCGATCGCCTGGTGCGATTTGACGTCACGCCTCCCGCAAATACCGCGGAGGGGGCGTACGATTTGAAGCCGTTCGCACGCATTGGCGATGAGACATTTGGCACGTCGTATGAGGCGTTGCCGTCACTGCCCTCGCGCCACGTGAGCGAACCCGCGCTCGCGACGGCCCACGTGCTCAACCTCGCTATCCCCGAACATCTTCGCATCGGCTACGTTGCCGCAGGAATCGATCCGGTGCCGCAGACGCTCCAGCAACTTGGCATCCAGGTGGACATGCTCGATGAGGCCGCGCTCTCGTTCGGCGATTTGAGCCGCTACAACGCAATCGTCGTCGGGATCCGCGCCTATGAGCTTCGCCCAGACGTGATGGCGGCGAATCATCGCTTGCTCGATTACGTGGAACGCGGCGGCACGCTTCTCGTGCAATATGAGCGCGACTTCGCATGGAACCGACTCCTGCCCGCGCCGTTCCCAGCAAGAATGGATCAGCCGGCGGAACGCATCACCGATGAAAATTCTCCAGTACGATTCCTGGAGCCGTCGAGTCCGCTGCTCAATTATCGCAATCGGATTACTCAGGACGACTTCCGCGGCTGGATTCAGGAGCGGGGCCTCTATTTTCTGAGCGACCACCTGGATTCGCGCTACCACTCCATCCTCTCCATGCATGATCCCGGCGAATCGGATGCAACAGGGGGCCTCGTTTACGCGCAAGACGGAAAGGGAATGTATATTTATACCGGGATTGCGTTCTTCAGACAGCTGCCCGCAGGCGTTCCTGGAGCCTATCGCCTGTTTGTGAATCTATTGAGCGCGTCTCAGGCTTCCGCACATTAGAAGAGTACCGGAGACCCAAACCGAGTCGTGGCCGAGCGTTATAGCCCGCGCTTCTGGCCCGGAATTCCGCTGTTTCCTCACAGACAACGGAGCATGTTCGCGCTCTCCGGCGCGGAAAATCGTTCGTGCTATTCTCTGAGCCGCAGTCGCGCCCGCGAGGAACGAGCATTTACTCTGCGGGCGGGGGGAGCGAACCATGAGGAGATTCGGAATCATCGCGATCATAACCGCCGCTCTAATCGCGTTATCGGCACCTGCTCAGGCCCAAAAGCCGAAGAAGTCTAAGAATGTCCAGATCGAGATGCCGCCGGTTTCGATACCCGAACAGATTGATCACAATATCGGCGAAATGCTCGGAGCGTGGCAAGTTGGCGATGTTGAGGCGATGCACAAATACTATGCCGACGACGCCACATGGGTTGCGGGAACCAATGATCCGCCAGTAGTGGGGTGGCAGAATTACGCTGCGAAGTATGAGCAGAGCCGCAAAGGCCTGGGCGGCGTGCAGTTAATTCGCAGAAACACGAGCATCTTTCACTATGAAGACACGGCCTGGGCCTGCTACCAATGGGAATTTGACGGAACAGTGAATGGCCAGGGCATGGTGGCTCACGGGCAGACGACGCTGGTCTTCGTGAAAAAGGGCGACCAGTGGCTGATCGTCCACAATCACACCTCGGAGATTTGCCCGCGAACCACGCAACAGACTGCGGCTCCGAGACGCTAGGCGAACTAGAAACTCTTCAGTCCGACGTAAACCCACACCCCTGCGCTGGCCACAGCGAGAACTATCCACAGGATCATCGTATTCCGAATGACCGGATTGAGCCGCTCGATTCGGGCGACCAACTCACGCTGCTCCCGCGCCAGAGATTCTTCGGCCTTGTCGAGGAAGATTTGATCGTCTTCGCGGGCCTCCAAAGTGGAACGGTAAATGAGCAGGATGATCCAAACAGCGATAAGGACAGCGCAAGCGATCAAGAGAAGAAAAAGGCCCATGCTCATGCCGGTGCTACCCGTGTCCATCGCCGCCTCCGATGCCTAGGAGCCAGTATCTCCACCCCGGTCCGGCCCCTGCAGGTTATACTTGCGGCGGATTATAACACCAACGTACCTCCAGGGAAGTCCGCCTCGCGTTGACATTCGTTCCCACTGGCCCCAGAATAGTTTTCTCCGTTTTCCCGCACTTTGCCCAAGTGGCGGAATTGGCAGACGCGCTAGCTTCAGGAGCTAGTTCCCGCAAGGGAGTGGAGGTTCGAGTCCTCTCTTGGGCACCAAACGTTCACATTCCTGTTTGGAGGTGCCTGCCAGAACCAAATAGCCCCGCGGAATTCGTGCGGTTCCTCGAAAGCACCCGTGTGACGCAGAAAATTGACACTTCCGAGACTCCGCCGTAACGTGTTTCAGGGGTCTGCATCACGCTCTAAAGACGAGCGAATTGAATTAGGCAAATCTTTAGATGATTGGCTATTTGCAGCGAGCAAACATTCCAATCTGAACGGGGAAGTTGCGTGATGCGCATTGATCGCCTGGCACCCTGGTTCCGTATCGCCGCCTACCTGGGCGCAATCCCATCACACTTACCGGAGCTGTGTTAACCACAGCTTCGGCGCTGACCATTATTTCCTTCTGGGTCTTTGAAATCATGCTGGGCGCCGGAGCGGCGACGTATCCGTACGCGGGCATCGTATTTTTCCTGATTCTTCCCAGCATTTTTGTTTTTGGCCTGGTTCTCATGCCGCTGGGAGGTCTCTTGCGCCGCCGCCTGCGCAAACGCGGCGAACTTCCCGACGAATATCCACGGATTGATATGAATCAACCTCCGCTGCGGCGAGCGGTCGTGCTCGTGGGAGCATTCACATTCCTCAACGTCGTGATTTTCACCACGGCATCCTATAGGGGCACCCAGTACATGGATTCGGTTCAATTCTGCGGCCAGACGTGCCACACGGTGATGCAGCCAGAATTCACCGTGTATTCCAATTCGCCGCATTCCCGCGTCGCGTGCGTCGATTGCCATATCGGACCCGGCGCGTCCTGGTTTGTGCGCTCGAAATTATCGGGCGTGCGGCAGGTTTTCGCCGTCGCATTCCGCGATTACCCGATTCCCATTCCATCTCCCGTATTGCAGTTGCAGCCCGCCCGCGCGACTTGCGAACAATGCCACTGGCCGCAAAGATTCGAAGGAAACATCATGCTGATCAAGACCGAGTATTCGCCGGATCAGGCGAACACTCCGCTGACCACGGTGCTCGCGATGAAAGTTGTGGGCGGAATGCGAATGGCATGATCGGAATCCACGGACATCATCTCGATCCTGGGGTCCAGATTACTTACATCGCGACCGACCGGAAGCGTCAAGTAATCCCCGAGGTGGCTTACACCGACCCTGACGGCAAGACGACGGTTTACAATTCGACCGACGACAAGCCCACTGCCGCTGAGCTAGCCCGTGGCGAGCACCGGATCATGGACTGCATGGATTGCCACAATCGCCCCACGCACAAGTTTCAATTGCCCGATCAGGCGCTGGACACGGCGATTTCCGAGCATTACATCAGCGCTGACCTGCCATTCATTAAGAAGGAAGCGCTCGAGGCGTTGAAAACGAACTATCCCAGCCGCGATGCCGCAAGATCGCGTATCGCCGAGGCGCTCAGGAATTTTTATCGGACGAGCCATCGAGATGTTGTCACCAAGGACAGCGCAAAACCGGAAGCCGCGATTCAAGCCGTGCAAGGCATATATCTGCGAAATGTCTTTCCGGAAATGGATGTCACCTGGGGTACGTATCCCGACGATCTAGGCCACACGAATTCGCCGGGCTGTTTTCGGTGCCATGACGGCAATCACGTATCCGCAGACGGCAAGACGATTCCGAACGATTGCGACACGTGTCACGACGTCCTGGCCATGCAAGAGAGCAATCCGAAGGTCCTGCAGGATCTGGGGATGAAGCAGCCGTAAGGAATTGAGCAGCCTCGATTGTGCGGAAGGGGCCCGGCGGTAGAGATTGGGAGAGGCAATGGGTTTGAGTTTCCTTGCCATTCTGCTGTTCGGATTTGCGCTGCCGCCGCAGCAAGCAGCGGACTGCCTTGCATGCCATAGCGACAAGACGCTGCAGGACCCGGCGGGGCACAGCGTGTACGTGGACGAGGAAAAGCGAAAAGCGAGCGTCCACGGAAGCCTCGGCTGCACGGACTGCCACGCGGACATCAAGGAGTATCCCCACCCTGAGCATCCTTCGGCTGTTCAGTGCGGGACGTGCCACAGCAGTGAGGCGGAAGACCTGGCGGTGAGCATTCACGCTGAGGCCAACCCGCAGCCGTGCTTGGGGTGCCACGGAGATCCGCACGGCATTGCCCCGGTGAGAGATGCATCGTCGCCCGTTTATCCTCTCAATATCCCGCGGACGTGCGGGAGCTGCCATGGGAATCCGGAAATCGCGAAGCGCTTCAACTTGCCGAATGTCTACGCCATGTAATTGGACTCGATCCACGGATTTGCCCTGACCAAGGACGGCCTGCTCGTGGCGGCAACTTGTTCTAGCTGCCATGGAACGCACAAGATCCTGAGCCACACGAATCCCGAGAGCCGCACTTACCGCACGAATATTCCGGCGACATGCGGCGCCTGCCACGCGGGGCCGGAAGCGCAATATCTTGGCGGCGTGCACGGAAAGGCGATGCAGGCAGGCAATATGCAGGCGCCGGTCTGCTCCGATTGCCATACGGCGCATCAGATCTCAAACGTGCGGCTGACTTCCTGGCAGGTGCGGACAACGGCGACGTGCAGCAATTGCCATCGCGAGCGCTACGCCACATATCACGACACATTCCACGCCCAGGTGTCGGCACTGGGATACGTGGAGACGGCGCGATTCATGAATTTGCTGCTGTTGATTGTATTGGGATTTTTCGTGCTGCACACCATTTTGTGGTTCATTCGCTCGACGCTGGACAGAAGGACGGCGCGGTATGCGGCTGGGTCCGACGAATCACGTCAGAACTGAGAAAGGAGGGCTGATGAATTCAGCGGCGCATGCCGCGAATTATCACGTGCGGTTCACGCTGAGGCAGCGGTATCTCCACGCGATTCTGTTCACAACGTTCCTTGGACTGGCGCTGACAGGAATGCCTCTGCGATTCAGCGGCGCCGCGTAGGCGGGGCGTTTTGCAAGAGTTGTAGGGGGGTTCAGCGCGATTCTGTTCCTGCACAAATTCTTCGCGGTCGTTCTGACCGCCGCGTTTGTCTATCACGTGGGTAACGTGCTGTATCGCGGGACCCTCGGCGGAGAGAAAGGGATCTTCTGGGGGCCGGACTCACTGGTTCCGCGCTGGAAGGATTTTCAGGATTTCTACGGCCATGTGAAATGGTTTCTCTGGCTGGGGCCGAAGCCAAGATTTGACCGCTTCGCCTACTGGGAAAAAGTGGACTGCTGGGCGGTCTTCTGGGGCATGGCCGTCATCGGTTTTTCGGGATACACAATGTGGTTCGCGCCATTTTTTGCCAAGTTTCTTCCCGGCTCATGGTTGAACGTGGCGCTGCTGCTCCATGGCGAGGAGGCGCTGCTTGCCGTCTGGTTCATCTTCGCCATCCACTTCTTCAACACGCATCTCCGCCCCGGCAGCTTTCCCATGGACGTGGTGATATTCACAGGAAGTGAGACTGAGGAAGAGTTCAAGAGCAAGCATCCGGCGGAGTATGAGCGACTGCTTATGGAGGGCAAGCTGCAATCTTACCGAGCCGATGCCCCGCCCCCGTGGCTGAAGAAGATCAGCCGCGTCATAGGGACTGCCGCAATCCTGGTCGGATTCGTCCTTCTCTGGCTTACACTCTCAACGTACGTGAGAGAGTAAGAGAACAAACGGAACTTCCGCTGTCGTGGGCGCGTAGCTGCATTAACCTGCCGCAGTTCGGTACGCTTTACGCGCTACTTTTTGGCCAGGCTGCGGACGTAGGCGATCACGTTCGCGATATCGGCCCGGTCAAGGTCCTTGACGGGCTTCATCTTGCCGTTGCCGTTGAGGATCACGCTGTGCATGTCCGTGTCCGTCAGCGCCTGGACTTCTTTCGAGCCCAATGGAGGAAACGTCACTTTCAGCAGCTTGGCGACCGCTTCCTTGCCGTTGCCGTCCGCGGCGTGGCAGGTTGCGCAATGCTTCATGAACGCTTCCTTGCCCGCTTCGACGCTGCCGCCGTTTGCGAAGGCAACGGGTGCGGCGATAAATGCCAGAATCGTTATAAGTACGCTTGCTTTCTTCATGGTTGAGCCTCCCAGATCAACTTCCGGAACCTGATTCGAGCCTGCGGATCAAAAGAGCGATCCCGACAAGCACGATCAACGTAATTCCCAGCGAAATGAAAAGGCCGGTTCGGCGGTAGGACCTTTCCGCCATGGCGGCCAGGCCGGCTTGATAGGTCTTCTCCGCCACGGCCAAGCCAGCCTGAACGTCCTGCCCCACTTTTTCGGGCTGAACGGAGTGAATGGCCACTCGCGCCTTAATCAAATCATCTCGCGCGTCGGACTGATCCAATTTCGCCGCGCCTACTTCCATCCCGGAAAGCTCGGCGCGATTTAAGATGGCGTCGGAGCGGCCAATTGCGGTATCAAGCTTCGCCAGGTTCTCGTGCATCTTCGCCGCCGCGTCGAATCCGGGCTCGCCAGCGGAATGACACTTCACGCAGACCGAGACGTCCGCAGTTCCAAGCAATGCGTCACTCGGATGCTGAATTCCGTGGTTGCTGTGGCACGTGATGCAGCCCGGGAGGCCAAGCGATGCGAAGGCATCCTTATGTGGCCCGGAATCGAACAACTGCGCCTGGAAGACATGACAGGTCGAGCAGACATTTTCGACCGAAGAGACTCCTGGCGGCGCGGCGCCGTGGCTGCCGTGGCACGTCGTGCAGGTAGGCGCGCTCAAGTCCCCGCGATCCACTAGGGCGGAATGGTGAACGCTCGTGTTATAGCGCGCGAACTGGTCAGTGGGAATCTTGTAGCCCTTCATGTAGTCCGCATTCGCGTGACACGTCGCGCAGGTTTGCGCCACGTTGGTCGGATACACTCGCGCCCGCGGGTCGTTCGGCGGCTGGATGTCGTGAACCCCGTGACAATCAATGCAGACAGCGACTTTGGTGTCGCCCTTGGCCAACAGTTTCCCGTGGGCACTCGTTAGGTACTGCGCGAATTGGTCGGTTCGCAGCGAAGGATTGAAGCCGCGCATGTAACTGGCATCTGCGTGGCACTTCGCGCAGCACGCCGGAATTTGTTTCCGTTCCAAGTGCCCCTTGAATTCCGTCGCCGCGCTCATGGACTTGTCCACGTCGTCTGTTGTCGCGTCACCGCCGTGGCAGGTCACGCAAGTAATGCCCTTCTGGGCGTGAATGCTGGAGGAATATTCGTCCTGGCTGACGTGCAGCGGAGGGTCGAGCTGCGCGTGGCAATCGAGGCAGGAGTTTTTCGTCTGCTGCGCATACGACGCAGGCGCAAAGAGCACAGCAAAGCAAAAGATGAGGCCAGCAGGCAATCCGAGGAGCGCGACCAAATGCACCCTCACACCGTTTGGTTTCCCGCCTAATTCATCGCGTGTCGCCAAGTTGACCCGCCTTCCAAATTCCCGATGCAAACTGCACGTTCCTACTTCACCGCGTATTCGACCAGCGTCATCCCAACGAAATACGCAAGCGCAAAGATTCCGGCTCCGGCGATCCACCGGCTTCCCCGGCCTCGTTTCTCATGGTCCCAAAATGGCAGCAGGGTCCAAATGGCACCGGCGATGCCGAAACCCAAAACACCGAGCAAGTCTCCGGCTACAGGGCCAATCTTCGCGGGCGGGAGCTTGAGCGTCTGAAACATGAACATGAAATACCACTCCGGCCGTATTCCCCGAGGCGCGGAAGCGAACAGGTCGGCTTTCGTTCCTAGTTCCCAGGGTTTGAACGTCGCCAGCATTCCCAGAATCGCGAGCGCGATGTACCAGGCCATGAGTTCGCGCAGGAAAAAATTCGGGAAGAAGCGCATCTCCTGAACCTTTCCAGGGTCAGCTTTCCATTCGGCCTCGACGCTAGGCGGAACGCTCATGCCGAAGCGCTGCACCAGCAGCAGGTGCAAGCCGATCAGCAGCGTCACCAGCCCGGGCAGCACGGCGACGTGAAAGCCGAAGAAGCGAGTCAGCCTCGCGCCGGTGACATATTCCCCGCCGCGGAGAAAGACCAGAGCCCAGTGGCCGATGAACGGGATTTGCGCCGCGATATCGGTTCCCACCTTGGTCGCAAAGAGAGAAAGCATGTTCCACGGCAGCAGATAACCGCTGAAGCCGAAAACCAGAACCAGAAACAGAAGAATCATGCCGCTCAACCAGGTGAGTTCTCGGGGCTTGCGATAGGATTTCAGGAAAAACACGCTGAACATGTGGGCGATCGCCGTCAAAATCATCACGTTCGCGCCCCAGGAGTGGATCGAGCGGATCAGCCACCCGAAACGCACCTGCGTCATGATGTATTGAACGCTCTCGAATGCGCCGTCCGGCGTCGGACGGTAGTACATCAAGAGAAGAATTCCCGTGACGACTTGAATCCCGAACAAAAACAGCGTCATTCCGCCGAGAAAATAGAAATAGGAGAAGCGGTGGCGCGGAACCGTCTTGTGTTCGACGAACGCCATGAGCTGGTTCCAGCCAAAACGCTCGTCGAGCCAGTGACGAATGTTGGCGGCCGCACTCATCTAGGCGCTCGTCTTCCTTTGCGCGTAGATCTTCTTGCCCTTGATGAACACGTCGTACTCTTCCAGGGGCTTCGGGGGCGGACCGCTGATGTTCTTTCCGGTGATGGTGTAGAGACCGTTATGGCAGGCACACCAGACCTCATGCAGGTCTCCGCGGTATTGCACCGTGCACCCCAAGTGCGTGCATACAGCCGAGATGGCGTGGTATTGCCCGTCGGGCGACAAAATGAGCAAGGCGGGGCGTTCGCCAAAACGGAAGATGACCCCGGAATTGGCCTTCAAATCCCCAACATGCCCGGCAAGCACCATGTTGCCGCCGAGTTCGGTTTGGGCAGGGGGGATCAGATAGCGGAGGACAGGGTAAAGGAAGGACACGAGCGAAGCGACGACACTCGTCCCCAGAAAAATCTCCAGAAAATGGCGGCGTCCCGGGTCATCCGAAACCCCGGGACGTGCCCGGTTCGCATCGGGACACTCCATAGTTCTCCACCGGCAATTGATTTCGCCTCGCATTTCTGAGGCGAGATTTCGATCGGTTACTTCTTCAGCGTCCGGACGAACGCGATTACATTCGCCATTTCCGCATCGCTGAGGCCCTTCACGGGCTTCATTTTGCCTTTGCCCTCATCAATGATTTTCTTCATGTCGGCGTCAGAAATAGCCTGCGCTTCCTTGGATCCGAGGGCCTTCATTTCCACTTTCAGCATCTTCGCGATGGCATCCTTGCCGGCTCCGTCTGGTCCATGGAACATGTTGCATTTCTTCATGTACACGTCCTTGCCGGCCGTGGCATCACCCGCGCCGAATGTCGGCATGGCGCTTGCCGCGACCAACAATATTCCCGCTCCCAGTGCCCATTTGCGCGTCATTTGAGGTTCCTCCTTCCGTTGTTCCTCGCAATGTCTTTGCCAAAACCTGCGAATTGAGTCGTTGCAACATCAGGACAAACCGAATGATTTCTATGATTTAGATTGTTCCGGACTTGCGCTTCCTGACCTCCTCAACCAAAAAGCAACAACATCGAAATACTTCCCGTTCTGAAACCGAAACTCCTACCGTTCCGATCGAAGACTTCTAACGACTATGCTCGCAACTCTCCAATCCGATTACTGTGATGTTCGTCACATGGGGTGTTGCACGATCGCATTCATGCAACTCTGGCGGCCAAATCGGCGCTTTTGGCCAAGGAATGTGCTCGAAAGTACCAGATACTTTTTCCTTACACTATGCGAGGTGGCCCATGGTTTGAAGCGTGTTTTTATGCCTATTTTAGTGATTGCGACATGAGCCAGCCCACCAAGACTGACACGGGCATCCCGTCTGCGGACGAAACCCGGCCACTCGATGCGAGGAAGGGGACTTCGCATCAGGATACCGTGCTCCTTACGACGCCGATGGGCACTCCATCTGGCCGCTCCACAACACCTGCTCCTTTCACGAGCCCTACCCTCAACACTGCCAGCCTGACTGCGCTTTCCCAGCGCTACGACATCCTTGGCGAGGCGGGCCACGGCAACATGGGGAACGTGTACAAGGCCCGCGACCGCGAAACCGGTGAGACAGTCGCACTAAAGCTCATCAAGCCGGAAATCGCTTCCGATCAGGACATGATGGAGCGGTTCAAGAACGAACTGCTCTTCGCGCGGAAAATCACGCACAAGAACGTTTGTCGCGTCTACGAATTCAATCGCATTGGCGGACTCGCCTGCACTTCGATGGAATATGTCGAAGGGGAAAGCCTGCGCTCCGTCCTCAACCGTTTCGGAGGGCTGCCCGTGCGCAAAGCGGTCGACATTGCGCTGCAGATTTGCTCCGGGCTGAAGGAGGCGCACGCGCAGGGCATCGTCCACCGCGACCTCAAGCCCGAAAATGTGATGATCGACGCACAGGGCAACGTCAAGATCATGGATTTCGGCATTGCCCGCTCGATGGAAGCGGGAACGCGGCTCACTGGTTCAATGGTCGGAACGCCCGCTTATATGGCGCCCGAGCAAGTGGCCGGCAAGCCCGTGGACTACCGGACGGATATTTACTCTCTCGGTTTGATGCTCTATGAGATGTTCACTGGCGCACAGGCATTTCGCGCTGACACAGCCGTGGCCGTCGCACTCAAGCAAATGCGAGAATCGCCCGTGCCTCCGCACGAAGTGGACCCTTCTGTTCCCGTAGGAATCGAGCGGCTTATCTTGAAGTGCCTTGAAAAAGAGCCTGCGAGGCGTTTCCAGTCGATCGCGGACTTGGAACACAGCCTTCGCTCCCCATCCGCCACTGGAACAGGCGGCGGGACAAACAACATCACTTCCACGCCAGTACCCGCGCGGAATTCCACCACAACCTCACGCGTGACGCACACGACAAATACCACTTCGTCGGCCGCCGCGAAGCCGAAGTCACGCCGCGGCACCCCGCTTCTTTGGCTGCTGCTTGGGGCCTTCGCCGTGGTTGCGACATTCGGGGCGAATCGCGCGTTGACCGTGAAGAAAGCCGCGGACCGGATTTCTCCGCCGACATCGTCCCCGGCTCCGAAACCTCCGGCCTTCGCCTTCAAAGTGCCTGCTGCTCCTGCGAAGCATGCACCTGCTAAACCAACGCTCCCGCCTCCTCCCGAAGTGTTTCCTCGCGTCGAATTCGGCAGAGGGAAATTGCCGCGGCAAAAAGCCGCTGGTTCTTCGGCGAAAACGGGCGCTCAGCAATCCGCACAACAATTCAATCAGCAACAGGAAGCCGGACAAAAAGCGAATGAGCCCACTTATCTTCTTGTCGGGCGGTTCGGCCGCGAAGATCGCGCCCAGGGAGTGTCCAAACGGCTGGAGGACATGAACCTGCCGGTAATCGTCCTTCCCCGCAAGACGCCGCAAGGCGAGGCGTTTTTTGTGCTCACGGGACCGTTCAACGGAGGCCGGCTCCAGAATGTGAAGCGGCAACTGGAAGAACAGGGTTTCATCAACGTTCATCCCGTTCGGCCCGGAGAGGCGAATCAGAACCGGCGCCCAAATCAGAATCCGAGATTCTAGGCACACAGTATGTGAAGCGGGGACGATCCAGGGGAATCGGAAATCTCAGGGCCTCCGTGATGAGTTCTCGCGGGCGGCCATGACGACGTGAAAGGTCGGAGGGGGCCAGCGACCGCCATGGAGATGGAGTACGGAGCGCGCAGCGACACGGGCCGTGTTCGCGAGAACAACGAGGATAGCTTCCGCGCTGCGCCTGAACTGAATCTCTACATCCTCTGCGACGGCATGGGCGGCCAGGCCTCCGGCGAGGTCGCAAGCCGGCTTGCCGCCGATACCATACTTGCCCACTGCCGCGAAGGCGCGTCGAATCCTGCGCTCCCTCTTATTGGCGACTCCCTTTTAGGCGCGGCGGAATTCTCGAATCGTCTCGCCAGCGCCATCCGTTTGGCAAATCGAGCTGTTCACGAAACTGCTCAGAACAATTCGGGCCATTCCGGCATGGGCGCGACGGTCGTTGCCGTTTGGCTGCTGGACGATCGTCTGGCTCTCGCGCACGTGGGCGACAGCCGCGCCTATCGTCTGCGCAATGGCGAGCTCGAACAGCTTACAGACGACCATTCGTTCATTGCGGAGCAAGTCCGCCAGGGAATGATGACCGAGGAAGAAGCTGGGAACAGCAACCTGCAGAACGTGCTTCTGCGCGCCCTCGGCGTCGAAGCGGAAGTTGAGCCCGACGTGGATGAGCATCTGCTGATGGAAGGCGACACGATTCTGCTCTGCTCCGACGGGCTGACGCGAGAGCTTTCCGACGCTCAAATTGCCGGAATCCTCAAGGAGAACGAGGATCCGCAGGAAGCAGCCGACCGCCTCATTAACGCCGCGAACCGCGCTGGCGGCGGCGACAACATTACGGTCATCGTGCTGCGTCAAGCGACGCGCCTGGAAGGCGCTTTTGCGCGGATCGGCCGCTGGTTAAAAGGCTCTGAGGGCCAGTCTTGATATTTGCGTGAGGAGGGGGAGTCATGTCGAAGCTCGTTTTGAAATTTGAGAATTCGGTGCTGAAGGAGGTGCCAGTGTCTGCCTCTGAAGTGAGCATCGGCCGCTCGCCGGAGAACGTCCTGGTAATCGACAACCCGGCGGTATCGCACTTTCACGCACGAGTGTTCAATGAAGAGGGCCGCCTTATGCTCGAAGATTTCGGAAGCATGAACGGCACGTTCGTAAACGGCCAGCGCGTAAAGATGGTCACGCTGAAGCCTGGCGATTCCGTCGCCATTGGCAAGCACACCATCGTGGTCGCCGATTCGCCGGACACCGGCTTTGGATTTGCTCCGTCGTCCGGGCCAAGAGCCGCCGCCCCAAAAATCAACGAAACCGTCATGCTGGATACGAAAGAGCGCCGCGCCTTCCTTCAGAGAGTCGCCTCCGTCGGCGAGAGTGCGCAAGTGGCTCCGAGCCGCGCGAGAGTCGCGACGCTTGTCGTTCGCAAAGGCAATGCCGACCAGCGCGAATACACACTCACGGACAAGCTCACGGTCATCGGTAAATCCGCCATGGCGACCGTAAAACTCCGGGGATGGTTCGCGCCAAAGGCCGCTGCGCAGATCAATCGCCGTGAAGATAATTCGTTCTACGTCGGCGCGGCAGACAAGGTGCCCAGCGTCAACGGCGTGCCCATCGCGCGTCCGACGAAACTTTCATCAGGAGATCTCATCGCGGTTGCCGGCATTGAGCTGGAATTCGTCCTACGCGATTAGCGCTTGTAGCACGTGCATCGGGGGCGCCGCCTGTCCCTGCGCTCCTTCTCACTTCTCATCTCGCCCTCTGTAACCACAAGGCGCTTTTTGTCGTCAATGCTCCCATGCCTGATGTTTCCTGAAGTTGTACGGCTGCGCCATCTTGTCGCGTGGGTGCGCAAGGAATGTTTATTTCGCGTCTTCTGGCATATGATGCGCCATCCAAAATCACTCGAACTCAGACTGGATCTTAAGTACTTTTTGTCGAATGGGAGTGTCCGAATGAGCAGAACAACTCGAAAGTCTGCATTGACTGCAAGAACTGTTGGATTCGGTTTCTTTTCACTTCTCTTCATTTGTGGCGTCCTCAGCATCAATTTATTCGCGCAGAATGCGCCTGCGCCGCCGGATAACGCCAAGCCCGTGAGGCCTAACTACGATCTCGCCGCCCGCTTCGTCCCCTCACAGGTCGACAAGCTCGTTTTTGATACCTCTGTCACTCCGCACTGGTTCGAGCTTTCCGATCGTTTCTGGTACAGCTACGAAACCACTGACGGCACGCGCTGGTGGGTCGTTGACCCTGCCCGCCGCACGAAGACTCCGCTCTTCGACAACGCCAAACTGGCAACTCAACTTTCGACCCTCACCAATTTCCCTTACGATGCTCAGCATCTTCCTCTTAGGGAACTGAAACTCGCCAAGCAGGACACCGTTCTACAGTTCTACATCGAAGTCACAAAAGATGCCGTAATCCCCAACGAGACGAAGAAGGCTGAGACGAACGAAGAGGAGACAATTCAGGAAGACACCGAGCATCAGAATCAGCAAATGGGCCAGCGCGGCCAGCGGAATCAGCAGGATCAACAAGGCGCTGGCGCCGAACCGCCTCCCACGACGCGCAAGATTTATTTCGAGCTCGATCTCGCCACCGGGAAACTCTCTCGTCTCGACGGGTTCACCCCGGAACCGAAGCGGCCCATGTGGGCTGCCGTTTCGCCGGATGAAAAGACAATCGTTTTCGCCCGCGGCTACAACCTTTACATGATGGACGCCGCTAACTACGCCAAGGCGCTCAAGAAGCCCCGCGACACATCCGTCGTTGAAACACAGCTCACCACGGACGGCGTCGAGAAATACACCTATGCGCGCCCGGTTCTCAGTGAAGATGAGGACCAGCTCAAAAAAGACGACAAAGGCGACACGAACAAGGCTGGCCGGCGCACTCCGCCGATTTCCATCTACTGGTCGAAGGATTCGAAGAAATTTTCACTGATTCGCTCCGACGACCGCAAAGTCGCTGACCTCTGGGTGATTCACACTCTCGCGAACCCGCGCCCCACGCTCGAAAGCTATCCTTACGCCATGCCCGACGAGGAAAACGTCCCGCAGGAAGAAATCCAGGTCTTCGACGTTGCCTCAAAGCAGCATGTCCTTATTCAAACCGCCGGCTTCAAGGACCAGACGCTGACGATTGCGACAGATCGCATTCTCGCGCGTGACCGTAAGCGTTATATGCAGCAGAGCGAGCGTACGCGCGAGGGCGGCTTTGGGCCATTCATGAACGGCCCATGGCTCGCCGACACTTCCGACAAGCTCTACTATCTCCGCACCAGCCGCGACGTCCATCGCGTTGACGTCTGCGTGGCCGACACTTCGTCCGGTGCTTCGAAGACCCTGATCGAGGAGCGCTCCAACGTCTTCCTCGACACTCGGCCTTTGCGCCAGCTCGATAACGGGAAGGAACTCATCTGGTGGTCTGAGCGTGACGGCTGGGCGCACTCTTACCTTTTCGACGGCGACGGCAAGCTCAAGAACCAGATTACCTCGGGCGAATTCATGTCCGATCAGATCCTCTCCATCGATTCGAAGCTGCGCGTCATGTATTTCACCGCGAATGGCCGCGAACAGAGCGAAGATCCCTACTACGACCACCTCTATCGCGTGAACCTCGATGGCACGGGCCTGAAACTTCTCACGCCCGGCAATTTCGATCACGCCGCCAGCGCCTCGGATGACGGCAAGTATTTCCTCGATACCTTCTCGCGCGTGGACACCCCGCCCAAGTCTGTCCTCTACGACGCCGAGGGCACGCAGCTCGCCTCACTCGAGACCGCCGACGTCAGCCGCCTGCTTGGCGTCGGCTTCAAGTATCCCGAGGTTTTCCACGTCAAAGCCGCCGATGGCATCACCGACCTTTACGGCGTGATGTACAAGCCATTCGATTTCGAACCAAGCCGCAAGTATCCAGTAATCGAATATGTCTATCCCGGGCCACAGACCGAGTCTGTCACCAAGACTTTTTCGCCGAAGAATATCGACGTTCCTCTGGCGCAGCTGGGCTTCATCGTGATCGAAGTCGGGAATCGCGGTGGCAGCCCGCAGCGCGACAAGTGGTACGACTCGTTCGGCTACGAGAATCTCCGCGACTACGGGCTCGCCGACAAAAAAGCCGCCGCCGAGGAGCTGGCTGATGAGGATCCATTCATTGACGTCAATCGCGTCGGCATCTGGGGCCATTCCGGAGGGGGCTTCATGACCGCCGCGGCCTTGCTCCAGTATCCGGACTTCTTCAAAGTCGGCTGGTCCGAATCCGGCAATCACGAAAACAACGTCTACAACAAGTTTTGGAGCGAGAAGTACAACGGAATCCAGGAAGTGGATCAGAAGGACGGCACGGTCAAGTTCATCTACCACATCGAAAAGAATTCGGAGCTGGCGAAGAATCTCAAGGGCCACCTCATGCTCACCACCGGCGATATGGACAACAACGTCCACATGGCCAACACCATGCGGCTTGCCGAAGCGCTCATCAAGGCCGACAAGCGCTTCGACATGTTCGTTCTTCCGGGCATGCGCCACAGCTACATGCCAGACGCCGAATACGTCTTCTGGATGCGCGCGAATTATTTTTGCCGATGGCTTCTCGGCTTATCCGAGACTGGCCCCGACGTCATTGAAATGCAGCGCGAACGTCAGGCGACCCCTTCACCGCCAACTTCGGAGCGGCCCGAGGAATAAACTCCGAGTATTGGATAACCCCAGGCGCTTCCGCCGACTCTTATCGAGTGCAGGAACTCTTCGCCCAGCGCAAACGTACCTCTGCTAAGAGGCCTGGGCGCTCCATGGAAGCGGAAGAGCATCTCCGGTTAATCGGCACCGCGTTGTGGCGCTGGTTCGTCACGCGGGCCTACGACGCGCTCTTTGTCGCCGTCTTTTGGTTTGTGGGCCTGCGCGTCCTCCATGTTCCCTGGACACCGCTCTGGGCTTTTCTTGCAGGTATATTCCATTTCATCCCGCACTTTGGTCTCATCCTGGCCCTGATCGGTCCCGCGATCGTCGGCGGAATCAGCGACGGCTGGATGCGGTTCCTTTACGTTTTGATTCTTTACGTCATCATCGTCATTGTAGATGGCCTGCTCATTCAGCCGGCATTAATGAAAGGAATCGCGCGCGTGCCCTTCTGGATTTCGCTTCTCGCACCGATCCTGCTTGGTCTGATTTTCAATTTTTGGATATTTCTGCTCGCTCCGGCGCTTCTCGCTGTTATCTACGCCTATCGTACGCGGCTACATCGAACCGCCTGATGAGCCAAGCGCGCAAATAAACAGAGGCGGCCCGTTTCGAGCCGCCTCCGTTGTCCTTGGGGTTTGAGCTCCCGCAAGCCGCCTGGAATGGCAGCCCGCGGAATTACTCTTCCCGTCAAAACCCTGGTGCACGAAAAAAGTTGCGAATGAATCTCTCGTAGCACCATAAAATGCCAGAGAGCCTGTTTACCGTTAAATAGGATCATTTCTAGATGAAGCCGAAACGGAAAGAGCGGCCACCGGAGCTGTCCGAAAGCGATGTCTTGGCACACCTCTCGCGCCTCACTCGTGCTGCCAGCATCCGCGAAATCGCCAGTGCGCTTGCGTTGCATCACCATGGACGTCGCGCATTGCCCAAACTCCTCTCGGAGTTGGTCCGCCGGGGCGACGTTGAAAAAGATCACGACCGCTATCGCCTGGTTGGCCGTCGCGCGGAAAGAGCTGAAACGCGAGCCACGGGCTCACTGCCTGCAGAACCAGTGCGCGGCGGCGTTCCTCATCCACGGCTAGACGCAAACCTGATCCTCGGCCGCTTGGTCGCTCATCGAGACGGCTACGGCTTCGTGGTGCCCGAATCGCCGATTCCGGGCATGGACGGCGACCTTTTCGTCAATCCTGCCAGCATCGGAGACGCGATGCATGGCGACCGCGTGCTCGCGCGCGTCACGCGCCGCCATCCCGACCGTCGTTTCGAGGGCCGCATTGAAAAAATCACCCAGCGCGCCCATCCGACTGTGGTCGGCCTCTTTCGTTACGGCCCGCGCGAAAACACCGTCCTGCCTTACGACATTCGCATTGCTCATGAAATCGTGATTCCGCCGGGTTCTGAACTGACTCCCGAACTCGCCCAGAGGCTCGGCCCGGGTGAAATCCCTCGCGCCAGCCGTCGCCTGCGGCTGCCTGAACTCGATGGCGCGGTTGTGAACGTCGAGCTCACGCGCTACCCGAAGGGCGGCGTTGCGCCGGCTGGACGTGTTGTCGAAATCATCGGTCGCCCCGGCGATATGGGCGTGGACACCGAAATCATTATCCGCAAGCACTACCTGCCGCATGTATTCTCGGAATCTGTACTCGCTCAGGCGCGCGCGACTTCCCAGCAAGTTCAAAATGAAGACCTTGCCGGCCGTCGCGACTTCCGCGATCTGCCCATCGTCACGATTGATGGCGAGACCGCGAAGGATTTTGACGATGCGGTCCACGTCGCCGCGCGTCCCGGCGGCTACGAACTGCAGGTCCACATCGCCGACGTCGCGCATTACGTCCGCCGCGGTGCGGAGCTCGACCGGGAAGCCCGTCTCCGCGGCACCTCCGTTTACTTTCCCAATCGCGCCGTCCCCATGCTTCCCGAAGAACTCTCGAACGGCATTTGTTCGCTCAATCCGCGCGTGGATCGCCTCGTCATGAGCGCCATCATGCAGATCGACGCGACGGGCAAAGTCGTGTCTGCCGAATTCACTCCCGGCGTGATTCGCTCCGTTGAGCGCATGACCTACACCAACGTGAATAAGATCCTCGAAGGCGATCCGGAGACCATGAATTGCTATGCCGCTCTCGCCGGTGAATTTCGCCGCATGAAAGAACTCGCACTGCTGCTCAACGCACGCCGTTCCGCTCGCGGTTCGATAGACTTCGATCTGCCCGAACAAGTGATTGAGTTCGACGCGACGGGCCGCATGGTGGCGATTGTCCGCAGCGAACGCAACATCGCCAACCGAATCATCGAGGAGTTCATGCTCGCGGCCAACGAAGCCGTCGCCGCTTATCTCGAACGCCGCGGCATCGCCTCGCTCCACCGTGTTCACGAAAAGCCGGATCCGAAGAAAGTTCTCGAATTCGAGGAACTCGCTCACGCATTCGGCTACTCACTTGGCGTCGAAGATCTGGCCGCGCGCCGCATCCCTGTCCGCCATGGACACATTCGCCCACCGGGCCGCGAACGCCATGGCCGCGAGCGTCCCATGGAAATCGTGCTTCCGGCTGGCGAAATCGACATTCGCCCCCAGCATTACCAGCGCCTCACCGAAAAAATCTCCGGCAAGCCCGAAGAACGCATTCTGTCCTACCTCATGTTGCGCTCTCTCAAGCAGGCCCGCTACGCTGCCGAGCCGTTAGGCCATTTCGCCCTCGCCGCGGATCAATACACGCACTTCACTTCGCCCATCCGTCGTTATCCCGACCTCATCGTTCACCGCAATCTAAAATGGGCGCTTGAAAACCCTGCCTCGCCGAAGGGTCCTTATCGCATGGTCGAGCTTGAGGAGATTGCCACGGAATCTTCCGAAGCTGAGCGCCGCGCCGATGCCGCCGAGCGCGAGCTGATGGATTGGAAGACGGCTCAGTTCATGGAAAGCCATCTGGGCGAGGAATACGAAGCCCTGATCATCTCCGTCCAGAAATTCGGTTTCTTTGTCGAGCTATTCGATATTTTCGTCGAGGGCCTTGTACCAATCGACCGGCTTGAGCAAATTCTTGGTCAGAGCTTCCATTACCGCGAAAGCGACCACGCCATCATCGGCGAACCTCGTCGCTCCCGCCGGAGCCCTGCCAACAGGCGCGAATTCCATCTGGGCGATCGGGTCCACGTTCGCGCCGAACGTATTGACCCAATTCGGAAACGGGTTGAATTCAGCGTACTTTCTGTGAACTGATTGAGGGCAATACTCGTTCCGCAGTGAAACGTTTTCTCGATCGTGTCGAATTTTGGCCCGGAATTCGCCCGATTTTCACGTGTTTTCCACACCTTCACCGCTCGTACTATTGACGCTCACAGCGGGAATCAATAGCCTCGCGAAATGGCCACGTTTACTTCACTTATCGGTAAACGAGTTGAGGTGAACTATCGCGCCGGCGACATCCGCATGACTGCGACTGGCACGTTAGCTATTGATTCTGGAGAGTTTATTCGTATTGAAGACCGTTTTTCGCATTCCGGCCGCGAAAAGACTGTTCGCCTCGAAATCCCCTATCCCTCCCTCGTTCGCGTCAGGCGGATATTTCTTGATACCGAACACAGCTCCCCCCTCTGACTTGAACTCCTAATTCCTTCGTCCTGACATCCCTTCCCAGCGGTGACTTCTCTCAAAAACAATTTTGATTCTCTCTTGCGCCGCGAGCCGTTATATTCACTTCCTTGCGGGAGGCAGGGATGAATCAACGAGTCGGAATGGTTGGACTTGGCCTTATGGGCTTGCCCATGGGACGAAATATCCTCAAGGCAGGGTTTCCGCTCACGGTCTGGAATCGCACACGCGAAAAGGCCGAAAATCTCGGCCGCGAAGGCGCGAAGGTCGCAAATTCCCCTCAGGAAGTCGCGGCGGATTCGGACGTGCTAATCACCATCGTCAGTGACCCACCTGCGCTTGAACAAGTTCTCTTCGGAGCGAACGGTGCGCTCGCCGCGCTGAAAAGCGGCAGCGTTCTCGTGGATTCCAGCACAGTATCGCCTGCCCTCGCTCGCCGCATCGCCAGGAGTTGCTCTGAGCGCGGCGTCGACTTTCTCGACGCGCCCGTCACTGGTGGAACCTGGGGCGCCGAAAAAGGCGAGCTTGTCTTCATGGTTGGCGGCAAGCAAGAAGTCCTCGACCGCGTCGAGCCCGTTCTGCGGGCGATCGGCAAGCGTTTTTTTCTCTTGGGTCCTAATGGGGCGGGTCAGACGGTCAAACTCGCTATGAACATGATTCTTGCACTCCAGGTTGAAGCGCTGGCCGAGAGCCTCGAACTCGTCACGCGCGCTGGTGTCCCGGGCGAACGCCTGATCGAAGTGTTGCAGTCCAGCATGGCTCGCGCACAGGTGCTCGACGTCAAAGCACCCATGCTCATGGGGCGCGATTTCACGCCAAGCTTTCCCTTGCGCCTGATGCACAAAGATATGGGCCTGGCGATGGGCCTGGCAAAGGAACTTGGTCTGGATCTGCCGGCAGGAGCGGCGGCTTTCAAGGCCTACTCTTCCGTCAAGGCAGCCGCGAAAAGCGACGTGGACTACGCCGCCATCGCTTCTTATTGGCAGAAATCTTAGCGGATATCAGGGCGTCGCGTTTGGAGGGAAAAAACCGAGCGGCAGATCGCGCCCGCTGCGAAGTCCGGCCGGCGCCGCCAGAATCACCGGAATCGCGTTCACGGCCACGGCCGCCGTAGCGATGTCTCCGTGCGTCCCTCCCGGCACAGTGAGACTGATATTTGGCTCGCCGGTGAGCGTGATCGTATCGGCAGGATCCTTTGCTCCAACGTACATCTTCAGTTCCATGAAGATTTTCTCCGCGCCGCCAGATGTACCCCGTGCAATCTGATGAACACCCGCCACCTGCCCCCGCGCGACTTCGAGGAACTGCGTCTTCACCACGGAGTCGGCGATCACAGGCTCAATCGTCTCCGCGATGTCATCCAGCGCGAACCCGAGCCCATCCGCGACCATAGCCACCGATTCCGGCAGGCCATGATGCTTGATGATTCCCGCCTCCACTTTTTCGTGGAATTCCTCTGGTGTCATCCCAGCGCCAATCTTCTTCTGCAGCGGCAATCGTCTCTTTGCGGCGTCGACGATCCGAACCGCGCGCGCCGAGTCCACTCGTTGTGCCACGGCCGCCAGCGTCAGCACCATCTTGTCCATTACGAACCCTGGATTCACGCCCGTTCCGACCAGCGCCACCCCCTCGTCTTTCGCCGCCGCGTCCAGTTGCGCCGCCAACTCCGGGCTCTTGCGGAACGGATACGCCAGTTCCTCGCAAGTCGAGACGACGCAGCATCCCGCTCCGAGGCACTCCAGCAGCTGGCTCGTCACGTCTTTCAGGTACGACGATGTGCAGTGGATCACCACGTCCACCTGATTCTCCAGCACTTTGCCTGCATCCGCGGAAACGCGAATCCCCCACGGCGCGTCCGGCGCGCCCACCACTTCGCCCAGGTCGCGTCCCGCCTTCTGCGGGTCGGAATCGATCGCTCCGCTGATTTCAAGAGCCTGTTTTTGCCGCATTAATTTCACGATCGATGCCCCGATCGGGCCCACGCCGTATTGCACCACGCGTATTTTCTTTTTCGCCACTGCCGGCCCCCGTATGGTCTCCCCGCGCAGGCTGTACCTTAATTCGTATTCCGCTGTTTCGCAAGCGCGCACGCCCTTTGCGCATCGAAATTTCCGCTTGCCCGCGCTTGTCGCCGTCTGCGGACGGGCCGCATAATGGCGCGGTGAAGATCTCTCTGGCAGAGCATCATTCCTGAACTCGATGACTCCTCAGCCTCCCAATCGCGCATGGCTGCGTTCGCTTTTGCACTTCGGCGGCAGTGTCCTCGCACTGGTCATCCTTTTTCGCTTCCTGCCTCTCGGCGAAGTTTGGGCGACTCTTGGCCGACTGCCTTTGGAACTCTGGGTGTTGGTCGTTGCAGGCTACTTGACGGCGCATCTCACCGCCGTGAGCAAGTGGCGACTCATGATCAACTTGGGGGGCGCTGGGCTTAACTTTCGCCAGTCGGTTCGCTGCTATTTTTCCGGTCTGTTCAGCACGTTGCTTCTGCCCTCGGTGATTGGCGGCGACGTCGTGCGCGCCGGCCTCGCCCTTCGCTCCACGCGCAGCAAAGCGGCAGTTCTCGTCGGCAGCTTTCTCGACCGCCTGATTGATTTTCTGGCCTTGGCCATTCTCGCTGCCATTGGTGCGCTTCTTGTCCCGGGTGAACTCGCGCCAGAGAGCCGCCGCGTTTTCGTCACTGTCGGCGTCTCAATCGCAATTCTTGCGCTCATCTTGATATCCATCGTGCTCTGGTTCCCGGCCCGCAAGTTCTCATTCCGGATCAGGCGCGCGCTGGTCAGGCTTCGCAACGCTGCCCACTCCGTACGCCGCCAGCCTGAATACGTTGTTGCGTCGGGATGCCTGGCGCTCGTAGTGCAAGGAAGCTTCATCTGGCTGACCGCGCAAGTCGCCGCGGCGAGCGGGCTTCATTTGCCGCTCCGCGCCTGGCTTTTCGCCTGGCCGCTTGCGAAAATCTCTGCTCTGGTTCCCCTCACGCAAGGCGGCATCGGTGTACGCGAGGCGGCTCTTGCCGCGCTTCTTGCCCCGTTTGGCGCGCGCGCCGTGCTTACGGTAGCGGTCGGCCTCGCTTGGGAGGCCGTAATCATCACGGGAGGCCTCGTCGCGGGCCTCACGGCGTTTATTCTCGCGCGATTCTCCGTCGCGCAGGCCCATGAGCCGGTCGGTTCCTCAGCTCGCCAGACTGAGAAGCAAGCTTAACCACTTGCGTGAGCCTTTCCGTTCAGCGCCAGTTCAAAAAACAGTGCGCCCGGCACAGGATCACTCAGATACGCCGGAATCTCGCGGAATCCAAACGAACGGTACAGGCGGATCGCACTTGGCATCGACGGCCGCGTGTCCAGCCTCATGCGCTCGTATCCGAGCCCCTGCGAGCGGCCGATGAGCTCAAACACAAGCTTTCGTCCCAGCCCTTGTTCGCGGTATTTTGGCCTCACGTAAAGCCTTTTCATTTCGCACTCGCACGGTCCCAACCTGCGTAACGCGACGCAACCCGCTCCCTCCATGTCATTCATTGCAATGAGCAATATTCCAGCTGGTGGCGCATATTCTCCCGGGAGCCCCGCCAGCTCGTGCTTCCCGATGCTCACATCGGGCAACGCGCCATACTCGCGGAAGAGTTGTCGCACTATTTCAATTGCTCCGAGGGAGCTAGCCTCGCTGATCCGGACCATCGAAGACCTCCGCGCTTTCCACCACGATGTTAGGGAATTTTTAGCGTGGAGGGGTAGTGACGCAGAAACCTGGCTATGGCTTCGATGCGGTCAATTTGTCCGTTTGTTTTTTGTGCTGCGGTTTTTCTTGCGAGGCGTGCCCATCCGCCCGCCGTCGCGCTTCACGGCAATCCCCTGCATCTCGAATCGCGCGCCGAAGAGCAGCGGTCCTGATCCGATGAACGCCCGGGAAGGCAGGTCTGTCTCGAAGTATGTGCGGTAAATCGCGTTGAATTTTTCAAACAGGGAAACATCTGAACAGAAAATCTGCACGTACACCAGATCGCCCATCGAGCAGCCGCCGCGCGCAAGCGTCTCCCGGAAGCCGTCGAGCATCAACCGCGCTTCCTGATCCGCTTCCGGCGGGACTCTCTTCGTCGCAGGATCTATTCCAATATGTCCCGAGACGTAAAACGTCTCCCCGACGAGCACGCCGCTTGAAAACGGCAGCGGCCCGAATCCAGCGGGCGGCGGAATATGCATCCGCCGCCCCTGAGCGGCACTCCGCATCTGAGTCCTTTCAGTTCTCTCCAACTTCTAACCTCCAGCTTCGAGAACTAGTGCGCGTACTTTGAATAATCCGGGAACGGCGGCACCTTCGGCTTCGGCAGCGGATTCTTCTTCAGCTCTTCCAGCGCCACCGCGACTGCTTTTTCCAGCTGTACGTCGTGTCCTTCGCGCCACGCCTTCGGGTCGAGAACCAGCGGCACGTCGGGCGGCACGCCGTGATTTTCCACGTCCCAAGTGCCATTGGGATTAAAAAACGCGACGCGCGGCGCGGTCACAGATCCGCCGTCGATCAAAGGTGGGTAGCCATAAATTCCCACGAGTCCGCCCCACGTTCTTTCTCCGACCAGCGGTCCCAGCCCCACGTGCCGGAACCCCCACGGCATCCAATCGCCGCCTGAGCCCGAGAATTGGTTGATTATCATCACCTTTGGCCCGAAAATCGCGTCCAGCGGCGACGTGAACACTTCGCCCTGCCGCGTGTACCAGTAGCTCGTCAGCTTCCTTTGCATCGTCTCGATGATGTAGTTCGCGATCTGCCCGCCCGTGTTGAACCTCTCATCCATCACCGCGCCGTCCTTGCCGACTTGCGAGAAATAGTAGCGGTTGAAGTATGTGTATCCGCCGCCGGCCGTGTTCGGCAGGTAGACGTACGCCAGCTTTCCGTCGCTCAATTTGTTCACTTCATCCATGTTGTGCACGATCCAGTCGCGGTGCCGCAAATTAAGCTCATTGGCTATGGGCACCACGGTCACTTCGCGCGAGCCGCTGCCGTCCGCGTTTGCCCCAACTTTCAGCGCCACCTGTTTCCCCGCCTTGTCGAGGAAGAAGCTGTAGATGTTGTCCGCGCCGTGCAGCTCGCGCCCGTCGACGGCCAAAATGTAGTCACCCGCCACAACGTTGACGCCCGGTTGTGTCAATGGCGCTTCGAGTCCCGGATTCCAGTTTTCGCCGCTGTATACCTTTGTGATCCGGTAGCGGCCATTCTCGATGGAATAATCCGCCCCGAGCAGCCCCACACTCACCGGCGGCACCGTCGGAATTGCCCCGCCGCGGACGAACATGTGTCCGACGTTCAAATCTCCGAGCATCTGATCAAACAGGAAGTTCATATCTTCCCGGCTCGCCAATCCCGGCAGATACTTCGCATATTCCGCCTCAGCCTTCGCCAGATTGAGGCCGTGAAAATTCGGCGCGTAGAAGAAGTCCCGCTCAATCCGCCAGACTTCGTGGTACATCTGCTTCCACTCCGCCCGCGGGTCCACCCACACCTTCATATCGTCCATCTTGAGCATCCCGTCGCCTGGCTTCGCGGGCTTGTCTGTTCCCGCGATGCCCCAGTGCGGCCCTTGTTGGTAAAGGAATTTTTCCCCGTTGAACGAAAGCGCGAAACTCTGCACGCCCGAGATCAGCGGCGTCGTCTTCTTGGTTTTCATTTCGAACTCCGAGATTTCCACCGCCGGAGGTCCGAACCCGCCTTCGCCCGGAGGCAATTCCGCGACGAAAAGCTCTCCCGTCTTTCCTGCCGCCAGCCCCTGGTAATCCCGCTGTGGAATTGGCAGCGCCAGGATCCTCTGGCTTATATTTTCAAAATCAATCGTGACTTTCGGCGTCTCCTCCTTCTTGGCCGATTCGCCCGCCGGCTGCCCTGCCGCGCTCTTTTTTCCGGCCTCCGCGGCTTTTTCTTCGTCGCTTTCTGGGGCCAGCGGCGACGCCAAATCCTTCGCCAGCACTGCCACGTACACCCCGCGCGTCACCGCATGTCCTTCGCTCGACATATCGAGCCAAGCCGTCGTCGGACCCGAATTCGTGCTTGCCGTGAAATAGAGCCACTTCCCGTTCTTGTCCCACACGGCATATCGCGCATCGCTCAGTCCATCCGTAATCTGCGTGCTCTTTCCAGTTGCCAGCGAATACACGAAAACCGCGTGCATGTGGTTCTGCATCAGCTTCGTGTACGCTATCCACTGGCTGTCCGGCGACCACGCAGGATCGAGCGTCAGTTCCGGCGTCTCGTACACGTCCGAATCGATTTGCACGGGCGTGCCCTTGTCCAAATCCACGTACCAGACGCTCAACCTCTTGTCCGTGTACGCGATTTTCTTGCTGTCCGGCGACCATACCGGATTGTAGAAATAGGAAGGCGGATTTCCGAGGCTGATTTTCTTCACCGCTCCCATGCCCTTCTGGTCGCGAATGTGCAGCGCGTACTCTCCGGATTCATCGGAGAAATAGGCGATCGAATTTCCGTCCGGCGACCATGCCGGCATCCGGTCCGCCACTCCCGGCGTGTTCGTGACGTTTCGGATGTCTCCGTGCTCCGCCGGGACGGTCAGCACCTCCCCGTGGGCTTCAAACACGGCGCGCACCCCAGTCGGCGAAATGTCCGCCGACAAAATGTTTTTCTCCACGCTGTCGAAGTGCGGCATCACCTGCGGAAAATCTCCGGCCACGTGAATCGTCACCGGATGCTCTTTGTGCGTCGCGAAGTCGTAGATGTGAATCGAGCCAAATTGCGAATAGATGATTCCTCCGGGCCCCGAGGAAGCTTCGCGGATAGGCAAGCCGTCGTTCGGAACGAGCTCATCTTCTTTCTTGGTTGCCGTATCGTAAGCGCACAGCGTGAACGGCCCCTTCTCATCCGAGAGAAAGTAAACTTTGTCTCCCACCCACATCGGATCGAACGTGTTCCAATCCCCGCGCGGGATTTCTTCGGTGCTCGAATCCGACAGCTTCGCAATCCATATTTTCGATTCTGTCCCGCCTCGATAGTGCGACCACGTCCCCCAGGGGAACGCGACGGGCCGGTACGCGATCTCGCTTCCATCCGCCGAATGCGAACCTTCGAAAGCCAGCGGGAACGGCAGCTCCGTTGGCAGCCCGCCCGACACGGACACGGTGAACAAGTTCCCCACGCCGCTGGCAAACGAGTTGCGCGCCGACTCGAACAGTACGCTCTTCCCGTCGGGCGTCCATCCCATCACGTTGTCCGACCCGCCGTGATACGTCAGTTGCTTCGGCACGCCTCCGTCCGCCGCCACCAGGTACACATTCGTGTTCCCGCCGTACGCGCCCGAGAACGCAATCCATTTTCCGTCTGGCGAAAAATACGGGGCGGATTGAATCCCCACTCCAGTCGTCAGCCGCACTGCGTCGCCGCCATTTCGGCTGACGCTCCACAACTCTCCGCCGAACACGAACACGATCTGCGTCTTGTTCATCGTCGGCTGCTGTAGTAAGAGCGGCGCAGGCTCCGTTTGCGCGTAGCTGACGGCGGCGAACAAGAAGACAACCAGGGCCAGGACGGTTTTCTTCATTTCAAATTCTCCTTTGCTGGAAATGCACTGAATTAATACGCGGGCGTGGAGGGGTAAGTTCCCGGGAAGCAAGACTTAAGATAGCAAGCAGGTGATCGCCCCGACACACTCCCGCGCCGGATCAGAGGCGCGAGTATATCCCCGCGCACAATTCATGTCCACGCAAGAGAGGATTTTCTGCTCGAAGTTTCAGTCGGCTCACGCCATCTGAAATTCCGTCGTCACCGGAGTTCCGCGAATCACGGACTGCGTCACGGGTGAGCCGTCTACGGCGATTTTCCACAGTTCCCGCAGCGTCGCCTCATCCGCGTCCGCGCGGACAAACAGCTTCGCTCTCACGCCGCGATAGCCCGGGTTGCCCGTCTCGCTCAAGCCCGCCCACTTCAGAATATTGTCGAAATTCCCTTCGAGCGCGATCTCCATGTCGTGCACCTTGATTCCGCGCTTCGTCGCGTTCAACACGAAGCCCACGGTCATGCACGCGCCCATCGCCGAGAGCAGCTGCTCGTGCGCGCTCGCCGCCAGGTCGCAAGCATCCAGTCCCGTCGGCTCGTCCATTTCCACCGCGTGCGTCCTCATGTAAGCCTTGGCGTGGAATCCGCCCTGCCACACGACGCGCGATTTCCATGGCCCGCTGACTTCCTTCAGCACGTCCGCCTGTTTCAGTGACTCCAGAATCCCTTTCAGTTTTTCCGGATGCAGCCCATTCAAAGTGTCTTCGGCCATTTTCGGTTCAGACATCTTCTCCTCCTTACCGATTTGATTTTCTAGTCCGCCTGTGCCGCCTTGCCCTGGAATTCATTCCGCAACTGCTTTGCCGCTTCCGCAATCGCCGCCAGTTTCTTCTGCGCTATCTCCGCAGTATTCACGCTCCGCTCAGCGAACGTCCCGAATCCGCAGTCGGGATTCAGGAAAATTTTCTCCGGATCGTAAAACTTCGCCAGTTCGCGCACGCGCGCGGCAATCGCCGCCGGAGTCTCGATTTCATCGGTCCGCGGGTTCACGACGCCCAGCCCGATTTCCTTCTCATTCTTGTATTCCTTGAATACGTCCAGCTCGCCCGCTCGCGGTGTCGCGAACTCCAGCACAAGTTGGTGAATGTTCATTTGCATCAAGTAGGGCAGCATCGGCCCGTAGTTTCCCGTCAGCAGCACTTCTTCTTTCCGGCTCCAGTTGCCTCGGCAGATGTGCACGCCGAACCGCACGCCGTCGATGCCCTCCACTGTCTCATTCATCAGCCGCACCGCCAGCTCCAGTTCGTCGATCGGGTCCCGCCGGTTCGGCAGCGCCGCGCACATAAAAGTCTCTGTGCTCTCGGCTCCATACACGATCTGACTCAGAATCGGTTCGTCGAGCTGGATGAACGCCACGCCTCTCGCCTTGAGCGACAGAATTTCCTTCCGCAGAATCTTCACCACGTCCTTCGCCAGATCCTCCGGTGAAGGATAGACCTTGTTCGACAGCCCCTCGAACCAGCTCGACCGCGTCAGCATGTATGGCCCGGGCAACGGCACCTTCAGCGGCCGCGTTGTGTGTTGTTTTGCAAACTCCACTTCATCGAGCGACAATCCATTTTTCTCCGTCAGCCGCTCCACAACGATCGGGCTCTTGATCGCAAATGCGGGCACGTCCAGCGCGCGCAGCACCTCTTCGTATCGCGCCCGGTCCTTCATGTAGTCCATCAGCTCCGAGACCTTCATCAGTTTCATCCCGCCGAGCTTCTCCACCACGAACGAATAAAAATTGTCCCGCCTTTGCTCCCCGTCTGTCGGGATGTCTACACCTGCGTCTTCCTGTGCCTTCAGACAATCGATTACTGCCCGGTCGGCAACGGCATTGAATTCCGCCTCCGACATGTCCCCGGCTTGCCGCTTCCGCAGCGCCTGGATTAGCCACGAAGGCCGCGGCCAGCTTCCCACCACCGTCACTGGAAATAATTTTGTCTCAGGCATGAGTGCTTTCTCCCTTTTGTTCGGTAGATATCAAGCATTCCACGGGCAGCCCGCTCTTGGCCCATTCCGCATACGAGCCGTCGTAGAGCGAGACCTTGCGCCCCAGTTGCGCCAGCGCCAGAAACCCGATCGCCGCGCGTACGCCGCTGCGGCAGTACGCTATCACGTGATCCTCCGCGCCAATTCCGCGCGCCGCGAATAATTCCGTGAGCTTCTCTTTCGGCGCCAGCACGCGGCCCGGCGCTCCAAATTCCTGCCAGGAAAGGTGCACCGCCCCGGGAATATGCCCAGGCTTGCCTTCCGTATCGAGCTCTCCGGAAAATTCCTCCGCCGCGCGCATGTCCATGAGTCTTGCCCTAGAAGCCGGCACGTCCTCTAGCTTGGAACGCAGCTCCGTTCGTTCTCGCAGGTAGAATTCCCTCGGCGTCGGCCTCACGGGCTTGTAAAAAACCTCTCGCCCGCTCGACACCCATTGCTCCCACAAGGTGTCCATCACGCGGACATCCGTTCGCCCCAGGTACATCAGAATCCAGGCCAGGAACGCGGCATTCCGCCCATCCGCACTGTCGTAAATCACCGGAGTGTGTCTCTGGTCGAGCCCTGCCGCGCCCAGCCATCGCCCCAGCTCTTCGGGCGGCAGCAGTTTTCCTTGCGCGTCCCGCGCCTTTGCCACGGGAACATTTACTGCGTTTTTTGGGTGCCCCGCCATATATCGCACCGGCGAGCGCGGATCGATCACCAAAACGTCCGGCGCGTCCAGATGCTTCTCCACCCATTCTGCGGATACAAATTCGAACAAATTCATCTCCTATCCGATGACAGGGCTCCTGTTTTGATTCACTTCTCCGCTCAGGGACGGCCGGCAGAGTACTTCACTGGGGAACCCAAAACTCTGGCGGGTATTCTAATCCAACCCCCGTCTGAAGTCATCCGTTGCCATATAATTTGGGACTTTCTTGCATGCATCATCCTGAGGCCGCCGCGGCGGACGACCAGCATCCGCGAAGGATCTGCCTTCAAGTTGACGAGACCTGCCACGGACTACTGACGCCAGGCGCCAGCCATATCCGAATTGCAACTCGTTCCCGTCCGGCGTATCGTTTTGCCGAAGGAGGAACCCTCGAAATGAAAATATTTCAGTTCCGGCCCATGGTAATCCTGAGTGCAATCATTCTTCTTGCAATGTGTGGCGCCGCCTTCGGTGCGCGTCATCAAAATCAGGCGGCTCAGGCGAAACCGGCCACGGACGCGCCTCAGCAAATCAACAAGATCGACGGCGGCGTCGGCCCGTGCCGCGCTGATTTCACGGTCAAGGACGGTTCCGGCAAGCCGCTCTACAACGCCAAAATCAACGTCGTCCTTCGTTACGGATTCATGAGTCTGCGCAAGACGGAGCTCGAGCTCGGCACCGACAGCGCCGGCAAAGCTCGGTTCACCGGCCTTCCGGAGGACCCGAAAAAGCCTCTGGCCTTCCACATCAAGAGCGGCGACGTCTCGCACACCGTCACCGACGATCCGTCGATCAGCTGCAACGCCACGTTCGACGTCACGCTCACGATTCACTAGCGAGTCCGACGTCCGCATCCCGGAAATCGTTCGCCTCGTTAGCGCTTCGCAATCGTGTGCCCGTTCCCTGTCGCATTACGTTTCTCTTGCCCGTAAAATGAGTCGTCTTTTGCGTCCCTTTTGAGAGGAGAAAATCCCATGTCCAACTTGCATCTGCGTCGTGCGGGCAAACTCGCCATCGTCGTTCTCATCTCAGTCGTGCTGCCGCTTCCGTGCCTGGCTCAATCTCCAACCACATCTTCAGGCAAGGCGATCTCACCCGACCGTCGCGCGGCAATCATTCAGGAACTCGAAGCCATGAAGAAACGCATTGAAACTCTCGAAGCGGAATTGAATACGACGAATCAAACGTCTGACTCAACGCAGAACGCCGAGCCGGTCGCGACAGCAGCTTCTGCTCCTCCCGCTGCTTCTATGATTCCTGTCTCCGCCCATGAATCCTCGTCTCTGCCCCTGGCTGCCGCCGCCATCCTTCCCGAAGTCGCTCCGCAGAAAAAGCTTCCTTCCGAGCCCTTCGCGTTTGCCGATTTCACGTGGATGAACGGAAACCCTCGCGAGAAAGACGCGCCTCTCGATACCAAACTCTTCACTCCCGAATTCCGGGCCGACGTCTCCTACATCTACGACTTCAATCATCCCAAAGACGACACTCTGGTTGGCTCATCCGAAAGCGGCCGCACGCAGGAGATTCAGGTCCAGCAATTGGGTTTGGGAGGCGATTTCCACTACAACAACGTTCGCGGCCGCCTGATGACTCAGTTCGGCATGTACTCCACCATGACTCCGCGAAACGATGCCAGCCCTGCGCGGGGTCAGTGGGACCTTTCCAATGCATATCGCTATTTGTCCGAAGCCTACGGCGGCTACCATTTCAACGTTCTGCACGGCGTAAACGTCGACGCCGGCATCTTCATGTCGTACATCGGCCTGTTCAGTTACTACAACTATGACAACTGGGCCTATCAGCCTTCCTACGTCTCCTCGAACACGCCCTGGTTCTTTAACGGCGTCCGTGTCCAAGTTTTCCCCACCGATAGACTGAAGATCGAGCCATGGTTCATCAACGGCTGGCAGTCGTACGGGCGCTTCAACAAATTCCCGGGGCTCGGCGGTCAAATCGCCTGGCGGCCCAAAGGCTGGCTTTCCTTCGTCTTCAACAATTACGGCATGGGCACCGATACGCTTGGTGTTCCCGGCCGCTCCCGCATCCACACCGACGACAGTGTCGAAGTGAAGTATTACGACAATCCGGATAAAACGATCGATAGGGGTGCTTTCTCACTGACGGGAGACGCTGGCTGCGAATACGGTGGCGGCGTCACTTGTCACGGCGGGAAGGGCGGGCCGAAGCAGAGCTTCCTTGGCTACATGCTCTACAACCGCCTCTGGTTCGACAAGGACAAATACGGTTTCACGCTCGGCGGTGGAAAAATCAATAATCCCGGCCGCTATCTCGTGCTGCTCCCGCCCATCAATGGCGCGACTGCCGCGACGGGCAGCCCGTACTTCACGGGCAATCCCGGGGATCCGTTCAAGGCATGGGACGCTTCCGGCACGTTCGACTACATGCCCAGCCAGTACATCACATTCCGCTGGGAGTACGATCATCGCGCCGCCAACGTGCCCTATTTCGCTGGGTCGGGCGGCGTCACTCCTCCCGGCGGTAACGACGGCAGCCCGGGCTCGTTCGTCTGTCTCGACGGCTCGATTGCTCCCCTTGGCGGTTGCGGCGCCATCGGCACATGGTCCCCGGATCTGCGCAAGACCGAGAACCGCCTCAACCTCTCGCTGCTCGTCAAATTCTGATAGGCCAGCCAAGCATGGAAATGCTGATGGCAATTCGCGACACTGGCAAAAGCGTGTAACGCAATTACTTTTGGCAATAAGACTCTTAGCCTATTGTTGTTTGGTGCCGTTGGTCGCTGGACCTTGCTCCAGGTGAGCCAGCGCGCGTTTTATCAGCGCTGGGTCTACGTCCATTATTTGAATGGAGTCCGTTATCTCCGGAATACTGCTCGCGAATTTCTCGAGTTCCGCCTTCGCCGACGCCGGATGGTAGTTGATGCGGCTCCCTGTCTGCACCGCCTCAATCAAATCGTTCGGCGACCATCCGTTGGGCCACGCTGTATCGAGAATAGCCATCGCCTCGTGCATGCGCGTCATCTCTCCGGGAACGCCTCGCAATAATTTCTCGTCCGCTCCCTTAGGTGGTGTGACGACCACCTCAACCTCCGCGTGCACGCTCGTGCGCGCTAGATAAATTTTTGTCGTCAGCGTGTCGCCATCGTACGACCAGTGCGGCAACAATTTCGACGTCTGCGAAAACGGAATCACGGCGCTCCCCTCGCGCACCCGCTCCGGCGGAAAAGTCCCGGGCAGTCGAATTTCGTAACCGCGCTCCGTCAGCATGCCCGAATAGCTGCCGTGGATTGGCGAAATATCTATCCTCTGCGACCCGTCCTTGAGTCGCGAGTGCCGGATCGTCGTCCAGGTGGATTCGTTTTTCTTATACCCCAGCGAATCTCCTTCATCGCTATACACTCGCCCGCTTCCGGATTCACCGGGGAAAATGTTCAGGATGAGCGGGTCGACTGGCTTCTCCCCCGTGTGCAGCATCTCCGGCTCCATCGGTATTACTGCACCCGATTTCACGTATACGGGGATCTGTCCCAGCGAAAATTTGCGCTCCATTGCCGCGGGCCCTTCGAGCCGCGCCCCGGTGAACCATTCGATCCACTCTCCGGGCGGCAGCCAGATTTTCTGCGTGGCCAGTTCGCTCTCTGTGTCCATCGGCCCGGTGATTGGCGCGGCCAGTATATCGTTGCCGAACATGTATTCGTTTTTGTACTCGTATGCCTCCGGCGCCTCGGGGTAGTCGTAATACATCGGGTGGCAAATCGAAATCCCCGTGTCGTACGCCTCGCGGGCCGCCGTGTAGATGTACGGGATCAGCGCGTACCGCAGCACGTACGCCTGCCTCATCACGTGCGCATATTCGGCGGGATAGGCCCAGATTCGCCGCTCCACGCCCGGGTCTTTCGTCACGTGCGTGCGCACGATCGGGCTGAAGATTCCGAATTGTATCCACCGCGTGAAGAGCTCCGGCGGCGTGGGCCCGCGTGTGATGTGCCCGCCGATGTCGTGGCTCCAGTATCCGTACCCCACATTCGCCGCCGTCGCGGTGAAGTAGGGCTCGAACGCCAGCGAATTCCAAATCGAGATCGTGTCGCCGGAAAATCCGATTTCGTAACGGTGATTCCCCAGCCCGCCCCAGCGATGCAGGATCAGCGGCCGTTTCCCTTCGCGCTCCATATCCGTGAAATGCGTGTAGTTCAGCCACCAGGTCGGGCTCAGTCCGGGCAGGCTCGTCGTTTTCTCCTGTTGCCAGTCGAGCCAGAAGAAATCCACCCCCTCTTTTTCCAGCGGGTGATGCAGGATGTTGAAATAATTCACGGCGAATTTCTTGTTCGCGATGTCGAACGGCACGTATTGCTTCGTCGCCGGATCGATCCCCATCGCTCCCGCCATCGCGGGATACTGCTGCTCGAACGGCTGCACGCCCGACGCTGGGTGCATATTCAGCGTGACTTTCAGTCCCTCGTCGTGCACCCATTTCAGAAACTCCGGCGGATCGGGGAAATAGATTTTGTTCCACGTGTAGCCGGTCCAGCCCAGCGTATGCCCCGAAGCGTCCTTCTTGTTCTCCCACCAGCGCACGCCAAATGTCGGGTGCCAGTCCATGTCAATCACCAGGACGTTCAGCGGCACTTCATGCTGCTGGAATTCGTCCACGAGTTCCTTGAGTTCCTCATCCGTGTACGCCCAATAGCGCGACCACCACACGCCGAACGCGAATCGTGGCGGCAGCGGAATTTTTCCCGCCACGCGCGTGAAGTCTCCCATCGCCTTCCTGTAATCGTGGCCGTAGGCGAAAAGGTACCAATCTTGGCGCTTCCCGGCCGGCCGTTCCGTCGCCCAGGGCCAGTCGCTGTCGTCGAACAGCGGCGATTCCGTGTCGTCCACGAGCATCCAGCCGTTTCTCGACAGCAATCCAGGCTCGAGTGGCACCGGGCCGTCCGCGCCGTCAAGCGTTCGTGTCGTCCCGCCCAGGTTCCCGGTGTCTTTATCGCCGGGATGCCACGCCACGTCCTTGCCGTTCATCGTGAAATCCACGGACAAACTATCTTGCGTGAATTCTCCGCTGCCTTCCTTGTACTTCAGCGTGAGTTTGTCCGTCTTAAGCATCAGCCAGCCGTTTTCTTCGCTCCTCTGAAATGGGACAACCGGCATCAGTCGGTTGATGAAGACCAGCGAAGCGTGATCCTCGAAGCGGGAATCCTCCGCCCATTCCATGCGGATCAGTTGCGGCGTCAAAATCGTGAACCGCGCCTGACCCGAAATCACAATTGCCCGCGGGTCCGCCGCTCCGTGAAATTTCTGTGCCCCAGCGCACCGCGCCCCAAATGAAGTGACAAGCGCCGTCAGCATGACCGCGCGCCCAGAATGAATCATCCATGAATGCGTTCGTCTCAACTTATTCGCTCCCCATCCGACTTAAAATTTCACTTGAATGACACGTTGAACGTAGCCGGATCCTTCAAAATCGAAATCCAGTTCGTAACCTCTCTCCGTCTTCACCACGCGAGCGCCTCCGGCCGTCGGTTCCGGCCTCGCTGTTAGTAACCGCAGCGCGTATGTTCGTCCTCCCGCTCCCGCTACGGTCAGTTCCAGCGCGTTGGCTCCCGTCGCCGTCACGCCCAATATCTTGAGTCCCGAGGAACGCTCTCCGGGCTCAGGTTCCGCGGTCGGCGGCACGATTCCCACCCCTCCTTCGTACTCCGCCGCGATTTCCGTGTCTCCCCGCAACAGAACGTCAACTTCGGCGCTCCTCGAATCCCCCTTCTCCAGCAAGCGGTATTTCACGCCCTTCCCGTTCACGCTCACTCGTTTCACGCGCGCCAGCAACGGCACCGGCACTGCCACCTCTCCAGGAATCTCCTGCTCTCCGCCCAGTCTCAGCTCCACAACTGTCTTCGCCTCGCCCTGCCTCACTTCTCCCGAGAGCTCTGTGCCTCCTGCGCCAATCGCGTACTTCGAAAATCGCAAAAACGGCCAGTCCGCCGGGAGCCGCGGATGAAACGCAATCGCCGCATTCGTCGCGCCGTTGTCACTGGCTCGCTGAATCGTCTGCAGTCCCAGGAGCCCTCGCACTGCGGGCACCACCAAGCCCACCGACGAGAACAACTGATGCGGCACCGACCGCTCGCCCGGCAGATACCGGTCTCCGTTCATGTGCTCCGGCATATATCCCGGCGATTGAATCCCCGTCAGCCGCGCCGTATTGCTCCACGCCGAAAATCCCGCGAGCGAATTGCCGTTCAAGTACTCGGCCCAGCTTGCAAACGTGTTCATGAACGGCCACACTGTCCCATTGTTGTAGCTGACGGGATCGTAGAAATTGCTCTCGTTCGAAAGCCACCGTATCCCCCAATCGGTCGCCAGTTCCGGCGAAGCCAGCCTCGCAGTTTCCTCCGCCGCCTTCTGCTCGTCTATCGCCGAAGTAATCGCCAGCATCGCCGCCGGCCACGCTCCCACCATGTCCGCCCGTTGTCCGTCTGCGCCCAGCCCAAACGCGAAATACTTTTCGCCCGGATCCCACCACTGTTTCTCGATCGAGTCCGTCGCTTTCGCCAGGCGCTCCCTGGCGTCTGCCGCGAGTTTCGCGTCGCCCTCCGCCTCGGCCAACTTCTCCATCGACTCCAGTCCCGCCAGCCAGAAGCCCTCGAGGTAAATGTCCTTCACCACTTTCCCCTTCAGCACTCCCACTTCGACGGCTGCCAGCCCCGCCTTCGTGTTGTCCATCAGCCCGTCGTTTGGATCCAGCGTCGAGACGCAATACGCATACGCTTTGTTCGCCGATTCCCGGAATCCCTCCAGAAATTTCTTGTCGCCCGTGTGGCTCCAGTATTCCCCGAGCGAATACAGGTACATCGGTGTCGTATCCGCATGGTAGTAAGCGAATCCGTATTTCCCGAACCAGTCCACCAGCCCCGCGCTCTGCGACATTTCGTGCATCATCTTGCCGTCCGCGCGCTGCCGCGCCTTTAGGAACCGCAATGCCTGAAGCGCCCCCGCGAAATCTCCATAGTCCTCCATCGCCCACGACGTCATCAGCGCGTCCCCGCCAAACCACCACGCGAATCCCGGCCTCTCGCCCGCTCCCGAAGTCCCATAACCCGCCACCAGCTCGCATCCGTACTCCGGGTGGCACACCCATCCCGAATCGAGCGCCACTTTCGCCCATGTGAAATCTCGGTTCAGGTCGTCGTCCGGCGTCTCGATGCTCAGCGTTCGGTCAAGGAACTGCCGTTCGTATTCGACGCGTTTCGCCAGAAGCTCCGGCGGGTGCTCGATCAAATCGCGATAGATTTTCCTCGCGTCCTCGTCCCCCTTCATGCTCATCGCCATCGCCGCGAGCGCTGTTCCGCTTCTCCCCCGCTCCGAAGCCACGTGCATCCGCATCAGCATTTCGCCTGCTGTTAGCTGGTGCGCCACAAAATTCGTCGATTCGCTCGCCTCCGGCGAACCGATCAAGGCCGTCCCTGTGCCTCGCGCGTCCGTCAGCGCAAATGCCTTTTCCTCCGCGATCCAGTAGCTGTACTGTCCGCCAAGGCTCGCCGGCCACATCGGCTTGAAATCGGGAACGAATGCCGCCGTGATATCTAAAGGCTTCGCCGAGTCCACTTCGAATTGGATCACGATCCCCGCCTCGTCGAGCGGCGCCCAAATCATTTCCCGTACGGTGAAATTCGGATGCACGTACACCAGAGTCGTCGACTCCGGGCGCGTCACCACTTCCCGCAATAAGTCCTCGCCGCGAATCGGCTCCAGCATTCCCTCCTGCTGGAATTCCAGACGGAATCCGTGCAGCAGTTTGATCGGATAGACCCACGCCTCGAATTGCCCGTTTTGCCTCCCGATCACCGCCGCTTTTCTCCCCGTTGCGTCGAAAAATTTCCACGGCTGCGCTGGAGTCCGCAATTCAAGTCCGCCCTCCGGCGGGACTTTCGGTGTTTGTGCGGATTGACCTGCAATCGAACGAGCGCAGCACAACGAAATCACCGTTGCGAACAAAGCGGCCTGCATCAGTCGCGTTGACGCCCCGCGAAAAGAATCTCGAATCGTGATAGAGCTTGCAAGATTCCGCTCCCGCTTCGCGCGAATTTCAGTTGTCTCTCTCATCCTCGCGCGACATTTTGGACCCTCGCCCGTCCTTTGACAATCCCGCCGGCCGTCTCGCATCGGGACGAGCCATCGTCACGCTCGTGGAGTACTCCCTCTCAAACATTCAAAACGGGCCAAGCCCTAAATCGAAATTTCGTGCGCGCTCCATCGTCGCGCCTTGAATCGAGCGCGAACCCCTTGCCGCCCAATGCCACAGCTACCTCCTGTTGCGGCTCGCCTTCCTCCGTGCTAGCGTCGAGTCGCATGATGAATTCCACGAATTCGCTGGAGCGAGGGCAGCGCCCTGTGACCCCGCGCGCTTGTCTTCCCGGACCCGGCCGCCGCGGCGCCCTGAGTCAGATTGCCAGCCGTGCCTGCGCGCCGCGTGCTCGCCATGGCCAGTGGCGGGGCGGGGGATCTGGTGCTCGGTTTCATTCAGCACGACCCGAATTATGTAAACATCAGCGGAAATTAGACTTTTATCTATCGCTAACAAAACAAAGCATTTGCCATTTTCTAATCGATAATTTTATAGCAGGTGTTTTGTGGTGCCCCGAGCTTATCCGCCGCGACATGTGGCGCGCGAGGTTAGCTCCAGTCTGTAGCCTCGAGCCTCCAGCTTCTAAAAACTCTAATCGACACACTCCGCGATTAGAAATGCCTGTAAGTTATAGAAAACAAACGGTCGGACCCATTCCTAATCGACACCAATTCGCACTTTTCAAATCTGCGCATTTCTGCCTCGAGATGCCTCATGCTTGACCGCCGGCGCTTCCTCAAATGGGCCGTAGCCTCCGCCGCGCTGCCCTCCCATGTGCTCCGCGCCGCCCAGCCAGCCCGTTCTTCCTCCGCGTCCGGCGCTCCGCCAGTGTCAGCGTCGACTCCCTCGGAGGCACAGCCAAAGGCCGCACCTCAGCATTCCTATGCTCCGCGCCGCATCCCCAATGAATACAGCCTCCTCCTCCCCGGTGAAGCGGAAGCCCTCGCCCATGCTCCTGGCGTTTCCGACATACAATCCGAAACCCTTCTTGCATCTGCGAATGGCAGGAACCCCGCCCCGCGCCGAATGCGTGTCGGCGAGGAACTCGATGGCTGGCGTCTGGTCGCTCGCATTCCGTGGCTCAACGGCACTCCAACGGCAGTCTTCGAAAAACATGTCACGCACCGCGGTGTAATCGTTTACGTCACCGAGTCTGGCGAACTCGAGCGTATCCCCAAGAGCATCGGCGATCTCGCGAATATTCGTCCGCGCCCCATCAATGCCGAACCGGGCAAGGAATTTGTGCGCCATGCGTCGTTTCCCGCGCAGCCAGACGCCCCGGGCGATTACATCCTCAACTCCAGCGAAGATCCTTGTTACGAAAACGTTGCCGCGCTCGGCCCCGAATTCATCGGCTGGACGCTTGTCGCCAACGAAGAATCTGGCCCGGGAAAATCCCTGTGGCTCGAAGCGGACGGCAAATCTCGCCAGCTGGAATCCAATCCCCAATTTTCCTGGGCGCCGGATCTCACCGGACGCCTCTTCGATCCCACAAGATTCTTACCGTCGGAATATCTCTACGACTATGTCCCGGGGTACAGCAAGCGCACGCTTCTCGGCGGCTATCTCCCTGTGGCCGACGTCGGTGTGTGGAATCCAAGTTTCAAGCTCGGATACGAAGCGATGGTCCTGCTTCCCGCCGGAGCGGACGCAAAACTAATCGGCCGCATTCGCGCCCTTCTGCCCGAAGAGAAAAACAGTCTCATCCCTGCCGGCGACACGAGCGCAGATCAAAAGCTGCCGCCTTCCCGCTGGGTCGACCGCTACTGGAACGGCTCAGCAGAGGATTTCTTCAGCGCTCTCGCCGGCATCTGGAATCACTGGCGCCATTTCTTCGAAGACCGCATGCGCGTCGAAATCCCCGATCCGTGGCTTCTCGACGCGGCGCGCGCTGGAATCGTCCTCTCGCGTTGCAGTTATCACGGTCTCGAGCCCACGTACCAGATTGGCGAAGGCGCCTACACGAAAATTCCCGTGCGCAGCCATGCTTTGTTCCCGGTAGCTCATTACGAATTCGTCTGGGCGCACCAGCTCTGGAATCTCACGAACGAAGTCGAGCCGTATTTCGAGCACTATCTTAATAGCTACATTTTGCCCGACGGCAATTTCCTCTATAACACGCAGGATCAGGTGGAAGCCCCGCTCAATGCCGGAGTCTTTCTTGAAAATTCCGCGCGAGCTTACGATTTTTCCGGCGACCTCGATGCTTTCGAGCGGCGCTTGCCGGTGCTGCGCCGCATGATCGATTATGTCTTGAAGCGTTACCGCTACAGCCTCGAGAAATTCCCTGAAGATGACCCGCGCCACGGGCTCATCTGGGGCTCCCCCGAAGCCGATCTCGGCGACCCGCAGAATGATTATCCTGAATCGCACCCTTGGTTCTATCAAAACGCGGCTTGGATTTGGCGCGGCCTGTATGAGCATCAGCGCGCGCTGGCTCGGGCCGCAAAAGCTGCGGAGACTAGCGGCTCATCGCAGCTTGCTCAGGACCTTGCCAGCGAATCAGCGGAAGTGCAAAGGCTGGCGGCAGAAATGCGAGTCAAGATCGAACGCTCGCTCAAATTGACTCTCGATGCGCGCAACCCAGAAATGAAAACATCTGGCATCACGCCGTTTCACCCTTTCGATACGAAGCACAAGCGCGGAGATCTCTCCAGCTACGAGAATCATCGGTTCATGATGGACTGGTGGCCAGCTGACTGGGGCGACGCGGCGCTCGATGAAGGGCACTTCCTCCACCGCGCCGCCGCCGGAGAACAGCTCCTCGGAATGAATACTGACGGCCATTACCCGCGCACCTCCAATTTCATGGAGCACGGCACTCTCGCCGGCCGCATCCGCCAGGATGATTATCGGCCTTTCCTTCTCGCGCTCTACGGGAATCTTTGCTACGCCATGGACTCCGGCAATCGATATGCCCCAGAAGATGCGCTTCTGCCCGGCAATTATCCGGGCGAAGGCAGTCCCTACGCATGGTCCGCGGTCGTCAATAGCGAGCTTCAACCTACGCTGGCCCTCCGCTGGCTTCTCTGTTACGAAGAACACGACAGAGCGAGCGGGCCGGCGACCGTTCACCTGCAGAAAGCTGCGCCAAAGCATTGGTTCGCCGATGGCAAGCGAATCGAAGTGCAAGATAGTCCTACGAGGTTTGGCCCGCTCAGTTGGAAGACGGAATCAGGTGCAGGGCGCTGGCGCGTCGAAATCCATTTGCCGGAGACATTCACTGCCGATCTGCTGGTTCACATTCACCCACCGGACGGCCAGGTGCTTCGAACGACGTCGATTGGTCAGATAGCGGGAGACGCCGTGCGCCTCACAGCGTCAACGCTGGAGGGCAAGAGGCAGCTTTCCCTGGAGATTGCGTGAGCGGAACATTACAAATTTACCGCGCTGATTCAGAAAATGGATATCGTGAACTCTGATGCCGACCCGCCCCTTCATTCCGCCGCGAGAGTTTCGCGCTGAGTTGAATCGCGTGGTCGAGCTCGCGCCGGCTACGAAGCATCTCGAATGGAAAATCGTCGAGGGTGGCGGCTTCGATTTCTACGCGGGCCAATTCGTTTCTCTGGAAGTTCCCCGCAATGGAAGCGAGGAAGCGCGCCCCTACTCCATCGCGTCGGCACCTCAAGGCAACGCGCGATTCGACCTCTGCCTCAACCGCGTCGAAGGCGGCTACGTCTCCAATTACCTCTGCGACCTCTCGGCAGGGGCAAAATTAAGTTTCAATGGTCCTCATGGCTCGTTTGTTGTCTCCAAGCCCATGGAACAGGATGTCGTCTTCATCGCGACGGGCACTGGCATTGCCCCCATCCGCGGAATGCTGGCAGATCTTCTCAATCAAGATTCGGAGTTGACGCACGAGGCGTGGCTGCTATTCGGTGTCCGCTTTCCGCACACAATCCTCTATTGCGGCGAATTCGAAGCGCTGGCTGCAAAGCATCCGCGTTTTCATTTTGTTCCCACGCTGAGCCGCCCCCCGCAGGGCTGGAAAGGCAAGACCGGATACGTTCAAGAGCAGCTTCGAAAAATCTTCACCGGCAGAAAAGACTTCAAGGCCTATATCTGCGGGCTCAAGGCCATGGTGGACGAAGCGCGGTTCATATTGAAGGAAGAATTCGGCCTCGACCGCAAACAAATCCGGTTTGAGAAATATGATTAAGAATCGATTGAGAAAATGAATGTGGTACTCGGATTTCAGGAAACAAACGCGCAGCCAAGCCGGCTTCTTTGTTCATCGAGCTTCCGCGTGTAGACCTTCCTCAGATTGACTCGAAGCGGAGGCAGAATCGGCACGTGGAGGACGGCAAAGAACGGAGAGGACAATACGTCGGGATTCTCAAGCGAGAGTGCGAGGCCCCCTGTGCAGAGATCCAGGACGGACGCGGTGTTCTTCTCATCGCCACCGAGGACGGCGTAGGCTCGTGTGCCCGCAAGCGAAACTCGCTCCCACTTGCGCTTCTGCGCATAAGGAGAGCCTTCCGTCCGCCCAAGGAATGAAACCGTCGCTCCTGCCTGGGCTTTGGCAGGCGGCGCAGCTGACGGTCGGGCCCCTTCGGGCGCGCTTGGTTTGGCTTGCGCTCCGAACGGAAGAGGCGACGCTTCTGCTTCTGATCTCACCGGATTCTGGCGGTTGGAATTCTTCAGCTGATAGAGGCGCCTGTCCGCGATGCGCATCAACGCCTCTTTGGAATCCCCGTCTTGGGGATGCACCGCAATGCCGTAGTCCAGCTTGACTCCGATATCCAGTTTCAAAGGGCCCAGTTCCGTTTCAAAATTTGCGCGCAGGCGGTCGCAAAGAACTGCAGCTTGTTCGGGGTCGGCCTGTGGAAGCAGCAAGGCAAACTCATCTCCGCCGATGCGAAACGCGAAATCCGAGGCCCGCAGACTCTTCCGCAGCGTGCTTGCCGCCAGCTGAAGAACTTGATCTCCTTGCAGGTGTCCGTGCCGGTCGTTCACTTGCTTCAATTGATGAAGATCGAGCAGCGCCAGCGCGAGGTGTTGGCCATATCGCTTGGCGCGATTGAGTTCCTTGTCGGTGTATTCTTCAAACAGCCTGCGATTATGCAGGCCAGTAAGTGCGTCGGTCGCGGCATTGAGCTGTAGCTTCTTAAATTCCTCGTACTCCATCAGTATCGGCACGCGCATGAAGCTTGTTGAAGCCAAGACGTCGATCAAAGCGGTCCTCAAGGAGACGCGTCTGCCCAGATTCTCGGAGAGCTCAATACGGCGCTTCAGAATCTGACTCCAATGCTCCAGGCTCTGTGCGGCCGTTAGCTCAATCCGCGCAATGGATCTGAAGAACTGTTGTAGAAAGGGCCCCCGCACGGACTCCTCGAGGTTCTCGAGAGTCTCCGCGAGGAGGTCGAAGAAAGAGTCGTCAGGTTGCGACGCGGGTCGATTCGTCTCCGCCGGCTGGGGCATCTGGGTGTCAGCCATACTTTCTCAGACCAGGTTTCAATCCTGGAATTGGGCAATCGTGCGGGGACAGCTAAATCTTAGCAATGGTCGTGCCACTGCTCAAGTTATTTCTCGGAGCTATGCTCGACGTATCGCTTGTAAACGGCGCATGTTTGACACGGCGAGCCCGATCATGGGAAACCTTAGCTCGAAGTGAAGCCAAAGCTTCCTTTTTGCACCCGGCATTTGCTTCACCATTGCTAAGTAGCCATTCGAGTGAGCAGAAACGCTACGAGCTAATCGAGAGGACGAAGGAACTCGACGGCGGCGACTTCCAAATCGCCCCCCAGTTCTACCCTTAATACCCTCGCCTGTATAGGGGGTGTGCCGATGCCGCCAAACTCCGGGGAACTGGGGATCGGTGCTGGAATTGTGAGCGAAATCATCTCGTCAGGCTGCAAGGGGAGGCGGCCAATTAGCTTTGCCCCTAAATTGCTGATATCGAGAGTCTTAGTCAGCTCGAGAAACTCGACGTCCCGATCATTCAGTCCTCGAACGAAAACAGGTATCTGAAGGTGAATTCTTTGCGAGCGGCGCCGCTCCAGATGTACGACTGTAAGTGCGTTTGCCAGCGAAGCCACAGCCGCCCCCCAAGTACTTTAGTCTAAGTATTAGTACTGCCGTATCCAGCAATTTGAGTGCTACTGCACATAGAATCTCGCTTTTATATATCGCTTTTTATCAGTGAGTTACGGCTGCAACCCGGTGCATGTACATTCGGCGGGGAACCGTGCCGAAAAGTCTGAATTTCTTTGCAGCTTTAGTGCAACAGGAACGCATTTACCATTGACTCTTTGAGGGGCCTTTGCCACCATGAATGCGAATGTTTCCCTCAAATCTTGATTGTGGAAATAATTTTCCCATGAGGCAGCTCAAGATGCCGAGGTGGCTGCGTTGAATAAGGCGGTCACAATCGAACCGAAAATCTCTGGACCCAATTTGTTTCGGCTGATGTCTGGCTTGCTGGATGCCTTGGACAAGCCTTTGCTAGTGGCGGAACGTAATGGGCGAATACTGCATTCGAATCTGCACGCGCAGGCTACGTTTCATCTGAAGGGCGGGGATAGCGGAGATCAGCCAAATCTGTTTCGAGACATTCTTCACGTGGACGCCAAAGGGATGGTCGTGCAGCTTGAGGGAGGGGAACAAGAAATCAATTTAAGGATTCAGTCGTCTGATGGCCCGGCGCGAGCGAGGGTCCGCTGGTTGCCGGAAACGGATTGGTTGATCGTGTTCAGTGATCCTGAACCTGCTGACGCAACTGGCGACCAGGAAGAGATGAAACGAAAAGTGCAAGATCTCCTCCAGGAACGGGAGATCACGTACCGGAACCTGCTGGCAGCGTATTTGCGCCTGCAAGAGGTGAACCGGCAAAAAACTGTGTTCCTAGGTTCGGCAGCGCACGAGCTTAAGACTCCTCTGGCCGTGATGAAGGGATACTATGACTTGCTCCTCTCGGGCTCTTTGGGAAACCTTGCAGAAAAACAGAGAGAGATCATTTACGAGTCGAAACAAAGTTGCGACCGATTGGTTCGACTGGTTTCGACGTTCTTGAACTACACGGCATTGGAGAGCGGGAAACTCGTTCTCCAATTTCAGGACAATGATTTGAAGGATTGCATAAACGACGTTGTTGCCAGATGGAAAGAATCGTTTCAACGGGCGAGCGTGCATCTTGAAGTATTTCTCGATACGAAACTTCCTGTTTTCAAGTTTGATTACCCGAAAATCCAACAATGTGTAACTAATCTGGTGGATAACGCGCTTAAACATACCGGGTCAGGAGGAAAGGTAAGCTTGCGCGCCGAACCCCACTTCTGGGAGCGTCGAACACTGCCGGCGGCGACTCAACGAGAACGCCGCTCACCACGGCCGCCGCAGCCGAACAGCGTAATGATCACCGTTAGCGATACGGGCGAAGGAATCGCCGCGGAGTATCACCAGGAAATATTTGAGGACTTCGGCCGAGTCGATCCTTCGTCTTCAGGAATGGGATTGGGACTGGCGATAACGAAGCGATTGATTCAGGCCCACCACGGGAAGATTTGGGTGGAAAGTGAGCCAGGGCGCGGAAGCTCGTTCAACTTTTTGCTACCAACAAAAATCGAGGCATATGGCCATGCATGAAGTAACGACAGCAGAAATGAAAGCCGCCGGAGTAAAGGAAAAGATCCTCATCGTCGATGATGAGCCGAGCATCCGGAAGTATTTGCAGACGCTCCTGGAAGTTGACGGCTTTGACGTCGACCTCGCACCGAGTGGAAGCGATGCCTTGGAAAAGATCGGCGCGGGAGCGAAGCCCGATTTCGTCATCCTGGATGTATTGATGCCGGAAATGGATGGGCTTGAGACACTGCGTCGATTGATGCAGATGGATCGCAGCATGAACGTGGTCATGCTTTCCTGTTTAAATGAAGTGAGTACTGTGGTGGAAGCGATTCGCCTGGGTGCACACGATTACCTGACGAAGCCGTTCGAAAAACCTGAACTTGACGCTGCCTTGTTGAAATGCCGGCAAAAGAAACAACTCAAAGCCGAAAACCAGGCGTTGCGTGAATATTGCGACCAGCTGACCGAAGATCTTTCCTTCCTTGCTGCAAGTTCGCAAATGGTCAAGATACGCCAGCAAATCTTGCAGATTGCCCCCGTGGACGTGCCGGTCTTTATTAGTGGGGAAAGCGGAGTAGGCAAGGAAGTGGTCGCCCGGATGCTGCACTTGCGGTCCTCGCGCAGGCATCAAGCGTTCATCAAAGTGAATTGCGCGGCTCTGCCCGGAGAACTTCTGGAATCAGAACTCTTTGGATATGAGCAGGGTGCTTTTACCGGCGCAGTGCGCGCTAAACCCGGAAAATTCGAGCTCGCCAACAAGGGAACGATTTTCCTGGATGAAATTGCAGAGATGAGCCCGCATTTGCAGGCGAAATTGCTTCACGTCCTGCAAGACAATCAGTTTTCGCGGCTCGGAGGCCGGTCGATTTTACAGGTGGACGTCCGCGTGCTCGCCGCTACCAACGTTCCCGTGCAAGAGGCCATGCGGTCCGGAAAATTCCGAGAGGACCTTTATTACCGTTTGAGCGTGCTCTCGCTTCATGTCCCACCGTTACGCGAACGAAGCGATGAAATTCCCATGCTCTTCCGGCATTTCCTGGTTAAATACGGCGAAAAATATCAGAAGAGCATGCCTCAACCTTCGTCGCACGTCATCGAAGCGGCGTTGCGCTATCAGTGGCCAGGAAACCTCCGCGAACTGGAGAACTTCGTCAAGCGGTATGTGATCCTCGAGGACGATGAAGGGAGCCTGCGCGAGTTACTGGAATTGACCGAGGCGCAGCAGCGCCTTGCGCCGCGTGAAACGGCTCCTGCCCCGAAAGAGCAAGGGCTAAAGGCTCTGGTGAGAGGACTGAAGGACGAGGCGGAAATGGAAGCGATCGCGGATGCACTCGAGAAGACGAACTGGTGCCGCAAGGACGCGGCAAGAATGCTCGGCATTAGCTACAAAGCTCTGCTGTACAAAATGAGGCAGTTCAATCTGGATCCGCGAAAGGCTCCGCGCACAAACGCACCGCAAGGTGCATCTCTCTCGTCAGAATAAGAGTCCTAGACACCTGCAATAGCTTGCATATTGAGTGAACTAGGCTGGAGACTATTTAGGGTAGTACTGTCTGGTTTGGAAGCTTTCCAAGAAAATGTACTTGTTTCTTTTGCCACTTTTTGGCAAAAGTATTCAGCCCTTAGTGGCTGTCGAACGTCCGCTCTGGGCCATTGTATTGAAAGGGTTTGTACGATTTTCACAATCTGAGTTAGTACCGGTTTGAAACCTGAAGGTCTTTGGCTCGGGGGCAACGCACTGAGATTCATAACCGGGTTTTGTTTGGAGACTGGATTGCTGCATTAATGCTTCTTGGGTGGGGGTTCCAGTACAGCTGACTGGAGAGGAGCTATGGAGATGACGGAGCGCCGCCTGGCTCGCCGCTATGATCTGTCTCTACCGGTGATTGTGCATCTCCCTGTGGAAAAAGAGTCTTCCGCGCGCAGTGGCCAAACACGTGATATTTCAACTCGAGGTGTTTATTTTACGCTCCGCGAAGATTTGGCTCCCGGAACAGAACTGGATTTTACGCTGACTCTTCCCGCAGAGATAACTCGCGGCACGGAAGTGCTTGTTCGAGCGCATGGCCGAGTGGTTCGAGTCGACCGGAAAGAAGACCCTGTCCCGCAGTCGAATGTTGGAGTTGCGGCCGTGATCGAGCGCTACGACATCATTCGCGGCGAACCTTCCCGAATCTAATCCGTGGCTAATCCTTAGCCGAATTTCACAACAAATTTCATTAGTTGGCCCAACGACTCATGGGATCGCTCCAGCGGGACCAGAAGCAAGTGTTACGGCTGGCAGGTTTGCCTTAGTCAATTCCGCGTTCAGTCTTGTCAAGTCCTGAGATTGGAACTCCTTCCAGCGACGCATTATTTCTGCAAGCGCATGCACTCGGTCAGAAACGGCGGCAACCTGAGCCGAGGTAGGAGCAACGTCGGCGCCTTGGAGTGTGTCCATCAATCCTAGTAGACCGAATCTTAGTGATGTGAGCGTGTCCGGTCCGCGGGTCCCCCGCCTGAAGAATGCGAACATCCCCGCCTGACTGCCGCCGAGTTCTTCCGCCTTCTTGTACGTTGCAGCTATGTCATCTGCAAGTGGACCTTGTCCTGCGTTCGTGGAGCGCGCCTTCAATTGTTCCCGAATTACCTGAAGCTGATTAGTTGCCTTCGAGACTTCATCGGCGCCGTCGTAAAGTTGCATCGAGAGAGCGAGCTGTTGCTTGAGACCTGCGATGGGCGTCTTGACGCGGGGATCCATGCGAATGATCAAAGGCTGCGAATAGGCTTTGCCATGCGCTGCGAGTCTAACAGTGTAACGTCCCGGCAGCACCCAAGGAGAACTCGGCCCGAACGGAGTGTCCTCCGGTACCGCTCGCATCGGAAGATCGTTACCCGGAGCGGCAGACGGGGCATAGTGCATATCCCACAGGAATCGATGCATTCCGGCCTCGGCCGAAAGGATTTGAGGAGGACGCATCCAGTAAGTTGGTACAGCGAGCGATTGCCCCAGCGTTTCCATGTTCACATCCGGCTTGTCTGTGCTCGCGTACCGGCGGACAAGTTTGCCAGTGGCATCGAGGATCTCAAGGGTTACTGGGCCAGAAGCTGCGCTGCCCAGATAGTAGTCAATGATGGCGCCATCGGGTGGATTTTGCGCGGACGGTTCATCCGGAGGCAGGGGCGTATCCGTATTCACGTCCCAGCGGGCGCGGGTCGCTACTTCTGGGCGAAATAGATACGCGGCTGCGTTCGTAGTGCCGTTATCCAATTGCCGTAATGGAGTGATGTCGTCGAGAGCCCAGAATCCCCGGCCGTGAGTGCCGGCGATTAAATCGTCTCCCTTGATCTCCAGATCCCGGACCGAAGTTGCTGGCATATTGAGGCGCAGTGATTGCCAATTGTCACCATCATCGAAGGATACAAACACTTCCCTCTCGGAACCGGCAAAGAGCAAGCCTTTGCGTTTTGGATCCTCGCGAACGACATTGATGGCTGCGCCGTCCGGAATTCCGTTGACGATCTCCTTCCATGTCTTGCCGCCGTCGTGCGTGCGATAGATATGCGGATGCAGCTGGTCGAGGCGGAGTGTATTGACTGCCGCGTACGCTGTTTCCGCATCGAAATGGCCTGCGTCGATGATGGAGACTTTGGCCCAAGGTACGAGCTCCGGCGGCGTGACATTGTTCCACTTAGCTCCGCCGTCCGTGGTGACCCAGATCAAGCCATCATCGGTGCCGGCCCAAATGCGGTTGATGTCGAGAGGTGATGGGGAGACGGCATAAATGACGCCGCGATCAGCTGGCTTCGCTGAAGGATCAGCAGAATATTTTCCGACACTCGCCGGAACTTCCCAGGTCTTCCGCGACAGATCGGGGCTAATTTGCTTCCAAACCTCTCCGTCATCACTTGTCTGCCAGAGCGTGTTGGCCGCGAAGTAGAGGATGTGTGGGTTCACAGGCGAAAAGACAATCGGCTGGGTGCGAACGGCGCGATAATTTTCATCGCGAAGCGGTTTCGGCGAAACATCGGACACCTGCCCCGTGCTGCGATCGAAGCGCGAAATTTTTCCGCCGTGTACAATATTCGGGTTTAGCGGATCGGGAACCAGATAGCCGTACTCCTCGCCGCCTGCCGGAAGCCAGTCCCGTTCCGTGATCTCCCCCCAGTTACCGCGACTTGAAACGCAAGCCGAGCCGCTCTCCTGTTGGCCGCTGCAGACGCGGTAAGGGAAATCGTTGTCGGTGTTCACATGGTAGACCTGTGCGGTGGGCTGGTTGTACCAGGAGCTCCAAGTTTCTCCACCGTTCACGGTGATGATCGCGCCCTGGTCGCTACCGAGCAGAATGATTTCGGAATTATTCGGATTGATCCAGATGTTCTGATAATCGTCGCCGCCGGGCGCGCCGCGAAGCCCCGTCCATGTCGTGCCAACATCGATTGATTTCCATGTGACGGTGCTTGTCACGTACACGATGTCGGGATTTTTCGGGTCGACTTTTGGGACCGGCAGATCGCCGCCACCGATACGGTTTGCAGGACGCCGATCTGCTGTGATTTTCGCCCAACTTTGGCCGGCATCGTCCGAACGGTAGATGCCTATACCGTTCGAAACGGCGACGGTGGCATAGATGCGACTGGAATTGCTGGGCGCGATGGCCACGTCAATTTGTTCCACGCCCTCCGGCAGGCCGTTTGAAAGCTGACGCCAGGTATTACCGCCGTCAATGGATTTGAAAAGGCCGCCCGATGTTCCACTCCATTCGCTGTTCTCCCATGGACCCTGCTGCGCTTGCCAAAGCGATGCGTAGACGATGTCGGCGTTAGACGGATCGAGCTCGACATCGGAGCCACCTGTGTACTCATCTTTGTAAAGAACTTTTTCGAATGTCTGGCCGCCGTCAGTGGAGCGAAAAATCCCGCGCTCCCGGTTTGCGCCATACGGATGTCCGAGGACGGCCACAAATAAGCGATTTGGATCGCGCGGATCAATGGCCAGTTGAGGGATTTGCAGGCCATCGCGCAGTCCAAGATGCGTCCAGGTCCTTCCAGCGTCCGTGGACTTGTAAATTCCGTCTCCCGTCGAGAGGTCGGGACGCTGCAAACCTTCGCCGCTTCCGACGTAGACAATATTCGGATCGGAAGGCGCGACGGCTATGGCGCCGATTGAGCCCGTGGGTTCATTGTCAAAGATTGGCCTCCATGTGCGGCCAAAATCATTGGTTTTCCAGACACCGCCATTCACAGCGCCGATGTAGAAAATGTTTGGCTGACTCGGAACGCCAGCGACGGCACGAGTGCGACCGCCGCGCAGCGGGCCAATCTCGCGCCAGCGCAATTCTTGATACATTTTTGCTGGGTATTGCTGCGCGAGAGCGAGCAGAGGCGACAGAAAATTGACTGCAGCAACAAGGATGAGAAACGTCGCGATGTAGAAAATGGCTCGTTTCATAAACTGGCTCATTTGTCGCCTCCAAGACCGTTGAATATACATTGCGAAGGGGCGATTTGCACAGATTTGACGGGGTGACAGCATGCCGCGCAGGAGAGTCGCATTCCCCTGAATCGTACTGCTCCATTCGAGAGCTTCTGACGCCTGCAGCTCTGCCTCGCGGGCTATTGGGAAAGCATATTCCGAAGTGTGCAAGAGTTTTCCCAGGGGGTCTGATTATTGTAAACATGCAAGCATGGCAGGCAGGGTTGGTTCCCAAACACAGCATGCGTCAGTCAGATTGTAAGTCATTTATAATTAGTGTGATACAGCTGCCTGTCCACTGTTCGCTCAACCTAGGAAGGCAATCGCAAAGTTGGTTTTTCCTGTGCAAGGAACTGCGTCTTGCGGCGGCGCAGCAAAGTGCCTCCCTATTAGGACGGTGGCTGTGGGTACGATGACACGTCCCAACGCGAATCGGCTGAATGCAGAGACGAATCTGTCGGTGCCTCCCGACCACGTGGTTTTCGGTCGGTCGGACGCCATGCATGCAATCCGGCAGAAGCTCGAGAAGGTGGCACCGGCCAATATACCTGTTCTCATCCAAGGGGAGAGTGGCACTGGGAAAGAAATCATCGCAAGAATGATTCATACGCAATCTCCCTGGGAGGCAGGGCCGTTTGTCAAGGTGAACTGTCCCGCGATTCCCGGGACGCTGGTCGAGAGCGAATTATTCGGTTACGAGAAAGGCGCTTTCACGGGGGCTAACGGCACAAAACCCGGGCGAGTGGAGATGGCTCAGGGCGGCACGCTGTTTTTGGACGAGATTGCGGAACTCGACCCTGGCCTTCAGGCGAAGCTTCTGCAGTTGCTGCAAGACGGGCAGTTTTGTCCCATCGGCGCACAAGAAGATAAGCGAATTGAAGTGCGCGTCATTTGCGCGACAAACCGAAATCTTGAGGATGAAATCGAGCAGGGAAGTTTTCGACAAGATCTTTATTATCGAATCAACGTGGTCAATATCCATTTGCCGAGCCTGCGTGAACGGGCAGCCGACATCCCTGCGATCTGCGATTTTCTGAGGGAAATCTACGGGGAGAAATTCAATCGGCCCACACGGCCGCTTTCCAGCCGCAAGCTGGACATGATGCAGCGATATCACTGGCCGGGAAATATTCGCGAGCTTGAGAATTTGATCAAGCGATACGTCATTTTGGGATCGGAGGATGCAATTACCGTTGAACTCTCGGCGGGCGGCACGACGTCTTTCGTTCCTGACGTTCCATTGAATGGTTCGGTCTCGTTGAAAAAAGTGACCCGTCAGGCCATGCGGGAATTTGAAAGCAAAATTATTTTGAAAATCCTGCAGGCCAACAATTGGAACCGAAAGCGGGCAGCCAGCGCTTTGAACATCAGCTACAGAGCTCTTTTGTACAAGTTGAAAGAAGCTGGTGTGCCCGCCCGCAAGACTGCGAATGGTCCTCAAGCTCACGAACTCAGCAACGATTAGTTCGGGATCAGAAGGAGGCGTTGTGATTCGTGTACGATTCGAATCTTTGAAAGAGGGAATTTTTCTTGCGATGCTGGTCTGTGTTTCGGCGTCGATCGGGATGGCGCAAAGCCAGAAAAGCACTGCCAAGACGCCTGAACCAAAAAATGATCCGCCTTCGAACGTGGAATCAGGAGTTCCCCTGGTTTCCAAATCTCTTATTTCACCGAACGAATACATCATCGGGGCGAGCGATATTCTTGAAATTGACGTTTGGAAGGAAAAGGAAATCTCGCAGGAATTACCGGTGCGGCCCGATGGAAAGATTTCCCTGCCATTGATTGGAGAGATTCAAGCGGCTGGCTTAACTCCGCTTGGTTTGCAGGACCTCGTCACTGAGAAACTGAAGACCTACATCGAAAGCCCGCAGGTCACCGTGATCGTCAAATCGCCGAATAGCCATGATTTCAATATTGTCGGGGAAGTCGCGCGGCCGGGGTCTTATCCCCTGCAGCAGTCCATGACCGTCCTCGATTCGATTGCTGCTGCCGGAGGCTTTCAGACGTTCGCGAAGAAGACAAAGATCTACGTGCTGCGTCCGATGCCCGGGGGAATCCGCGTCCGAATTCCGTTCAACTATAAAGACGTCATCATGGGCCGTAATTTGTCGCAGAACATTCCCCTGAAGCCCGGAGACACGATTGTTGTTCCGTAAACTGGGAGTATTGCTGTCTCAAGCGTTCCTGACGTCGTTAGGATTGGCGATGATCATGCCGTTGACAACTCTGGCGCAATTCGGACCGCAAATACCCGCTTCTGCGGGCGGGCAGGTTCCGCCAACCGTCCCAACGTCTGAAGCGCCAGCGAGCAACGTGTTTGAATTCGGATTGAGCATGGGGGCAACGTACGACAGCAAGTTGTTCGTCAATTCGAGCACGGGTTCCACGTCTGACATCCGATATGCGGTCACCCCGCGATTTGCGCTAACGAAATCCTTGCCGCGACTCCTGCTTGATTTGAGATATTCGCCGGGCCTGGAGGTCAGCGAGCACCGGCTATATCAAAGCCTGTTTTCCAACAATTTTGGCGGAGGAATCACGTATACGCCAACCGACCGCACGGCCATCACCGCGCGCCAGCAGTACAACATTTCAACCGACCCATTCAATTCCCTTGGCGGGCCGATCGGGCCTTTGGGGCAATCCACGTTCTTGCCTGGGTTTAAAGAGACGTCGCTATTGTCTAACGCTACGATTAGCCATCAATTTAGCCAATTCAATACTTTGGGAATTGGCGGCTCTTTTGCCGACCGCAAGTACGAAAATAGTCGTCAGAGCCAGCCCACGGTGAATCTCATACAATCCCGGATTGCGTCGGGGAATGCCTATTTTACTCATGTGAATTCCCCTCGCAACACGATTGGCCTGCAATACCAGGGGCAGGCCTTGGAATTCCCCCAGCAGAACGCACGAACATTCATTCACGCCTTCTCGATCCTCGATGTAATTACGTTCTCCTCTCACGCCAGTCTGACGTTGTTCGGGGGCCCGGACTATTCTCTGACGAGCAACCAAGTTGAGTTCTCGCTGGGCGGCATCATCATCCAGATACCGTTAAAGAAGAATTCGTGGTCCGGGGCCGGAGGCGCGATCGTCAGCCTCCGAGGTGAACGAGCGGCGTTTACAGGCGAATTTTCGCGTGGAATATCAGAAGGCGGCGGCCTCTTGGGGGCCGTGTCAATGACCAGCGGCCGCCTCGACTTGGTCGAGCGCCTGACAAAGAACTGGGATATCGATATGAACGGGTCTGGCGCTGAGAGCAATCTGATTTCAGCGTCGAGTTCCGTAACTCCCCAACTGCTGAATTATGGGGGCGGTGCAAGTCTCCGGCGCGCGCTTGGGCGGAACGTCACTTTTCAATTCTTCTACCAGCGCAGAAATCAATCATCGAGCAATTTCAACGGCAGCTTTGGAAACCACAATGTTGGCGGCGCATCTCTAGACATTCATTTCTTGCATCCGCTCGGGAGGTAGGAAGGATGATGGAAGACGTTCAAGACCAATCAACCGTAAACATTGAGCAGTACGTCAGCATGCTGTCCAGGCGACGCTGGTGGCTCCTGCTTCCGGCATTCCTGTGCTGGATAGTCGTGTGGGGTATCAGCTGGGCGCTACCGACGACGTTCGAGTCTAAGGCGACCGTTCTTGTGGTGCAACCGAACGTGCCCGAGCAGTATGTCGTGCCCAACGTGACAACGTCGCTGCAGGAACAACTCGCAAGTATGGAGCAGGCGATTCTGAGTCGAACCCAACTTCAATCGATCATCGACCGATACCATCTTTACCAGCAGGCTTCGAAATGGTTTGGGCAGGCCGATCCCGTGGAGCAGATGCGGAAGGACATTGAAGTCGATCCCTTGATCACGCCCACACAACCAGGGGGAAGGCAAGGTGAACTAACCGCTTTTCAAATCCTTTACAAGGCTCCTACTGCTCAATTAGCCCAGAGGGTGGATGGCGAGCTGACCTCTTTGTTCATCGACGAAAACCTTAAAACCCAGCAAGAGTTGTCGCAGAGTACAACGTCGTTTCTCGAACAACAGCTTGCGGATGCGCGGAAGAAGCTGCAAGAGCAGGAGGAAAAGGTTAGCGCGTTCAAGGCGAAGTATCTCGGCCAGCTTCCCAGCCAAATGCAGAGCAATGTGCAGATTCTATCCGGTATGGAGGGACAACTCCAAAGTCTGGATCAGGCGCTAGACCGCGCGCAACAGCAGAGGTTGTATCTCCAATCCTTGCTCGACCAATATCGTTCGACGGCGACAGTCTCTGACTCGGGTTCGCCGGCCACCACCCCTGCCGTGCTTGACAACCAAATCAAACAATTGGAATTCCAGCTCGCCGATGCTCGGTCGCATTACACCGACAATTATCCAGACGTTGTTGCCTTGAAAGAGCAAATCGAGAAGACGAAGAAATTGCGGGATCAAATGGTCGCTGAAGCCAATGCGCCTTCGAAGCCCGATGCGGACAAAAGTGCTACGGCAACGGCGGATGCTGGAGACCCGCAACTTGCCCAGCCCATGATGCAGACGCAAAGTCAGCTCAAGGCAAACCAGCTGCAAATTCAAGATTACGAAAAGCAGATTAGCGTACTGCAGTCCAAGATCAGAAATTCTGAGGCCAATTTGAATTTAACCCCAGTGCGAGAGCAGGAATTTGAAGAAATCTCGCGGGGCTATGATGAATCAGAAGCGAACTATTCGGCTCTACTTAAGCGGCTGAACGAGTCCCAGCTGGCCACTGATCTACAAGAACAACAACGAGGTCAGCATTTTGCGCTGATTGATCCCGCGGATGTACCCCTGGCCCCGTTCTCTCCGAACCGCATCTTGATCAGTCTTGGCGGGCTCGCTGGCGGAATTTTTCTAGGGATTGGCCTGACGCTTCTCAAAGAGCTCACGGATGTTCGAATCCGCCAGGAGAAAGACCTTGCGGACGTTGTATCGGCTCGAGTTCTTGTGGGAATACCACGGATGAGCACAGCACGAGAGACGAAGCGGCATAAATGGTTGCGGCTGGCCGAAAGCGCGGCCATCGTGCTGCTGACTCTGGGAGTTGTGGCAGGAAACATCATTTCGTTCGTCAAAGGCTGAGCGCAATGTACAGAAAATTCTTCGGGCTAACTCGGAACCCTTTTGAAATTAGCCCGGACCCTTATTTCTTTTATCCTACGCCGAGGCACAATGAGGCGCTCGCGAATCTGAACTACGGAGTGCAACGGCGGAAGGGCTTCGTTGTCGTTACGGGCGAGGTCGGCACCGGGAAAACTTTGCTTGTGCGATGCTTGCTCGATTCCCTGAATCGCAATCAGGTTTCCTTCGCCTACGTATTCAACCCGCGACTCTCCGTTATTGACTTCCTCCGGTACGTGCTCACGGATCTGCGCCTCCCGATGACGGGCAAGACAAAAAGCGAAATGCTGGCGCATTTGAACAACTACCTGATCGCGCGATTTCGTCGCGGATCAACTGCCGCACTGATCGTAGACGAAGCCCAGCTGCTAAGCTGGGAACTACTTGAGGAAATCCGGCTTCTAACAAATTTGGAAACGTCTCAACAAAAACTCTTACAAATTGTCTTGGTCGGCCAGCCGGAGCTCGATCAAAAGCTCGATTCGCCTCACCTTCGCCAGTTGAAGCAACGAGTTGGGCTTCGGTGCCGCTTAGAACCGCTCAGTCTTACTGAACTGCGCGGCTACATTCTTCGTCGTTTGGAGTTGGCCGGATCTAATTCTCACGGCGCCACCATTTTTGCCGATGGCGCAATCGAAGCAATTCATCGGTTCTCTCGTGGCATTCCACGGTTGATCAATACGTTGTGCGAAAACGCGCTGGTTTCCGGTTATGCAAAACAATCAAATCCGGTGACACCAGAAATCATTCAAGAGGTCGCAACAGACTTCCGTTTGAACGTCACTTCAGATGCCGGCGTTGACCAGGTGACTGATGCGGAGTCACGAAAGAAGGCGTTAAAGACACTGTTTCGGATGATTGAGGAATTGGATGTGCCATCCGAAGGGCAACTTGATGAGACGAAAATTGAGTCGGGAGTGAAAGCAGAATGAGCCGCCTATATGAGGCCTTGCGGAAGTCTGAATTGGAGAATGACAGGAAAGGCGCGACCGCGATCGCGGATGGTCCGGCGGCGACGACTTTGATCGATTTTGGGAGCGGGCCTCTCGAGCTCGAAAGAGCCCAGGTCCAGCGGACGCGGATTTCCTCCGATAGCCACCTAGTGGCAATGACGGAGCCCCAAAGCCTAGCTGCTGAGAAGTTTCGAGTGTTAGTCACCCGTTTAGATAACTTGCGAGCAGGGCGGGAATTGAAATCGATCCAGGTTACGAGCGGCACACCGGAAGAGGGGAAAACGATTGTCGCTGCCAACTTGGCCACAACGATTGCGCGCCACTCTAAGTGTCGGACTTTATTGGTTGAGGGGGACCTGCACAGGCCTTCCTTGCTCCCGCTTCTCGGGGTGAATCAATTAAAGGGCATACGTAATTGGTGGTCCGAAGCGAATGCTCCTCTAAGCAACTACATCGTGCGGTTAGACGAACTGCCTTTGTGGTTCTTGCCGGCTGGAGGCAAATGCGACCAACCGGCCGAAATTTTGCAGTCGGGGCGGCTTGCAGAGCAGTTCGCGCAATTGTCTGGTTGGTTCGACTGGATTGTGGTTGATTCCACTCCCCTCTTGCCAATGGCGGATGTGAATATCTGGAATCGAATCGTGGACGGTACCCTGCTTGTTGTTCGCGAAGGGGTTGCGCCG
>DATEFX010000015.1:0-239631 GCA_035280405.1 Candidatus Acidiferrales bacterium | reverse complement strand
GGTGCATTCCCTCCGCACCGGGCACGCACTAGGTTTTGCACGTGTAGCAGCGGGTTGCGCGCATTTTGCGTCCCGGATGGTTATATGGGACGAGGTATCTGCTGTTCGCTTTTCCGCGGGCGCAGCCCGCTTTGGAGTGCGGCGGCACTGCGCCGCTTTGCTTTCACACCCGTCATCTCCAGAGGCTGACCCAGCGCCTGGCAAGGCGCGCGATGCCCCGCGTCGCCTTGGCCCTTGCCTGTGTAGCGGCCGCTGCGTGTCTTCCGCGCTCGACCATCGGAATATCTGTGTCATCCACGAAATCGGCGACGCGGACGGCCAGCCCTATATCGCCATGCAGTTCCTCGACGGCACCTCGCTGAAGCATCGCATCGAAGGCAAGCCCGTGCCGCTCGAACTGCTTCTCGACTAGGGCATCGAAATCGCCGGCGCGCTCGACGCCGCTCACGCTCGCGGCATCATCCATCGCGACATCAAGCCGTCCAACATCTTCATCACTTCGCGCGCCCGCGCCAAGATTCTCGACTTCGGCCTCGCGAAAATGATGGAAGCCGCCGGCGCGCAAACCATGACCCAGCCGACCGCCGATGAGCTCTCCGAGCATCTGACCAGCCCCGGCATCGCCCTCGGCACTGTGGCTTACATGTCGCCCGAGCAAGCTCGCGGCGAAGTGCTCGACGCGCGCACGGACCTCTTCAGCTTCGGCGCTGTCCTCTACGAAATGGCCACGGGACGCATGCCCTTCAATGGAAACACAACGGCGATTCTCCACGACGCGATTTTGAATCGCGCGCCCGTCCCGCCTGTCCGCCTTAATCCGGAAATTCCAGATGAACTCGGCCGCCTCATCAGCAAGGCTCTGGAAAAAGATCGCGACGTCCGTTCCCAGTCGAAATGCGTGAACGCCAGCCGCTTCCCCGACGCCGCGCACACTGCTTCCAGCACCTTCACGCCTTCGAGTGTGACTTCTTTGCCGATCCCGTCCCCCGGAATCACGGCAATCCGTTTCATTTCGCTCGCAGTGCTCACGACTTCCGCTCGCTCAGCAAAGCTCTCATCCGCGCCTGATCTTAAAGCAAATTACGAGCATTTCGCAGCTACTCTTTTTCGAATGAGCTTTAACACGTTGCTGAAAAAAGCGGCTTCTTGTGGGTCGCGGCTTTAGCCGCGACCCAGGTGCTTCCCTTTCCTTGCGGGCTTCAGCCCCTGACGTACGGTCTTGAGACTTTCAAAGACCCGCATAATGACCGTTTTCCCCGCGCCGGTCCAATTTAGCTTTTCTCTGCACCCAGCGGATTAGATTAAATGTACTGCGCAAGGAACTATCGCAGTGGTAGCATCTTCATTTACGCAGTGCCACGAAGAAAATGCCTCACAATCGTAGGGAAGGGGCGGGCCACCCGACGAACAGTACGGAATGAGATTTTCAGAACGTATCGGAAAGCGTCCTATAAGGGCGGTCGTCCAAATTGACTCGATGGACGACGCGTTGCGCAACCGCCTCTGGAACATCGTAAGGACGAATTGCTTCGCGCCCTCGCGATTTCCGGAACTATCGCTTAACACAACACTAGCCCAACTCTGCCGCGACATGTGGGATGCTTACTTTAAGGAACCACTCGACACTATTCCTTATTACGCCCACGACGCGCAAAAAAACCTACGAGCACGCTTTTTCGCTTGTGATTGGTGGGAAGTTTACGAATTTGTGGAATTTGTCGTAAACGATCGCGCCTTCGATTACATCCGAAATGAACTGGTCGCGAAGTTCGATCTAGTGCTAAAGGAAGAATTGTCGGGCTATCGCTTTATCGCTGGTAGGCTAGTGCCCGTCACCGCGAAGGAGGAAGTGGAAGCAGTAGAGCACGCGATAAACGATACAGCTGCGGCATTCCCGGCAGCGTCGGAACATCTGAGGACAGCCATAGAGTTGCTCGCCAGGAAGCCGATGCCCGACTACCGGAATTCCATAAAGGAATCGATCAGTGCCGTAGAATCCCTGTGCATGGCAGTCACAGAAAAGCCGAAGGCCCCACTAGGAGAGGCACTCAAAGTCATCGGGTCAAAGGCCGAGCTACATGGTGCGCTTCGTGCAGCATTTGACAAACTGTACGGCTATACAAGCGACGCGCAGGGAATACGCCACGCCCTCCTTGAGGAAGACAATCTCGAACAGGAAGATGCGACGTTTATGCTTGTCGCGTGCTCGGCTTTCGTCAGCTATGTGATTGCTAAACTGGCAAGGAAACAGTGACAAGCCCGACCTGAACAGAAAGTTTTAAGTTCGCTCATCTACTCCCCTGTCACTCGCAGCGAAGCGCCACCATGGGTCAACGCCCATCGCGCGAGGGAGGCGCTCCTGACGTGCGGACGCGGGGCGTGATGCCGGAACCGGGAAGGGTCAGAGAAGGTGACCCAAAACCCGAAAACTGACACAGAGGAAATTAGAGGTAAGCTTGGGCGGAATCTCAGGAGAGGAGACAGGAGAGATGCCCAAGAAGGGTCACAGCGAGGAGCAGATTGTGGCGGTGTTGCGGCAGGGGGAAGCCGGAGCGCGAGTGGAGGAGGTCTGTCGCAAAGCCGCCATCAGCGACGCCACCTACTATCTGTGGAAGCGACAGTATTCGGGAGTGGGCGTGAGCGAGCTGCGTGAGCTGCGACAGTTGCGCGAAGAGAACGGGCGGCTGAAGCGGCTGGTCGCGAATTGCCCCTCGGAGCCCTTGCTCATCTCCAAATCGCCCGCGCCTACGTTCTCGAAGCACAATCGGCGCATGCCGCTGATGCAGGCGCCGCGCGCTCCAAGGCACGCGCCGCCTATCAGGATTTCCTCGCTCTCTGGAACAACGCCGACCCGGGCATCCCCGTCCTCCAGCAAGCCAAGTCCGAGTACGCCAGCCTGAAGTAATCCTCCGCCAAAATCCGTCGCGCGATTGAATGACACCGTTTCCGGCCGTCGAAGTGTCCGTTGGACGTTCCAGCCACCGCCTCCGACGCCCTTAGGCAATGAATTTCGCCTCGATCTCTGCTCCACATCCCGAACGCAGCGCAACAATATCAAGAGGGGGCCGCCCAGCTCCACGCACACAGGGCTCCCAGGTCCCCGGAATATGTGGTGTCCCGAGTCCACAGTTGGTGGAGCTTGGGGGATAGGTTAAGGGAGCCTCGGAGATCAGTCGAATTTACCCGCCGCGCTCTGCGGCGAGGCTCGGGGGATCGTCGGGGCACTAATTTAGTGCTCCTAACTCAACAATAATTGGTCCTCTGAAAATGCCAAATTTTCGTCAAATTGGCTCTTTTGAAGTGTCGTGATCTTGCATCTCGAAGATTCTGTGCCTTTTCGCTCAGCCACGCGAATTCACCAATATCCATGCCTGTTTCCGCACGGGCGAATCGGCTTCGCTGTCAAAAAACCAAATTTGGAGGCAAATCGAATGGACACTTGTACCACTACAAATCGGCCCCGTTCGCCGCCCAAAAGAACCAATTTGGCTCTCTCGCCCGCCCCGCCGCCACCGCTCCAAACGCTTGCGCCGGCGAATCCGCCCGTGCGAAAATTGCTCGATTCCAGTTCCGTCGGTCGCGGCTCTTCGTTCCGTGGCGGTATCGTCTAGGGGTTAGGACGCCAGATTCTCAATCTGGTAACCCGGGTTCGATTCCCGGTACCGCTACCAATTTCGCGAAATCTTTCAGCCGCCCGCCACCCGTTCTCCGCTAAACTGTAGCCCCATGTCACGCATCTACGCGGGAACATCCGGCTGGGCGTATCCAACCTGGAAGCCGAAGTTCTATCCCGCCGAAGTCAGTTCGGCCCGCTTCCTTGAATATTATTCTTCGCGTCTGAATTCAGTGGAGGTGAACTACACATTTCGGCATCTGCCCGACAAGAAGCTTCTCGCGAAATGGATCGCCTCCGCGCCGCCTGATTTTCGTTTTGCGGTGAAGGCGCATCAGGCAATCACGCACTGGCGTCGCCTTCGCAGAGCAAAAGGCGACACGCGGGATTTTCTCGGCTCTTTGAAGCCGCTTCGAAAAGCGGGAAAGCTCGGACCGATCCTATTTCAGTTGCCGCCAAATTTTAAGATCAATTTGAAGCTGCTCGACGATTTTCTGTCATGTCTGCCGCGCGATTTGCGCTTCGCATTTGAGTTCCGCCACGAATCCTGGTTCGCCGAGGATGTATTTCGCGCACTGCGAAGCTCAAACATTGCCCTGTGCCAGGCTGAGAGTGAAAAGCTGCGCACGCCGGATGTTCCGACCGCAGATTTTTCCTATCTGCGATTGCGAAAAATGGAATATTCGCGAAGCGCTCGCCTCGCGCTTGCTGAAAAAACTGCGACGCTTCAACGCCGTGGCGATGTGTACATCTACTTCAAGCACGAAGATGATCCGAGCGGTGCGGTTTACGCAGAGGAATTACTTGCGAAGTTGAAGGTCAAGCGCAGGGATTAGTCCAGGCGTCCTTCCCATGGACTCGGGTCAGCATTGCCGATAAGATTTGCGTCATGCTGCCCGAAGCGCGCGCCGCCGAGCCTGTGACCGATACAGAAGCGGCGCGGCTGGCTCGCGAACTCTACGGCATCGAAGCTGCGGCGCGAATACTGCCGAGCGAATACGACGACAACTTTCAAATAATCACGTCCAGCGGGCAATCGTTCGTTCTCAAAGTGATTTGCGCGGCCCGCGAGCGCGCATTCGTGGAAATGCAGTGCGCTGCACTTGAACGTATTTCGAAGCGCTCGCCGCATTTGAATCTGCAGCGTGTTTGCCCGACCCGAACCGGCGCAGCCTTCGAACCGGTAAAACTCGCCGACGGTAGTGAGCGCCTGGTATGGATGCTCACATACTTGCCTGGAACCGTGCTCGCCGAAACGCGGCCACACTCACAGGAAACGTTCGAGGCCCTTGGCAACCTGCTCGGTGAAATCGACAAGGCGCTCCGGGATTTTTCGCATCCTTACGCGAAGCGGGAATTGAAATGGGATCTTTCGCGCGCCGGATGGATTCGCGAACACATCCTCCACATTATTGATCCCGCGCGGCGCGCCCTGGCGGAAAGATTTGCGGGGCTCTATGAGAGCGAAGTGCTGCCGATTGCGCCGCGATTGCGCCGAGGAGTGATTTACGGAGATGCGAACGACTACAACGTGATCGTGGGCGACGCGTGGAAGCAGCCGCGAGAAATCGCGGGCGTGATTGATTTTGGAGATATGCATCACGGAATTATCGTTGCCGAGCCCGCCGTGGCCGCTGCCTACGCGATTTTCGGAAAACAAAATCCGCTCGAAGCCGCAACCGCGATTGTGCACGGATATCATCATGCATATCCACTCGAGGAGATGGAAATCGCGGCGTTGTATCCGCTGATATGCACGCGGCTTGCGGTCAGCGTGGTGAACTCAGCGCGAAGGAAGACGCTGAAACCGGATGACCCGTACGTGACGATCAGCGAGAAACCTGCATGGGAAGCGCTTGAACGGCTCGCAGAAAATCATCCGCGGTTCGCGCACTACAGTTTCCGGGCTGCATGTGGACTTGAAGCAGTACCTCGAAACACGAGGGCGAATGAGTGGCTCGAAGATAATGGCAAGACCGCCGCTTCGATACTCGATGTGGATCTGTGCAAGGAACCGTGCCGCGTGTTTGATCTAAGCGTTGGCAGCGCATTTCTTGGCGCAAATCCAGAAGCCTCAGGAACAAATGCCCTGACGGAAGCGAGTTTCGCCGAAATGAAACGCGCGGGCGTTTCCGTCGGTGTGGGACGCTACAACGAAGCGCGGCTGCTTTACAGCTCGCCTTTGTTCGGCACGAGCGAAATTCCAACCGATGAGCGGCGCACGATACATTTGGGTATCGACCTGTTTGTCGAGCCGGGCACGAAGCTTCACGCACCGCTAGAAGGCGTGGTCCACATTCTGGCGAACAATATGGCAGCGCTCGACTATGGGCCGCTCGTCATTTTGAAACATGCTACGGGGGACGGGGACGAAATCTTCACGCTATACGGCCATCTTGCAAAGGAAACGCTGCGCAACCTCAAGGTCGGGCAGTTCATTTCGAAAGGTCAGATTTTCGCGACTGTCGGAACGGCGGAGGAGAACGGCGGATGGCCGCCGCACATCCATTTCCAGCTTATCCTGGACTTGCTGGGGCTCGAAAAGGATTTTCCGGGCGTCGCAAAAGCGAGCGAACGCCCGCTGTGGACCAGCCTTTCGCCAGATCCGAATTTGATTCTTGGCATCCCGGCCGAGCGATTTCCGAAGAGCGAACGCAGTGCCGAGGAGACACTCGCGGCACGAAAGGAGCTGCTGGGGAAGAACTTAAGCATCTCGTATCGCCGGCCACTCAAGATCGTACGCGGATGGATGCAATATCTCTACGACGATACGGGGCGCGCATATCTCGACGTTTACAACAACGTGCCGCTGGTGGGACACAGCCATCCGCGGGTCGTACGGGCAGTGCAAGAGCAGCTAGCGCTGCTCAATACGAATACGAGGTATCTGCACGACACCGTACTTCAATTTGCAGAAAGGCTTGCGCAAAGACTGCCGGAGCCGCTGCGCGTCTGTTATTTCCTCAATTCAGGCAGCGAAGCGAACGAACTGGCGCTGCGCATGGCGCGAGCGCACACGAAGCGCGACGACGTGATCGTGCTCGAGCATGCTTATCACGGCCACACAAGCACGCTCATAGATATCAGCCCGTACAAATTCAACGGCCCTGGGGGAAGAGGGCGGAAACCGTGGGTACACGTAGCGCCGATTGCTGACGATTACCGCGGGCCTTATCGGCGCGACGACGCACAAGCAGGCGCGAAGTATGCGCATTACATAGCGGAGATTCTGGATAAATTGAAGACAGAAGGCCGCTGTGTTGCAGCGTTCATTGCAGAGACGCTGCCGAGCGTTGCAGGGCAGATAGTCTTTCCGCCGGGATATCTTGCGGAGGCGTACCGGCATGTGAGGGCGGCGGGAGGAGTATGCATCGCGGATGAAGTGCAGGTCGGTTTTGGGCGGCTAGGCACGCACTTCTGGGGATTCGAGACGCAAGGCGTCGTGCCGGATATCGTGGTGCTGGGAAAGCCCATCGGGAATGGGTTTCCACTCGCCGCGGTCATCACGACGCGCGAGATTGCGGCAAGCTTTGATAACGGGATGGAATTTTTCAGCACGTTTGGGGGGAATCCGGTAGCTGCGGCGGCGGGGCTGGCCGTGCTTGACGTGCTTGAGGAAGAGAAGCTGCAGGAAAACGCGCTGCGCGTGGGCAACTATTTGACTGCGAAGTTAAAGGAGCTGCAGAAACGTCACGCACTGATTGGGGACGTACGAGGCTCGGGACTTTTTCTGGGCACGGATTTCGTGCGAGACCGCGCGACGCGAGAGCCAGCGCCAGAAGAGGCAGATTACATCGTCAATCGCCTGCGGGAATGCGGCGTCCTGACCGGGACGGACGGGCCACATCACAACGTCATCAAGCTGCGCCCACCGCTGATATTTTCGGAAGCAGATGCGGACTTGTTCACGTCAACGCTGGATGAGATCCTGGGCGAGGACGCGGCACAACCCAAGCACTGACAGAACGTAAGAATTTTCTGCCTCCGATGGCATCCTCGAGGGCCGAATCGGTATCCAATACTTGAATCTGATTCTTAAGAAACCAGCCGAGACAAGTTCATAGGCATTGGAACGCGAATCAGGGACAATGAAAGTTTATGAGCCTTCCCTCTAACTGGATGTCTGGCAAGAAATGGCTGTGGGCGCTCGTGGCGATGGCGATCCTGGTATCGCCGATCTCCGCGCAGCAACAACAGCAGACGCCTCCGCCGCAGACTCAGACAGCGACTCCGCGAACGCAAAGCGGACAAAGCACGCAGAAAAAAGATCCGCCGGTTGACAAAAAGGCGAAGAGCAAGCTGGAGCAAGAAACGGGAACGGTGAACGACCGGCTATTCGAGGCGATGCCAAATTTTGTGGTAGAGAGCAAGAACACGCTTCCGCCGTTGACCGTGGGACAAAAGTACAAGCTGGCGTCCGCGAGCGTGTTCGATTATTTCATGTATCCGTTTGCCGGATTCCTTGCAGCAATGGACCAGGCGAGCAATTCGCCGAAGTCGTGGGGGCAAGGCTGGGGAGCGTATGGCCAGCGGTTTGGCATGGAATTCGCGGACAACGGAACGGGAACTTTCATGACGGAGGCGATTTATCCGAGCCTGCTGCGGGAAGATCCGCGGTATTACCAGCAAGGGACCGGCGGATTCAACTCGCGCATGGTTCACTCGATCAACCGTCTCGTGGTAACACGGACGGATAGCGGGCACAAACGCTTCAATTTTTCCGAAATTTTCGGGAATGCATCGGCCGCGGCAATTTCCAATATTTATCACGCGCCGGAAGACCGCACTGCTTCGCGAAACCTGCGCACATTCGGGATGCTGATGATGTGGGACGGCGTGTCGAATGAAATGAAGGAATTCTGGCCGGACATTCGCCGCAAGGTGTTCCGCAAGAAGTCGCCGTAAATTAACGCTCGCGCATTGCGCGCGAAGCCCTTCCTCACAAAAAATCGCAGCCAGTCTACTGAAACACAGGTATGATTCCGCTCGCCTACAGGGGTGTGGCATCAGGAGGAATCGAGGAATGATATCCCGCCGCAGGTTTTTTCAAGTTGCAGGGATGACGGCGAGCTTGCCGCTCGCGTCGCGAATCCTGAACGCGCAGGAAAGCGAGGGAACGCAACTGCCGCCAGCGATCGCGGCCTTGCATTCGATGAAGGACCAGGCGAAACCGATCACCGCAGAGGAACGGCAGGAAAGAGTGGAGCGGGCACGCCGATTGATGAACGGGAACAAAATCGACGCGATGGTGCTGATTGGCGGGTCGTCGCTGAAATATTTCGCCAACATCGACTGGTGGCTGAGCGAGCGGACTTTTTTTCTCGTCGTGCCCGCGAAGAGCGAAGCGTTTTTCATTTGCCCTGCGTTCGAGGAGGACCGCGCGCGCGAGCAGATAGGCCGAGGGCCGTTCGCGGGAAAACCGGACGTGCGAATCTGGCAGGAAAACGAGAGCCCGTATGAATTGACGGCGCGGACACTGAAAGACCACGACCTGGCGACGTCGCGGCTGGGGATCGAGGAATCGGTTTGGTACGTGTACAGCGATGGCGTGGCGCACGCGGCGCCGACGGTGTCGTTCACGAGCGCGACGCCCGTCACCGCAGGATGCCGGATGCATAAGACCGCGCACGAAGTGGAGCTGCTGCAACTTGCCAATACGGTTTCGATCAAGGCGTACGAAGCGGCGTGGCGCGAACTGAAGCCCGGAATGACGCAAAACGATTTTGCGCGGATGGTGGCGCAGGCGCATACGAAGCTGGGGTTCCCGGGGGGCGCGGGGATTCAGGTGGGGCAGTATTCGGCGCTGCCGCACGGTTCGGTGGAACCCCAGAAAGTCGAAGAGGGAACGATTCTTCTGATGGACGGCGGATGCACGGTGGAGGGATATCATTCGGACATCAGCAGGACGTTCGTGATTGGGAAGCCGACGGACAAGATGAACAAAGTCTTCGACATCGTGTATCGCGCGCAATCGGCGGCGCTGGCGCAGGCGAGGCCGGGCGTCGAGGCGCAATCGGTGGACGCGGCGGCGCGACAAGTGATCGTCGATGCGGGTTACGGCCCGGGGTACAAATATTTTGGGCACCGGCTGGGACACGGGATCGGGATGGATGACCACGAGTGGCCGTATCTGGTTGGCGGCGACACGCTGAAACTCGAGCCGCGAATGACGTTCAGCGACGAGCCCGGGATCTATATTCGCGGCGAATTTGGCGTGCGAATCGAGGATTGCATGCACATCACGGAAGATGGCTCGCAATTATTCACGCCGAGGTCGCCTTCGCTGGAGCATCCGTTCGGAGCGTGACGCAGGGAATGGAACCCGCGAATGCGAGGCGGGGATTTCTTCGCGAGCGAGATGGGGAGGTAATTCGATGAGCGGGATGGGCAACCGGAGGAGCGATCGGATTTCAATCGCGCTGCCGGTGGATGCATCGGGGATCGATGCGGAAAACCATCCATTCATCGATACGGCGACGACGATGGTGTTGAACCGCCACGGTGCGCGATTGTCGCTGAAGCAAATCTTGAAGCAGGGGCAGACGATTTCGCTTGTCCGCAAACTGCCCAACGGAACGCAGCGCAAGGCCGAGGCGCGCGTCGTCGTGAGAGAAAAGGACGTGCTCGGCATGCCGGCATACGGGATTGCATTCACCGACCCGGACGTGGATTTCTGGGGGATCGAGTTTCCTTCGCGAGAGGAATCGGAAGGCGCGGTGGTGCGACTGCTCGTGGAATGCACGCACTGCCGGTCGCAGGAGCTGGCGTACCTGAATGGGCGCGAGCTGAAGGAATTCGAGACGGACCGATTGTTCGCGCGGCAGTGCAAGACTTGCGAGGCGCCGACGATTTGGAAACAGCCGCACGAAGCGACGGCAAGGCAGCGGGCGTCGACGGACACAACGGAGAACGTCCTGTCCGCGCCCGAAAGCAACGTGCGAGAGATTCCGCGTTACGACACGCGGCTGACCGCGTGCGTGCGGCAGGGCTCGGAAGACGAAATGGCCGTTTGCGAAAACGTATCAAACCAGGGAGTCGCATTCCGGAGCCAGCGGCGATATGAGGTCGGCAAGGAAGTGGAGATCGCGGTGCCATTCACGCCGGGAACGGCGAACGTGTTCATTCCGGCGGTCATCATGCATTCGCGGCCATTGGCATCAGCAGGCCTGAATCGTCACGGCGCGAAATATTTGCACAAGGGCAAAGGATAGGAACACATGGCGCGAATGAATGGGTCGCGCGGGCGGACGAGACTTATTGTGCGACGACGGAATCGCGCTCGGGGCGGCGACGCAGATTGTAGTGCATGGAAATGTTGAGATAGATGCGGCCAGCCGGCGTTTCAAAATAAATTGCCATCGCTTCGGTTTCGACTGAGCCGCGGACAGCTTCCTCGCTCGTGTGAATCTCCGGCGGATAAACCTTGAACTGGCAGCCGCTGTCGTTGAGCGTCACCACAGCGTTTCCGATGACCATGTTGGCGAGTTCGCAGACCGTTTCGTGGACGACCTGATCGGACTCTTCCATCTCGCCGCCAGCGAGAGCCGTTGCGACGCGCATGGCCGTTGCAGAATCCATATCGAGAATTACGCGGCCTTCGATCTCGCCTCGAATGGCGATGAGCGCAGCGACGCCCTTCCGGCGATAGCCTTCCTCTTCCATGCTCAAGTCAGCGACGGTGGTGGGGCCATTGAGCGATTGCGCGAGCACCGCGTCGGCGGCGCTGATGAAGGGCTGAATGAGCTGCATTTTCATGAGCGCGCGCCTCCGGCGCCGGCCGGGGTGGGCACGCCGGCATCGTCGTTGAGAACGTAACGGATGATTTCGTAAAGCACGTCGGGCTTGACCGGCTTCTGCACGAAGTGGCGCGCGCCCTTCTGCAAAGCGGCGAGGATATTGTCCTGGTAGCCGACGGAAGAGACCATGACGATGCGCGCTTCGGGATGCTGACGCACGATGCGCTCGACGGCTTCGATGCCCTCCATCTGCGGCATGGTGATGTCCATGAGCACAATGTCGGGATTCGTGCGGCCGTATTCCGTGATCGCCGTGCAGCCGTCACCGGCCTCGCCGGCAACTTCGCCGCCGAATTCCTCGATCATCTTCGCGAGGCTTTTGCGCGCGAAGACGGAATCGTCCACGACGAGATAGCGGACTGGATTCGAGTCGTGCTTTCGCTTTAATGGAGTGAATGATTTCATGGCGTTCTCCTCAGATTGAATCCCGGCGCTTTGTGAGATCGCGAGTGGCGCCGACGCTGGCTGTTTGAACTGTTTCCGCAGGATCCTCCGAACACTGGGAATGAAGGATGCTGGGCAAAGCTTCGAGGGCAACCACGCGCATGATGTGGCCGCGTTCGATGGCGCTGCGCGGCATGCTGTCGACCACGCACGAGCCGGAGTCCTGCGCGAGCGTGAAACCCCCGCGAGCCTTCACGGCGCCGATGGCATCCGCGCCGTCGTCGCCCATGCCCGTCATGAGCACGGCGATTGCCTGAGGGCCGAGCTCCTTGGCGATAGAGCGGAACAAGACCTCGGCGGACGGACGATGGCCGTTCACGCGCGGCGCGTCGGAGAGCACGGCGATCGGGCCATGCGGCGTGTTGCGGACCAGCAGATGGCGGTCGCCCGGGCAGATCAAGACCTGGCCGGCGAGCAGCGGATCGCCGGAACGAGCTTCGCGCACATTCAGAGCGGAGTTTTCGTCGAGGCGCTTCGCGAGCATGTCCGTGAAACCTTGCGGCATATGCTGAACGACAAGGAAACAGCCGCTGAAATCAGAGGGAAGCTGAGAGAGCAAGTAATGGAGCGCGTTCGGGCCGCCGGTCGAAATTCCAATCGCGACGACGCGCGTCGGCTGGCGATGACGATGATCCTTTTTCGCGGGCGCTGCAATTTTCGATGAAGACGCATCGACCAGCACCTTCGGGAAGCCGGCGCGGGCTGCGGCTTTGATTTTCATCGAAAGCTCGCTGGCGATTTCGTCAAGATGTCCCGAGGCGGCATCGTTGGGCTTGGTGACGAAATCGAAAGCGCCGAGGGAAAGCGCCTTGAGCGTAGCGCGAGCGCCTTCGCGCGAATGCGCGCTGAACACAATCACGGGAATGCGATGGCGACGCGTGATTTCGCGCATCATTTCAATTCCATCCATGCGCGGCATTTCCAAATCGAGCGTTACGACCTGCGGCTTCAGCTCCTCGATTTTTTTCAGGCCAAACGAACCGTCAATCGCCGTGGCGACGACCTTGATCGAGCCGTCGGCTTCGAGGACTTTGGGGATGAGCTTGCGCATTAGCGCGGAGTCGTCCACGACGAGAACTCGAACGGGGCCGCTCATGCGATCGCTCCCAAAGCGGGATTGCGCGCAAAGGTCGAAGAGATTGCGGCGATATTCAGAATCAGAATCACGGTTCCATCGCCGAGAATGGATGCGCCGGTCACGAGATCGGAGGCAGCGAAGCGATCGTCGAGAGCCTTGATGACCAGCTCTTCCTCGCCGATGAGGCTGTCTACGACCAGGCCGAATTTTCTGTCGTTGACGGCAATGACGATGACGAACGTCTTCTTGGATTGCGTTTTCACGACGTGCGTATCGAGGCCCTCGAGATGCACGAGCGTGAGCAGTTGGTCGCGAAGGCGGATGACGTCGTAATTCTCCACGCGATGAACCTCCGCTTCGGTGATCCGCGCAATCTCGACGACATTGGCGAGCGGGACCGCATAGACGCGCTGCGCCACGCGGAAGAGGAGGGCCTGGAGGCTGGCGAGGGTCAAAGGCACGATCAGGCGAATCTTGGTGCCGACGCCGGGTTTGCTTTCAACGTCGACGGACCCTTTCAGGCGTTTGAGCGCGCTGGCGACGACGTCCATGCCGACGCCGCGACCGGAAACTTGCGTGACGGTTTCAGAGGTCGACAAGCCTGGCTCGAAGATGAGGCGCGCGGAATCGGTTTCGGACAGCTTCGCCGCATCAGCGGAAGAAATTATGCCGCGTTCGATGGCACGCTGAATCAGCTTTTCACGGTCGATCCCGCAGCCGTCGTCGGAAACTTCGATGACGACCTGATTGCCCTGATAGTAGGAATCAAGGCGAATCGTTCCCGCGCGCGATTTGCCGCGCTCCAGGCGCGCCACAGGAGATTCGATACCGTGGTCCACGGAATTGCGGACCAAGTGAGCCAGAGGCTCGGCGAGCGCGTCGAGAATACTCTTGTCGAGTCCCGTATTTTCGCCAGCGATTTCCAGCGCGACTTCCTTATCGCATTGTTTTGAAATGTCGCGAATGATGCGCGGGAAGCGGCGGAATAAATGCTCGACGGGCACCATGCGGATGTTCATCACGGAGTGCTGCAAGTCATCGAGGACGCGAGATTGGAAGCCAAGAGCGTCGGCGAAGCGGCTGCGCAGCGGATCCTTGGGGAAACGGCGGTCGAATTCGAGAATCGCGCGATGAAGCATCGATTTGCCGATAATCAATTCGCCGATCAGGTTCAGCACGGCGTCGATGCGATTGGAATCAACGCGCAAAGTGTTTTCCGCTGCCGCGAGCGTTGCCGAAGCCCGCGCAGCTCGGCGGGCGGATTCGTCTTCCGCTGGGACCAGTGAGTCTGTTGCTGACCGAGAAGGCGACCCCTCAATTTCTTGCGACTGCACAACCGGCGCAGCAACGCTCGGGAGAGGAGCAGGCGAATTCACCCTGCGCGACGCCGCACCTTCGAGGAGCAATTCAGAAACGACCGCGGGAATCTTGCACTTGATTGCAAGAGATTCCGCCGATTGCGTGGTTGCAAGAGCCGCCTCAATGAGATCCGAGTTCTTGGCGGCGGCAATTGTGGATGGTTTAAGCGCCAAAATCGTGCCGGATTGCTTCAGCACCTTTCTGACAAGCTCGAACCCGGCGGAACGCATTCCGCTCGCCGGATCGAGACGGAAGGCGATGTTGAAAATATTGTCTCCCGCCTTCTTACGCCTTGCGATCTTTGCGCGCTGCGCTTTATTCCATTTGAATTTTGGAGTGAACGCCTGCAATGGCGGGATTACCACATCTCTCGGAGACGCCTGCCGCGAAATCCGGTTGATTTGCTCTCGAAGTTGGCTGCCGGAAGGTGGCATGAGGCCTTTGCGATATGCGGTGAGCATGGCTTGAAACGTATCCGCGGCAGTGAAAATCAACTCGGGAAGCAAATTGCTCGTCGTGAGCTGCGCCTGGGGCGCGAGCGCGTCTTCCATCTCGTGCGCAAGCTTGCTCAGCTCGCTGAAACCGCAAGCCGCCGAGTCACCTTTGAGAGTGTGGACGATTCGGCGAACGCGGCGGACGATTTCCGGGTCGCCGCGGTGCGCTTCGAGTTCGAGCCCGACTTCATTGAGGCTCTGCAGCAATTCCGCGGCGCTCTCGAAGAAGAGCTCGCGAAGCTCGGCTGTGCGATCCTCGGAGAACAGGTTCATACCGGAACCTCAAGACGCTTGTATGCAGTGCCATTGTTTTCGTGAACCATTTTGAATTTCGTGGAAAGGCCGAAAAGGCTTTCCGCATGGCCGACAAGCAAGTAGCCATCGGGATTCAGACAGCGATAGAGCTTTTCAATCAGGCGCTTCTGCTCGGCTTCGTCAAAATAAATCATGACGTTACGGCAAAAAATCACGTCGTTGCGCTGCGGCAGGAATTCAGCCTTTAGATTGTGAAAGTCGAACTGGACAAGATTTTTCAACGCGGGCTTGACGACGTATTTGTCGCCCACTTTGTCGAAGTAGCGAAGCCGGCAGGTGTAATCCACGGCTTCCATCTGATTCTCGGTGTAGGTGCCCTGTTCGGCTTGCAGCAGCGCGGAATAACTGATGTCGGACGCCAAGATCTCGACTTTCCATGGAGGCGGGACGAGAGGCTTGGGGGAGGGCATGTCGAATGGGAGCGGATTGCGCAAGTAATAGTAGGCGAGCGCGTCGCAAACCTGAATCGCAATTGTGTATGGCTCTTGTCCGGTCGAGCAGCCTGCGCTCCAGAAGCGAAGCGACCAGTCGCGGCGTTCCTGCTTTCTGTGCAGCAGATTTTCCAGGACAAATTTAGAGAACAATTCCAACTGGGGGAGATTGCGAAAGAAGCTGGTCTCGTTAACCGTGAGATTTTCGACGAGCGCGGCGAGTTCCTTCTTGCCGTCGTGGCTGGTGAGCAGCCGATAGTAACTGTAAAACGAATCGAGACTGCACGCCTTCAAGCGCCGCTGCAGACGATCAACGAGGAAGTGAATGCGATGCTCGTCGAAACACATTCCGCATTCCTGGTAGACCAGGGTTTGCAGAAGTTTGAGCTCCGGATCAGTGATTTGAACGGGAACGGTCAATGTGGCCATATGTTCCTGTCTGCGACGCTCCTGAATGCTTCCATTCGCTTTTCATGCTGCTACACGGCCGCGGGCGCGACTAACTGATCTAAATTGCGCAATTCGCCGCTCTTCAGAACCTTGCTGAGCTCGAGAAGAATGATCAGGCGATCTTTCAATTTGCCGACGCCCGTGACGTAATCCATTTCGCCATCGGGAAAGACGGAGCTCGGAGGCTCGATATCAGAAGGAGAGAGCTTGAGAACTTCCGAGGCGGAATTGACGACGAGCCCGACTGTGCGATTCTCAATCTCCACAACGACGACGCGGGTTTTCTTCGTGAGCTCAAGATTGGGATCGCCGAACCGCTTGCGCAGATCGATGACGGAAATAACTTTTCCGCGAAGATTGATCACGCCCTCGACGTAAGCGGGCGCATTGGGAACGGCAGTGATCTGCGGGACACGCACGATTTCGCGGACGAGAGCGATCGGGATGCCGAACGTTTCGCGTCCGATTCGCAAGCCGACGATTTGGATTTCCTTGGCCATGGTCAGGCTCGCGCCGGCTCAGCTGCGGACCAATTCGGAATATTCGTCTTCCGTCTGGCCATTTCGCCCGCGAAAATCGCGGCGAGGCGCAGGCGCGCGATGCTTCGTATGGGTCTCGTGTTCCGTGTTGAAGCGATCCATGCTTTCCAGAAGCGCGCGAGAGAGTTTAGACATCTGCTCCGCGGCGGCCGCGAGCTCGGATGAGCTCGACGTGGATTGCTGCACCATTTCGCGCATTTTTTCCATGGCGCGGACGACTCCCTGAGCGCCGGAAGACTGCTCCTCGACGGAGGAATTAATTTCCTGAGTGATTTCGGTAAGGCGCGTCGTTGCCTTGGCGATTTGCGACGAGCCGCTCGATTGTTCGGTGGTTGCCGCGCCGATTTCCTGCGCGAATTTATAGACTTCGGTTACGACGTTGGAGATTTTTCCAAAGGCCTTGTTGAGATCGAGGCCGAGCTCGAGGCCGTCCTGAACCATTGCGGTGCTCTTGGCCATGTTGTCGACCGCTTCGCGCGCTTCTTTTTGAATGCCTTGAATAAGCTCGGCAATTTCCTTGGTGGATTGCGTGGACTTTTCGGCCAGCTTTCGAACCTCGTCGGCGACAACCGCGAAGCCAAGACCATGCTCTCCGGCGCGCGCGGCTTCGATAGCGGCGTTCAACGCAAGCAGGTTCGTTTGTTCGGAGAGATCGTCAATGACTTCGATAATCTTGCCGATGTCGTCTGCGCGCTTGCCGAGAGCATCGATGATATCGGAGGAGGACTGAATCGACGAGCTGGTGCGATTCAAGCCGTCAGTCGCCTTCTCCATCGTGGAGATGCCGGTTTCGACTTCGACGCGCGAGCGATGGCAAATGTCGAGCAGGATTTTCGCCGTTTCCGCAACGCGCTGGATGGAAGCGACCATCTGTTCGATCGACGCGGAAGTCTCGGCGACGCTCGAAGCCTGCACCTGGGTGTTTTTCACGACGCTCTGCACGTTGATGCTCATCTCGTGCATCGTGCTGGTGACTTCGTCGATTGCAGCGGCGGCCTGCACGCTGATCTTTGCGGATTCCTCTGACGCGGCAGCCATTTGATTGGCGCCGGCGGAAACCTGGGAGGCGCTGTCGCGAACCTGGCGGACGATTTCGCGCAAGCCCTGCGCCATGCGGGAAAAAGCAGTGGAGAGCGTGTCGCGTTTCGAGAGTGGTTCCACCTGGACGGCGAGTTCGCCTTCCGCTACGGCCGCTGAAATGCCGGCCATGCGCTTGAGGTGAGAAACCATGGAGCGGAAGTTATCGGCCAACACTCCGATTTCATCGTCGCGACGAATATCGATTTGCTGATCCAAGTCGCCTGCGATGCCGATTTGGTGCGCAACCTCGATGAGATGGGTAAGAGGCTGATTGATGGATTTTGAAGTGAAGTAGGCAATTCCAACTCCCAGCAAGATTGCCAGGATCATCCCCAGTGAACTGCCGATTGTGGTGAATGAGCTGGCGCGCGCGGCGGAGTCGTTGGAGTCTTGAAGCGATTTCGAGATCTCATTATTTGCATCAGCGAGGATCGAGATCTCCTTGCCCACCCACGAGCCAGCATTCTTTTCGAGATAGAAGACCTGGAGGTCGGCAACGGTCGCATCTCCGGAGTCGACCTGATGACGCTTGGCGATGAGAGGCTTTGCAAAGTTCTGATCCCAGTCGAGTTCAATCTGGCCCACCTGCGCAAGGGCGGTTCGGAGTGTTTCGTTGGTCGTTTTGATGCGCGAGGATTCTATGAAGTCGTCGAGGTCTGCCATGTCCTTGGTGGCCTGCGATTCGATGCGCGGATCCCCGCTTAGGAGAAAGTTTCTCAGGTCGAGCCGAGCCTGCATCATCTGATAGCGAACATTTTCGATTGTATGGACACTCGCCAGAGTGTCAGCGGCTTTGTTGCGCACGGAATGCTCGCGTATCAGCGCCGAGAAATTCACAATGAACAGGAGAATAAGGATCGTTAGGATCGATCCGAACCCCAGATATAACCTTCTGCCAATCGTCATTGTCGAACTCCTTCACGCTCCAAAAACTTCGCGATTGCCGCGCTCAATCCGGCGGCGAGAACTTCACTGGTCCTTGAAATCGAATTCGATGATCTCCGTGGTTTCCTTTGGCCCAGTCTCGAATTTCCAGTTTTTCAAGGCTTGACTTCCAGCTTCGACCAGAAGCGGACTGCCACCCAGAGCATGGGTGCTCTTAACATGACCATCCGGTTCGACGGTGACTTCAATCTTCACCTTCCCCGAAATGTTCAACTGCCGGGCGAGCGCGGGGAATTGGGGGACGATGCGATGGATGACCTTTCTCTTGGTGACTGAGTCGGCGTCTTGGCTCTTTACTATGGCAGGAAGCAAGGTGAGCCCGGCAAACAACGCCATTAATCCCCAAAAAAAGCTGTTCCTCCTTATGTTCACGCCCAAATCTCCTTAAGGACCTAGAAATCCGATTTATGTAATTGCAAGGGGAAGTCCAGTTCTAGAACCAGGTCAGCTTGGGCCTATTCTGGAGCAGTATTCTACGTATGTTATTGTATCTAAATAGGATAAATTATTTCCCTTGCCCGGCAGCGCTAGCGACGGGTCGAGTCAAACGTCTCAAGAATCCAGCCGCAAATAGATCACGTCTCAAATTGAGAGAAGTGCGGGGCCCCGGCATGCCAGTTAGGGCACCAGTCTCAATCGTCAAACTTGACTCAAAATGAGATGCAGACGTACGGTAGGAAATGTCTCAAATTGAGTTATCAAGCACCCAAGCCCAGAGCTCCATGCCCGCCCGTCCGCGAACGAAAAGCGGCTCCGCCCGCTCTAAAGGCGAAACGAATCGCCTGCGGTCACGCCTGCTTGCCTCAGCACGGAACCTTTCCGGTCTAACCCTCATTCAGCACATTTGTCATGAGGGCATGGCAATTCTGCGGTGCGAGAGCGCGGATTACTGGGACTTGGAGGCGTCGGACAAGCTCAGCCATCGGCACCACGAAGGCCGAATCGCGTCGAACCATTGGCAGCACGCCCTGAAATTGGACGAGGCTCCCGCTTTTTTGCGAGTCATCAATGGCTCAGGAACGATCCTTGTTAATTCCGGCGAACTGAGCTTCCTATCCAATGACGGGCAATTCCGGGATAGAAATTGCCTGCTAGTTCCGATTCGACCAAAAGGAAAAACTGAAGGGATTTTCTTATTCGAGCTGAATGGGAATGACAGGAAAAGAGCCTTCAATCGCCGAATTATCGACAAAGCGGACGCGCTTGCGCGGACATACGAACCACAGCTCATCTCCGATGCTCGTTTCTCTAGAATTGGCTCTAACGATACTGGCGCACGGGATTCGTTGAGCGTAACGGCAGAGCTGAAGCCATCTCTGCTGCTTCCGGAGTTCGTCCGGGATTTCACTGTCCGCGCCGCTATGATGCTGGGTGCGCGTACGGCGTTTCTAGCGCTGAGTCGCGGCGCGCGACTGGAGACAGTGTTTCCGCAAAACATCAACGTCCCAACCATTCCGGGTGTGCGCAAAGCCTTGGACGCAGCGATGACCAAGGCTGCTTCGGAACTTAGTGGAGACGTCCGCGCGATCTCCGCGAAGGGCTTATTAGGAGCAAGGATCGCGCGTGCCATTAATTGGAGACAACTTTGTCTAATACGGCTGAAGAGCAGAGAGAATCAGCTTCTTGGAATCTTGTGTCTTGTCGATCGAAGGGCGCGAATCAGCGAGTCCGATCGGAATCTCATTCACGCAATAGCGGGACACGCTTCTGTCGCGCTGGAGAATTCGCGGCTCTTCTCGCGGATCGAACAGTCAAAACGACAGTGGGTGGAAGACTTCGATGCGATTCACGATTTGATTGTCGTACACGATCTCGCGAATCACATCTTGCGGATCAATCGTTCACTGGCCCAGATGCTGGATTCGCAACCATCGGAGCTGGTCGGCGCAAAGATGAACGTTGTACGGGTTTTCGCAAGAGGCGGAATAGGAGACGGATGCCCATTCTGCAGCGACACCGAAAAACTTGCTGAGGGCACGGTGTTGAACGCCGGCGCGCAAGCGTATCTCGTTTCCACTTCGCGAATTGGAGCAGGCCCGGAAGAAGGCTCGAGGATTATTCATGTGCTCAAAGACATCACCGAGCAGCGAGGGTATCAAGCACAGTTGAAGCGCGAACGGGACTTCAACACGAATATTTTGAACCACACACAGAGCTTGATTCTTGTGCTCGACACGGCAGGGCTGATCAGCTACGCAAATCGAAGGTGTTACGAAGCCGGCTTCCACCAGAGCGACCTTCTCGGACGGCAATTGACGCACCTTGTGCCTCGTGATCGCCGGCCGCTCGTCGAGAGGGCCTTTCAGAACGCGCTGACGGGTTCGGCGGCGGAAAATCTCGAACTGCCGTTCAAGTACGGCAATCGGAACTCGGGGCAGGTATCCATTAGCATGAGTCCAATGCGAGACGAATCGGGCGAAGTGAATAGCGTTGTTGTCGTGATGACAGACATCACGGACGCGAGAGTATTGCAAGTCCAGCTGCGAAACAGCGAAAAGATGGCCGCTCTCGGGCAGCTCGTAGCCGGAGTCGCGCACGAAATCAATAATCCCCTCGCCTCGATCATCGGATATTCCGATTTAGTCCTCGAGAATCCGAACGTCCCCGGTAGCGCGAAGGAAGAATTGAACATTGTGCTGAAGGAAGCGGAGCGCACCAAGGAAATCGTGCAGAATCTGCTGCGTTTCGCACGCCAGATGCCTTCACGGCGCGAGCGGCTTGATGCACATGCGATTCTGCGTCGAGTGATCCAACTGCGCGCGTACGGCGCCGCAAACGAGGGTGTGGAAGTTGTGGAGAAGCTAAGCAAAGAACTGTCGCAAATATTCGGAGACGCGGATCAACTTCAGCAGGTGTTTTTGAATATCTTGAACAACTCCTACGACGCGGTGCGCGACCTGAATCGACCGGGACGAATCGAGATTTCCGCGGCCGATCGCGACGGATTCGTGGAAATCGCAATACGAGACAACGGAACGGGAGTCTCTGACACGGAACGAATTTTCGAACCGTTCTACACGACAAAGGAAGTGGGAAAAGGAACCGGGCTTGGCCTCAGCATCTGTTACGGAATCGTGCGGGAACATGGCGGCGAGATATTTTGTTCGAACAACACTGGTGGTCCTGGGTGCACGGTCTGCGTCAAGCTTCCCGTCGCCAGCGAGCGCATGAGCGCTTCTGTCGCGGAGATTGGGCGATGATGCGGATGTTTTTCTGTTTGGCGAATCACGCACCGGAGTATTGAGGGCGGAGAATGACGAACGACCTTCGAATTCGATTTTTGGCAGTGGATGATGAGCCCACGATCCGCAAACTCTGCTTAACGATCGGCGAAAGACTCGGGTTTTCCTGCAGGGAGGCGGGAAATGCGGAGACGGCGCTCAGCCTGCTGGAGACCCAAGCGGCTGACGTCGTCATTGCCGATTTGAAACTCCCGCAAATGGACGGTGTGGAATTTCTGAGACGAGCGAAACAGACGCTGCCGGGAGCTGAATTCGCCATCATGACGGGGCATGGCAGCATTGAATCTGCTGTGGAAGCAATGAAGCTCGGCGCGTACGACTATATCGAAAAGCCATTTCGCGTTGACAAATTGCGCCAGCTGCTGCAAAGGATGGCGGAAAAGGTGAGGTTGGTCACTGAGAATCAATTTCTTCGCGAACGAATGGAGACAGAAGTTCGGTTGGACGGAATCGTGGGCACGTCCGCGAAGGTTCAGGACATGATGCGAATGATCGCACGATTGAAAGATTCGCGCACGCCAGTGTTAATCGTAGGGGAGAGCGGCACGGGCAAAGAACTCGTCGCGAGGGCGATTCATTTCCGGGGTCCGCAAGCGGAAACTCCGTTCGTAGCGGTGGATTGTGGCGCGCTTGTCCCGACGTTAATGGAGAGCGAATTATTTGGACATGAGAAGGGCGCGTTCACCGGCGCATTCAAAGCGAAGCAAGGCCTCTTCCAGGCCGCGAACGGCGGAACGATTTTCCTCGACGAGATCGGCGAACTACCTCTGGAGATGCAAGCGAAGCTGCTGCGCGTATTGCAGGAAAAGGAAGTCCGGCCGGTTGGCAGCAATGAAAAAATCGCGGTCGATGTGCGCGTGATCGCGGCGACGAATCGCGATTTGGAAGCCGCATACAGGACAGGCGCATTCCGGAAAGATCTCTTCTTTCGACTGAACGTTGTGACCGTTCATATGCCCGCGCTGCGCGAACGTCGCTCTGATATTCCCGCGCTTGTGCATTGTTTCCTGGACCGGCATGCACCGCAGCAGAGCGTTCAAGTCAGTCCGGCTGCGATGAAGGCATTGTTGCAATACGACTGGCCCGGCAACGTCAGAGAACTGGAGAACTCGATAGCGCGGGCTCTCGCGTTGGGAGATCGGCAGACAATTGATGTGAAGGACTTGCCGCCCACGATTTTCGACAGTCAGGCGCAAGCAGTTGGTTCCAACGAAGCCAGCGGGCTGGCTTCCACCGCTCTTGCGGACATGGAGAGACTCACGATACGGCGAGTTTTTGAACAGGCTAAAGGTGACAAGGTGCTGGCGGGCAAAATGCTTGGGATCAGCCGCGCGACACTTTATCGGAAGCTCAAGCGCTATCAAATTCCGCTACGTTCATCGAGCAAATCTCAGGTGGCGGTGGCGCTGCCATAGATAACTTCGCCAGCGGTTTCTCAGCAGCTGCGCTGGAACTCAAGGGCGATGAGACATTGCATGTTACAAATTGAGACGGGTTGCGATGCCTCCGTATTGTTGAGCCGGGTTAGCCCTTGTGGAATCAACGGCTTATACTGCGTTCAGCAGGGCCGAGTTTGGTGATGCTCGTGCTTCTTATTCATTAGTTGAGTCTAGGGTGAAGTGTATTCCGTCGTGAAAATGAGGGCCGTTGCAGGGGTGACGGCGGTTCGGACAGCCAAATCAGGCCTGTTTCTGAAGTAAAGCAAAGTGATGCCAGGCGTGCGTACGTTACGTAAGGATACGAAGGCGGCACATTCATGAGCAGCCTGAAAGAAAAGCCGATAGCGCAAAAAGAGCAGGCGGCTACGCCTGCCGAGAAAGCGACGCAGTGGGCCGACGCGCGACTCGTATATCCGCTCTATTTTTTCCTCGCCACGCACTTCAAATTGGAAACTCCGCTGACGAGCCAAGCGGAGCTGCCCGTGGCGTGTCCGACGCCGGACGTCTTCGATTGCGTGGTGCGATGGCTGGATCTAATCGATACGAAAATCCGCGCCAATCAACTGCGGCAACTTCTCCAATCGGTCAAGGGTATCAAGCCGGAGAATCTTCGCGCCGTGATCCTGCGCCTGCTGCGCCGACCGGTGAAGACCAGCACGGACCGCGACAATATTGACTTGTTGTTAGCAACGTATTTCGCGCTTTGCGCGCCCGAAGATCTGTATGCATGCGATGCATCTCTGACGGATGTTGCTCATGTGTTGAGCGACGTGTTGCCGGACGCCGACGGCGAACCGCTTGAATGGTGCGCGTCGCTCGACGAGATTCTCGAAACTACGAAGCAATGCCGCGGACTGCAGGACTTGTTTGCTGGGAAGTTGCTCGAAAAAGGCCGCGAACGCAAGGACTCGGCCGGGTTCATGTTTTACGATCCAGCCGCGCTTGTCGCGTTCACGCGTTTCAATTTCCTTCTGCGGCGGGCGTTTTTCCGGTTGCTCCACGGGGATTTGCGGGCGATTCGCGAAGGGCTGAGTGAACTGGAGCGCCGCGGGATATCCACGGTGGATTGCCGTATCGCCGGACTATCCGCGCAGGAGCCTGTCGAACACTTAAGAGAAATTTCTCTTTCCTGGCGGCAGCCGATTCGCTCGGATTATGCGGCAGAATCGGCCAATCAGACATTTGAGCAACTCCTTTCCATCCGGATAGCGGTAGAGCGGGCGCTTGGAGTCGCACCTGCGCAAATTCAAATACCATCGATCAAGCCTCCAAAACCTGTGGCGGCGCCAGAGCAACCGGCGGCAGCGCCTGCCGGAAAGAGCGGCGCGCGTTCAGTTCCTCCTGCAGAGAAGGTGCCGGCTGCGAAGCCTGCGCCAGTGCTCGCAGAGCTAAACGTCGCGAAAACTGCGCCAGCAACTGCTGCGGTGAAACCGGTTCCGCCCCCGGCCGCACAGACGAAGACGACAGCCTTGCCTGCCATCGGGAGAGTCGGGCAGGCCAACGTTGCCGGGCAGTCAAAGGCTGTTGGCTCGGCGCCCCCAAGCCGTGCCCACGAAAGTGCACCTTCCGAAAAGGCCAATCCGCTTCCCATTGAATTTGAGCAGTGCCTTGAGAGTATCTGGGAGCAATTGATCGAAGCGCCGCCCACGCGCGGCCGATCGATGGGAACGGTGAATTTGGAGGGTGCGCGAATTTTGCTCTCGGCTTGGGAGGTGAGCGCGTTCGTCAGCGACGGGGGAGAAGTTTCCGCCGACCTGCGCAGGGCAGTGACGGCGCGCGCGATGGTGGCGATAGCGCGCGAGGAACAAAAACGTTCTGGCGATTCAACGAAACTCACTGCGGCAATCGCGCAAGGCCGCAAGGAAATGAGTTACCTGCAGGAGCGAGTGGAAGAAGCGCAACGCGCAAAGAATACGGAAGCTGCCGTGAATCTCGGAATTACCGCGCGTCGGTTGCTTTCTGCAATTGAAGAAGCCCAGTCGAGCTAGCGCGACGTTTGTCTCACTACCATTGAATTTCGCGATCGGATTTCCATTTTGCCTGTCTCAACGCGATATCGATCCCTCGAATCTGTCCCAGCTAGGCAGTTCAGCTAGGAATTGAGCAAGTGAGAAAGCGTCTCAGACTGAGACGCCAACGTCGGCTCAGTGAGAATCCGACAGGCGGGATTTTTCTCGCACGCCATGCAAGCCCAAATAAATCAATAAATTAGTTCACCGGAAACACCGGCCGGGGATCGCTTCCAATTGGCTCGTTCCGTGCACATGTATTTCCGGCAGCCTTAGGTGGAGGACTGTGTGTTGAAGAAGGTGCTTGTCGTCGACGACTCCTTGGCGGCGGTCAGGATGATGCAAGGCATTCTGGAACAAGGCGGTTACCTTTCTGTTGGCCTGAGCGATCCGCAAAAGGTGGAGGAGACGATTTCAACCGAGAGACCGGCGGTCATACTCCTCGACGTGGTGATGCCGGAGCGAAATGGATTTCAAATCTGTCGCGAACTGAAGAACAACAACTCTTACGAGAAAATTCCAGTGATCCTGGTCAGCTCGAGGACGTCGACGAGCGATAAATTCTGGGGACAACAGCAAGGCGCTGACGCGTACGTTGCCAAACCATTCACCCCGGAAGAATTGCTTGATGTCGTTAGGAAATTCGCATGACGACTGAAGATCTCAGATTCGACGAGGCACAACAGCAGTCGAAGCACACTGCGCCGGACTCGCAACCTGCAGAGCCGGAGCCTCTTGAACTGTTGCCTGTCCCCGAGGGTTTGGAGCCGCTTGGTGGCGACGGGCGCGAGGATGAAGTTTCGCCTGAGAGTCAGTACTGCGTCTTTCGCGCTGGGCGCGAGCGATTCTGCCTCGCCGTGCTTGCCGTCGAAGAAGTTGTCGACTGGCCTCAAGTGACGCGCATTCCTTTGTGTCCGTCGTTTTTGATGGGCGTATTCAATCTGCGCGGCTCGATTGTTCCTTTAGTGGACATTGCGTTCACCGAGGGTCGCAGGCCCGGACTGCTGCCCAAGCAAGTCGTCGTGGCATCGTTGCGGGATGAGGCTCATGGCGCAAACGTGCGAATTGGAATCGCAGCGGACGAAGTCATCGGCACGTATACGGCGGCGGACGATTCTTTGCTAGACCAGATGCCAAACGAAGTTCCGCATTGCCGCGGCATGTTGCGTCACGACGATCGCCTCGCGCTGGTTTTGGATTTGCCGAAGATGGTCAACGTATTTCCGGTGCCCGTTATATGAATTCGGCCAGCAGGTGGGGGAAACAATCGCTCGAATGGCACGTTGAAGCTGACAGCTTTGAGACTCGGAGGATGTCATGAAAGCTCGTTTGAGTTCCACGATATGGATGTTAATCCTGTGGGACGTGGCCGCGCTCAGCGCAGTCTTGCTGCTCGCATTTCACGCCGGAGCAACCTCAGGAGGGCAGTCACTGAGCAATTTCTCCGCTCTTCCCAGCGGCGCCTCGGGAAGCGTGCTCATGGCCGGGGCGCTCGTCGTGTTCACGTTCTTGCTCCACGCCTATCTCCTGTCGAAGCGCGTCCTGACTCCGCTGGCGGAGCTGGCCAATTTCTCCGAACGCGTCGCTTCGGGGGATTCGCGCGCGAAGGCCGACGTGTCTTCGAACGATGAGTTCGGTTTCATCGCGGAAAATCTGAATCGCGGCGCGGGTAGGGTTTCGCGGCCGGGAGTCAGCCAGGAAGCTTCCGAGTCGCTGCAGCGGAGCATCACGGACCTGCTCAACCTGATCAACCAGGTTGCACGCGGCGATTTGACCATCCGCGGCAAAGTCACGAACGACGCACTGGGCAACGTGGTGGATTCCGTAAACTTCATGCTCGACAATTTCAGCACATTCATGGAGCGCGTCCGCAAAGCGGCCATTGACGTCAGCACCAGCGCCACGCAGATCCTGCATTCCGCCGACGAAATGACTGCTGGCGCGACTCAACAGGACCAGGAAATCACCAACACGTCCTCGGCGGTGGAAGAGCTGACCGTTTCGATGAAGCAAGTGTCGAACAACGCCGAAGCCAGCGCGGAAGCCGCTCGTCGGGCGCTGGATGCAGCCGAACAGGGCAACCGCTCCGTGCGCGACACCCTGGAAGGGATGCAGCGCATTCGAGCGTCGGTGCAGGCGACGGCGAAGAAGATCAAGTCGCTTGGCGACCGCTCACTGGAAATTTCCGAAATCATCAACGTGATCAACGACATCACGGAACAGACCAACCTTCTCGCGCTGAACGCGGCGATCGAGGCAGCCCGCGCGGGAGAGGCCGGACGCGGATTTGCCGTAGTCGCGGACGAGGTCCGAAAGCTGGCAGAACACTCCCGAAGCGCCACGAAAGACATTGCGGCCCTCATCAAGGCGATTCAGGCGGAGACAAACGAAGCGGTAGTCGTGATGGAAGAAGGCACGAAGGAAGTGGAGATCGGAGCCGGCCTGGCGGATCAAGCCGGAAAGGCGCTGGAAGCAATTTCGAGCGTGGTCCGGCAGTCCGCCGAACTTGTGCAGGAGATTTCCCTCGCGTCGAAGCAGCAAGTGCGCGGAACCGAAGGCGTGGCGAACGCGATGCAGATCATTTCCGGCATCACGCGCCAGACGTCGCAAGGTTCCCGCCAAACCGTCTCCACCGTAGACAACATGGTGAAACTCTCCGAGCAGCTCAATGAGGCGCTCGCGCAGTTCCGCTCCTCACACAGGAATGGGTCAAATGCAGCGGAAGAGTCCCGGCCGGAACCCGTGGTCGCGGGCTCGCGGCGCTGAACTCAAGCGATTCGATGATCGATAAGGAGCCAGCGTCGTCCCAACGCGTATATCGGGCGGCTGAGGCAAAGCGGACATGAAAGAAAAAGGGAACGCGGTCATCACCCCTTACGAGCTCGACGAAATTCGCGCGTTCATCGAGAACCGCTCCGGAATATTGTTCGACGCCTCTCGCGAGCGTTTTTTTTCCACTCATGTGCGCGAGCACATGTCGGCAAAGCATCTGAATCACGGCACGGATCTTATCCGCAGAATTCGCTCATCGAATGTCGAATATGATTCCCTCCTCGAACGGCTCTTGACGCAGGAAACTTCATTCTTCCGGTATCCCGCGGTTTACGAGGCTCTGCAGAAGAAAGTGCTTCCAGAGCTGCACATGAAAAAGTTTTGGGAGAACCCGCGAACGCTGCGAATCTGGAGCGCGGGGTGCGCGACGGGAGAAGAGCCGTATTCGCTCGCGATCACCGTTGCCGATGCTTTGATGTTCGCCGAAGCCTGGAACATTGAGATTCTTGCGACAGACATCAGCAAGAAGGCGCTCAAGCACGCCGAGCGCGGAGTCTATTCACATAGAAGTTTGAGAAACCTGTCGACGCGCCAGCTCGAAACGCATTTTTCGCCGCACGGCGCGGCAGTGCATGATTTTGAAGTGAAACCGCGCATTCGCCGCATGGTTTCCTTCGCGGCGATGAACCTGGCGCAGGCAGTTTACCTGGGCCGCCTTGATTTGATTTTCTGCATGAACGTCATGATTTATTTTTCTGAGTCCCGCCGGAATTCCTTGATTCAGCATTTCTACGAATACCTGGAACCCGGCGGTTACTTGCTTCTAGGACATTCAGAATCTTTATCGAGCGTTCCGGTCAAGTTTGAATCTCTTGTCCACGGAGACTGCATTCTGTATCGCAAGCCTGCAGGCGAAATGATCTATCGCGGCGCGGCGCAGCTGGAGGGGGCTCTGTGAGCGATCCGGCCAAGGGCGCCGTCGAAGTATTCCTCGTGGAGGCTTCCGAGCATCTGCAGACACTGCGGGAGTATTCCGGAATCCTTCAGGAGCCTTCTCCGAATCGCGAAGACCTGGAGCGGCTGTACATCGCCGCGCACACTCTGAGTGGAACGTCCGCTACTTACGGATTCCCACTATTTTCGGAGATTGCCGGCAAGCTTGCCCATATTTTCCAGTACACGAGGAATGCACCGCTTAATCCTGAAACTATCGGACCGTTGACTGAGTTTCTTTCTGACGCGATATCTGTATTGGAATTTGATCTCCTCGAAATAAGCGACTGCGCTGCGGAAGTTGCCGCGGACATTCAAGCATTCAAACAACGCTACTCTTTCGCGTTTCCCGCGGCGCCCGCGCCTGCGCCGACGCCAACAGTGACCGCGAGAGAGGAATATAGCGCTGACGATAATTCGAGTAGCCAGTTCGACGCAGTACCGCTGGAACAGGAAAACAATGTTGCAGCAGCATCGTTCTATGACCAGTTGCCGAGCGATAGCGACGTCCCGGATGAGGTGCTTCAGTTCTTCGTACCCGAAGCAGAAGAGCATCTGCAAGTTGTCACCGATTGTTTGTTGACGCTCGAATCCAATTCGAATCCTGAAGACATAAATCGATTATTCCGCTCGATGCACACAGTCAAGGGCTCGGCGGCGCAAGTCGGTCTGCATCGCATTTCAGCTATCGCTCATCGTGTGGAAGATTTGATTGGCCAGGTGCGCGATGGCGCCCTTACTCCAGATGCCGAACTCATCGATATTTGTCTGCAGTCTGTGGATGTACTCAAGAAATTCCTCCACCACGATTGGGCAGACGAGGAGACGGCCCGATCCGCCGTCGATTCGCTCCTTGGTCGCATCGCCGAACGGGTTTCTGAGCATGAGCAGGAAACTATAGCTGCAGTCAACGTCGAACAGGCTGAAGCCGGCGCTGATGCCGGAGCTTCTCCAATTCATGCTTCGGCGGAACACATCGAGCCGCGACAGCAACGCGCGATCGAGAAAGTAGCGCATCCCGAATCGACCCAGCCTCAACTTCACTCCGTCCGCATCTCGCTTGACCGTCTCGACAAAATGATGAATGCCGTCGGCGAGTTGGTCATCAACCGCACACGGATGATCGGACGGCTCGCCGAGCTGGAAAAGCTCGTCGAAATCCTCAATTTTTCCAAGGGGCGGCTTTCGGAGAAAATTTCCAGCTTCCAGGAAAAATATGAATTCACTTCGTTGGGCTCCAGCCGTGCAGTGATTCCCGTGGTTTCCCGTGGTGATGCCAAAGTTCCTGGAAACGGCTTGCGCAAGGAACGCTTTCCTAAGCAGGATTCGTTCAGCGATTTCACTGAATTGGAGATGGATCGCTACGACGATTTCAATATTCTGTCTCGCTCCCTGACCGAGATTTCCTCCGACGTGAACGAGGTGCTCGCACAGCTGGGCGGATTCATGGGTCGCGTCGAATCGGATATCGACGAGTTCACGAAACTTGCCCACCATCTGCAGGACCAAATTACGCAGGCCCGCATGGTGCCGATCGGGAATCTCTACAGGCGGCTGGCGCGCACCGTGCGCGATGCTGCCAAGGTTACCGGGAAGGAAGTCGAACTCGTCCTCGAGGGAGCATCGACAGAACTCGATAACAACATCGTCCAGCAGATTTCCGATCCCCTTATACACGTGGTCCGCAACGCCGTGGCTCACGGGATCGAAGAGCCTGGCGAACGCGCGCAATCCGGCAAGGATCCCAAGGGGCGGATTGGAATCCGTGCCTATCACCGGGGGAATCATATTTTCATAGAGGTCGAGGACAATGGGCAGGGAATTGATCCGGAACAAATTCGAGCGAGGGCCGTGGAAGGCGGCTTTATCTCTGCCGAGCAATCTCGCCAGTTAAACGAGCGAGAGCTTCGCGACCTTTTGTTTATTCCGGGCTTTTCAACCGCGCGCGAACAGACGGAGCTTGCCGGTCGCGGAGTCGGACTCGATGTGGTCAAAGCGAATCTGAATGCTCTCAACGGCGAAGTGGAAATTCGCAGTCAAATCGGCGAGGGCTCTTGCTTCACTCTGAAAGTCCCGCTCACGCTCATCATTTCGCAGGCGCTTTTCATCCGCTGTGGATCGACCATTATTGCGCTACCGCTCGCCTTTGTTGAGGAAATCCGGCGGTTGCGCCCGGATCAAATTGAAGATGTTGGCGGAAAACTTCTGACGCGCGTCCGCGACGAAATCATCGATGTGGTGCGGCTCGACAACCGCTTGGGCCTCCCGCCGCTCGAGACAATCAATGGCTATTTCCGGATGGTCATCGTCAACATAGCGGGGCGCCACGTGGGCGTTATCGTCGAAGAAGTTCTGAGGAAAGACGAGGTTGTCATCAAAAGCCTGGGCGAATACTTGCGCAATTTGAAGCTCTTTCCGGGCGCAATTATTGCTTCCGACGGCAGCTTGATTCTGCTGCTCGACTTGCATCGTCTGGCGGCGCAAGAGCTCGCCGAACATGCCACGATGGCGCCGGTCGCATCCGCCGCGCGGATTTTTGCGCCGGGTGCAATGGCCGTCGCTGCTGGCAGCATTCCGGCGGAAGCCATCGACGAGGTGCAAGAGGAACGCGTCGTCGTGGTTGCGGACGATTCCATCAGCGTACGGAAATTTGTCGGGCGCATGCTGGAAAAAGCGGGATACCGCGTCCGCCTCGCATCTGACGGCCTGGAGGCCGCCGAACTTGTCGCCCTCTCTGGCGCGCATTTGATCATAACGGACCTGGAAATGCCGCGCATGAACGGTTACGAACTGATGAGCCACCTCCGGCAGAATCCGGACACGCGTCGTATCCCCGTTCTCGTGGTTACGTCACGCGCGGGTGCCAAACATCGCGATCGCGCGCTCAAGGAAGGCGCATCCGGTTTCTTGACGAAGCCCGTTCAGGAAGATCAGTTGCTCGGAGCGATTTCGCAGATTCTGGGGCTGGAGAAAACGGGGTCGCGCAATCGTCCCGTGCCCGTGAGCTGAACTATGCACGCTGTGGCAAAGAAAATTCGCGTCCTGCTCGTCGATGATTCCGCGTTCATGCGGAAGGTCCTGCAGGAAATTGTTGCGAGCGATCCACAGCTGGAGGTGGTCGGGCACGCCAAAGATGGCCTTGAGGCGGTTTCGATGGCGGACTCGCTCAAGCCCGACGTGATCACGATGGATCTGAACATGCCGCGCATGGATGGCTTGCAAGCGACCGAGCAAATCATGTCGCAAAATCCGCGGCCCATTGTCGTCGTGAGTTCGGAATCGCGCGAAGGGGCAGCCAGCACGCTTTGTGCGCTCGAGCTCGGCGCGATTGAGTTTGTTCCGAAACCATCGAGCGGCGTGGACCTGGACTTGAGATCCGTCGGCGATGAACTGAATCGCAAACTCAAGATGGCGGCGAAGGTCCACGTTGTGCGCACGGCTGCGCGAGTGAAGTCGCATCATGGCGGTGTTCGGCATGCTGCTCCACATCCGGCAGCAACCAAGGGAAGCGGAAGCTCGGGTGCAAATCGCTTCCCGATAGTGGTAATCGCCGCCTCGACCGGCGGCCCGGCCGCAATCATGCGTCTTGCGCCAGGATTCCCGGAAGATCTTCCGGCGGCTGTCGTTGTCGTGCAGCACATGCCGCCGGCATTTTCAAGCCAGTACGCCATTCAGCTCGCCGAAGTGACGGATCTCGAAGTCAAGGAAGCGGAAGCCAGTGAAACGCTGCGCCCGGGCGTAATTTATATTTGTCCCGGTTCACATCATCTTCGCGTGACGGCTCAGGGCCGCGTTTCGCTGGACGATGGCCCGCGCATTGGCGGTTATCGCCCTTGCGCGGACGTCGCCATGGAGTCTGCCGCGGCCTTCGCCGGCTCCATGACGGTGGGCGTTGTACTCACTGGCATGGGCAATGACGCCTCGCGCGGCGTGCAGAGCATCAAAACGGCCGGCGGAATCGTACTCGCTCAGGACGAAGCCACCTCAGTCATTTTCGGAATGCCCGCGGAAGCAATCAAGACGGGCGCTGTCGATCGCGTCTTGGCGCTCGATCAGATCTGTGCGGCGATCGACAAGCGACTCCGCCAATTGGTCGGGGCATCGCCCGTGGGTGCGCGATGAAAATCACGCCTGGTCAGTCGCGGGAAGCACGCCACGTTGGTCGCACGGAATCTGTAATTCTATTTGTCGTAGGAAGTCAATTGTTTGCAATCTCCGCGAATTCCATACACGAGATTCGCAGCACCGACAGCCTGTCTGGCGCGTCGAGAGAAATCCATCAAGACAGGGTACCCAAAGTACGCCATACGTTGCGCCGCGGCGGCGAAGTTCATTACATCGTCAACGCGTGTGAGCATTTCGGGTTGGCCAATTCGAGCCCGACGCTTGTCCTTGTCTTGCGGGGAACGCGAGTGGCTGTTCTTGCCGACAAGATCGAACGCATGGACACCATTTCGCTCTTGTTATCATTGCCTCGCGCTTTTCGCGGGCCGGAGCGCTCGTGGTATCGAGGATTGACGCTGATCGATGACGACGTTGTGCCGGTCGTACGTCCTTCGGGCTTCTTGACCGAGAAGGAACTCTCTTACTTAGACCGGGCGTTTTCAGCGGCAGCCTCTACTCCGTCGGGCCAAACGTCGGCCGGCGATGCCTCCGCTGAAGATGTCGCGGGAGCCGTATCACCATGAGCGCAACGTCCGAGGAAGTCCAACTAAGGTCCTTTGTGCTTGTTCAGGTGGGCAAGCGAAAGGTCGCGCTTGCCGCGGACGCAGTAATTGAGCTCGTCGCTCCGACGAAAGAGCAAAACATTCCGCATCGGACTCCCTGGCTTTCGGGAGTGATCGTACGGCGCGGCCGGATCGTGCCAGTTTGTGACGTGGGCAATCTCATTGGGGAAGAGCCGGCGTCTCAAAATAGCTTCCACCTTATAGCCGAATCGAAATCGAGTGGAAAGCGCGATTGGTATGCGATTCCTGTGGCGGGTGAGTGCGTGCTCTTGACTCCAGAATCGACTCTGCCGGCGGAGGGTCACGCGGAGTACGTCTCCGAAATGCTCCCGCTCGGCGAAGACCGCATCGAAGTCCTGGACCTGTTGAAGTTGATTCAGCGACAGGAAGCTGCGTTCGTCGAAGGTTCGCAGGAAGCGGATTCATGAATATGCAGGCCGCGCAGCCTCGAGTTCTTCTGATAGACAGCAATGTCTATTTCTCCAAGAAATTGAACTCTGCTTTGCGGAAAGAGGGCTTCGAGGTCCTGACGAGCACCCAGGCTGCTTACGGGCTGACCATGCTCGAGTGGAACATGCCGGCGGCGATTCTATGCGCCACGAATCTCCGGGAAATGAACGCTTACAAGATCGCTCCAATTATCCACGGCGACCCCAAGACAGCCTCGATACCGATAATCGCAATTGGGAACGGCGGTGATCAGGCTTTGATGGAAGCGTTCCGCTCCGGTTGCGACGATTACGTGGATCGCCGCTGCGGTCCGGAAGACATCGCTGTCCACGTGCGAAATTTTCTTTTGAGCCGCCAGGAAGGCTTTCAGCCGACGCAAATGGTGCCAAGCTCGATGGCGACGCTGACCGGAGATCTCTCGCGTCTCGATCTTCCCGGAGTAATTCAAATGCTGAATCAAGCCCGGCAGACTGGCGCATTGAATATCAATGCGGGCGACATCGATGCAGTCATCTATTTCGATGGAGGAGAAGTGACACACGCGGAATGCGGCTCTTATTTCGGAGATGAGGCCGTCGTTCACATTCTTAAGTCGTGCGAAGGGGCGGGAAAGGGAGTCTACAAGTTTGTGTACGGGACTCTCGCGGCTCATCGCACCGTTTTGCGTTCCGCCACGGACCTCATGCTGGATGCCATGCGCGAACTCGACGAATCGGCGCGCGACATGGCGGAGGCAGCAACGTCCGCGTTGGCGCCGCCGACGGACGCCGACCCGGATCAAGATTCGGAATCCTCGGATGGCGCGTCGGACGACGTGAAGCAGGAGATGCCATGAGCGATACGCCGACGTTGACGGAATCACGCGTACCCAACGTTTATTTCATCGACGACAGCGCGACAATGCGCGAGGTCATCAAGATCGCTTTCCGTCGCGAATCCATAAACGTAATCACGTGCAATGATGCCGCGTCGGCTCTCTCTCAATTCGACACTTCCGCGCCGGATGTCGTCATCACCGACGTCATCATGCCTGACAAGGACGGCTACGAAGTCTGCCAGATGATCAAGCAAAATCCCGACTTGCGCAAAACCCCCGTGATCTTGATGTCGGGTGTCGTCAATCGCACGGTCGCGGAAAAAGCGATTGCAGCTCAAGCGGACGAACTGATTCGGAAGCCATTCCAGCCCCAAGATCTGATCACGCGCGTGAAAAACCTGCTCAATCCCGCGTCGGAGTCAGTATCGTCATCCGATTCCGCTTCGAAAGATAATTCCCGTGAGGCATCAACGGCGCTGTCCGGAATTTTCGCGCCTCCCATGCCGCAGCCGGCTCCTGTGAATCCGCCTCCGCCCATTCATCGTCCCGCACCGGCCCGGGAGAATGGCGCGCGTCCATCGGCCGCTGTTTCCACGCCTGCGCAACCTTCTCATGCATTCGGCGGCGCTTCACCTGCCGCCAGCGCAGATCTGCAAAAGCTCAAGAACGAAGTCCGCCGGCTGGTGATGCTCGTCAAGAAATTGCAATCGGATCTTCAGGCCGAAAGGCAATATGTAGCGTCTCTTGAGGAGCACTTGAAAACTTTGCAGGAAGCAGACTGAATGCCCAGTGAATATTTCTTATCGTCTTGTTCGCATGTTCTAAATCGGGTTCTCCCTGATGACTCGCCTGATTCACTTCTGCGCCTGTCTCTTGACCCCGCGGTCATAGGCACTTAGGATGATTCAAGACGCGTGCATTTGAGCTGCGTACCCCCTTCCCGCGGTCGGTCCGTTTTTCACAAGGGAGGTGCGGCATGGACGACTCCAAGAGCGCTTATTCGTCCGGCATGGCGCCGGATGCCCCAACAGGCCACGAAAGCAAGAAACGTCGCTTCATTCGCACGTTGTGTCGCGTGCCCGCGTCCGTGAAGCCATTCGGCGCTGACATTAGCCTTAGCGGTACGATCACCGACATCAGCCCCGCCGGCTGTTATATTGAAATGCTTGCTCCCTTGCCCATTGAGACGCGTGTGGACGTGTCCATCGTCTCTCTGGGATCGAATTTGGAATGCGTGGGCGTCGTCCGCCATTCGCTGGGCGGAATGGGGATGGGAGTTCGATTCGACAGTTTCTCGCCCGCTCAGCTCAAGAAGCTTCGGGAAATGGTGCCCGAACTTCCAGACTTTCCGCCGAACGAGCTGAATCCAGTCGCTGCGGTTGGACAAGCTCCAGTCGTCACACCCAAGCCAGTTCAAGCGCCGGCTTCAGTGCCTCATCCCTCCACGGCGGGAGAGCTGCTTGAAGCGGCGGTTCGAATTCTCCTCCGCAAGGGAGTCATTTCCCGCGCAGAGCTTGCTGAAGAACTTGAGAAGTCCAAGTCAGGCAAGCACGGATAGAGTTTGCGAGCTTTTCGCGATTCATCCAGACAGTATTGAACCTGCGCGTTCAATGGAACGTGATGTGCGGCGCCGCGCATCACAAACCAATGTATTTGCGGACCTTCAAGAGAACTCGAAATAGCATTGCATCTGTTAAGCGCCCGGTGAAGGTGTTTTGCTGGCTGGGATGATACGAGCAGAAAACGCGAGGCAGCTCATCCGGAAATGTGAAGATGGCGCCGTGGCGGAAAGGGAATTGTGCGAGCGTTGCAATGAAGCCGCGATCTTTTAGAACCTGCAAGTAAGTCTTCAGGGCGATCCCTCCGAGAACCAGCACAGCTTTTGCGTGAAGAGTATCGAATTCTGTTTCGAGGTATGGACGGCAGTTCTTAAATTCCGCGTGAGTCGGTTTGTTTTCGGGCGGCGCGCAGCGAACCGCAGCCGTGACGTAAGCATTGCGCAGCGTGAGACCGTCTTTTCTATCTACAGATGTCGGCTGGTTCGCGAAACCTGCGCGATGCAGCGCGCGATACAGGAAATCTCCCGAGCGGTCGCCAGTAAATATGCGTCCCGTGCGGTTGGCGCCGTGCGCCGCGGGAGCGAGACCGAGAATCAAGAGCTCCGCCAGAGGATCTCCAAACCCAGGCACCGGTTTTCCCCAATATTCCCAAGCGAGAAATGCGCGGCGCTTCGTGCGACCTACTTTTTCTCGGTAGCGAACCAGGCGGGGACATTTGCGGCACGCGATTACTTTCTTGTTTAGCAGCATCAGCGGATTTTCCATGTTCCCGTTCTCAACCAAATTGACACAACGCCAACGCGCAGACTAGCATAGGCGTAGCGATTTTCCTTGCCTTGGCTGGGAATGGCCGCGCCATCCCGCGGAATAAGGGACATGGAAACTGAAACGAACTCGAAAAACTTCCTCGCTCGCATTGTCGAGCGTCGGCGCGAGGCCATTGCTCATCGGAAGCGCGTCTTGCCTGAAGTCGCGCTAAAACTCGCAGTGGAGAAGAAAGCGCTTCCCGTGAGAGATTTTGCCGCGGCGCTTTCGCGGCCGGTCCTCAATGTGATTGCGGAGCTGAAAAAATCGTCGCCATCGCGAGGGCTCTTGCGCGCTGATTACAATCCGGCTGACCTCGCACCTAAGCTCGAATCCGCGGGTGCAGCGGCCTTGTCGGTGCTAACGGAGGAAGAGTTTTTTCAAGGCTCGCTTTCGGACCTGAAGGATGTGAGCAAGGCCACTCACATCCCGATACTGCGCAAGGACTTCATCGTTGATCCATGGCAAGTGTGGGAGACGCGCGCGGCTGGCGCGGATGCGTATCTGCTAATCGCTGCAATTTTGGACGATTCATCTTTGCGCGAATTGTTGGAGCTTGGACGGAACTTGAAAATGGAGGCATTGGTCGAAGTGCACTCCAGGGAAGAACTGAAACGCGCTGTAAGCGTCGGCGCAAGAATCATCGGCGTCAATAATCGTGATTTGCAAACCTTCGAGGTCAAACTGGAAACTTCGCTTGAGCTGGTGGAATTCATCCCCGGCGATTGCATCGCTGTCAGTGAGTCTGGAATTCGCGCGCATTCCGACCTGGCGCGGCTGCGCGAATCCGGATTTGACGCTTTTCTCGTTGGCGAGCATCTCATGACGATGCCGGAACCGGATACGGGGTTGCGGGAACTCCTGACTGGCCAAATTGTTGGCGCATCAGGCGCGGCTTAGAGATGGTCTCGGTCAAGATTTGCGGCATCACCAATTGGGCCGACGCCAAGCTCGCAGTTGATTCCGGAGCAGATGCCCTGGGATTTAATTTTTATAGACGTAGTCCGCGGCGAATCAGCTTTTCCCGTGCGCGGAAGATTATCAGCAAGTTGCCAAGGGAGATTACGGCCGTAGGCGTATTCGTGAACGCCAGCGAGAAGGAAATCTTGCGCATCGCGCGCGGCGTGAAATTGGGCTTTTTGCAGCTGCATGGTGAAGAGTCCCCGCGCTCTGTGGAACGGCTGGCGCTGGAATTTCCAGTGATTAAAGCATTCCGCGTTGGACCAAAGTTTCAGGCGCGTGAATTACAGAAATTCAAGAACGCGACGGCATTTCTGCTCGATGGGTTTGAGCCCAGACGCCATGGCGGCACAGGAAAGACATTTGACTGGCGACTCCTGAATGCCGCCAAACGTTTTGGGCCGGTCATCTTAGCGGGCGGTCTGCGTTCCGAAAATGTTGCCGACGCGATTCGCAAGGCAAAGCCCTTTGCGATTGATGTGTGCAGCGGGATCGAGACGCGGCCGGGCAAGAAGGACGCAGGGAAAGTGAAGTCGTTGATGGCAGAGGTTGAGCGGGCGCGTCACAAATTGTGAGGGCGTATAAATGACCAGTACAAAACTGATCGCGGAAAGCGTGCCGGACTCGCGCGGACGATTTGGGGCTTATGGAGGAAGGTATGTCCCCGAAACTTTGATGGCGCCGCTCGAGGAACTTGAGCGCGTTTATTTGGAGGCGCGCGCGGATGAAAGCTTCAATCGGGAAGTGGACGATCTGTTGCGAAATTTTGCGGGAAGACCAACCCCTCTGCAATTTGCATCGCGACTCACCGAATACTTGGCAGGCCCGAAAATTTACTTGAAGCGCGAAGATTTGCTTCACACCGGCGCGCATAAAATCAACAACTGCATCGGGCAAGGTCTGCTCGCCGTGCGAATGGGCAAGCGGCGCGTCGTAGCGGAGACCGGCGCTGGTCAGCACGGCGTCGCGACCGCGACAGTTGCAGCGCGTCTCGGCCTCGAGTGCACCGTCTATATGGGCACGGAGGACATGGAACGCCAGCGGCTGAATGTTTTTCGCATGCGCCTTCTCGGCGCGGAAGTCGTTGGCGTTGACGCGGGAAGCCGAACGCTCAAGGACGCCATCAGCGAAGCGATGCGCGATTGGGTGACGAACGTTCGGACGACGCATTATTTGCTCGGCTCCGTGTTGGGTGCGCATCCCTACCCGATGATGGTCCGCGACTTTCATCGTGTTATCGGAAAAGAGGCGCGCGAGCAGATCCTGCAGGCCGAAAAACGCCTCCCTGACTGGTTATTTGCGTGTGTCGGCGGCGGTTCGAATGCAATTGGACTGTTCCACGATTTCCTCGGCGATCCTCATGTGAAAATGGTGGGAGTGGAAGCCGGTGGCCGCGGAACTGCCCTCGGCGAGCACGCGGCGCGGCTCGCTGCAGTTGGATTTGCAGGTGCGAAGCCCGGCGTTCTGCAGGGGACGTACACAGTTTTGCTTCAGACTTCTGACGGTCAAGTTTCAACCACGCACTCCGTTTCCGCCGGCCTTGATTATCCCGCGGTCGGTCCGGAACACGCTTGGCTCGCCGGTGAGGGGCGCGCCGAATACACCGCTGTTCGCGATGATGAAGCTGTCGAGGCCGTGCGTACGTTCGCGCGAATTGAGGGAATTATTCCCGCTTTGGAGTCGGCGCACGCGATCGCCGAACTCATGAAACGTGCCCCGAAAATGAAGCGCGACGACATCGTGATCGTGAATATCTCTGGCCGTGGGGACAAAGACATGGAGATCCTGTCGAAATATGTCTGAACTTGCGGCCAAAACGAGCAGCATGCAGCGCACGAGAATCGGGAAGCGATTCGAGGAGCTGGCGCGCGCCGGCGAGATGGGCCTCGTTGCTTACGTGACCGCCGGCGATCCCTCGCTCGCCGCAACCGAGGAAATCGTGCTGGCGGCTGCCGCTGCTGCCGCCGACGTGATTGAGCTTGGTGTCCCATTCAGCGATCCGGTCGCCGATGGGCCGACGGTTCAGCGCGCAAGCGAAAGAGCCTTGCGCACAGGGACGACGCTCGCGAAAGTCATCGACCTTGTGTCGCGCCTGCGCAGCAAGACGGACGTTCCAATCGTCCTGTTCGGCTATTTCAATCCAATCCTCCAGTTTGGATTGGACGCATTTGGCGCGCGGGCCGCGGCCGCGGGCGCTGATGGCGTGCTGGTCACGGACATGACTCCGGAAGAATCGGCGGAGTATCGCGCAACAATGCAGAGGCACGGCCTCGACACTGTTTTTCTCGCTGCGCCCACATCCACCGATGCGCGCCTCAAGAAGATCGCGCAAGCCACCAGCGGGTTTCTGTATGTGATTGCCCGCGCGGGCGTCACCGGAGAAAAGGACTCTCTTCCCGAAGAATTGCCGGCAATGATTCGCCGCACGCGCGCTCTCACGAAGATGCCTCTCGCCGTCGGCTTCGGGATTTCTTTGCCGACGCAAGTAACGGTGTTGGGCGGAATTGCTGATGCAGTTGTAGTGGGCTCCGCGCTCGTCGCTGAAATTGAAAAAGCGTCTTCGGCAAGCGGTGCGGCTGCGGCTGTGGCCGAGCGCATTCGCGTCCTGAAGCATGCGGCTCGCCATGGCGTCAGCAGGAGAGATCCTCGCGCATGAGCGACACGGCCGCGAAAGCGATGGAAGGTTGGCGGCGCCGAATTGACGAGATTGACCGCGAGCTCATCAGGCTCCTGAACGAGCGTTCGCAGTGCGCGCTCGAAATCGGCAAATTAAAAAGGGTGCGCAACATCGCGATTTATCAGCCTGAGCGGGAGCGCGAAGTCCTCGAAAATGCCGAACGCGCCAATCGCGGCCCGCTTGCCGACACCGCGATTCGAAGGCTCTTCGAGAGAATTCTCGACGAAGCGCGATCGCTGGAACGCCAGGAGCGAAGCGAAGAACCTGCTGAAGACAAGAAGTCATGAACGTCGAGCGATGAATCACGCCACGTTATGGAGAGAAAGGGACTAATCGATGGTAGTGGTCATGCAAGAAGGGGCGAGTGAAGACAAGATCCAGCACGTAATTGACCGGCTCGTGTCTTTTGGTTTTGACGTTCACCGTTCCACCGGCGCGAGCCACACGGTGATTGGCGCTATCGGTGTGCATCCGGAATTCGACACTCGCGACATCGAATTGCTCGACGGCGTCCGCGAAGTCTTGCGGATCACTCAGCCATACAAACTGGCCAGCCGAGCGTTCCGCCCCGAAGGTTCAGTTATCGACGTTGGACGCGGCGTGAAATTCGGCGGCACCGAAGTGATTGTCGCCGCAGGTCCGTGTGCTGTGGAATCCGCCGACCAAATCGCGCGCGTCGCCGAAGGCGTTGCGCGTTTGGGCGCTCGAATCCTGCGCGGCGGCGCTTTCAAGCCGCGAACCTCCCCCTATTCATTTCAAGGCATGGGTGAAGAAGGGCTCAAGCTCCTTCGCAAGTTTGCGGACAAATTTGGATTGCTCGTCGTCAGCGAAATCATGGATCCGTCGCAGATGGATCTGGTCGCGCGATACGTGGATATTCTGCAGGTCGGCGCGCGCAACATGCAGAATTATCATCTTCTCCGCGCGCTCGGTGAAGTTCGCAAGCCTGTGCTTCTGAAGCGCGGAATGTCGGCTACGATCGAGGAATTTCTCCTCAGCGCGGAATACATCATGTCTGGCGGAAACTACAACGTGATCTTGTGCGAGCGCGGAATTCGCACGTTCGAGACGTCCACGCGAAACACGCTCGACATCGCCGCGATTCCGGTTATCAAGAAGCTCTCGCACTTGCCCATCATCGCGGATCCTTCCCATGGCACTGGCCGCCGGGACAAAGTCGCGCCGATGGCGCGCGCTGCTGTCGCCGCCGGCGCCGATGGCCTGCTCATCGAAGTCCACCACGATCCTGACCACGCGCTCTCCGATGGCGCGCAGTCGCTCTATCCGGAGCAATTCGCACAGCTCATGGCGGAACTGCGAATTATTGCGCCCGCGGTTGGCCGTCGCGTGGCCTAAGACATGCGTGAGCCCGCGCCATTCGACCGCATCGCCATCCTCGGCACGGGCCTGATTGGCGCATCTTTCGGCTTCGCGGTCCAAAACGTATTTCCAGATGTTTCCATCACTGCTTTCGACAGGGACAGTGTGCTCGAACACGTCGCCGGACGCGGATTGCACTGGAAGGTGACAAAGGACGCCCGCGCTGCGGTTAGCGGCGCAGAATTGATATACATTGCTCTTCCAGTTGGCGTGGCGATTGATCTTATGGCACAAATCTCAGTCAGTTGCGATTCGGGCGCGCTCGTTACTGACGCCGGAAGCACAAAGACGGCAGTCTGCCGTGCCGCATCGATGCAATTCAAGGGAGGCGCGCAATTTCTTGGCGGCCATCCAGTCGCGGGAAAGGAATTATCCGGCTTTGAACATGCGACTGCGGAACTCTTTCGCGGAACTCGTTACGTCCTGATTGGGAACGAAGACGAAGTGAACGATCGGGCGCGGAAGTTTCAGGAACTTGTGCGGGCGATTGGCGCCGAGCCGGTCTGGTGCGATGCGGAGACGCATGACTGGGCGCTGGCGGTCGTCTCGCAGATGCCGCAGCTCGCCGCCGTCGCCCTCGCGCGTGTGATTGCCGATGAAACGGACGAGACGGGTTTGCCGCTCTCCCTGGCCGGCCGTGGCCTGCGCGATTTGCTGCGAATCGCGGGAAGCCCCTACGAAGTATGGCAAGATATTTGTCTGACGAATACAGAGAATATTGCCCGCACGCTGGATCGGCTTGCTCAGGCAATCGAATTTCTTCGCTCGCATCTTGCGGACAAAGACCTCCTCGACGAGTTTCGCGCTTCAAACGAAGTCTACAAATCCCTGCACGGCACAGGAACGGGGCGCGAATAAAGGCCCGGCGCAACGCCGTGTCCCCCAGATGTCCAATGCAAGGGATAAACGACCGCTGGTACGCCGGCTGGCGTGACGAAACCGGAAGGGCGCACAGACGGTCAGTTACGCTCCGTCTGTCGCAGTCTTGCCGGACGCGGTTTTGGCAGGGCAATGACTCAAAATTCGCACGGACCAATGCCCATTTTTTGCTTGACTTTAGTTATAACTTGGTATACAGTATCTTCGAGCTTAAGTCCGGGTCGGTTCGTCGCCCGGCAAGCATTGGCCGCCCCGACCGGAAGCGTCGGGGCGTTGCGGTCTATAACGGAGCATCGTGAAGCGCTTGTCGCACAGATCGAATCAGCGAGGTCCAGCAAATCCTGGCCTGTCGCTTTTCGCCCCGCCCCGGCTCAAATTATTAGATTTTCAGCTAACTAGCACAAAACAAAGCACATCACATTTTCTAATCGATAATTCTTGCACCGTCTCTTCACTGCCTCCTTGCTTCTCTGCCTCCTCGCTTCTTCGTCCTTGCTCGTCACTCGTCACTCGCTTGCCATGGGCGAAGCCGATGGGCCACTCGTCACTACATTCTAATCGTCCCTCTCCGCGATTAGAAATGCCCGTAAGTCATAGAAAACAAACGATCGCACCCATTTCTAATCGTCCCTATTTCGCGGTTTGTAATTGTGCTCCAGATTCTCGAACCTCCAAATTCGGACCTCAGACTTCTAGAATCCTGATCGCAAATGAAACGCACAGTCGCAAAGTGTTAAGTGATTGCAAACACAGTACTTATAAAACACTGATCGCAAATGAAATTCACTTTCGGACGAGATCCAAGACGTCTCCTCCGGCGTCGAGCTTCACGGAAGCCTTAGGACGCAGAAGTGTGAAAAAACTGTCACAGAGCGCCTCGCCGCTTGCTGAGGGGCAGCCGTTTCGTTATTCTGCCTTGAGAGTTGATTCCACGCGGCGCCTTATCGCAAGGCGCGCAGAGCCGATGACTCGCATCCTGATCATTGAAGACGACAAGGACATCGTCGAGCTAGTCCGCTACAATTTGGACAAAGAGGGATATCAAACTTCCTCGTCGGGTGACGGCGCGACGGGGCTGTCGCAGCTGAAGAAATCGCCTCCCGATCTGCTCATTTTGGACCTGATGTTGCCGAAATTATCCGGGCTGGAAATCTGCAAGGATATCCGCCGCCAGGAGAAGTTGAACCGGCTGCCGATTCTGATGCTCACGGCGCGAGGGGAGGAAGCCGACCGCGTCGTCGGACTCGAGTTGGGCGCGGACGATTACGTTACCAAGCCGTTCAGTCCGCGCGAACTCGTCGCGCGCGTGAAAGCATTGCTGCGGCGAGTCCAGCCGCCCGGCGACGACGCGAAACTGGTGGAAATCGGGCCGCTTCGAATCGATCCGATTTCTTACCGCGTGCAGCGCGACGGCAAGACGCTGCCGCTGAGCACGCTCGAATTCCGCCTGCTCTATTTTCTCGCTTCGCGGCCGAACCGGGTCTATTCGCGCGATCAATTGCTCGATTCCGTGTGGGGAAGCGACCGGTTCGTGACGCCTCGGAGCGTGGATGTCTACGTGCGGCGGCTCCGAGAAAAAATCGAACCGGATCCCGAGAAGCCGGGCTATTTGAAGACGGTGCGCGGCGCAGGCTACATCTTTGAGACACGCGAGAACTGATGTCATCTGGAGAGCCGGGCTGAGCGGCCTGGCGCTGGCGTTGTTCCTGCTGACCGCGGCTGAACTCCGAGCGCGAGGGCGTTGGGAAATTCCTGTACTCGCTCTCAGCATCGCGGTTCTTGTCTGGTTGATCCCCTCGCACACCGCCTCCAATCGTGTCGAACGCCTGAAAGACATCTCCCGGCGCCTTGCAGCCGCGGATCTGCAGCCGATTCCGGAGGGGAACCACGGAGACGAAATTGATGAGCTGGCAAGGTCGTTGGATCGCGTCGCGGAGCATTGGCGCGCGGAGGTTAGCGCGATTAGCGAAGAGAGAGACAGATTCACTGCCGTGCTGCGCAGCATGGTGGAGGGAGTCGCCGTCATCGATACGCAGCAGCGCGTGACATTCTGCAATGACGCTTTCGCCGAAGTTTGGCGTGTGGGTGCGGCCGGGTGTGAAGGCAAGTCGATTGTGGAAGTTGTTCGCCACCCGGATGTACTTGATTTGATTCGCAAGGCGCTCGGTGGCGCGGATGGGCTATGTGGGGAGATCTCGATCGGAAGCGCCCGGCCGCGCAGCTTTTCCGCAACGGTTGCCCCAATTCCCGCACCAGGGAAAGCGAATGCTCTCGCTGGAACACGCGCAGCCTCGCCTCTCGGCGCCGTAGTTGTGCTGCACGAAATCACTGAGCTGCGGCGGATTGAGCAAGTGCGAAAAGATTTTGTCGCGAATGTGTCGCATGAGCTGCGCACGCCACTTACCGCGATTCAAGGTTTCGCGGATACGCTTCTGGGAGGCGCGCTGGAAGACGCGCACAACAACCGACGATTCGTCGAAATCATCAGGAATCACGCTTCGCGGCTGGGGAGCCTGACGGATGATTTGCTGAAGCTTTCGCGCATCGAGGCCGGCATGCTGGAGCCGGAAGTTCGGCCAGTCAGAATGGAAGAGCTGATGGAGTCCGGTGTTGAAGCGGCACAAAGTTCAGCGGCGCAGAAGGATCTCGCGCTGAAGATGAATCTGCCCTTGAAATTGCCAGCAGTGCGCGGCGACGCCAATCTGTTGCGAGAGGTGCTGCAGAATCTTTTGAATAATGCGGTGCAGTACACGTCGGCTGGCGGGGAAATCGAGGCGAGCGCTTCGGTGAAAAATGGCTGCGTGGTCGTCACGGTGTCCGATACAGGAATCGGCATCCCGCAGGCGGACCAGGAGCGAATATTCGAGCGCTTTTATCGCGTGGATGCAGCGCGCTCACGCGAAGTTGGCGGCACTGGGCTCGGCCTCTCCATCGCAAAGCACATCGTCGAATCCCACGGCGGGCGTATCTGGGTGGAGAGTGAAGTCGGGCAAGGATCCCGATTTCACTTCGCTATTCCGGTTGCCTCCTGAAGGAACGCAAGTCTCACATTTTCCTAGAATTCACAATAGCTTCATCGGTCTGCAATGGCCTCTGTCCATACTGGTCGAGAATTCACGGGCGTTTCAGGGAGGAAACCATGGCGTCTCCGATGAGCAGCTCCGCAACTTTCTACCAGACAGCATTGGAAAGTTATCTAGTTTCGATGGCGCGAATCGTGGAAGGGATGGTTAAGCGGGCGTTTGAGGCTCTGCTGAGCCGCAATGACCAGATGGCGAGCGCCGTTTTCTTGACCGAGCCGCGCGTCAACGAAATGGAAATCATAATTGACGACCATGCGGTTCGGCTGTTGCGCGGCGGCAACTTGCCGGAAGGTGAGATTCGCCACATTGTGGCGACGCTGAAAATCAATAATGACTTGGAGCGAATGGCGGATCTGGCCGTAAACATTGGTCAGCGCGTTATATCTCTCGCCCAAATGGAAGGAATCCCCGCTCCCGCTGAATTGGAACCCATGAGCGCATCCGTGCGAGGGATGGTCAGCCGGTGCCTCGGAGCACTGATTTTTCGGAACGTGACGCTTGCCAATGAAGTTCTCGAAAACGAGGAAGCAGTAGACCAGTATCGTGATCAAGTGTTCGATCGTCTCCTTTCTTCCATGAAAGAGGACGTTTCACTAGTCCCTCCCAACGTGCAGTACCTGCTTGCCACACGACACCTGGAGCGGATTGCCGACCATGCCACTAATGTCGCCGAGGACGTGGTTTTTTGGCTGCGCGGCTTCGACATACGGCATGGGAGGATTAACTCCTTTAGTTTCAGTCGCGGCGAGGATGCTTCCGCAGAGTTGTAACACAATATTCATATTCTCCTCATTAGCGGTTCAAGGTCATCCGGCAGTCTTTCCATGAATCACGGAGCAGATCTTGTCCAAGCCACAAACCACGAGCCTCGCCAAAAGGTCTGCTGCGTCGCCCCTGAAGGCTGGCGTCACCCCGGCGCCGGCCTTCTTTCTTTTTCCTGCGAGTAGGCCGGGCGAACGTGACGGCCTGACTGGCCGTGTCCCTAGCGTAGCCGGGGAAACTAAAAGAATGCAGCCAATCAAATTTGACCCTCTGAAGGAGGAGTGAATGCGAAGAATGTGGATTCTTGTACTGGGAATGGCGCTCGTATCGGGAATGTCGGCGTTCGCTGCCACAGGCGGAGATAAGACCCCGGCTCACCCGGACAAGAAGAGCCCCGCGACGTCTGCGACTACCAAGGATGATAATGCTGCAAAGGGGCAGCCTGCAAAGCCGGATGGCGCAGCATCGGCTGCAGAGGTCCAGAAACTCGAAGACTTGATTCGGGCACAGCAGGAAGAACTTGCGGCACAACACAAGGCTTTGGACGAGCAGCAGAAGGAAATTGATTCGCTGACAGGAAAATCGAACGCTTCGTCGGCCAGCCCCGCCATGAAAGTTCAACTCCGTACGGAGCCCAGTTCTCCTGGTGCAGCGGCAATGGCTGCGACGGAATCGAGTTCTTCGCATGTGTCCGCTGCGGTGGCGAAACCGACAACTGCCGGAGTACCGAAGGCAGCGCCAAGTAAAGGCGGAGCGTCTGATCCTCCGCAGGCAGAAGAGAAGAAGCCGGAGGCAATCGAACTCGCAGGAGGGAAGATCCAGCTCGGCGCGACGTTTTTCGGCGACTACACTTATTACAATGATACGGGGTTCGGGCCGCAATTCTTGACTCAGGAAAACCAGGAGGGCCCGGGCAATTCGGGGTTCAATTCCTTCGACGTCACCCGCACGTATATCAACTTCATCTATTCTCCTAATGAAATGGTCACCCTGCGGGTGACGCCCAACATTTTCCGTCAGGTTGATGGAACGTCAGGGGCTATCGCAAACGGCAACGGAGCGCAAATCGGTGGAAGCACGAACGGCAACCTTTCGTTTCGGCTGAAGTACGCCTACGTGGATTTCAACCAACTCTTCAAGAATAGTGAAGCGTTCAAGAAGGACAAGATCACCTTCGGACAAACGCAGCAGCCGCTGACTGATTGGGAGGAAGGGCTTAGCGGGTACCGGTATACATACCTGACGCCGTGGAACTACTTGAGCTTGAGTTCAACCTACGTTGGCGCGAGACTGCACGGCCCAATCGAAAGGAACGGGAAGGAGTACCTGGACTACGATCTGGGCGTTTTTACCACGGCCAGCTTCCACGCCATCGAGCAAAACGACAAGAAGCAAGTCATGGGTCGTTTGACCTGGTATCCAGTCGGGACGAAGTCAGACCGTACAGGTTTCGGCCTCACAGTTTTTGAAGACTATGGCTACAACACCAAACTGCCGTCGCAAACCAGCACACCGCTGAACCGGCTCGCAGTCTTTGCGCACTTCCAATCCCACGACAAGGGCTACGAGATCGTGGGGGAATACGACCTTGGACGGAATTCCTTCAGCGCCGGAAACCTGTTTTCAGGCGCGGCGCCCGTGGCGGGCGGCCCGTTTGATGCCGGCGGCGGAGCGAACGACGTCGGCACGGTCGCTGGCACTGTCCTCGCCGGAGACACCACACGGCAGCAAGGGTACGCCTTCTTTGGCCACGCAAGACTTGGTCACTCGCCGTTTACCTTGTGGGGCATTTATCACTACTTTCAGCCGAATACCAAGTTCGCAGGCACGGATCCCCTGGATTTCTCGCGGACAATCGGAGGCATCAGCTACCACGTGAACAAGTACTTCGACTTCTCCGTCGGCGACGAGAATTTCCATTGGCTCCATCCGCAAGGGATGGCCGGAGCCGAGGATACCAACGCAATCGCGCTCTGGACGCAGTTCAATTTCTAGCTTGCAGGAGAGTTATAGCCGCCGCCCGGGAACGAGACCCGTTCCCGTGCGGCGGAAGCAGGCTTAAATCATAAGAGTGGAGGAGAAAAATATGAAGTACCTTAAAGCTCTGGGCGTCTTTGTGGCCTTGCTCTTGATGGGCGGCACTGCCATGGGGCAGTCACCTGACCCGATAAACTTAAACGCGGCTGGGGCGACGTTTCCCTATCCGATCTATTCGAAATGGTTCGACGAGTACCACAAGCTTCATCCCGCCATCCAAATCAATTACCAAAGTATTGGATCGGGCGGCGGGATTCAGCAGCTAAAGTCCGGTACGGTAGATTTTGGCGCTTCGGACATGCCGCTGAAGGACGAGCTGCTGGGCACGTTCAGCTTCAAGATCCTGCAGTTTCCGACAGTTCTTGGGGCCGTGATGCCGACGTACAACATTCCCGGCGTCAACGCGGAATTGAAATTCACCCCAGAGGCGCTTGCTGACATCTACCTGGGAAAAGTGACGAAGTGGAACGACAGTGAGATCACAAGCAGCAACCCCGGGGTCGATCTTCCGGGCAATGACATCGTGGTAGTCCACCGCTCCGACGGCAGCGGCACAACTTTCGTCTGGACGGACTACCTTTCGAAGGTCAGCCCCGAATGGAAAAATAAGGTAGGCAGCAACACGTCGGTGAATTGGCCGGTGGGGCTGGGCGGAAAAGGAAACGAGGGAGTCTCTGGATTAGTTCAGCAGACACCGAACTCCATCGGCTATGTCGAGCTGATCTATGCCATCCAGAACCACCTGCCGTATGGCATGGTGCGGAACTCTTCGGGAAAGTTCATCAAGGCCAGCTTGGCGACGGTAACCGCCGCAGCTAGCGGCGCTGCCGCCATGATGCAAAAGGACATCCGCGTCTCCATTACCAACGCTGAGGGAGCCGACGCCTATCCCATTTGCAGCTTTACCTACCTGTTGATTCCCGTCAGCATCTCGGATACGACAAAACGCGATACAATCAAGGCCTTCCTGCACTGGATGCTCGCGAGCGGCCAGGGAATGGTGGAAGACCTCGATTACGCCCGGTTGCCGAGGCCAGTGGTTGCAATCGAAGAGCAACAAATCAATCAGATTCACTAACTGGATGAGCTCAAACGCGAGTGCCGTTGAGGGCGCGCCGTCTCCCGTGGGGGCGCGCGCTCTTCTACGTCGGCTCGCATTTGGGGACGCGGTGGCGCATATCGTCACGCTAATGTTTGCCGCGTTCATCATTCTGATTACCTCACTGCTGGTTTTTGAGCTTTGGATCAATTCCGCCTTGTCCAGGAAGACATTTGGCTGGAGCTTTTTTGTAACGAGTGTCTGGGACCCGGTCTTTGAGCATTTTGGGGCGCTGCCCTTTCTGTACGGCACGGTGGTAACCTCCGTGGTCGCTCTGTTACTCGCAGTTCCGCTCGGCGTGGGTGCCGCCATTTTCCTCGCTGAACTTGCGCCACCGGGCCTGTCTGACATGCTGGCGTTTGTAATTGATCTGCTGGCAGCAATACCCAGCGTGATCTACGGGCTTCTGGGGTTCTTTGTAGTTGTGCCATTTGTGCGCAGCGACCTAGCGCCAATCTTGAAAAGCACACTCGGTTTTTTGCCTCTGTTTCGCGGCGTGTCGTACGGACTGAGTGTGCTGACAGCCAGTCTAGTACTGGCCGTCATGATCGTTCCCTTTATTATTTCCGTATCACGTGAAGTGCTGCTGGCCGTCCCTGCAGACCAGCGAGAAGCAGCGCTAGCCCTTGGCGCGACGCGGTGGGAGTCGACTTTTCGAGTGGTGTTGCCTTTCGCGCGGAGCGGCATCACGGGCTCGGTTTTTCTGGCCATGGCGCGGGCGCTGGGCGAAACGATGGCCGTTACGATGGTGATCGGCAACGAACCGAGAATTAACGCATCGCTGCTCGCGCCTGGATACACTATTGCCGCCGTGATCGCGAACGAATTCACGGAGGCGACTGGGAAGCTATATTTGCAGTCGTTGATTGAATTAGGCCTGGTGCTCTTTCTTGTGACATTCATACTAAATGGTTTGGCCAGACTATTGATTCTAGCTACGGAGCGGCGCGGGGGAGCGCACGTATGAGCCCCCTTCGAATGCTCTGGCGGAAAACCGTCAACGTCGTGATGCTGAGTTTGACGGGTGCCTGCACGCTGCTTACGGTTTCCGTTCTGTTCTTCATCCTTGGCGACTTGATCTGGCATGGGGGTAAAGACGTCAGCTGGAAATTCATCACGAGATTGCCGGCACCGGTTGGGGAATCCGGCGGTGGAATGGCCAACGCCATCGTAGGAAGTGCAAAACTACTTCTCCTGGCCATGCTCTTCGGGGTTCCGGTGGGTGTCATGGCTGGGATTTACCTGGCGGAGTTTGGCAGCAGGACATTCGGCTTTCTGGTTCGATATATGACTGACCTCTTGAACGGCGTGCCGTCCATAGTCATCGGTATATTCGCGTATGCGGTGGTTGTCCTCCCAATGCGCCATTTTTCGACCTTGGCGGGAGGCTTCGCACTGGGCGTGATGACAATACCCATCATCGTCCGCAGCACGGAGCAGTTTCTCCGCGCGGTTCCCAATGCGTTGCGAGAAGGAGCACTCGCATTGGGTGCTAGCAAGGCGAAAGCTATATGGACTGTGGTCGTTCCCGCAGCAGCCTCAGGGGTAATCACCGGGATAATGCTGGCGTTAGCGCGTGTCGCCGGTGAGTCCGCGCCCCTGCTTTTCACGGCCTTTGGCAACCAATTTTGGAGTCAAGGCTGGAACCAGCCAATTGCTTCGCTGCCAGTAATCATCTACACGTACGCACTCAGCGCATATCAGGATTGGCACGATCAAGCGTGGGCCGCGGGACTTGTCTTGCTGGGCTTGGTGCTGATCGTAAACATCGCGACGCGGCTTGTTCTCTCGCGCAGGATAGCGGTTCCGAGGTAATCTATCGTGGCCAGCGCGAGCCCAGTGAACAGCGTCAACCCACCACCGGAAGACACGAGGACACTGCCGAGAAGATTCGCTGTGTCTTCGGAGCCTGCCGCGCTCCAGAATCTGAACCAGCGATTCAAGATCTCGAGTCTGAAGGTATTTTATGGGCCCAAGCAAGTGCTGCAAGGAATTGACCTCGATATATCAGCCAATGTCATCACAGCCGTCATTGGCCCTTCCGGATGCGGCAAGTCGACGCTGCTGCGCAGCCTGAACCGGATGCATGAAACGATTCGCCACGCGCGAATGGAGGGCACGATCCTTCTCGATGGTGAAAATATTCTCGAAGTGGATGTGGTAGGCCTTCGCCGCCGCGTGGGAATGGTTTTTCAGCGGCCAAACCCATTTCCAAAAACCATCTTTGAAAATGTCGCTTATGGTTTGCGCATCAACGGGCACAAGGGAAAGCTTTCGAATGCGGTGGAACATAGTTTGCGGCGTGCCGCGCTGTGGGACGAGGTGAAAGATCAGTTGCACAAATCAGCGTACGCGCTCTCTGGCGGGCAGCAACAGAGGCTTTGTATTGCGCGCGCGCTCGCTGTGGATCCTGAAGTGCTGCTTCTGGATGAACCATGCTCTGCGCTCGACCCGGTGACGACCGCCAAAATTGAAGAGTTGCTATTTCAATTAAAGCCCACTTGCACCATCGTGATTGTGACTCACAACATGCAGCAGGCTGCGCGGACAAGCGATTTCACGGCGTTCCTGCTCGAAGGTAGGCTGGTGGAGTATCAACCGACGGCGAAACTCTTCACCAACCCTTCAGATCCGCGGACTGAAGCGTACATTACCGGCCGGTTTGGCTAGGAGATTCGATGGAGCGGCACTTCGAACGCGACCTGGAGGAACTGAAGCAGCGCCTGCTTTGGATGGCGAGCCTCGCCGAGCGGGCGGTGCATCAGGCGCTGCAATCCGTGTTTGAGAAGAACGAGGCGCTCGCGAACCGCGTTCTCGAGGAAGAAAAAGCCATCAACGACATGCAGATTGAAATTGACAGCCGTGTGATGGAACTCGCGGCGCTGCAGCAGCCGATGGCTGTGGACTTACGCTTCATTTTTTCCGCATCGCGAATCAACAACGATCTGGAACGAATCGGCGACCAGGCAGTCAATATTGCGCAATCTTCGTTGCGCATACTTCGTCATCCACAAGTGAAGCCCTACGTGGATTTGCCGCGCATGGGCGAGCTGGCCGAAGGAATGGTGCGCGACAGCCTGAACGCGCTTGTGCAGCGCGACGCCGAGCTTGCAAAGTCTGTCCTGACTCGAGACGACGAAGTAGACCATCTGAGGGACCAGATCTTCCGCGAACTACTGACGTACATGATGGAGAATTCTGCGTTCATTTTTCCTGCGTTTGAACTCGTGCTGGTCACCAAGAATCTGGAGCGAATCGGGGACCACGCCACAAACATCGCCGAGGATGTCATCTACATGGTAGCGGGAAAAGACGTCCGGCACCTTGCGGCTGACCGCAGATAATCGAATTTGGAAGCTTCTCGCCAGAAGTTAATCAATCGCACCAAACTTCAGCTAGTGAGGAAGGCGACAACGGAATTTTACCTGCGCTGAAGCGAGGGCGATCCTCCGTGTAGTATCTTCAGGATGGCGCAGCGCTCCCTCAACCGCACGATCATCCAGTCCACGGGAATCGTCATGGCAAGCGTGCTGCTCAGCCGCGTGCTCGGATTCGCGCGCGAGTGGACAGTCGCGCATCAAATCGGCTCAAACGCGGTCACCGACGCTTACTACGCTGCTTTCACGCTTCCGGATTTCTTGAATTACCTCGTTGCCGGAGGTTCGCTGAGCATCACTTTTATCCCTGTGTTCACGAAGTTCGTGGCAGAGAACGACGAAGAAGAAGGCTGGCACGTGTTTTCAACCGTGATGACCTTCATGGGGCTGCTCGTCATCGCGCTAATCCTGGTGGCGGAGATTTTTGCGCCGCAACTTGTTTCGGTGATTGCTCCCGGCTTCGGTCCAGTGGAAAAACAGCATGTCATCTTCCTCACGCGGCTGATGCTGCCCGCGCAGTTCTGTTTCTACGAAGGCGGAATATTGACGGCGGTGCAGTACGCGAAGGGGGAATTCATCGTCCCGTCGCTCGCTCCGCTTATTTACAACCTTGCGATTATTCTCGGCGGCGTGATGCTTGCTTCGCGGATTGGCATAACTGGTTTTTCGGTCGGCGTTCTCGTTGGCGCGTTAGCGGGAAACTTACTCTTGCAGATATATGGAGCGCATTTGGTCGGCGCAAAGTTTGTCTTTGCGCTCAATCTGCGTCATCCGGGTTTCCGGCTTTTCTTGAAGCTTGCCATTCCGATCATGCTGGCGCTGTCGCTCTCGTTCACCGACGACTGGATCATTCGCTGGTTTGGCTCGTATCTCGTGCCAGCTTCCATCACATGGCTGACTTACGCGAAGAATTTGATGCGCGTTCCTCTTGGCGTTGTGGGTCAGGCGATCGGCGTGGCCTCATTCCCGATCCTTGCGCAGCTCTACTCGGAAGGCAAGTTTAAGGAGCTCAACCGCGTACTGAACGACACGTTCAAAGGGCTGATCCTGCTGCTTGTTCCGATTTCCGCGTTGACGATTGCGCAGAGCCCGTACGTTGTACATTTAGTTTTTTCTCACACACGCCTTCATGCGGCTGACTTGCAGGCGACTGCAGCGACGCTTGCCCTGTTCTCCATCGGTATGTTCGCCTGGGGCGCACAGAATCTCCTTTCGCGCGGGTTCTATTCCACTCGGGACACGTGGACGCCAGCGATTGTGGGTACAGCGTTCACGATAGCGGATATTCCGCTCTATTGGTGGCTGGCGCGACGAGCTCAGCACCTGGGTCTGGCGATGGCTAGCTCAATCGGCATCATCTTGTTCACCATCGTTCTCACCGTGCTCCTCGTACGCCGGACGAAAAATCATGAGATCAGGAACCTGCTCTTGTTCTTCGTCAAAGTGTGCTCCGCCTCGATTTTCGCAGCCGTCGGGGTGTTCGAGCTCGCTAAATGGCTTTCCCGAAGAATCCGGTGGGAAAGGATGCTCGGGTCATTCGAGATCCTATTGATAGGAACCGCCATCGGTGTGCTCTTGTTTGTCGCAATTCTGAAATTGCTCCGTACGCGCGAGCTGGACGCGTACGTGTCAAAGCTGTCTGCTCGAGTGTAGTCGGCGACGATTTTGTAACCTGAAGTCGAAGAAAGCAGCGCGCAGTCGAATCAACGGCGCATCATTGCTCTTCGAAAACATACTTTTCATTAACTTCGCCGTCGGCGAAAATTGTGTGCCGGTAGATGGTCAGTGTCTTGCCGTCGCTCGAGAGGGCCCACGCTTCCTTGAATTGCAGGGTCATCCCTCTTTTTACGCTAAAATCAAGCTTGACGCCGTCCCATTCGCGTGAACTCTTCACGGTTATACCGTCTTGAAGATTTTCGTTTTCCGCTCCATCAAATGTGTACGTCGCATTAAAGGAGTGGTAGGCGAGACCATCCGTCAGCTCCGTCGAGACCCGCATGCCGGCCCGATCCTGTTTTATCTTGAGAGTCATTTTCTTCGGATGGTTGGCAGGACTGAAATCGCTTTTCAGCACGCTGAGCAGCCAGGTTCCTTTGAAGCTGGGAGTCTTCGGCGCTGAAGGCCCCGCGAGCGCGAGCCACAGAATCGAAATCGACAAGGAGAGGAATTTCATAAGGTGTTCCTCTTGGTTTGCGGATGGGCGAGGTCTCTAGAGAGAATAGGCTTGATGGCATTACGGGCGCCCGGGTGTGAATTATCCCTAATTATTGAACGCGCAGGAGGGCGGTTCGGTTTAGTAACGCGACGAGAAATGCCACGCAACTAGCAATAAGCCGCGCAGACAAAGTACGGCCGAAGCATTTTTCCTTACCTCCGCTACTAAAACGGAGATGTCGACGGCGGCGGCAATGGTTTCCTTGGGATCATCTCATCGCGGTTCGCGGTTAAATAGACGAATGACGCGACGATAACGGCCATCTGCTTCATGTCCGGCTCAGAGATGCGCTCATACACATCCATATTCGAGTGATGCGTGCGCGTATCGTACTCGAGCGGGTCCTGAATGAATTGAAATCCAGGAATGCCGACGGAATTGAACGACAGGTGATCTGTTCCTCCAGTATTCCGAATCGTCAGCGTGGTCATCCCCAAATTGTGGAACGGACGCATCCATTCTTGAAAGAGCGGCGCGACAGCTTCGTTACCCTGCAGGTAGATGCCGCGAATCTTGCCCGAGCCATTATCCACATTGTAGTAAGCATCGAGTTTCTCTTGCTCAGGCTTCAGTTTCATTGTCGCCGGATCGCCGAAGTGTTCCTTGACGTACGCTCGCGAGCCTAGCAGCCCCTCTTCTTCGCCGGTCCACAGTCCGATGCGAACCGTCCGGCGCATCTTCAGACCTGACGCTTTGAGAATCCGCATCGCCTCCAGCATCACGCCCGACCCCGCGCCGTTGTCCGTCGCGCCCGTTCCGGAATGCCATGAGTCGAAATGCGCGCCGATCATTACGACCTCGCTTGCCTTGTCGGTGCCGGTTATCTCGCCAATGATGTTGAAAGAATTCAGATCGTTGTCGTAGAACTTGTTTTCAATGTCCATTTGCAATGTCAGAGGAATTTTCTTCTGCAGGATGCGATAGATGCGTCCGTAGCATTCCGCTGCCATCGCGACCGTGGGCGGTGCGGGAGCGCCTTTAGGATCATACGAGCCGCCGGACTGGACATATACTGTGCCGTCGTCTCCGCGCGACGGCTGGATCCACGCGGCCACTCCTTCGTCCACCAGGAATTTCTGAATCTTCTGCCGCAATTCACGCTGCGCACGGAATCTCGCAATGCGTTCCTGCAGGTCCGAGCGCTCGCCCGCCACCGACTCAGTCGCGATTTCATCCAATTCCGCGTCCGTATATCTGTGACCCTGCGCGTCGAAATGAATTTCCAGCTGCGGCGGCGGCTCGGTCAGCACAAATTTGCCCTTTAGCTGCCCGCGGTATTTGTCGAAATCCTGTTCGCTCTGAATCGAGACCCATACCGCCTCTGCTGAAACTGGGCCATTTGTGCCCGGCGTCCATGCCAGCGGATACGCGATCAAAATATAGGGTCGCGGCGAAATCATCATCGCCGAGAATTTCTCGTTGGACCAGCCACGGCCAAATTCCCACGGCTCCGTATGGACGTTCGCGAGACCCCACTGCTTCATCTCATCTTCGGTCCACAGCGCGGCGGCGCGCATGTTCGGCGAATTCGTCAGACGCGGGCCATAGACATCGGTCAGGTAGCTCATGATGTCCATCACCTGGGAATGGTTGAACCCGATGTCCTTGATTGTATAAATGGCGTTCAGGTCCGCCGAGCTGGGCGCCTGCGCCGCGGTTGGCAGGACAGCCGAAACCAGAAGCATGACCCCTATTGCGAGGGCGAGTTTTCGCATTGTGATCCTCCAAACATCGGATTGTTTCAGAACGTTGAACTTAAGAACGAATCCTTGGCGTAAACAAGCGTTTGGACGGAAATAGCGTCTGGCGCGTTTCATTTTGGCAAGTACTATGGGACTAAAACTTAGGATGCTAAAGTTAGTACCAAGCATCTATCGCCCAAAACGAATTGCCCGGCGATCATGAATTCTCCGCGACGTTGAGGCTCAGATGAAGAATGCCACAGCACTTGCAGCAGATCCGGTTCTAAACGCGTGGTTTGCGAGCTTGCGTGACTTGCGGCGACGGAGGAGGGCGAGGCTCGAATTGCCTGCGCGGCTCTGGCCGTTCGATCCGCGTTTCCGGCATTTGAAAGAGGTTAGAAGAATTCGGAATTTTACGCGGGACGGTCTCTATTTCACGACGGACCAGGAGCACTATTTCGTGGGAATGAAATTGCTTGTCACTTTTCCGTTTTGCCGTCAGGCACCTGCACAACGCGACTTCCTCGGCAAGGTGGTACGGGTTGAGACTTTGACTGACGATACTTTTGGAGTCGCTCTTCGATTCATTTATTAACGGCCGTGTGGCCTGCCACCCGACGGGTGCGAAGAACCGCGAGAGCCACCGCCACCCCGAGAGCCGCCGCCTCCACCGCCGGAAGGCCTGCTGTATCCACCACCGCCTCCGCCCCGATAGCTGCCTCCGCCGCCAGAAGGCCTGCTATATCCGCCTCCACCGTCACCGCGATAACTGCCACCACCACTAGAGGGCCTGTTATATCCTCCACCGGCCGGCCGGCCATAGGATCCGCCGTAATTACCACGCTGGGGTGCAGAATAGCCGCGATCATAAGACTGCGAGCGACCCGTCACGACGGGTTGCCGCAGGTCAAGTGAGCGGCGGTCGTAATACGAGTTATTGCTACCGCGTCCTCCGTAGCCACCCCACGACGAGCGCGAATCACTCGGTGACGATGAGCTGCGGCTTGGCGGCGTGAAAGTGTGCCAGCCGTCCCGGGCAGCAGGAGCGGAACTCCGTGACTGAGGTTGAAATTGTGACTGACGCGGCTGCGCAGGCGCGCGGTCCAGATGCGAGCCGCTCGAAGGAGGAGTGAATGGATGCCAACCATTCGAGCGGCCCTGGGTGTTGGGGAAGCTATCCTGCCTCGTCGGCTGAGAAATAGTTCGCGATGAATTTTGTCCGCCGAACCCCGATTGCCGAGGCGTAGTCGGCGTACGGTCCAAATGCGAGCCAGATCCGTTCGTCGGCGGCGTGAAGCTATGCCATCCCGGCCGCGAAGAACCCACTGTTCGCGGAGACAAAGGCGTGGGTCTGGACGGCTGATCGAATCTGCGTTGCACCGGCGCGACTGGCTGATGCACTTGGCCTGGTTCCTGCGCGATGCCACGCGTCGGACTTGAGCCGCCGGAACCAAAGCTGTGCCAGCCCGGGCGCGCGTTGCTCTGTGGTTGCGCCGGAGTCTGCAATCTCCCGCTAGGAATAACAGCAGAACGGCCCCCCGATGCAGAATTGTTCGGGGATGACTTCATAGCGTCGCCCCTGCCGTTTTGCGGCAGCGCACCACCGGGCAATTTCGAGTTTCTGGCTGAGACGCTTGAGCCTGCCTGCATCTGTGAGCGCGAGCTCTCGATCATTCTTTGCGTCTGTGCGACCTGCTCGTTGAACGGCTTGAAAGCGGGTGCGACTGGATGAACCTTGGAGAAGAAACGCTGATTGTTGTTGTCAAAGGTGCGCGTCAATGCCGTAGGCACGTTTCCACGGCGTCCCAGGCTCTCCTTAGTCGGCACCACGGGCAAGCGACCGGTCATCAGGCTGCCATTCCGGAACGTCTCCCCGCTGATCCGCTGCTGGCGAGGCGACACAGGCAATTTGCCGAACTGATTCGACGCCATGGTGGAAATTCCCGAGCGTAGGCGTGCATTGGTTCCGACGGATGTCAGGTTGGAAAAGCGTTCGCCTGCGCGTCCACGGAACAGCGGAGGAACCGGCATTCCGCGCCCGTTGAAGTTATTGACGTTCGTGATGTTCGTAATGTTAGTGATGTTGGTGATGCGCACTCGATTGAAATCATCATCGTCACGTCCAAACCAGGGGAAGAAGGGGTCGCACGGGCCAATCGGCAGCCAGCCGACGTTTCCGAATCCAAATCCAAAGCCCCATCCGTCTCCACCGAATCCGAAAAAGGACACGTATGCCGGCGACCAAGCTGGGTAGTATGCGGGGTAGCCATATACCGGCCCGGGCCACCAAACCCAATCGTCGTCATAGAGGAACCAACGTCCGTAGTGGTACGGCGCCCAACCCCAGGGTTCATACGAAACCCACGTCCAGCCGTAATACGGCTCCCAGACCCAGCGGCCATCGCGATACGGCGCCCAATCCGGACTTTCCGCAGGCACCCAGACATTTCCGTAATCAGGGACGTTAGTCCAGTGGCCGTATGCGTCGAGGTCTTCCGAACCGGTGTAATAGCGGTCTGTCTTATTCCAGCTTGAAGCGTCGTGGATCACGTTATCGCGATCGCTGTTCCATCGGTCGAAGTCATCTTGGCGCGGCGCGTCAGCGGTCTGATATTGCGGATTATCAGTGCCTTGAATCGTGATGAGTTGCCCGCCATTCACTTCCGTGCTGCCCTGCGGCACGGAAACTTCTGATCTGCCGCGGCGGACGATGGCTTCTGTTTGGGAGTCAGAGGGAACCTCGATTCGATAATCGCCACGTTCGAGCGGATGAACGGCAACGTTCGGCGAGTCAATTTCAGCGGAAGCTTCGGCGTGATCATCCAGAACGCTGTAGTTCACCACTCCCTGCGCCACTTGCAATTGAATGTGGGTGCGCGAGAGATCGGAAATCTTGATGCTGGAATTCTCGTCGAGGCGAACCACGTTGGCGTAGTCGAGCTGCACTTCTGCGCGCGAGCCATTGCCCGTCATCACGCGATCGCCGGCAACGAGCGGCGTATTCAGCGTCGCTGTGACCACGTCGCCGGAGTCGCCGCGCTGCACGGAAACATCGCCGTTAATCAGGCTGACGCGAGCGACGCCCGGCTGGTTCTGATCCTGTCCCTGGTACTGGCCATTGTCTTGCGCCCGAGCTGAAATTGCGGCTCCCGAGACTGCCAATAGCGCCGCTGCCAGAACTCCAAGAAGCTTTTTCATGACCCACCTCCCGACGGCTCAATCCTGTCGAGATTCAGATACGCCACAGACGGAATGCATGGGGTATGCCAAAAGGAGGCTCCCGCACGCTTCATGTAAGCTCTTATAATGGTGTGGGTTGCAGGAACTTCAACTCCAAGGCGGACTTCGAGTAGCGGCAAATCTCGGTGCTTTTCAATCAGAGGTGGTGGTTTTCAGCCACCAACGTGCCAAGTCAGGAATGCGGCTTTGCCGCACTATGGGGGATGACTCGTGCGGTGAAGAGCGTCAGCCTTTGACCGATTTCAGAATTTCTCGGGCGGCATTGAATCCAGAGGCCCCCGTAAGACCAGCACCGGGATGCGTTCCTGATCCGCAGAGGAAGAGGCCGCGAATCGGCGTTCGGTAACGAGCCCAGCCAAGCAGCGGACGCATCGTGAAGAGCTGATCAAGAGCCGGTTCGCCGTGAAAGATGTGCCCGCCCGTGACGCCGTAGATTTCTTCGAAATCCAGAGGCGTAATGACGCGTCGAGCGAGAATGTGTTGGGGCAGATCGGGCGCGTATTGCGCGAGAGTCTTCACGACCACATCGGCGAGAGCGTCTCTTCGCTTTGACCAATCGCCATTCGTCAATTTGTATGGGGCGTATTGCATGTGGATGGACATCACATGCTTGCCCACAGGCGCAAGCGAAGCATCAAGTAGCGTAGGAATCGAGGCCTCAAGATATGGCGCACGGGAGAAGTCGCCGTACTTGGAATCGTCAAAGGCGTGTTCAAGATAGTCGATCTCCGGGCCGATGTGAATGCGCGCGGCGAGCGCGGCGTCGGTCTCGGAGGCATTCTCGAGCGCGGTGAAATTCGGGAGGCCGTCGAGAGCGAGGAAGATTCGGGCGACGACGCCTTTCGAGCGGTAATTCTGCATTTTCGCGAGGAAACTGGGAGCGAGATACTCGGCGTCGAGAAGTTGGAGGAATGTTCGCTTAGGATCGGCGCCGGAGACGACAGCGCTAGCCGCGATTTCTTCACCGTTTGCAAAAACGACTCCAGAGACCGCACCGTTCTTGATATTGATGCGCTCGACTTCGGCTCCGGTGTGAATCTCCGCTCCAGCCTGCTTGGCTGCGGCGGCCATGGCTTCGGAAATTGCGCCTGCGCCCCCCTTTGCGGATGCACTTGCAACGCCGGGTGATCCCGCTGCTCCCGTGCGAAGCAAGAATAGCGCGGTCGTGCCTGCGGACCATGGGCCTGCGGCGGCGCCGAAAATCGCGGGCGCGGCCATCGCAGCGCGAAGCAGTTCCGTCTCGAAAAACTCCGCGACGAAATCGGCGACAGCCATCGGGCCCCAGCGGAGCAAATGCTGCATGTTGCGTTTGCCGAGTCCGCGAAATTGCCTGCCCGCGCGAAGCAAATTCCAGATGTCGACGGCGGATGGACGATCGATTTCTGGTGGCGTCATAGTGAGGAGATGGCGAACGAGCGGCGCAGCGCTTTCGATGATGTCTGCGAGCTGGAGATATTTCGCGGCGTCGGATTTCGAGAAGCCTTCGATGCATTTAGCGGCGGCGCGAGGATCGGAATCAAACAGCAGCGCGCGGCCGTCGGGTGAGGGAGCGAAAATCTGGATCTGTGGCTTGAGCCATTGGACGCCATGCCGCTCGAGCTGCATATCTTTTGCGACTTGCGCGGGGAGCGGGCCGAATGCGCCGTCGAGAAGCGACGCGCGAAAGCCGGGATGAAATTCTTCGGTGATCGTGAGCCCGCCGACGACGGGGCGGCGTTCGAGGACAAGAGGCTTGTGGCCGGCGCGTGCGAGATAGAACGCGGCGACGAGGGAATTTTGCCCCCCTCCGATAATGGCAACGCGCAGGGCCATGGATCAGTTCGTTCGCAGATCTTTCAGGATTTCGAGCGCAGCCAATCTGCCCGGAGCGCCCATGATGCCCCCGCCCGGATGCGTCGCGGAGCCGCACATATAAAGATTCTTCACCGGCGTTCGATAGCGCGCCCAGCCGGCGACGGGGCGAAGGAAAAACAGCTGCTCGAGAGAGAGTTCGCCCTGGAAAATATTTCCTTCCGTGAGGCCGATTTGCTCTTCGATGTCAGCAGGAGTGAGAACCTGCCGGCCAATGATAATTTCTTTCAGATTCGGCGCGTATTGGGCAATCGTATCCACGACAGTGTCGCCGAATTCTTCGCGGCGCGCCGTCCAATTGCCATTTTTTAAGTGATAGGGCGCGTACTGCACGAAGCAGGAAAGAATGTGCTTTCCCGGCGGCGCGACAGAAGGATCGGTGAGTGTAGGAATCACCATATCGATGTATGGACGGTGCGAAAATTCGCCGTATTTCGCCTGATCGTAAGCGCGTTCCATATAATCCACTGAGGGCGAAATCGAAATCGCGCCGCGCAGCTGCGCGCCCGTGCCCGGAAAACAAGTGAATTCGGGAAGCGTATCAAGGGCAAGGTTCACTTTGCCTGATGAGCCGCGATATTTGTATCGGCGGACTTCCTCGACAAATTCGTCAGAAAGAGTGTGCGCGTCGAGCATTTTAAGGAATGTGAGATTGGGGTCCACGCTCGAGGAAACGATTTTCGCTTCGAACTCATCGCCATTTTCGAGCGCAACGCCGGTGGCGCGGCCATTGCGAGTGAGGATGCGTGCGACAGCAGCTTCGGTGCGGATTTCTGCGCCGGCTTCGCGTGCCGCGTCTCCGATGGCGTTTGAGATCGCGCCCGTGCCGCCGCGGCTGAAGCCCCAGGCGCGAAACGCGCCGTCAATCTCGCCCATGTAGTGATGCAGCAAGACGTAGGCGGTGCCCGGGGAGCGCACGCCAAGAAACGTGCCGATGATTCCGGAGGCGGACATCGTAGCTTTGAGCACGTCGGTCTCGAACCACTGATCGAGAAAATCTGCAGCGCTCATCGTCATGAGCTGGACGAGATTGTATTTGTCTTCTGCGGAGAGCGATTGGAAGCGGCGCGCGAGAAAAAGCAATTTTTTCAGGTCCGCCGGATGGATGGAAGTGGGATCGGGCGGCGTCATCGCGAGCAGCGGCTTGACGAAGCGGCACATCTGCTGCATGGCCATGCCGAATTCATCGTAGGCTTCGGCGTCACGGCGGGAATGACGCAGGATTTCGCGGCGCGATTTGGCGTGGTCATTCATGCGCCAGAGATACGGGCCGTCGAGCTTTGGGGTGAACGTGCCGTCGAGCGGGAGAATCTCCAAGCCGTGACGAGGGAGATCGAGGTCGCGAATGATTTCCGGGCGCAGAAGCGAGACGACATAGGAGCAAACGGAAAACTTGAAGCCGGGGATGATCTCTTCAGTTACAGCTGCTCCGCCGAGGACGTAGCGGCGTTCGAGGACGAGGACTTTCTTGCCTGCGCGGGCGAGATACGCCGCGTTGGTCAGGCCGTTGTGGCCACCGCCGATGACGATGACGTCGTACTGTTTTGCCATGAGTGTCGCCGCGTGTGGTGTTTGCGCGAAATAAAGGATGGTTATTCTACAAGGGCATTATCGCTGCCACAAGCAGAGGTGAACGAGGCCGCCGACGGTGGAAACGCGATTACTTCGTTATCTCGATTCGGATCTTGTTGGAGACAGTCACGCCCCGCTCGCTTGAGCATAGGAGAAATCGCGGCAAATGGAGATACTCCTCAGCATAATCTTCTGATACCGGGCTCCGGTACTCTATGAAAATGACATACGATTCGGGTGTGTTGACCAGATTCGTCACACTCTCACTCAATCCATCCTTAAATGAATGGCCAGGCTTGAACTCTATTCTGACTCTACAGCAGCCTGAGAGACATCTATATGCAAATGTTACTGCAAGCGTGGCTTGCTACAAGAGAAATGTCGACACTATAATCATGCGTCATCGTGCTACGAAATCGCGTTGCAGCACGAATCGGGAGAAAAAACTTTGCCTATAGGAACCGCAGTACACGAGCGTACATTCCGGCTCTGCGAGAGCCTGAGCTACCGCGAGTGGTCAGGCTACTACACGGTCAGCGCGTACGAAACGCATCATGAGCACGAATACAACGCGATCCGGAACGCGGCGGCGCTGATTGACGTCACGCCGCTCTATAAATACTGGATCACAGGCAAGGACGCGACGGGATTCGTCAATCGCGTCATCACGCGCGACATCCGGAAAGTCGCGGTGGGCCAAGTGATTTACTGCTGCTGGTGCGATGAAGACGGCAAAGTGATTGACGACGGCACGATTTCGCGGCTCGGTGAGAACACGTACCGCTGGACGGCAGCGGATCCCTCGCTGCGGTGGTTCACACAGAATGCAGTCGGCCTCGACGTGGAAATCGAAGACATCTCCGAAAAGATCGCGTCGCTCGCCCTGCAAGGGCCGACGTCGGGACGATTGCTGAAGCGCGTTACAGACGCGGACATCACGAACTTGAAATATTTTCGCGTCACGCAAGGAAAAATCGCGGGCGTGCCCGTGGATATTTCACGCACGGGCTACACGGGCGACTTGGGCTACGAAATCTGGATGCCGTGGAACGACGCCGTGAAAGTATGGGATGAATTGATGGCAAAGGGCCGCGATTTCGATATTCATCCCACGGGGATGCTGGCGCTGGACGTGGCCCGCATCGAGGCGGGGCTGTTGCTGATCGAAGTGGATTACGTCAGCAGCAAAAAGGCGCTCACGAAATCGCAGCTCTATTCGCCGTACGAAATCGGCTTGGGGAGAATGGTGAATCTAGAGAAGGAGCATTTCATCGGGCGCGAGGCGCTCGCGGCCGAGCAGAAGCTCGGCATCAAGCGGCAATATATGGGCCTGGAAATCAACTGGGACGACGTCGAGGCGCTTTACGAGACGTTGGGCATGGCGCCGCAAGTGGCGAGCACAGCGTCACGCATCGCAGTGCCGGTTTACGATGACTCACGCGAACAGATCGGGAAAGCGACTTCGACGACGTGGTCTCCCACGCTCAAGAAAATGATCGCGCTGGCGACCATCGCGACGGAATACTCCAAGGTTGGGACGGAATTGAAAATGGAATTCACTGTCGAAGCGGTTCGTCACCGCGTCGGCGCCACCGTGGCGGCATTGCCTTTCTTCAACCCGCCACGCAAAATGACAACGCCTGTCCTGTGAAAGGATCGAGAGTTTTGTTCCAGCGGTTGTGCCCAGGAGCTATCTGAATTGACATGCGAAACAAGCCATTCTTGCTGATCGGAATCCTGCTTGTTGTGGTGGGAATTGCCTCGATAATTCATCCTCAGTTCAGCTACCGCGTAAGCCACGATGTGCAGCAAATCGGACCGGCGAAGATCGAGTCCGAAACGCGCAAGATCATCCGCCTTCCGCTCTGGTTCAGCATTCCTATTATTACGATCGGGCTGGCTCTTGTGATTGGCGGAGTGCAGAAGGACCGAAAAGACGCATAATCCCGGTCAAGTGTGGCGCCTAGTAGGGTTCCTCACCCTCAACAACTCGAACTTTTCCTCTGAAGCTCCGATACACAAAGATGGTATAGGCTGTCGCCAGCGCAATTCCAATGATCCACCAAACAAGGCCAATCTTGAGTCCATAATCGGCAGCTTTCGCGTTCTCAACTGTGAGCGAGTATGCGGGGCTGCTTGCGGGTAGGACGTCTGGATACAACGCGAAGGTGACGCTCGTCAGCATGCCGACGAGATATGCGCATGAGGCGACGAAAGATTTCCATTCCTCCTTCAGGAAAACGATCGCACCGATCAGGCCCGCGACAGCAAGCGCCGGGAATACGTACTCCCACGGTCGCGCGGCAAATCCTGCGCTCAATTGTGGTTGAATGCGGAAACTGGTCCAAGTGACAAGGACGGTCAGAAGTACAAGTGCCCACCAAACGCGCCCTGTCACTGTACGTGCCCGCTTTTGAAGGTCACCGTCAGTCTTCAGGGCGAGCCAGAGCGCGCCATGCATTGTCAGCGCAGCGAGCGCGGTGATGGCGACGAGGATCGTATACCAGTCGAGGATACCGGTCGAGCCTCGAGGGAGGAAAGTTGTCCAGAGCGGCTCGAAAAAAAGTCCATGTGAATCGAGCGGAACGCCACGCACAACATTGCCGAGCGCGGCGCCGAAAAACACGGCAAGCAGCAGGCTCGCCAGGCAAAATATGCCGTCCCAGAACGAACTCCAGATTCCGCCAGTAATGCGGTTTCGAAATTCAACCGAAATTCCACGCAACACTAGAAGCCAGAGCACCATCATGAGTGGCAGATAGAAACCGCTGAAGCTGGAGGCATACAGGGCGGGAAACGCAAAATAGAGGGTGCCTCCTGCGGCGAGCAGCCAGACTTCATTCCCGTCCCAGACTGGTCCAATGGACTGCAGAACGAGGCGACGTTCCACATCACTGCGCGCAACCCAGAGATGAATGACGCTGGCGCCGAGGTCGAAGCCATCAAGAACTACGTAAGTCGTGAGCATCGCGGCAACAATGACAAACCATATCGTTTCCATCGCGCCAGTCCCTCAGTGTAGAGCGACATTGACCTCTGCCGCCGCAATCGGCCCCTTTTCGATTTCCCGATATACCAGGAACAAGTACAAGATTCCGAGTACCGTGTACATTCCGAAAAACCCGAGAAGCGTGAACCACACATTTCCTGCGGAGACGAGCGGTGAGGCGCCGTCTGCAGTGCGCATCAATCCGTAGACCAGCCAGGGCTGCCGGCCAACTTCCGCCGTGATCCAGCCTGCCGTGTTGGCAATGAAAGGGAAGGGAAGCGCGAGCATCAGCAGCCAAAGCATCCACCGCGCGCTAAACAACGATCCTCGCCAAAGCTTCCAGGTCGCGATGAGCAAAATAAGAATGAAGATTGTCCCCAGCCCTACCATGATGTGATAGCTGTAATAAAGCAGTTCGACTCGGTCAGGCAAATTCTGTGGAGGGAATTTGTCCATCCCCAGTACTTCTGCCCCCCATCGGCGATATGTGAGAAAGCTCAATGCTCGCGGGACAATCAGCGGATTATCCAGCCGCTGGTTTGCGACGTCCGGCTGGCCGAGAATCGCGAGCGGCGCGCCCTTCTGCGTCTGAAATAAACCTTCCATCGCGGCCAGCGTTGGCGCCTGATTTTCGGCGATCATGCGGCCCTGCGCGTCGCCAGTTGGGAAAAGCTGCAGGCACGCGGCAATCACGCCTGTTACCACGCTGGTTCGCACAAACGTGCGGCCGAATTCCGTGTGTCGGCCGGCGAGGAGATAGAATGCTCCGACCGCCGCCATCACGAAGCAGCCTGTCTGCACCGCGCCGAGCATCGTATGCGCATATTGCCAGAGCGCCCAATGATTCAGCACGAGCCCCCAGAAGCTCTCCAGGCCGAATGAACCGTCTGGATTCATCGAGTATCCGACTGGATGCTGCATCCACGCGTCGGTGGCGACAATCAGATAGCCCGATAGCCATGAACCAAACCAGACCATTACGGCCGAGAACCAGTGTCCAGTCTTGCTGAGCTTTTTCTCGCCGAACAAAAACACGCCCAAGAAACTGGATTCAAGAAAAAAGGAAAATACTCCCTCCATCGCGAGCGTTTGCCCAATGACTCCGCCAGCTGCTTTTGAAAACGCGGACCAGTTCGTGCCGAACTCGAACTCCATTGGAATTCCCGTAACGACACCGACTGCGAAGTTGATGGCGAATATTCTCGCCCAGAATCTTGCTCCGGAGTTGTAGTGCTCATTACCGGTGCGAAGTGCCAGAGTCTTCAGGATGACGATAAGCAGCGAAAGACCCATCGTCACCTGTGGAAAAATATAATGAAAAGTTACCGTAAAGGCGAATTGCAGGCGGTCTACGGCGAGCGCGGCTTGCAAGCTACCCTCCAGTTTGCCGGAATCATACCGCAATCCCGAGAGGGCGGCGCTTCGATAACCTGAATTTCGTCGATCGAGCAAAATTAGCCAATTGCTTGGATTACCGGAATGAACGTGACATCATTCGGCACGCGAGTGAGATACCGGTAGGAGGGCTTATGAAATTCACGAAAACCAGTTTAGCCATCGCGGCGCTCAGCTTCGTGTTTGCGATCGCAGGCTCTGCGCAAACGTCCAAGCGCGCCATTCGATTCGACGACATGATCGCCATGCACCGAGTTAGCGACCCGCAGATCTCCCCCGACGGCAAATGGGTCGCGTACGTCGTGTCGACTCCGGATATGCAGGCCAATCATCAGGTCAGCGACATCTGGCTTGTCCCTGCATCCGGCGGCGCGGAACGCGAATTGACGCGCGGAGGGAGTGATTCTCGCCCGCGTTGGTCGCCGGACAGCAGGAAGATTGCATTCCTTTCTTCGCGCGACGGCGAACAGCAGCTTTACGAGATTTCTCTCTATGGGGGCGAATCTTCGCGCATAACTTTCCTCTCTACTGGCGCGGACAATCAGCTCTGGTCGCCTGATGGCAAATGGCTTGCGTTCGTATCGAGCGTCTATCCTGACTGCAAAGATGATGACTGCAACAAATCGCGCGACGAAGAAGTCGCAAAAAATCCCGTGAAGGCTCATGTTGCGGAGCGCTTGCTCTACAGGCACTGGACGGCATGGGCAGACGGCAAACGCAGCCACCTCTTTGTCATTTCAGTCGCTGGGCCCAGCACTCCGCGTGATCTCACTCCAGGCGCAGATTACGATGTCCCGCCATTCAATCTCGGCGCGCCGGAAGCCATCGCATTTTCGCCGGACTCGCAGGAACTTTGCTTCACGGCAAACACTGACAAAGATGAAGCGCTCAGCACGAATGGCGATCTTTTCACTGTCCCCGCGCTGGGAGGTGCTGCGCCGAGGCGAATCACGACGAACAAGGGGGATGACTGGGGCCCGGTGTACTCGCCGGATGGGAAGTGGATTGCCTTTCGCTCTCAGATGACTCCGGGCTACGAGAGCGATCGCTGGCAGTTGATGATCCTCAACCGAAACACTGGCGAACGAGTGGACCTCACATCCAATTTCGATCGGAATGTGGAGACGTATGCATGGTCTCCGGATAGCCGGACGATTTACTTCCAGGCCGAAGACCGCGCCGAAATGCCAATCTTTTCGATTTCACCCTCAGCGGGCGGCAAGCCTGTGGCCGTCGTCGCCGATGGGTTTAATGCCGAATTTTCTCTAGGCGCCGACGGCAAAGAACTAGTTTTCTCGCGTTCGAGCCTGACGTATCCAGCGGAACTGTTCTTTGCAAATTCCGATGGTGCCGGAGTAAAGCAAATCACGCATCAGAACTCCGCCCTAGTCGAGCAGCTGGATATGCCTGCGGCAGAGCCTTTCTGGTTCGATGGGGCGGGCGGGACGAAAGTCGAGGGCTTGCTCGTCAAGCCTCCGCATTTTGACACATCGAAAAAATATCCAATGCTGTTTCTAGTGCATGGTGGTCCGCAAGGCGCGTGGGACGATGACTGGGGCTATCGCTGGAATCCGCAGGTCATGGCTTCGCCCGGATACGTGGTCGTGATGGTGAACCCTCGCGGCTCGACGGGTTACGGTCAGAAATTTACGGATGAGATTCAGGGTGACTGGGGCGGTAAGGTGTATGAGGATTTAATGATGGGAGTGGATTACGCCTTAGCGCATTATCCGTTCATCGACGGCACGCGCCTCGCAGAGGCAGGCGGCTCTTACGGCGGTTATATGACGGACTGGATCGCCACTCACACCGGTCGTTTCCGCTGCCTCATCAGTCATGCTGGGCCGTACGACTTGACGAGCATGTACGGCTCGACCGAGGAATTGTGGTTTGTCGAGCACGACCTGGACGGCACGCCATGGGCAAATTCGGCGATGTACGCAAAGTGGTCGCCTTCCACTTATGCGGGCGAACTTGGAAAGTTCCGCGCTCCGACTCTCGTCATTGATGGCGAGTTGGATTTTCGCGTGCCCTACACGCAGGATCTCGAATTCTTCACGGCTCTCCAACGCCAGGGAGTTCCGTCAAAGCTCGTGATTTTTCCCGATGAAGGCCACTGGGTATTGAAGCCGCAGAACAGCAAGTTCTGGTATCAGACCTTCCTGGGGTGGTTGGCAAAATATCTGCAATAAAGTGCTGGCGTTCCATGGCGTTATTATTCCCAAAAAATAAAATGCGCGGGAAAGCTAACGTCCCGCCCCGCGCTGCATTGTTCTTCAGTCGATGCGTATCGCCTCGGTCTTTCCCGAAAATTCAATCTCCTGGATTTGATTCTTGTTGAGGACTGGAGCGGTGTTCAGGGAAATCACTGGTTGCCATACAATTCAGGTTTGATGAAGCGCCGACTTATAGACGTTCAGTGTTCCCTCGGTTAACGCATCGATGGAAAAGCGATCGACAATCGTCTGCCGCGCGGCTGCGGCCATGCGAGTCGCATATCCAGGGTCTGCCAGCAGGTTGCAGATCGCATCCGCGAACTCGACGGCGCTCTTCTCTTTGACATCTTGCGAGGTTCCAGAGGTCGCGATTCCACCCTCAGAAGCAATTGCTTCTTGCAGTGTGGCCCCAATCGGAGATCCCACGAGAATCCCGTTCTTTCCAGAGTTGACCATCTCCGGTACGGCTCCGCTTGCCGCTGCGACACATGGCAATCGATGGGACATCGCAACTAGCAAAGATGTTGGAAGAGCCTCCCCCACGGAAGGAAAGAGGAAGATATCAAGCGCGCGATACACTCTTTCGACATCTTCAACAAAGCCTGCAAACAAGACCTTATTTGCAATTCTGAGTTCCTCCGTCAGCTCCTCCAATACCGCCCTGTCCTGGCCATCTCCGGCAATTAGAAGTTTGCAATTTGGAAAGCGTTTCAGCACGTTCGCGAAAGCGCGCAGTGCAATATCTTGTCTTTTTCCCGGTACGAGGTAACCGACACACCCAAGAAGCGTCTCGTCCTTTCCGATTCCCCATTTTGCCCTCGCCGCGCTCCGGACCTCCGCCGTGGTCTCCGCAGGAATTTCAACCCCATCGTGAACAACCACAACTCGATCCGCTGGAACGCCCGAGCTAATGACTGTCCGTGCCACGAAATTGGAGACCGCAATGATGCGCCTTGCCGCGCGATATCGCGCCTGCCCAAAGCCGCGATTCGGCGGAAGCGCCAGCCGCCGCGAAATCATCAGCGCTGCGTGTCGGTGAGCCCGCGCGAGCCATGCAAGAGTCAGTGCGTGCGGATCGTGCACATGAACGACATCAAATCTTTGCTGATCCAGAATTTCCCGCAGGCAAAGCGCGCCGCCAAGTCGCACGAATCGCCGAGGAATGTAATGAACGGGAACGCCCTCTGCGGCTGCGCGTCGTGCAAGCAATGTATCCCGAAGCGCCATCAGCTGCACGTCGTGATTCCGCGCTCGCTGGCCGCGCATCGTAACGAGCACCAGGAACTGGCCCCCGCGCCACTCCGGATGCGTGTCGATATGCAGAATTCTCATTTCACCTTAGCTTACACAACCACGACCGTATGCGCGATGGCTCGTCAGGCGTCGATTGCCCGCCGGACGTGTTCAATCCGCCACATTGACTTCCTGAACGGATACGTATACATGTAAGTACGCTTTTCCTCTCTGGAGGTGCTCCATGCGCCGGTCCCCACTCTGCGCTTTCATATTTGTTTGCGCTTCCTTAGTGCATGCCGCGCCTGCAAGCGCGAATACACTGAAAATTACCAGCACGCCGCCGGGTGCGACCGTTGAAATAAATGGGCTCGTGGTTGGCAAGACTCCGTTCACTGAAAAAATGCCGGGAGGCTATTTTCACAAGACGCGTACGCTTTGGGGGACGCGGCTCGAGCATCCGATCGTCGTCCGAATATCCATGGGAGGCTACGCGAGTCAGGAGATAACGATTACTGAGGGACCCTTGGTCTGGCGGTCTATCGTCGGAGTGCCGGAGGCTCACTACTATCTAGTGAAGACTGACCATTTCGAAGTTGCGCTTGAACCTTTGGCCGCGGTTTTCACTGGGAAGCCGGAAATCCTGGAAGCATCATCAGAGAATCGCTCTGCCGCGCCAGCCCTGACGGATGAGCAGCTTGTGAAAGAAGCTATCCCAGCGATCGTGCGTATCGAGAGCCCCGACGGATGGGGAACCGGCTTCTTCATCACGAGCACAGGCTTGATCGCCACGAATCGGCATGTGATTGAGGGCGAGTCAGTTCTCACGGCCCGTACCGCGGATAACAAGCGCTTGCCAGTTCGCGTCGTTTATGTGGACCACGACAAGGACATAGCCCTGGTCAAAGTCGAGGGTTCCGGCTTTCCCCATCTGGCGCTGGCCGGAATCGCCGATGTCGAGCGCGGTGAGGCTGTAATGGCGATTGGCAATCCTGCGGAGGGCCTGAGGGACACCGTAACGCGCGGCATCGTCAGCGCCATTGGTCCGGATCGCGCGAATGGCAACGGCACCTGGATTCAGACTGATGCCGCCATCAATGCGGGAAATAGCGGCGGGCCCTTGCTGGACAGTCGTGGTGAAGTGATTGGAATTAACACGATTCAATATATTCGCAATCAGGCGGATGAGCCGGTTCGCGGCATCAACTTCGCCCTCAGCGCGCAAGACTTGATTGACGTTCTGCGGCGGCTCTATCCGGCTTCGCAAGATTCTGAAGACAAGACTTTGAGCGCCGGCAGTGCCACCGTGACTGTGTCTTCCGATCCTTCCGGAGCGGAGATTTATCTCGATGGTAAATTTGTCGGCGACACGCCGTCGGTTCTGCAAGTCTCAGCGGGGACTCACAAAATTCGCCTTGAGGCGCCAGGGAAGAAGCCGTTCGAGCGCGATCTCGATGTCCTGAAGGATAGCCAGGTTTCGCTGAATGCCAAACTCGAATCGCTTCCCTAACCCGGTGAGTGCTCACTCGACGTCAAGGGTGGCCCGCAGCGCCGCCCCACGCAGTGCCGTTCGATCATTCAAAATCACTCGAACGGGCATCGTTTCAAGCAAAGAACGCAGCCTGCCTTTTTCGAGAAATGCTTCGATGAATGACGGGGATTTCAATTTCGTCAGAATTTTCGGCGCGATGCCGCCGCCCAGATAAACCCCGCCCGTTGCCATCGCTTTCAGTCCCATATTGCCGCATTCCGAGCCAAAGAGTTCCACGAACGTGTCGAGCGCCTTCTCGCACAGCGCGCTGCTGCCATCCATGCCCGCCTTGGAAATAACGGGCGAAGGGTCCTCGACGTTCAACTTTTCTGCCAGCCAAGATGGCTCTTCTCCGCGTTCAGTGTCCCGCAGGAATTTGTAAACATTGAAAAGTCCAGGTCCGGAAAGGACTCGCTCCCAGCTCACGTGGCCGAATTGCGCGCGAAGGTGTTGGAGTAATTCATCCTCCAGCGCATTGCTGGGAGCGAAACTCGAATGTCCGCCCTCGCTTTCCAACGGCCACTGGCGCTCTCCGTTCCAGAAGAGGCCCCCCTCGCCGAGCCCCGTCCCAGGCGAAACAACTGCGCAATTTCCTCTCGGGTCGGGCTTTCCGGACTGTAAGGTCGCGAAGTCTTCTGGCGCGAGCGTTGATATTCCAAATCCATTCGCTTCAAGGTCATTGATCAGCGCGACGCGTCGTATGCCGATGCGCTGGGCGAGTTTCCGCGCGTCCACCGCCCACGGCAAATTTGTCGCCTTGCAGATTCCGTCGCGAACCGGCCCGGCGACGCCGATGGCAGCAGCGTCTGCACGATATTTCTGCGAACCTACAAATTCCGCGACAATGTCGTCCAGGCTGGCATGGCCGGAGCTGGGATAGATGTGCTCAGCAAGAGACTCGAGGTGGCCGTTGCGCCGCTCGAAGAAAGCGAGGCGCGTGTGCGTTCCGCCGACATCTCCAGCAAGAATCATTGTCCCGGCTCACGCCACTGACGGCCGTCGCGCTCGAGCAATTCGCTTGCTTCCCACGGTCCCCACGAACCCGCGGGATAGTTCGGAAAATTTCGCGGCGGAAGCGCTTGCCACACATCGAGGATTGGCTGCACCACGCTCCAGCTCGCCTCAACCTTGTCCGCACGTTGAAACAGTGTCGCATCACCAACCATGCATTCGTAGAGTAGCCGCTCGTAGCCCGTGCTTGGTTTCGAACCGAAGTAATCTGCGTAGCGGAAATCCATGTTTACCGAGCCCAGCCGCACGATCGGGCCCGGAATCTTTGCGCCGAATTGCAGCGAAATGCCTTCCTGCGGTTGAATGTGAATAATCAGCTGATTCGGCGCGAGCCGCTCGACGGCCGTTCGCCGGAACAGCTGGAACGGCACGCTCTTGAACTGGATTACGATTTCGCTCGATCGCGTTTTCAGTCGCTTTCCGGTGCGCAGATAGAACGGCACTCCCGCCCAGCGCCAGTTGTCGATCTGCAGCTTCAGCGCGGTGAAAGTCTCTGTGGCGGAATTCGGACTGACTCGCGGCTCGGTGCGGTAAGCCGCCAGCCTCGTGCCGTTTTCTGAACCTTCGGCATATTGTCCGCGTACCGTTCGGGTCAGCACGTCTTGTTCGGTCAGCGGCTGTATCGCGCGCAGCACTTTTACCTGCTCATCGCGCACCGCGTTTGCGTCGAACGAAATCGGCGGCTCCATCGCCACCAGGCTGATCAACTGGAACAGGTGGTTCGGCACCATATCGCGCAGCGCGCCGGCTTGATCGTAGTATCCGCCTCGCCCCTCCACTCCGACCGTCTCCGCCACGGTGATCTGCACGTGGTCCATGTAGCGCCGGTTCCAAACAGGCTCGAATATCCCGTTCCCGAACCGGAAAGCCAGGATATTCTGCACCGTTTCTTTGCCCAGGTAGTGATCGATGCGGTAAATCTGGTTCTCTTCGAGCACTTGCTCGATCTCGCCGTTGAGCGCGCGTGCCGAGGCCAAGTCATGCCCGAACGGTTTTTCAAAAACGACGCGCCGCGAGTGCGTTTCTGTTTGCCGGGTCAGGCCCGCAGCGCCGAGCTGCCTTGTAATTTCGCCGAAGAATCCCGGGGCGGTTGCCAGATAGTAGAGATAATTTCCTTCCGTTGCATGCTTTTGGTCCAATTGAGCAAGTAATTCGCCAAGCTTTGTATAGGTTGCAGCATCCTGAAAGTTGCCGGTATGGTAGTAGAGCCGCGCGATCAGCCAATCGAGCAGCGCTGGTTCGATGTCACTGGTCGCGAACTGCCGCAATTCTTCTCCCATTTTCTTCTGAAAATCAGGAGTTGAACTCGGACTGCGGCCCACGCCGACAATCGCAAATTCCTTGGGAAGCAGGTTGTCCTTGGCTAGGTTATAGAGAGCAGGGAACAACTTCCTTTTCGTCAGATCTCCGACGCCGAATATCACCATCGCGCACGGCTCCGCGGGGCGTCCCGCGTCCACTGCCCGTCTCTCACTCGGCACTGCCACAATTTTCTCCTTCGCTCCGGAAGCAGCGGAATCATTTCCTCGTTCCGGAGCGTCAAACCGCCATGCGTTCTGAAATTATTTTCCGGCTGCGCGTTCGATATGTCCGCCGAATTGATAGCGCATCGCGGACAATACTTTGGCGGCAAAATCGCCTTCTCCGCGCGACGTGAAGCGCTCGTAAAGCGCCGTGCTCAGCACGGGCGCAGGCGCCGATTCGTCAATTGCTGCCAGAATCGTCCAGCGTCCTTCGCCCGAATCCGAAACGCGACCCGAGAAGTTCTTCAGGTCTGGCTGCTCGAAAAGCGCAATGGCCGTCAAATCCAGCAGCCACGACGCCACCACGCTGCCGCGCCGCCATACTTCCGCAACGTCCGCCAGATTGAAATCGTACTGGTAGTGCTCCGGATTTCGCAGCGGTGTCGTCTCCGCGTCGGCGGAGCGCGTGCTCTTCCCCGCGTTTGCGTGCTTCAAAATATTTAAGCCTTCCGCATACGCCGCCATGAGCCCGTACTCGATCCCGTTATGCACCATTTTCACGAAATGCCCCGCCCCCGACGGCCCGCAGTACAGATATCCTTCCTCCGCGGTCCCTGAAGATGTTTCTCTTCCGGGCGTGCGAGGAATATTCCCTCGCCCGGGTGCCAGCGTCTTCAGGATGGGATCGAGATGTTGCACGGCGTCCGCCGGCCCGCCAATCATCATGCAATAGCCGCGCTCCAGCCCCCAGACGCCGCCGCTCGTTCCAATGTCCACGTATCGAATCCCGCGCGACCCGAGGTCTTTCGCGCGTCGAATATCGTCAATGTAATAGGAATTGCCGCCGTCAATGACGATGTCGTCTTTTTCAAGCAGGCCCGCAAGCTCGTGTAGCGTGTTGTCCACCACCGCGGCCGGCACCATCAGCCAAATCGCACGCGGTTTCCGCAACTTCTTCACCAGATCCGCCAGCGTCGAAGCGCTCGTCGCGCCTTCTCCGGCCAGTTGCTTCACGTTCGCCGCGTTCATATCGAACACAACGCACTCATGTCCGCCGCGCATCAACCGTCGCGCCATGTTGGCGCCCATTCGCCCGAGTCCAATCAGTCCCAGCTGGCTCTTTTCAGGCATTGATTCTCCTTTGGGAATAGTAGTTCAGGAAATCTGCGCGGCTATTTCCATCGCAATCCCGCAGCAACAAACCTCTTCTCTGAACGAATCGCTGAGCTATCTATGCCAGCGCTTCCGTGATCGCTGCGTTCAGTGCGGCGAGTCCAGCCGGAACATCTTTCCCGAGATGTACGCGCAACGCGCGCCGGTCTCGCTCCGCCAGCACGGCAAAATCTCCGCGCGCCTGCGCTGCCTTCACAACCCCAAAAGTATATTTCTGCCCCGGGACGGCGAGGTCTGCCGCATCGTCGCACGTAATTTGCAAAAAGACGCCCGTATTTCGTCCGCCCTTATACGCTTGCCCTGTGGAATGCAGGAAACGCGGCCCAAAGCCGAGGCACGTCGCAACTTTCTTCTTGTCCCGCACGTCGTGTCGAATCTTCTGCAAACTCGCTTCATGCTCCGCGTTCATTTCGATGAACGCGAGCGTCGCGAAATAATCTCCCGCTTTAATCCGTCCGAGGTGCGCGCGGAGATAAGTCGCCAGCGATTTCGACGCCCCAACCGACTGATTAAGTGCCGCAGCATTCTTGTCGTCCGTGAATAGCTTGACGCCCTTGTCTTCGAAGAACGGTTTTTCCGCAGGCAGCGTTCCTGTTCTCTCGTATTCCGCCGTCAGGTTCCGTGTGGCGACTTTGCTTGCTTCCACGTCGGGCTGATTGAACGCGTTGATACCGATAATCGATCCCGCCACGGCCGTCGCAATCTCCCAGCGGAAGAAAGCCTGGCCGACATCGTACGTATCTCTCAACGAAATCCGCACGACCGGCTGCCCCGCCTTTTCGAGAACCGCGACCTTCGCATCCTGTCCGGCGTCTGGCGCTGATTCTAATCGAACATACGCGAACACTCGGTCATTGCCATAGACTTCCGGCGCTCCGACGCTTTCGCGGTCCACGGGAATCAGGCCGCGGCCCTGCTTGCCCGTTGATTCCGCCAGTAATTGCTCCAGCCACGCGCCCAGGTCCGCGATCCCGGGCGACGTGATGAGCGTGACCTTGTCGTGTCCGGTCTTCGCCAGCACGCCTAGGATGATCCCCAGCACCACTCCGGGATTGTCCTTCACGGGAACCGATGACGCGCACGCCTGAACCATTTCTTCCGTGCGATCGAGGAATTTCTTGACGTCGAGTCCCATCACTGCGGCGGGCACCAGCCCAAAATTTGAAAGCGCCGAGTACCGCCCGCCGATGCTGGGCACACCAAAGAAAACTCGCCGGAACTTATCGCCTTCCGCCACCGCCTGCATTTTCGATCCAGGATCGGTGACGGCGATGAACTGTCTTCCTGCCCTCTCTGCGCCGGAGGCCTGCTTTGCGCGCTCGAAGAAATACTGTTTGAAAATATTGGGCTCGAGCGTGCTTCCGGACTTGCTCGAAACGATGAAGAGCGCCTTTTTCACGTCCATTTTCGATTCAATCGCCTTGATTTGCGCCGGGTCGGTTGAATCGAGGACGAGCAGTTCCGGAAAATCCCGGATGTGCCCAAACGTCTTCGAAAGTACCTCCGGGCAAAGGCTCGAGCCGCCCATGCCGAGCAGCAGGGCGTGCGAAATGCCCTCAGCTTCGACTTCCTCCGCAAGTTCAACGAGTGGCCTCGCGTGCGCATTTTCGTCTTCCGTCACGCCAAGCCATCCCAGCCAGTTCGCCTCATCCGTTCCTGTCCAGAGTTTCGCGTCATGTGACCACAGCCCGCGGACTTTTCCCGCGGTGCGCCACTCCTCAAGAGTCTCATTCACTTCCTGCTCCAGCGCCGCGGGCAGCGTGTACGTTTGCGACGCGGATTTCGGTAGCATCGGCTTCTTCATCGATTGCTCGACTGCGCCAAGCAGCTTCTCAAACGCCTCCGCGAACAGTCGCACGCCGTCCACAACAAGCTGGTCGGTCACCTGCTTCATCTCAATCCCGGCTTTCGCCAAATCCTGCATCGTTTTTTCAGCCGCGCCGACATTCTCCGTCAGGCTTTCGCGCACGTTCCCGTGCTCGCGGAAATCCTCGAGCGTCGCCGGAGGGATCGTGTTGATCGTGTCCCGCCCGATCAGTTCTTCGATGTACATTACGTCGCGGTATTTCGGGTTCTTCGTGCTCGTGCTGGCCCACAAAACCCGCTGCGTCTTCGCGCCCTTCGCCACCAGCGCTTCCCAGCGCGGCCCGCTGAAGATCTCCAAGTAGTGCTGATACGCCAGCTTGGCGTTCGCAATCGCAATTTTGCCGAGCAGACTCTCCAGCAGCGCGCGTTTGCCTGCATCCGTGACGCTCTTGAGCTGCGCCGTCACCTGGTTGTCAACTAGCGTGTCAATTCGGCTGACAAAGAAACTTGCCACGCTCGCCATCTTCGTCAAATCTCCGCCTTTCGCCGAATAGGTTTCCAGCGCCGCAAGGTACGCCTGCGCCACTTTGACGTAAGCTTCCTGCGCAAATAGCAGCGTGATGTTGACGTTGATCCCCTCGCTCAGCAGTTGCTGGATCGCCGGAATTCCTTCTTCTGTCGCCGGGATTTTAATCATCACGTTTTCGCGCCCGACGGTCTTCCACAGCCGCCGCGCTTCCTCGATCGAACCGTGCGTGTCCCGCGCCAATATCGGAGAAACTTCCAGGCTCACGTAACCGTCGCGGCGCTTCGTCTTCTCGTAAACAGGCTGGAAAATATCCGCCGCATCCTGAATGTCGCGAATCGCCAGCATTTCGTAACGCGCTTTCGCGTCCAGATCGCCGCGCGATTCGAGCGATTTCAGGAAATCCGTGTAATCCGTGCTTCCAGTAATGGCTTTCTCGAAAATCGAGGGATTCGACGTCATCCCGCGAAGCGCGTCGTCATCAATCAAACGCCGGAGCTCCCCGCTCGTCAGCAGGCTGCGCCGGATGTAGTCTAGCCAGACGGATTGGCCGCACTCGGTCAGCGTCACCAATGGATTCGCCGTCTTGACCGCTTCACTCGTTCCTGTGGATTGCGATTGCATAGCATTCACTCCTTCCAGAATCTCGATCTATGAAATCCCCGATCTATTAAATCTATGATGTCGCTCGGGCGTTGTACTTCACTCAACCGCAATAAAATTATTTCACGCCGAGCCTTTCGCTCGCAAGGAATAGCGCCTCTCAATCGACGCAATTTTGTCCACGCGCCGCTGCAAGCGTTCTTGGCCGGGTTCGTGCCCTTTGTATATCGCTCCCAGAAACGCCGTGACCAATTCCTGTGCCAGCATGGGGCCGATCACGCGCGCTCCCAGCACCAGCACGTTCATGTCATCGTGCTCTACGCCTTGATGCGCCGAATACGTGTCAGCGCATTGTCCCGCGCGAATTCCTGGAATCTTGTTCGACGCCACTCCCGCGCCCACGCCGCTCCCGCAAATCACAATGCCGCGGTCCGCGCGTCCCTCGATCACGGCCTTTCCCACGGCCTCCGCGAAATCCGGGTAATCCACCGATGCCGGCCCATTCGTGCCGAAATCCTCCACCTCGAATTTCCGCGCGCGAAGAAATGCGACAAGCTCGTCCTTCATCAGATATCCCGCATGATCCGCGCCGATGGCGATTCTCACGGTCTACCTCGCTTTCCCCAGCATTTCTTTCGCGGTCGAGACGATTCGTTCCGGTGTGAAACCGAACTTCTTCTGCAATTCCTTCAGTGGCGCCGACGCGCCGAACGTTCGCATCCCGATCGAGCGCCCTTGCGGGCCTACGTACCGGCTCCATCCCAGCGTCGAAGCCTGCTCAATCGAGATCCGCGCCGTGATCTCGGGCGGGATCACGCTATCCCGATACTCCTGCGTCTGATGATCGAAAATCTCCCACGAAGGCATGCTAACCACGCGGCTGCGAATCCCCTCCGCCTTCAGCCGCTCGTAAGCTTCTACCGCCAGCGCCACTTCGCTTCCCGTCGCGAGCAGCAGCAATGCCGGCCTGCCGCCCTCCGCGTCCGCGAAAATGTATGCGCCTTTCGCTAAACCCGATGCCGGCGCATATTTTGCGCGGTCCAGCGTCGGCAGCGCCTGCCGCGTCAATATCAACGCGACCGGCTCGTGCCGCATCTGCAAAATCACTTTCCACGCTTCCGTCACCTCGTTTGCGTCCGCTGGCCGCAACGTAATCAGCCCCGGAATGGCTCGCAAAGCTGGCAGTTGTTCGATCGGCTGGTGCGTAGGCCCGTCTTCTCCCACGCCAATCGAATCGTGCGTGAAAATCCAAATAGCGGGAATCTCCATCACGGCGCTCAATCGAATCGGCTCGCGCATGTAGTCGCTGAATATCAGAAACGTCGATCCGAACGGCCGGATTTTCGAGAGCGACAATCCGTTGAGGATCGCCCCCATGGCATGTTCGCGAATTCCGAAGTGGAAATTATGGCCGGAGTAACTTCCTGCCTCGAAATCTCCGGCGCCATCAAAGAGCAGCCGCGTTTTTGTCGAAGGGAACAGGTCAGCCGAGCCGCCAATCAGCCACGGAATATTCTGCGCGGCCACGTTCATAACCTTCGCTGACGAATCCCGGCTCGCAATTCCTTTCGCGTCCGCCGGATACGTCGGGAAACTCTTGTCCCATGCGGATGGCAGCTCGCGATGTTGCATCGCCAAAAGCTGTGCCGCCATCTCCGGGTATTTCGCTTTGTAGCCGTCAAACAGCTTCATCCACGCGTCGCGCGATTCGCGCCCGCGCTTGCCGACGCCCGCCTGGAAATTCTCGCGTACCCCATCGGGCACCAGGAATCTCGCGTCTTCCGGCCAGCCGTAATTCTTCTTCGTCAGCCGGATTTCCTGCTCGCCCAGCGGCTCGCCATGCGCCGCGCTTGTATCCTGCTTGTTCGGCGCTCCGTAAGCGATATGACTGTCCACAATAATTAGCGTGGGCCGGTCCGTCGTATTCAAAAATGTCTTGAACGCTCGCGAAAGCATCTCCAAATCATTCGCGTCTCCCACGCGCGTCACGTTCCAGCCGTACCCCATGAATCGCGTCGCCACGTCCTCGCTGAATGCGAGCTCCGTGTGGCCTTCGATCGTGATGTGATTGTTGTCGTAAATCCAGCAGAGGTTCGAAAGCTTCAAATGCCCGGCAAGCGATGCCGCCTCACCCGAAATCCCTTCCATCATGCAGCCGTCGCCGCAAATTGCGTACGCGTTGAAATTGAACATCTCGAATCCAGGCCGGTTGAAATATTCCGCGAGCCACCGCTCCGCGATCGCCATTCCCACCGTATTCGCCACGCCTTGCCCCAGCGGCCCGGTCGTAGCCTCGACCCCTGAAGTCCATCGGTACTCCGGATGCCCGGGACACTTGCTGTCGAGCTGGCGAAATCGCTTGATGTCGTCCAGCGTGACGGATAGCTGACCCAGTGTCTCGTACTTCGGGTTCACCGCCTTCACGCCCGCGAGGTGCAGCAGGGAATAGAGCAGCATCGAAGCATGCCCGTTCGAGAGCACAAACCGGTCGCGGTTCGGCCAAATTGGATCGTCGGGATCAAATCGCAGAAAATATTGCCACAGCGCATACGCCACTGGCGCCAACGCCATCGGCGTTCCCGGATGCCCCGAGTTCGCCTGCTGCACCGCATCCATCGAAAGCGTGCGAATGGTGTTGATGGAGAGCTGGTCTATGTTTTGTGTAGTCGCGCTTGCGGGTGTTGCTGTCATCGTCGCCTGGTCGGCCATCTGCTCGGTCCCTGACCCCCTATCAAAATGGATGCGCCGCCCACGTAATGGGACGCAATCCGTGAGAACTTGATTTTATCCCTTTGCGGCGTGCTCTGGCGAATAAACCGTCTTGAACCGCTTTAATTCCACATTGGCACCAATTGTCTGTCAGGAGCACGCCTGCAGGTGTCCGCTTTCGCAACGGGCAATCTCGCGAGCGGACAGCCCAGCGATGCTTCTCTCGGCCCCGCCGTCCTAACCTCAGGTGAATCAGATGCTTATTCTCGCCTCCGCCTGGCGGACTTCTTGCTCACTTTCCCGAGGTGTAGACGTCCTACATGCATGGCTGTAGAATTTCTACACCCGGAGGCCCCGTGAAACCGCGCTATCAGAACCGCATTGAGCTCCTGCAAGGGACGCTCGATTTGCTCATCCTCCAGACTCTCCGCTGGGGGCCGCGCCACGGCTACGGCATCAGCCAGGCCATTCGCGCCAACTCCGGTGAAATCCTGCAGGTGGACACCGGCTCCCTGTATCCCGCGCTGCATCGCCTCGAGCGCCAGAAGTGGATTCGCGCGGAATGGAAAGTCTCCGAGAACAATCAGCGCGTGCGCCTCTATCGCCTCACTCCCGCCGGTAACAAGCAACTGGCTTCCGAGCTTTCTCGCTGGTCCCAGTTGCAGGAAGCCATCAGCGGCATCCTGAATCCCGCCGCCGAAGAGAGCCGCGCATGAAATTGCCATTTTCCCGCCCGCGCCGCCAGGCAGAGCTCTCCGAGGAAATCCAAAGCCATCTCGACCTGGCCGCTCGTGACCGCGTCGACCGCGGTGAATCCGCGTCGGAAGCTGGCGCTTCCGCCCGCCGCGAATTTGGCAACGTCGCCGTCGTCCGCGAAGTCACGCATGACCAATGGACTTGGGCCTGGCTCGAGAATCTCATCCAAGACCTGCGCTTCGGTCTGCGCATGATCCGCAGGTCCCCGGGCTTCACCGCAATTGTTGTGCTCACTCTCGCCCTTGGTATTGGCGCGAACACGGCCATCTTCTCGGTCATCAATTCCGTGCTTCTCAGCAATCTCCCCGTCAAGGATCCACGGCAGCTCGTTCTCCTCACCAATCCCGATGCACAGGGTTTGGAAACCGGCTTCGGCGATGGCGAACGCGATTTCGTCACCTACGCGGAATTTCAAGAATTAGAACGCAATAACAAAGTCTTCTCCGGCCTCCTTGCCGCCTCCAGCGAGCCGTTTTCCGTGCCCGTCGATGTGCAAGCCCCTGGGCAGAGCTCCGATTCGGCTCGCACGCTTGTAGAACTCGTCAGTGGCTCCTATTTTTCCGTGCTCGGCGTGAATCCTGTTCTAGGCAGGGCCTTCACCACAGAAGTTGACAACCTTCGCGACGCAAATCCTGTCGCGGTCATTAGCTACGCCTTCTGGCAATCCCGCTTCGGCGGCGCGCAGGACCTCATCGGACGCAAGATCCGCATCCTGAATACGTCTTATGACGTCATCGGCATCGCCCCGCCGCAATTCCATGGCGAAACTTTCGGTTCCGATCCCGCCGTATGGGTTCCCCTCACCATGCAGAGCGAAATCTTTCCGGGCCGCGACTTCCTTTCGGCTGAGACCAATCATTTCCGCAAGACCGAGTGGCTTCAGTCCATCGGCCGCTTGAAGCCCGGCGTAACCTTCGCCCAGGCAAACGCCGGCATCACTGTGGAATTTCAACAACTCCTGGAATCTGAGGCGAGCGGGATGTCAGCTCAAGATCGGAAGAAGTACATGAATCAGCATCTCGCCGTGGTCCCCGGCAGCCGCGGTGCTTCCACTCTGCGCGACAGTTTTGGCAAGCCGCTTGAAATTTTGATGGCCGTTGTCGGCTTGATCCTGCTGATCGCTTGCGCCAACGTTGCCAATCTTCTTTTGGCTCGCTCCGCGGCAAGGCAAAAGGAAATCGCTGTCCGCGTTGCCTTGGGCGCTGGCGCCCAGCGACTGTTCCGCCAGGTGTTGACGGAAAGCTTCCTCCTTGCCGCGATGGGCGGTTTGGTCGGCCTGTTCCTCGCCGATTGGGCCGATGTTGCCTTGCTCCGCATGGTTTCCGGCCAGGGGTCTCAGGCGTACCTCGATATTCATCTCGACGCCCGAATCCTCGCATTCACGCTTGGCTCTTCTCTGCTGACGGGCATCCTCTTCGGCCTCGCTCCAGCGTTTCGCGCCACACGCGTCGAATTGAGCCATGTACTCAAGAGCGCGTCTCGCACAATTGCCGGAAGTTCTGCGCGTTCCGGACGAGTGCCGATCGGCAAGATTCTCGTCATTGCGCAAGTCGCTTTGTCCTTGTTGCTTCTTATTGTCGCGGGACTGTTCATCCGCAGCTTTCGCAATCTCTCCGAAGTGCAGCTCGGCTTCGATCGCGATAATATCCTTCAATTCGTATCGGACGGTCTCACCTATGGCTATCACCGTCCCGAGATCATTCCGCTTTATCAGGAAATCTTGCAGCGCGTCGCAGCCGTTCCCGGCGTTCGCGCCGTTTCGCTTTCCGACAACGGCCTCCTCGGCGGCACGGACTCACAGGACCCCTTCTCGATCGATGGCCGGAAACCGAACGCCGGCCTGGCTTATGAAGCTCGATGGGACAACGTAGGCCCGAACTTCTTCTCCACTGCGGGCATCCCGGTGCTCCTCGGCCGCGAAATCGGTTCGCAAGACGCCGGCAACGGCCAGCTCGTCGCCGTGATCAATCAGACGTTCGCGAAAACGTATTTTTCCGATTCGAACCCTGTCGGTCAGCGCGTCGAGGTGCGCGAATCCGCCGGCCACTTTGACTTCGTAATTGTCGGCGTCGCTGCCGACTCCAAGCACGGCGACGTGCGCGAAAAGCCATTTCCGCGCTTTTACATTCCCTATTTTCATCCTATCGGCGATACCTGGCCGGCGCGCGTAAGCGTCATCGTTCGCACCTCCGGCGATTCGTCTTCGGTATCTTCCGCGATTCGCGAGGCGGTGAAGCAAGTTGCCGCCAATTTGCCGCCGGTTCATTTCACGTCGGTGCAGCAGCGCTTATCCCAATCGCTCGCCTCAGACAGCATGATCACGCAGCTCGCCGGAGCCTTTGGCGCGCTCGCTATCATTCTCGTTTGTATCGGCCTCTACGGCATCATGGCCTACGCCGTTTCCGGACGCATCAACGAAATCGGAGTTCGCATCGCCCTTGGCGCGCAGCGCCGCGACATTCTTTGGCTCGTTCTCCGCGACGCTTTGCTCTTGGTCTTTGTCGGCGCGGCAATTGGTTTGCCCGTGGTCTACGGAGCAGGGAAGTGGATCTCAAGCCTGCTTTTCGGCGTGACGCCTGTCGATCCCGTCACACTCGCCGTATGCACATCCTTGATGTTTATCGTCGGCATTCTTGCCTGTTACATTCCTGCCCGCCGCGCCATGAAAGTGGATCCCATGGTCGCTCTTCGCTACGAATAATTGCTCGTTGCTCAGCTCATCAGTTTCTGCAGCAGCGCTTTTCCTTCCGCCTCGCTAAGCACGCTCTTGCGCATCAACGTAATGATCAGCTCATTCAGCACGAACTTCGGCTCAAGGTCGGCCCGCGGCGCAGCCTCTCGCTGCTGCGCTGCGGGCGGCGGCGCCGGCCGCGTCGGTGGTTCAGCAGGCGCTGGCTCCGCCGCCGCGACTCCGCTCAACACCGCAATCCATCCGTCGAGCACTTTCAAGCTCTCCGGCGTCGCCGACAAAAACGCAATCCCCATTCCCATGCCATTTTGGGAATAGACGACCTTCGCCTGTGCCTCAAAGGACCGTTGTTCCAATGAGAGACGCACTTTCACCGCCGTCCCTTCCGGCAGCGGGCTGATCACGTCCACGTAACATCCGCCACGCCCGATGTCCGAAGTCCGCCCAATCACCTTCGTAAGTGTTTTTGTGTCAATCACTTCCGCCGAACTCGTGAACGGGTATCGGACGGTCCTCCGTCTCTCGGCAGGATTGCTCGCCACCACTTGGGGTCCCAATTTGGCAGGCTGATTTTGCATAGTTTCCCGTGTGATTCAGGCAAGTGCGATGCCGTCTGCCGCGCCGCAGACTTCGAGTTTCCAGGCCTGCGTTCCGCGTCGGCGCATTTCGATTCGAAATTCTCAGGATCATTCGACCGTTGAAGCAATACGCAGCATTCGCAGGAACGGCTTGATCGTCAGCCCTTGCACGAGGATGGAAAACACCACCACGCCAAACGTCACGTCCAAAATTTCGCCGCGAAATGGATATGTCGTCGCCAGGCTCAGCGCCAGCGCAAGCGAAAGCGCTCCGCGCAGCCCTCCCCAGACGAGCACGTGTTGCCACGCCCCGGGCACTCGCTTGGAAAATCGGTTGCTCAGCGGCACGAGCGTATAAACGGAAAGAATCCGCCCCGCGAATATCGCCGCCACCGCGATCAAAATTACTTTCCACGCGCTAAGCAGGCTTCCCAGCCTCACCTCCAGCCCGATTAGCAGGAACACCACCGAATTCATCACGAACGCGGCATACTCCCAGAACGCGCGCAGCGCCGTCAGCGTTCGCGGACTCATCCCGCGCTTCGCCGCGACGTTCCCAATCACCAGTCCCGCCGTCACCGTCGCGATCACGCCCGAAAGGTGCAGGTGCCGCGCCAGCAGGAACGCGCCGTATGCCAGCACCGTGGTCAGCGTGATTTCCACCTCCGCGTCGTCAATCCGCCGCGTCGCCTTCGCTGTCAAGTATCCCAGCGCCAATCCCAGCGCCGCGCCTCCCACGACGCTCAGCGCGAATTCGCCAATTCCTCTCCCGATACTGATCGCGCCTCCCGCCGCAGCCGCGAGAAAAATCTCGAACAGCACTATCGCCGTCCCGTCGTTGAACAGGCTTTCGCACTCCACGAGCACCGAAAGCCTTTCCGGCGCCTTGAGTTCCTTGAAAATCGCCAGCACGGAAATTGGGTCCGTCGCCGATGCCATTGCGCCAAAAAGCAGCGCCGCAATCAGCGTCATCCCCGCGAACCGGCTCAGCGCGAATCCGATGACGAGCGTCGCAATCAGCACGCCGGCATTCGCCAGCAGGAGCAGCGGCGCGAGGTCCGTAACGATATGGCGCACGTCGATTTTCAGGCTGCCCTCGAAGAGCAGCGCTGGCAGGAAAAGCGTCAGGATCACGTCCGGCGTCAGCCATTCCGGCCTGTGTCCGAGTTGCAGCGGCGCAAGAAACCCGATGGGAGCGGCGCTCAGCAGCAGTCCGCCAATCACCAGCGCCACGGTGTAGGGAATCCCGATTCGCTTCGCGACCACCGCGATCACCGAAGCAGCCACCAGCAGCCAGATTAGAAATTCCACCGATGTATGCGCGCTCATCTTAGTATCTGCTCACGGCGAGTTGCGTCAGAGTACGCCTTTTTACTCCGTCTGTCTCGAATGTCCTGAACTTGCGATTAGATTTCTCGCTGTTGCGGGCCGAGGAGCGGATCGAAAGGCAACCATGAGCGCCCAGTACCCGGTCATTTTGTCCCTGGCATCCGGCTCTCGTTTTGCGTATGGATGAGCTGTGGAAAGATGGTTCATTCATCCAGTAAGGAGGCAATATGCTCGACGTCATCTTGAAACGTTTCGACACTCCCGACGAGACTCGCGCGTTCCCCAAGGGCAAATTCGAGATCGTCCACCTCGGCGGGATGACCATCGGCCGTGCCACCTACCAGCCCGGCTGGAAGTGGTCCGAGCATGTCGGCTCGGCCTCTGGCGCGAAATTCTGCTCCATCGAGCACGTCGGCATGGTCATTTCCGGTTGCGCCACGGCTGCCATGCAGGATGGCCGCGTCATCGAAATGCGCCCGGGCGACGTCTTCTATATCGCTCCGGGTCACGATAGCTGGGTCGTCGGCGACGAGCCCTACGTATCCCTCCACTTCCTCGGCGCCGCTCACTACGCTGCCAAACCCGCGTCGCAATAATTGGATGCCGAGATTTTCATTTGCAGGGAAGGATTCCGCCTCTGGGTGCATTCTACAATTCAGCAGGCTGGTTTGAGTCGGAGAGCTCGCGGGAGGGCACGGCCGATGAAATCATTTTGGCATGAAAGTACGAACCTGAATCATTCTTCACGCGACGCGCACCGGGCGACTTCAATAATTGCGTTTGGCGCTTCGGTTCTCATTGTGGCCTTGGCCTCTCTCGCCCATGTCCATGCCGTCATCGCTCCGCCAGCAGCGCGCAAGGCCGCCCCGCAATTCACTTTCGCGGATTCGACCGGCGAGCCAATCCGCCTTTCCGATTTCAAGGGGCGCGTCGTCCTTCTCGATTTCTGGGCGACGTGGTGCCACGGACGTAAATTCGAAATCCCCTGGTTCATGGAATACGAAAAGAAATACAATTCGAAGGGCTTCACCGTCATCGGCGTTTCGATGGACGACGGTGGCTGGAACGTCGTCAAGCCATTCATCGCCAGCAAGAAGATGAACTACCCGGTAGTTCTCAATGCCAATGATGTGGACAAGCAGTACCGCCTCAGCGCTATGCCCATGGCCGTCCTGATCGATAAACAAGGCAGGATCGCCGATTCCCATTCCGGCGTCGTGGACAAGGCCAAGTGGGAAGCCGAGATCAAATCTCTGCTTGCCGAGAGTAATGAAGTTTCTCCAATGTGAGTCCAGCGACCCAGCCTCGTCCTCCGAAAAGCAGAGAGGCAGCCGTCCAGATTCTTCTTGCTTTCAGAGGACCTTAGTGCTAATATAGTTACGGTTTAAGAGCAGCACAGGAGTCGCGTGACCGGAGATCACGCCAACGTACCCGTCTTGGGCGGGCCAAACCTTCCGCGGAACGAAGTTCCCGTTGAAATCTCCACAAGATTCTGGTCAACTTCTAATCGCAACTTCAAATTATTAGGCTTTGAGCTAACTAGCACAAAACAAAGCACTTCACATTTTCTAATCGATAATTTCGGAGGGGTCTATGCTCCTGCCTCCAGCATCGAGCCTCTAGCTTCCAGTCCTAATCGTCCCTCTCCGCGATTAGAAACGCCCGTAAGTCTCAGAAAACAAACGCTCGCACTCATTTCCAATCGTCCCTATTTCGCATTTTTCAATTTTTCTGTTCCTTTTGACTCAGCTTCGCAAAACCACTTCGGTGGCAACACGAGACACTTCCAACTCTCAACTCTTGACTTTCAATTGTCTCCCCTGATCGCAAATGAAACGCACAGTCGCGAAAAGTCATGTTGTTGCAAACACAGCACTTACGAAATCCTGATCGCAAATGAGTTTCAATGCAACGATCTGCGTGAAGTCGGTTTGTCCAATACTTCCTTTAGTCCCTGTGCCTCCGTGCTTCCTGCTTCTTTGCCTCGCCGCTTGGTTGTCTCAGTCGCGGCCGGCGCTCTTGGAGGCTGGCGCGGCGTCCTTCTGCGTCATGCGGGAAATCATCTCGCGCATCGCGGCAGTCGAACCCGGAGAGCGCTTCTCCCGCCACGCTTCCATCCGCGTGCAATGCGTCTCCATGTTTTCGAAGGCATGAGGGTTTTTCGTCAGTGTGCGCATGGCGGGTACAATCTGTTTCATGCGGTCCCAAACGATCCACTGCTCGCCGGAATTTTCGAAGAAGAATTCTTCGTCAATCAACCCGCGGTTCACGATGTTGGCCACCATCTCCCAATAGCTGTTGACCATGCGCATGTAGGCGTTCTGCTCGCTTCCCGGCGGCGCGATCTTGAAGACGTCCTCGGGCGACTGCGGATGGAAATTTTCGATGAACCACTTGCGCGCCTCGCGCATTTTCGGCTCGCGGCGCAACTCGAACAACCGCAACATCAGATTTGTCTGCTCGTGTGTTACCTGTCCCATTTCACTGCCTCCTTAGGTTGTCTCGCTCTTGTCTTGCACCTGTGCAGGGTAACTCTTTGCCCCCACCAGCGTAACCCGGTGACTTCCCGAGAGCGGGACATCGCCATTTTCCGCTTCGAGGAGGATTCTGCGGCGCAATTCGCGAGCCACGTCGTCGTTGCGCGTGGGCGCGCTGCGGAATTGCAGGCGCAGCGTCGCGCCCGTCAGCGCCAGCGCTTCGACGCCGAGCACTCGCGGGCCGTCCACGAGCAGCGGCGTCCATGCGGGATCTTCGCGCATCCCCGCCGCGGCCTTCTCGAGCGCGGCGAGAGCTTTGGGGACGTCCGCATCCGCGGCAACATTCACGTCGAGAAAATATTGCGACCAGTCGCGGCTCAGATTCTCCACCTGCGCAATCTGGCCATTGGGAATGGTGACCAGAGCGCCCTTCGAATTGCGCAGGACGGTGCGCCGCAGCGTGATGTGTTCGACGCGGCCCGTCTCGTCGTTGATGTGGACCGTGTCGCCGATTCCGTACTGGTCTTCGAAGACGACGAAGAAGCCGTTGATCAGGTCGCGCACCAGATATTGCGCGCCAAATCCCAGCGCGAGGCTGCCGAGCCCCGCGACCGCCGCCAGCGGCGTGATATTGAAATCGAATTCGGGCAGGATCATCAAAATGGCGCCGATCAGAATCACGATCGAGCCGGCGCTGTAGAGAACGCCCGCCACCGTTCGCGTCTGCTGTTCGCGCGCCTGGGCGACGCGCGTTTGCGCCTTGGCCGGAACCACCATGTGGGAAGTGAACGCGCGCAACATGCGATTGAGGATGAAGGCAACGACGACAATCGTGATGACGCGCGGGCCGCGCACTTTGGCGAGGTCAAACCAATGGGCGAGAGTTGGAGTCATATATAATGACAAGGAGCCAGATTATATCATTCGCAATCAGGCGCATCCGATGATTCGGCGCAGGCAAGGAGAGCGGTTATGGACAATTCCAGGCGTTCGTTTCTGACGGTGCTCGTGCCAGGGGCGGCACTGGCCGGCGTGGCGCTGATGTCGGCGCAGGAGCAGCAGTCGAAGCCGACGCGGCCTCCGAATCCGGGAGCGAATCCCGGCGGGACTCCGAATCAGAGCGCGTATCAGCAGGACCAGCAGCAGCAACAGCAGCAGAACCAGCCGCCGGGCGCGCTGCCGGAGACTCCCAGACTCACCCCCGCGGAACGCAAGGCGATTTTGACGGACGATCAGAAGCAGATCAAGAAGGACGTCGAGGAGCTGTACGGGCTGGCGCAGGATTTGAAAACGCAATCGGAAAAAATGGATTCCACCGCCGTTCTTTCCATCCAGTTTGTCCAGAAGACCGAGGAAATCGAGAAACTGGCGAGAAAGATTCGCGGCCTCGCGCGCGGCTGAAAAATCTATTGAGATTGGGCCCGCGCTCGATTGCGATTGGCGGGGCCGTGCGGCGAGAGTAGAATGAAATTCAGCGCGAGCGAACTCTTCGCTTGCGAATTGCGCGCCCGTAGCTCAGCTGGATAGAGCGCCAGCCTCCGGAGCTGGATGTCGGGGGTTCAAATCCCTCCGGGCGCGCCACTCCTCGTTTTGGGCCCGCGTGAAGATCAGTTCGAACGGCTTCCCGTACGAAGGATAGACACTTACCGCGTCCACAGTGCAGTTCGAAAGCACCATGCGGAGCAATTTGGCTTTTTGAGTCATGGGCTGGCTAACATACAGAAAATGCGCCTTGTTCGCGAGTTCGAAAATCCCGACGGCATCAATCATTCGGTCAGGATTAGCGTTCGCCAATCCCTGAATCGCGAGCGAGATTTGTTGTTCCACTGAAGTTCACGAGCTACTATAAAGACATGGAAGTGGCCTCGGGGCAGTTGCACTATGCGATGGCGCGCGAGTACTCGGGCCGCATCGGGCGGTTCAGCATGGCCGATCCCGCAGGCGGGGCGGGTTCGGCTGCTAGAGGGAATCTATACACCTATGGAGCAAACGATCCGATTAACCTTGCCGACCCTTCGGGACTTAATCCAAATGGGCCGAACCAATATGCGCTGCTCGCCGGCGCAGGAGGGTTGGGTTTCGTGCTCGGAGGCGGGGCCAACTGCACTCTCGACGGCGTCTCTACGGATTGTGGGTACATTTCGACGCTGGCAAACTTAGGACTAATTGTTCAGGTCCCAGGAAACAACTCCATAGGCGTCAACAGCCGAGGCCAACTAGCTGTATTCCAAGCCTTCGCGGATGGCAGTAGCGGAGATGTGCCACTCGACGCGCCCCCCGGCTACAGCGTGCAGGACTTCGTTAACGCAATGAGCGTAGTGGGACAAGCGGCACAAGGCAAACCGCTTGACCCCAGCACTCTTACAGCCAGGGCTAAGGAAGTCTATGATTTGCTTAAGAAGCTGGGCGTGAGCCCAAATAATATAGTGATTTATCAGAACGGCTCACAGGGCTTTACGGCAGTGTTGACCGATGCTGGTTTTCAGCAACTTGAAAGCTCATCACTTGTCAGTTCTGGGCTTGGCGATGCGTTCCTGCATTATCCGTATACCGACGGCGGACGAAGCGATCAGACCCCTTCTTTGCATTATGTCTGGGAGAACGAGAACCTAACCGACTATGTAGGTGGAAGCGGAGTTTACATGCAATTCCATGCGGACGCGTACAATCCCCGGAACGGAGGCTTTTGGCAACACTGGGGCTGTGACGTCTTTCACGTCAGTTGCCCTCATTAAGAGTTGGGGCGTGTAGAAGCCAACTTGATGCCCGTGAAATGGGTTAGATGCTGTCCTTTACTACTCCTGCTGGGAACCATGGTCGGTTCTTGGGTAGCACTGCCTTGCTGGTCAACAGACGACCCACAGGCGAGGCCGCTTCTGCGTCAACTACGGATAGAGGATTTCTCTGCGCATATCCTGGCCTTTGACATTGCACGCGGAACAGACTTGGCCGCCGCCGCCTTCAGTAATTTGCAAGTTCGCGTCTGGAGACTGGAAACGGGAGAAGTAGTCCACACTCTTTCATTCCCTGAACCTCCGACTGACAAGAGCTTGAGATTGGACAACGAGGTTGAGCCCATCACGCTTCATTTTTCACCCGACGGGCACACTTTGGCTGTAGGCTTCGTGAATGCGATTCATCTGTTTGATGTTAAAACCTGGAACGAAAAGAGGAACTTAAGTATAGGTGGCGAAGATAAGCTCCGGCCTGACATTGTGCCGACGCCTCCGACGCAGCAGTTACAGCACCGATCAGATGAACAAGCCAGAATTCAATCTGAACAACCGCCAAAGGACATCAACCAAACGATGCGGGAGTGGGAGGCTAAACGGAGTGAGGGGGACGGGCGCACACGAATCAGAGACTTCGCTTTCGCGCCGAGCGGCCTTTTCGTCCTAGTTTCATACTGCCGAGGTGCCTGTTGGCCTGGTCCCACAATCCAAAGAGTTGCGTTTCCTACCGGCAACGATCCCGTGCGCCTCTGGGATCTTCGTTCCGCTAGCGTCGTGTGGCAACGGTCGTATGACCCGGAAGGAGTAATCTCGCGGGTCGTGTTCCTCCCTGACGGCGTGCACTTCATCGGCATTGATTCTCACCTCGGTCACTGCGCGGTCGGTGGATATAACCTCAGCGACGGGAGAAGCTTGTGGTCACAAAACATGGGGCCGTGTCTCTACCCCCCGAGCATTGTCGTTCTTCAGGAGGACAAAGAATTCATTACGAACCGTATGAGTGAGAGTAACTTTAAGAATCGGAAGAAAAGACTTTGGATTCACTCGGCACTTTATTCCGCAGTTGACGGTAGAAAGATCAGGAATCTGTCTGACCGTGATGGCGTGGGAGCAGCAGCCATGTCCTACGACGGACGATGGCTTGTACTGTCCATCTGGCTCGGGATTCAGTTTCAGGTCTGGGATTTGCGTGAGAATAGGGTCATCCTGAAAGAAGTGCCTAAAGGATGGAAACGAACGGCGGACGACATCTTCGATATTGTGGACATGACCGCGGACAATCGTTGGTTAGTCGTCGGGAGTAGTGCAAGCGGGCGCTTAGCCGTATATGACTTCACCCTCCATTAGGCTATGCAATGTGTGGCGACTGCTGCCAATAGGCCGCCTAGGAAAGTTCTAAGATCGTCCCCTAGGGCGCGCCATAATGACCATTTTCGGAATGCTGAAACCGCGCCAATGCGAGCGGTGAGGTCCCGCGGCTGCGCTCGGGATTTCGCCGGCGGGCTCAGACGCCCGCAGAACGGCTCAAGTTCAAATCCCTCCGGGCGCGCCACTTAGAATTCCGACATCCAAAAATTCCGCCAGCCAAAGATTCTTCTAATTTTCACCCGGTTTTCCCGGTTTGCCGGGTTTCGACTGCTTCTGCGGCTTCGCGGGCTTTTGCTGCTGCGGCCTCTGCGGCTGCGGACGCGCCTGGCGAGGCGGGTTCGGCTGGCGTACCTGATACGTGTCTGGCCGGACGCGAGCCGGAGGCGCGTATTTCACCTGCGGATGCTGATACTCCTCGTCGGGCTTGCGCATCTGCTCGATTTTTTCGGGCGGCAGAGGGCGGCCAGGCTGGTTATTGAGTTCGGGCTGGCGCCGTGAGAAAGGCACTCGCTGCGGAGGCGCAGGCAATCTTGCGATGACGCTTCGGTTCTCGACAGCTCGCGGGGGAACCGCGCGCGCGGGAATGCCGCGGCCGATGACGCTTTGGCGCTCGGGGGCCACGGGGGCCGCGTGAATGACTTGCGCGGTGCGCAGTTCTTCCGGCTGAACCTTGACCATGGCGGGCGCAATGGGCCGCGCGTTCACGAACGTGTCGTGGTTCACCACGGTCACGGCGTTCGTGACGTTGCGGTTCACGTACGTGACGTTCGTGACGTTCACGTTCTTCGTGTAGTTGTTGTAAACGTTCGTGACCTGGACGTTGTTTACCGTTGTGTTCGTCACGTTGACGTATTGAACGTAGCGCGGGCTGCAATGATACGCAGGCACGTAGACTTCACGCGGGCCGAGAGGGAACCAGCCAACAGGGCCGCCTCCGCCAATCGAGATTCCAACGTGAAAACCTCCGCCGCCAATGAAAGCGACAAGAGCGGGCGCGTAAACGGGACGGACGACGACAGGCCCCGGGATCCAGCACCAACGGGCGCGGACGAAAGCCCATCTGCCATAGTGGAATGGCGCAAATCCCCAGGGCTCGTCTTCGACCCACGTCCAGCCCCACGGCTCGATCCAGACCCAGTGACCGTAGCGATACGGCGCCCAGCCTTCGGGAACGCCTGAGGGAACCCAGACTTCTCCGTAGTCGGGAACAGATTCCCACGTGCCGTAATCGTCGAGGTCGGAATAGCCCGTGACGCTTCGAGAGACATAGCGGGCGGCGACGGCGTGATCTTCGTGGTCGTCCCGCGAGGCGCACCAATTGTCGAAATTATCGTACGGGCCGGCATTGGAAATATCGTAAGAGACGGAGTCAGTGCCGGAGAAGGTCGCGCTCTGCCGCGGATCAATATTGTACGCATCGCCGCCGCCCGTGGCTTCGCCCTCGCCTTCGCGAACGGTGAAGGTGGTCGTCTGGCCGTCGGGGTCGACGTCGATGCGATATTGGCCCGTGCGGAGAAGCGACACGGCGACATTGGGCGTGTCCACTTCATACGCTTCGTCGGAATCGAGGCGGCGGATGGTGAGTTCGAGCGTGCCTTCAGAGAGCTGAAGCTGAACGGTGCGGTCGTTCAAGTTGATGAACGTGATTCCGGTCTGGCTGCCTAAGCGGACGCTCGTGCTGCCGATGTGCATTTCGCCGCGCGCGTCCTGGTCGGCCCAGATGCTGTCGCCGGTGGTCAAGGGGCGGTTCGGATTCGCCTGGATCCAATCCTGCTCACCAGCAGGCTGGAAAGAAACGGCACCCTGCGCGAGATTCAGACGAGCGACGCGGCTCGGCGGGTCGTCGCTGTCGTTTTGCGCGAGAACAGATTGGGTGACGCCTAGGAACACCAAGGCGGCGAGGAAGACTATCGCGCCGGCGCGAAGCAGCGAAATCCGAGGCTGCAGTGTGAACTGCGATTCAGGGTTCATTCTCATTTGCTCTCCCCCAGGTGACTTCACGTTACTTGATAACACAGGGTGCCTGAGTTCAGCACTCCGAGTCGCACAGGCTGTGAGCGATGCGGCAACAGCATGCGACCGGGCGCGCTGAAGCCACTCGATAGAACCCGTGGCGAAGGGAGAAGTTGTGCTCGGGTCGAGGTAGGAGGCAGAGGAAGCAGGACTTTGACGCTGGACGCTACAATGAAACTCATTTTCGATCAGGATTTCGTAAGTGCTTTGTTTGCAACAACTTGACTTTTCGCAACTGCGCATCTCATTTTCGATTAGAAATTGGCTGAATTTTGGTGGGGTGTCAGCGGCCCTTCGGCTTCGCTCAGGGTCAACCCTGCGGGTTGAGAAGTTGTAGTTGGCGTGATCCTTGGCCACGCGGGTCCTGCCATGTAGTGCCTTTAAATCGCCACTACATTGGCACAAAGGATGCACAAGCGCAAGGGAAAAGTGAGGGGGAAACAGCTACCGAGTAGGCGGTTACTCCGGCTCAATCTTCTAAGGTAGCCCATTTGGAAACCACCTCCCGTGAGCTGACCATGCGACTCGCTGAGCACGCACGGCGCTCTACGCTACGGGTCTTGGGTTAGTGGTGATAGAGCACCATCGCAACCGCAAGGGCCACAGCAAAGGCGAAATCCACTACGGTGTCCATCGAGGTGTCCATGTTCAAGAAAAACGGCAGCTTCTTTGCAGACTGGTACGAAGGGGCGAAGCGCAAGAGGAAGAGCTTCCGCACCGCCCGCGAAGCCCGGGCGTTCGAGGCCAACAGAAAAAAAGCCCACGGCCCGCGTCGCTCAAAAGCATCATCGAGCAGCGGGCCGAAACAGAACCGCCGCGCTCATCGTACAGACCCGCACTGAGGTACTTGGCCGAAACGCTCGACGACTCCACGCCGGCAGGGAGAATCCCTCCCGCCGACGTCGCCCGCGCCATCGCCAACTGGCAGAAGTTCTCGCCCGCAACGAGGTACTTCTACACAATGGCCCTGTATCGCCTCGACGACTGGCTCGCCGAGAAATTCGGCCAGCCACGGCGAAAGCGCGGCGAGTACCCGCAGCCGCGCCCACCACGCCAGCGAATCGTGACATTCACCGAAGCCGAAGCCGCCGCAGTGCTCGAAGCAGCGCCGCCATCCCTCCGGCTCGCCCTGCTCCTATGCTGCGACTGCGGACTACGATCGGGCGAAGCAGTCCGCATCGCGCCGGCAGACTATAACGCCCAACGCCACACGATCACATTCGTGCAGAAAGGCGGCAACAAGAGAATCGCAACGGTCACGGCGAGAGTAGAGCAACTCTTCGCGCTAGCGCCGGACACCGGAGAGCCCCTCACGCCGTACTGCTCGCGCCTCCACTCGACAGGCCGGAAAATGTCCTATCCCATCCTCGCGGCGGCATGGCGAAAACTCAAGAAGCGCCTCGGGATCCGGCCCGAGCTGCGCATGCACGACCTCAGGCGCACGCTGGCAACCAACGCGTACCGGGCAACGAAAGACCTCATCCTCACCCAGCAACTGCTCGGACACCAAAACCTAGAGAGCACCCTGCGCTACATCGCGCCACTCGACACGCCCAATCTCAGGCCGCTACTCGAAAGCCTGAAAATCCACACGCGCAAGGAACAGTGAAACACGACCTCGAGCGCGAAAAGCTCGAAGAAAAGAGAGACGAACCATGAGGCCATCGTTCCAATTGTGGAGACTCGACAAAATCGAGTACTTCGCGGACACCGTAGAGATGATGCTGGAGGATACGGCACGCGAACTCAAGCTCGAACCAACCGACTTCACCAACCAAGTGGTCGAGCGGCTCGCGTGCCGCATGGACGCCCGGCGCAACGAAGAGGCAGCCAGAGAAAAAGGCCGCCGCATCGACTAGCCGGGCGCGCGAGGCGCAACGGATGGGGAAACTCTACCATAGGCTGGGGTTGAACCGAGGCCCACCCACCATATATGGTGGAGCGGGAGGCCGAGCGGCTCCGGCAGCCGGTGACGTGGGCGACGGCAATCGGCCCCGCCCGCGCTCGGCCCCCACTCACAACCAAGAAAGGAGAATCACGAAATGGGGCCCCACCGAAAACCCCGCGAGAAAACGCGCGCGGCCGCACACGCGAAAGCGCCACGCAAGCTGTCCCTTAAAAAGGACACCGCGATGGAAGCCGCGCAAACACGCGCGGAGTTCCGCAGGCAGCGCAAAATTCTCGAGCAAATCTTCCGAGAACAAATCCTCGCGGCGCTCAGGAAACGCGACGCAAAGAAGGCCGCGAAACTACGCGCAACGCACGAGGCCACGAAAGAAATTCTCGTCCGCGCGCAGCTCCGCTCGATCTGCGCCGACATCCTGCCCGAGGCCGCCGCCATCGCGAGAAAAGGAAAGCACCGCCTACTCGCCACGCTCGCCGATATCCTCGAGCGCACGAGCGGGAAAATCGACGTCTCCAAAATCTAGTCCCCATGGCGCATCCGTACGAACGAAGCGCGCGACGCCTCGCGCTCAAACGCAAGTGGTATCACGAACACCAGGCGGCCGTCCGCAGCCAGCAGTCCCGCTACAACGAAGAGCGCCACGCGTGGAAATATCAGAAGTACCACCGCGTGAACCTGCACCTGCTCGAACACCTCTCAATCATCAACGCGCACCGGCTCGAGCATCCAACCTACGTGCTCACACCACCATTGCAGCCGCGCTTCGAGAAGTGCCCGTGCCACACCTGCGAGAAGAGCCGCGCGGCAAAGAAACAGACACGCTGGACGCCGCGCTGAGAAGCGGTGCGGCGCATTCGGCAATCCCGTCGCCCAGCATCGCGGCGGTATCGCTCGCGGAAAATTCCCTCCGCTCGCGGCCGCCGCTGCTGGCTCCGGTCTCGCGCGTGCGCCGGTCTTTTCCTGCTCCGGCGTGCGCTCGGCCCGCTGGCCGCCGGCCAGCGCGCGGGCCTCGCTTCGCCGCCTCCAATCGCTTCGCCCCGCGCAAAAAATCGCTCGCCCCCACCGCTCGCTCCTCGCGGCCCGTGGGCGGGCCACGCGCTCGGTTTTTTGCGGCGGGCTGCGCTCTCTTCGGCGGGCGCTCCGTGCGCTCGCTCCTCGCGTCGCTCGCCGTCCGCGCCCTTCGTGGCCCGCTGGCCGAAAAACCGCCGCCCCACGGCTCGCGCTGGTGGCCGTGCTCGCTCGTTCGGCCCTCATCCTCATGCGCCGCGCCGCCGCGTCGCTCGGCTCGCGGCGTCTTGCGGCGCAATTCGTTGTGCTCTCTTCCGCTCCGCTCGGTTCGCTCGGTCGCTCCGCGCTGGGGCGCTCCGCTCCGTCGCGGCCCTGCTCTGCCCGCGCTCGCTCTTCTGTGGGTGCGGCGGTCGGCCAGGCGGGCCGTCCGCCGGCGCTCCATTCGTCGCGCCTCCGCTGCCGGCGCGGAACCGCGCCGGCCAAAAGCAAAAGCACCGGCTCGCGCCGCGCCCGGGCTGGGCGGGGGCGCGTCTCTCGCCGCAGACACCAAGCACGGTGTCCGGTGTCCAATTCCGCTGGACACCACCGCACCAACCCTGCTATAACCCACCACATGAAGGGATGCCGCATCGCCAACGCCACAACCCATTGCGTTACGCCTAGTGGTGATAACACCTGTTTTCGTCAACTATCTACATCCAGTTGTCCGATAAGGGTGTTGATCGGGCCTTAAGCAAAGTGAAGGCCGCCTCTGTCAATCGCAGATTGACACGGCTCCGCGTTAGAGGCTACGCTCCAGCCAAAGATTGGCTCGTCTGAAGGGTCCTAATCCCAGCGGCGAGCGGTACATAGTGTATCGGCGGAGCGTCCGATGGCTCGACGAAGCTTCATGGACGTACTAGTGATTCCGTGGGTCGACAAGACCGTTGCCATCCTTGCCACCATTCCATTCGTCGTCGAGTTGTATCGTCGTTGGGTGGTCGGGCACGTGAACTTTCCTCGCGCAGTCCTTGGCCTGCAGCTTCTCGTTATCATTATCGTGATGGTGCTTCGGACGGCGCCGGTTCGGGTAACGCCAAATCCCTGGTTCTGGCTGCTGGCCTTCGTCACGACCTACGCGACGCTTGGGTTTTCCGCGTATGCCGAGCCGGGCGTGACGCTCATTTCACCGAATGTCGGAAACGGTGTGGCGGTAGTGTCGGTGATTATTATTGTATATTCGTTACTGAGCCTCGGCAGGAACATCGGGTTCATTCCAGCGCAGCGTAAGGTGGTCACGCGAGGCGCGTATCGCATTGTAAGGCATCCGATTTATACGGGCACATTCATTTCTCTAGTTGCGTTCGTCCTCAGAGCATTTTCGGCGCTCAACTTGACAATGGCAACCGTTCTTATCGCGCTACTAATGCTCAGAGGCGTAGTTGAGGAGCGCTTCCTTAGAGAGGATGCGGGCTACGCGACGTATCTGCAGGAAGTCCGCTGGCGCTGGTTTCCCGGCATTGCTTAAGAAGGTCTCTGACGGGAAGACAGTCGAGGAAATCAGAGCTAGCTTTGCGATCAGATCCTGGTAAGTCGGGTAGGGGGAGAGCTTCCCTCCAAGTTGTGTTGAAAATCGCCGTTTCATCAACTATCGCCGATCAAAAGGGCTGTGTGTCGCCGCACTCCCAAGGAGGCTGTTCTGCAGCCGCAGGCGCAGCGTGCGGCACCCCTACGTGTGCTAGGACACGGCACGGGCGCGGAGATTTACTGAAAAAAATTGTGAGAGCGTAGCGATTTCTGCTTGACAGGGAGAAGCAACCACAGATAATCTTCGGTTGCTGCTAAACAGCAGCGCTTATCCAGAGTGGCAGAGGGGACAGGCCCGAAGAAGCCACAGCAACCTGGTCCGAGAACCAAGGTGCTAATTCCTGCCCGATGGGGAAGATAAGATCCTCGGTGGATCGAATCCGATCTTCTGAAGATTCCGACCCCTTAAGTTAATTCGCACGGCGGATGCCGCTTAGGTTTCGCGGAGCGCTATTCGCCCTGCGCGGCGCATATCGTTTTTGCGCGCGAGGAACGCTCTATTCCGGCGTTTCTTTGGCGCAAGCGAGCCGAGATAAGCGCGCTGTTAATTCGTGCAGCCGGAGATAAATGGTGCCACGGCACGAAGAAGGGCGCGCGCCGATCGCGGTCATCAAAATCGGTGGTTCCATCCTTACAGGGCCGATTTCCTACGCCAGTGCGGCGAGGTTTGTCGAGAGGCGGCTCGCGAAGGCGGCAGACGAGCGGCTGGTCGTCGTGGTGTCGGCGCAGAACGGCATGACGGACGCGCTGGAGCGCGAGGCGCGGACGATTGTCGCGGAGCCCGAGCGCGGCGCGCTCGATTTACTGTGGTCCACGGGCGAGGTGCGTTCGGTGGCGCTGCTCGCGCTGCATTTGCAACTGCGCGGCGTCGCGGCGGCGGCGCTGAGCGTGCAAGAGACGGGGATTCGATTGGGCGAGGAACAAGATGGCGTTGCGGCGAATGCGGAATTTGAATTGGAGCGTTTGCGAAATGCGCTTGGGCGGCGGCGCGTCGCAATCGTGCCTGGGTTTTTCGGCGTGAAGCGCGACGGCGGAATTGCATCGCTGGGGCGCGGAGGATCGGATTTGACCGCTGTGCTGCTGGCGGCTCGGGTGGGCGCATCGCGATGCGAGTTGATCAAGGATGTGCCCGGATATTTTTCCGCGGACCCGAACCGCGACGCGCGAGCGGCGCATTTGCCTCGGCTGACGTTTGCGGAAGCGCTGGAAATGGCGGACGAGGGCTGCGATCTGGTGCAGCGGCGAGCGCTGGAGGCAGCGGCGGAGTTTGGAGTGCCGCTCGTGGTGCGGAGCTTGCGAGAGGACGCGCCGCAGAGCTGGGTGACGGCGGAGGCGGGCGAAGAAAATGCGCCAGGCGAGCCGTGCGATGCGGAAGAAGCGGTGACGTGAGCGCGAGGAGTAAGGTTTGAAAATTTCACAGGGAAGAAAAAATTCGAAAGGAGAAGGGAAATGGAATTTGCGACGAAAGCGATTCATGCGGGACAGCCAGCGGAGCCGGGAACGGGCGCGTTGATTGCGCCGATTTTCCAGACTTCGACGTACCAGCAGCAGGCGCCCGGGCAGCATCACGGGTTCGATTATTCGCGGACGAATAATCCGACGCGCGCGAGGCTGGAGGCCGTGCTGGCGGAACTGGAAGGCGTGAATCACGCGGCGGTGTACGCGTCGGGGCTGGCGGCGGAGAACGCGATTTTTCAGGCGCTACTGCGGCCCGGCGACGAAGTCGTGATTCCGACGGATACGTACGGCGGGACGTACAGGATCTTGAATCAGGTGTTCAAGCCGATTGGCGTCGCGGTACGGCAGGTGGACTTTGCGGAGTTGAGGGCGATCGAGCGCGCGGTGACGCGGAAGACGAGGATTGTGTGGATCGAGTCGCCGACGAATCCGCGGCTGCTGGTGTACGACATCGAAGCGATTGCGCGGATTGCGCATGCGAGCGGCGCGCTGGTCGTCGTGGACAACACGTTCGCGACGCCGTGTTTTCAGCAACCGTTCGCGCTGGGCGCGGACATCGTGGCGCACAGCGTGACGAAATATCTGGCGGGGCATTCGGATTTGATTCAAGGCGCCGTGCTGGCGAGAGACGCAGCGGTTTTCGAGCCGGTCAAATTCTTACAGAACGCGACGGGCGCCGTGCCGTCGGCGTTCGATTGCTGGCTGACGCTGCGCGGATTGCAGACGCTGGAACTGCGCATTGAGAGGCACGCGGAAAACGCGGCGGCGATTGCGGAGGCGCTGCGAAGGCAGCGGCTCGTGAGGCGGGTATATTATCCCGGGCTCGCGGAACATCCCGGGCACGAAATCGCGCTTCGGCAGATGAGCGGATTCGGCGGGATGGTGTCGTTCGAGATGGAGGGAACGGCGGAGGAGGTCGCGGAATTTGTTTCGTCGCGGCGATACTTCACGCTGGGGGAGAGCCTCGGCGGCGTGAAGGCGCTCGTGTGCCATCCGGCGAAGATGACGCACGCTTCGATTCCGGCGGAGACGCGCGCGGCGCTGGGACTTTCGGACACGCTCATCCGGCTTTCGCCCGGGTGCGAGAACGCGAAGGATTTGGTCGCGGACTTGATCGAAGGGCTGGAGCAAGTGGAGCGAGCGCGCGAAACGCTGCGCACGGTGGCGGTTGCGGCGAGATGAAGCGACGAGCGAGACGGAAAGTCGAAGTGGGGCTCCTAGGCGCGACGGGGATGGTCGGGCAGCAATTCGTCTCGCTGTTGGCCGGCCATCCCTGGTTCCGATTGTGCTGGCTCGCGGCGAGCGAGAGATCGAGCGGGAAACGGTACGAAGAAATTCCGTGGAGGCTGAGCGCTCCGATGCCGGAGGAGGCGGCACGGCTTGCAATCGAAACTCCGGAGCTGGGACGAGCACCGCGAGTCGTTTTTTCGGCGCTGGACGCGTGCGTGGCGGGAGAAATTGAGGCGGAATTTGCCGCGACGGGACACGTTGTGGTGAGTAATGCGCGGAACCATCGCATGGACTCGCTCGTGCCGCTGCTGATTCCGGAGGTGAATGCGGAGCACCTGGGGATTCTTCCGGCACAGAGAAAAGCGAAGGCTTGGGACGGCGCGCTGGTGACGAATCCGAATTGCGCGACGATCTTTCTGGCGATGGCGCTCGCGGCGCTGCGCGAGTTTGAGCCGAAACGCGTGCTAGTGACGACGATGCAAGCGCTTTCGGGCGCGGGATATCCGGGAGTGGCTTCGCTCGATGCGCAGGGAAACGTGATTCCGTTCATTCACGGAGAGGAAGAAAAAATCGAAATCGAGACGAGGAAAGTTCTCGGAGAGATTACTAACGCGGCGTTTGCGCCTGCTTCGATTGCGATCAGCGCGCAAGCGACGCGCGTGCCTGTGATGAACGGGCACACGGAGGCGGTGTCGGCGGAGTTTGGCGAAAGAGTGGCTACGGAAGAGATACGCGAGGCGTTCCGGAAATTTTCAGGGAAGCCGCAAGAGCTGGGGCTGCCGAGCGCGCCGAAAAATGCGATCGTCGTCGGCGATTTGGCGGACCGGCCGCAGCCGCGGCTCGACGCCGAGAGATTTGGCGGCATGGCGGTGCAAGTTGGACGGCTGAGGACGTGCCCGGTGCTGGGGCACAAGTTCGTACTGCTGGGACACAACACGATTCGCGGAGCGGCGGGCGCGGCGATTCTCAACGCGGAACTGATGCACGCCGAGGGACTGATTCAGTGAGGCGAAGTTTCCGGCGTGCCCGGGGCAGAGTCCTTAACTTGGTGAACTCTTTTCTTCGGCGCGTCGGCAACCCATGATGGCGGATCGCTCGCGGGAAATGATTCGAGCGAAGCCTCATCCACGATGTCGAAATCTTCCGCTTCAGAATTCCTAGAACTCGGATCTGGAAGGATGGCATTCATTGGTTCAGCCGCCTGGGCCCGCTGACGTGCGGATTGCCGCGTTCATAGAAGCGGAGCAAGCGATGCACTTCGCGCGAGATGCCGATGCGCACGCTTCGACGTATCTTGCCCGCGGGCTTCACCGCAGCGCCAAGCCAAAGCGGCCCGCGAGCGCAAAGATCCATTCCATCATACCGCTTATCAATTTTCAGCGCACCAGCAAGACGTCCCGGGCCGCGCGTGAGATCGAAGTGGTTCTGCGTGCGGCGATGGCGGCGCATGAGCGCGATGCCTTCGAGAGGTTCGAGCGCCCGGATGAGCACGCCGCCGCCGATGCCGTCGGTTTCTGCGCTGACGTTCATCATGAAGGAAGCGCCATAGGCGAAATAGACGTATGCGTGGCCGCGGCGGAGAAACAGGGAGCGATTGGCCGGCGTCGGGCCGCGAAAGGAGTGCGCGGCAGCGTCGCCGGGAATATAGGCTTCGACTTCGACGATGCGCCCGCTGATACGGCCCGACGGCGTTTCGCGAACAAGCGTCTTGCCGATGAGGAACCGCGCTAGCTCGACCGTATTCACAGGAAGCTCGGCGCGGCGAAGGCGGCGGATGCGCAGCGGAGATTTCTTGACGGCCCTATGGCGCGACGTGGATTTCATTCCCGGGGCAAAGCGAGGAATCTTGGAGGCGCGGGTGGGAATCGAACCCACGTATAAAGGTTTTGCAGACCTCTCCCTTACCACTTGGGTACCGCGCCGTCGAGCACATACAGTATAGCGAATCTCCAGCGCGAGCGGCCAGCGAAATGGGAAGAGGGTAACGGGTCAGGCTGATCTCAGGCACTTTCTCGCACGATTGAGAGGATTCGAACTCAGCCGCAGCGAAAAACCTCACGTTTCCCGACGCATCAGCGGATGGTGAGCGAAAACGGCATCTGGACGCGGACGGGCTCGGCGCGGACCATGGCCGCAAGGCGATGGAGGAAGCTCTGAATGGCGTCGGTGTCGCTCGGCGGAGCGATAGTTTGGTCCTGGGCTCGTTCGAAAAGCAGGTCGAGCAAGGTCTTCGCCTTGGGCGAACGAACGATCTGCACGGATCCGCTCGCGGGGATGTGAGCGAGCTCCTTGGCGACGTCGATGGCCCGCGCGAGGCCGCCAAGATCATCCACAAGGCCAATCTTCTTGGCGTCCTCGCCGCTCCAGACGCGGCCCCTGGCGATTTTTTCGACATCCGAAAGCGGCAATTTGCGGCCCTCCGCAACGCCGTGGGTGAAGTTCGTGTACACGTCCTGAAGCATTTTCTGAACGATCTGCTGCTGCGCCGGCGTGAAATTCTCCTGATCGGAATAGAGCGTGGCGTTTTCGCTGGTGGCGACGTAATCGGTGCTCAGTCCGAGCATTTGATAGAGTCCGGAAAGATTGAGCTTGCCGCTGAGCACGCCGATGGAGGCGGTAATCGTTTCCGGGTCGGCGACAATCTTGTCGGCGGACATGGAGATCCAGTAGCCGCCGGACGCGGCGAGGTCTGACATGGACACGACCACAGGTTTTTCTTTTCGCGCGAGCTGCACTTCGCGGCGAATCACTTCGCTGGCCATGGCCGAACCGCCCGGGGAATCGACGCGCAGGACAATCGCCTTGATGCTCGAATCCTCGCGAGCCTGACGCAAATCGCGAGCAACCGAATCGCCGCCCATGAGCGAGCTGCCGCCGGGCGTCACCTGTGAATCGCCGGAAACAATTTCTCCCGTGGCGTACACAACGGCGATGCGCTGGCCGAATCCGTCGCTCAGGCCGAGGCGGTACTGCGAGAAGGGCAACGGAGTCCATTCGCCAATTTTATCGGAAAAATAATTCTGCACTTCGTCCCAGTAGGCGAGACGATCGACGAGCTTGTCCTTCAGCGCATCCTGCGCGAGAAAGGGCCCTTGTTCGACGAGGCCCGCGAACTTCGCCGCATCTATGCGGCGGCCGGCGGAGACGTCGGCAAGGTATCGATCATACGTGCTGGTGAGGAGCGCCTGCACTTCCTCACGGTGCGCGGGCGTGAATTTCTTTTCGGTGTATTGATTGGTGGCGGCCTTGTATTCGGCGATGTGGTACATGTCGGGGACGATTTTCAGCTTATCGAGGGAGCCGCGAAGAAAGAGCGCTTCGGCCATCATGCCGCGAACGCCGAGCGTGTTGGTCGGAGTGAGCCAGACCTGATCGCACGCCGTGGCCACGTAATACTCGGGATTCTCGGTGCCGTCGTAGCCCAGGTAGCAGATGCTCGGCTTGCGGCTGGCACGGAAGGCGAGGAGATGAGAGCGAATTTCCTCGAGCTTTCCCCAGCCCGCGTCGAGCGGCGCGATGCGAACGACCAGGCCGTTGACGCGGGAATCGGTGCGGGCCTGATCGAGGGCGTCAGTGATTTCATGGAGAACGAGCGCATGTGAGCCGAAAAGAGCCGCGGAAAGATCGGCGGGCCGCTGTTCGACGATCGAGCCATCGAGATCGAGGACCAGAACGGAATTCGACGAGATCGAAGGGCCACGCGAAAACGCCCAGATGACTCCGATGAAGATTACGATGACGATGACGATGATCAGCGTGCGCCTCTGACCCCAGGTCATTTTGCTCTCCGCAATACTTTCCGGGCTGAAATAAACTGTTCTGACTTCAAGTTACCATCCCGCCCCTGAAATTGCTACGGACTGGAAAAGCTACGAGTACAAATCGTTATGTAACGCGTTGCGTCGGATTTTCAAACAAGCGAATGAACACGAAAGGACGCCAGGAAATCCCGAAGGATGCGCCTGTACGAACGTACAGGCTGAAAAAACGGAAGTACAGTTGCACGGTTGGCGAACGGGCAGGGAGTAGTTCGAGCGGGCTGCCGTGGGTGACTGTTACGATGGTGCTTATAGGTCATGCACCCGCTGAGTTGCAGCGCCCCCGAGGAGGACGTTCCGTGAGGAAATCGTGGCTGTCCCGAACGATGGAGGTCAACAAGGAGCTCCTGCTCATCTTTTCGATTATCGCCTTCGCGGGAATCATCAATTTCTTCGTTGCGGGCGAGCGGCTTGTCCTGACTTTCTATAACCTTCCGACGCTTTTCGCTGCGTATTACTTCGGCCGCTCGCGAGCGGTGCAAACGGCGCTGGCCTCCGTGCTGATCGTTTGCTGGCTGAACTTGATGAATCCCGTGGCGCTGGCCGCGGGCCTGGGAATCCAGGCGCACCACTTGATTGGCTGGTCGGACGTAACCGTCTGGGGCGGTTTTCTGATTGTTACCGCGTACGCGATGGGCACGCTCTACGAAGTGAAAGAGCAGGGAATGACGGAGCTGCGCGAAACGTATTTCGGCGTGCTGCAGATTTTGTGCCAGGTGATTTCTAACGATAAATACACGCAGAATCATTCCTATCGCGTGTCGGTCTATGCCGCGCGCCTCGGCGCGGAACTGGGTTTGCCGGACGAACAAATCGAGGACATTCGCGCGGCGGCGCTGCTGCACGACATCGGGAAACTGGAAGTGAGCCGCAACATTCTCTACAAATCGGCGCGGCTGTCGGCGGACGAGATTGACGAGGTGCAGGCGCATCTGCCGCGAGGAGTCGAGGCGCTGCGGCCCGTCGCCGTAGGAGGAACGTTGCGGCGCGTGCTGCCGATTATCCTGGCGCATCACGATAAGTTCGATGGGTCGGGCTACCATCCGACACAAGGCGAAGACATTCCAATCGAAGCGCGAATTATCACCGTCGCAGACGTGTTTGACGCGCTGGTGAGCGACCGGCCGTATCGCAAGGCGATGTCGCCATTTGAGGCGCGCGACATCATCCTGAAAGGCGCGGGGACGGATTTCGATCCGAAAGTGGTGGCGGCGTTTGAATCCGCGTTCCGCGGCGGCAGGATGGAAGTTCCGGAAGTCCTGGTGTAATCTTCAGTCTGGCTTCAGACTTTTGCTTCGCGCAAAAACCGCGCTGCTTCCTCCGGCGGCGTGGGATTGATATAGAAGCCGGTTCCCCATTCGAAACCCGCGACGCGAGTCAGCTTGGGCATCATTTCCATGTGCCAGTGATAATGATCGTTGATTTCCTCGCCGATGGGAGACGTGTGAATGACGTAATTGTACGCGGGACGATTCAACACGGCATCGAGGCGGGCGAGAAATTCGCGGAGGAGTTTCGAAAGGCTGGTGTAAACCGGGCTCGACTGATTCTCGAACGAAGAGCTGTGCTGTCGCGGAAGAATCCAGGTTTCGAACGGGAAACGCGGCGCGTAAGGCGCGAGGGCGATGAATTGGTCGTTGCCGAGAATCACGCGCGTGCCGGTCTCCATCTCCTGGCGAATCATGTCGCAGAAGATGCAGCGCTCCTTGACGTCGAAGTAGCGGCGAGAGTTGTCCACTTCTTCGCGAACGCGTTTGGGAACAATCGGAAGCGCGATCAGCTGCGAATGCGGGTGCTCGAGAGACGCGCCGGCGGCTTCGCCGTGATTCTTGAAGAGCAGGATGTAGCGGAAGCGCCGGTCATTTTTGAGGTCGAGGACGCGGTCACGATAGGCCCAGAGGACTTCTTCGACGGCCCGTTCCTGCAGCGTCGCGAGGGTGCTCATGTGCTCGGGCGTTTCGATGATGACTTCGTGCGCGCCGACGCCGTTCATGCGGTCGAAGAGGCCCTCACCCTGACGGTCGATATCGCCTTCAATTCCGAGCGCGGGGAATTTATTGGGCACCACGCGGATGCTCCAACCGGGAGAATCCTTGCCACTGCCATTGCGCCCATAGGCGAGAATCTCCGGCGGCGTCTTACTTTCATTTCCGGGGCAGAAGGGACAGTTCGCGCTTCCTTTCATCTGCACGCTTTCGCGGACGAAGTCGGAAGGCCGTTTCCCCCTTTCGCTGGAAATGATTACCCAGCGGCCTGTGATCGGGTCTTTCCGTAGATCGGGCAACCTTTATCCTCCGGGCTTGCGAACGGCAACAAGCCGAATCCACTATTTTATCTTACTCCTTGCGAGAGAAGAATTGAGGCGCAACACGCGCTTTTCGCGACAAATGTTAATTCCCGGCAGCGAAAGCTCCTTTATGCAAACGAATTATCGGCGAACGGTGAGGACGATTTTCGATGGCGACTACGTCGAAGCGCCAGGATGTTCCCGTCGCGCGGCGCTCAAGCTTGAATCGTCGAGCCATGCGCTCGACGTGCGTCCGCTTCTCGGGAGTGACAGCCTCCTCGGGACGACCTGGATTTTCCTCGGTGCCGCTGCGGGTTTTCACTTCGACAAACGCAAGTACAGGCCCGTCGTAACCAATCATGTCGATCTCGCCCTTCGCGTCAGGCGCACGGTAATTTCGACCGACCATGATGTAGCCGTGCCGACGCAAATACCAATACGCGTATGTCTCGCCGCGCACGCCGGTGCGGCGAGCCTGCTCTTTCGCGGATTCGTCGGCTTGCGCTTCGGCCAGGCCATGCCGCGCGGCGAATTGGACAAGGCCGAAGATTGTTCGCGAAACGAAAGGCATCGCTACTTCAGAACCTCCAGCTCAAACGTCATCACTTTCCCGCGGACGACGTAGCACAGATAAAATTCCCAAAACCGCCGGAAGCGCAGCGAGTGGTTCACGAGAAATTCGAATCCCATGTACCGCCAGACCTGGAGCAGGCGGACGTTTAATCGCCGCTCTCGCAGGCGCGCGCGCGTGTACCAGTGATCGTCGCCATGGATACCGCCTGGATAAAAGTAGCGGAACGAAAAGCTATTCAAGTGCCACTTGTGCGTCGGATCGCAAAACGAGCTGAAATCGGTGTAATGCGGCGTGACAATCACAATTACGCCGCCCGGACGCGTCACGCGGTGAAACTCCTCCATGGTGCGGATGACGTTGTCCACGTGCTCGATCAAATGCGTCGCGTGCACTTCGTCGAAGACGCTGTCGCGAAACGGCAGCGAGCCGCGATCGAGATGGCAGAGAACGTCGGCCGCGGTGTCCGGATTCATATCGATGCCGATGGAGCCCGGAAATTTCTTCTGGCCGCAGCCGACGTCCAAAATGCGCGGCAAATTTTCCTCCGCGAACACGGTTGAGCCGATTCAGAAGGCGCGTGGCGCGCCTATTGCACCTCGGCGATGCACTCGCCGAGCACGCGCAGAGCATATTCTGCCTGTTCCTCGTCGATGACAAGAGGCGGCGCAATGCGAATCGTGTTTTCGCCCGCTCCGAGAATCAGGAGGCCTTTGAAGAAGGCGCGCTCGACGATTTTGTTGCGCAGGTCGCCGGCGCGCTCCTTCGTGCGCTGGTCGCGTACGATTTCGACGCCGATCATCAGGCCTTTGCCGCGAATATCGCCGACGATGGGATAACGGTCGCGCCAGTCCGCTGTCTTTTTCAAAATGAACTGGCCCATGCGGCGCGCGTTTTCCATATATTGTTTCTCAATCAGATCGATCGTAGCCAGTGAAGCCGCAACGCAAACGGGATTGCCGCCGAACGTGGAGGCGTGCGCGCCCGGCGGCCAGTTCATGATGCTCGCGCGGGAGATTGTTGCGCTCAGCGGCATGCCGGAGGCAATTCCTTTCGCCACGCAGACGATGTCGGGATCGATTCCAGCGTACTCCGAAGCCCACCATTTTCCCGTGCGGCCCATGCCGCACTGCACTTCGTCGGCAACGAGCAGGATTCCGTGCTGACGGCAGATGCGTTCGAGCGCCTGCAGGAAAGCGGCCGGCGCGGAAACGTAGCCGCCTTCCCCTTGAACCGGCTCGATGAAAATCGCCGCCACGTCGGCGGGATCGATGAGCCGATGGAAGACCTGGTCTTCGAGAAACTCAAGCACTTCTCCGCCGCACGCGTCGGGCTTATGGCCGGCGGTGCAGCGGTACGGATCGGGATAGGGAATGTGAGCGACGCCCGGCAGCAACGGACCGAACGATTTGCGCTGGACGGATTTGCTGGCTGTGAGGGAGAGAGAGCCAAACGTGCGGCCATGGAAGCATCCATAGAAGGCGATGAATTTGTCGCGCTTGGTGTGATAGCGCGCGAGCTTCATCGCCGCTTCGATTGCTTCCGTGCCGGAATTGCCGAAGTAAACGCGCTTCGGATCCTTTCCCGGAGCAAGTTTCCCCAGCTTTTCGGCCAGTTCGACCATGTTCTCGTAATAAAAATCGGTGCCGGACATGTGGATCAATTCGCCGGCCTGCTTTTGAATCGCCGCGACGACTTCGGGGTGGCAATGGCCCGTCGCGACGACGGCGATGCCGGCGGCGAAGTCGAGGAACCGGTTGCCATCTACGTCTTCGACGATCGCGCCGCGGCCCGTCTTCGCGACCAGCGGATAGCTGCGCGTGTAGGACGACGAAACGTATGTACTGTCGAGTCCCACCAGCTTCTTGGCCTTCGGCCCCGGGAGCGGGGTGACGAGGCAGGGGAGCTTGCAATCCTTGGCTTTCTTCATTTCTTCCTCCTGAATGGAATTTTCCGCCGCAGACGTGTGCCTGCGGTCACCTGCGAGAGGAGGAAGAATGCTTAGTCAACGCCGAACAAACTGGGGCGCTGGCGCGAAGGCAGGCTGTGCCAGGAGAGCGGATTTTGGAATCGGAGAGTCACTTCTTTTTCCAGCGGACAGCGCCGTCACGCGTGTCTTCCAAAAGAATACCACGATCTTCGAGCTGTTTGCGAATTTCATCGGCGTGCTTGAAGTCGCGCTGCTTGCGCGCCGCTTGCCGGTCGGCGATCAAGGCGTCGATCTCCGCAGCGCTCATTTCCGAGGCGCTCGGCTTGAATCCCAGCGCGCGAAGTTTCTGTCCATCTTCGTCTTTGATCACCGCGAAGATTGCATCGAATTTCTTCATCGCCGCAAGCACGTGAGCCACGTCCATCTGATGAAATTCGCCGTGATCGATCGCCGTATTCACATCGCGGACCAGATCGAATATTGCCGCCAGCGCCAGCGCCGTGTTCAAATCGTCCGCGAGCCCCGCCTCGAAATCCGCTTCCGCTTTTTCAGCTCGCTTCTGCATTTCAGCGTTGAAGCCGGGCGCGAACTTCCCTTCCTTCAGCCGCGCCACGAAATTCCGCAATCGCTCGACCGAGCTCGCCGCCTGCTGCACGCTTTCGTTTGTAAAATTCAATTGGCGGCGATAGGGAACTGACGCGAGAAGATAGCGGATCGTCGAAGGCTTGTGGCCTTTCTGGAGCAGATCGCGCAGCGTGAAAAAATTTCCCAGCGATTTCGACATCTTCTCGCCATCGATGATCAAGTGCTCGGCGTGCAGCCAGAAACGCACGAAAGGATGGCCCGTGGCCGCTTCGCTCTGCGCGATCTCGTTTTCGTGATGCGGGAACGCGAGATCGATTCCCCCCGTGTGGATGTCGAGCGTGTCGCCGAGATATTTCATCGCCATCGCGGAACATTCGATGTGCCATCCCGGGCGGCCCGGGCCGATGCGCGTCTCCCAGAAAAACTCACCCGGCTTGGGCGCTTTCCAGAGCGCGAAGTCGCGCGCGTCTGCCTTTTCGTAACGATCCACGTCCACGCGCGCGCCGGCCTGAATTCCGTTCATGTCCACTTTCGAAAGCCTGCCATATTTCGGAAATTTGGAAATGCGGTAGTAGATCGAGCCTTCGCTTCGATACGTCAATCCCTTCGCTTCGAGCTGCTCGATCAGCTTGACCATGTCCTCGATGTGGTCCGTCGCGCGGACGAGCTGTTCGGGCGGCTCGAGGCTAAGTGCGTTCATGTCTTCTTTGAACGCTTCAATGTATTTCGCGGTGTAGTCGAAAATGCTTACCCCGCGCTCGGCTGCATTCAGGATGATGCGGTCGTCCACGTCGGTCAGATTCATCACCTGATGGATGCGGAAGCCGCGCGAGCGCAAAAAGCGCCGCAAAATATCCTGGAAAACGAACGTGCGGTAATTGCCGATGTGCGCGTAGTCGTAGACCGTCGGACCGCAGGTGTACATTCGCACTTCGTCGGGATGAAGCGGCGCGAATGCTTCCTTGCGGTTCGTCAGCGTGTTTTCGAGGAGGATTTCGCCCATCAGCGCGAATTGCCCTTCCTGTCTCGGCGCCAGGAAAAATTCCAGTGCTGTTTTTCCGTCGGCGAACTAAAGCTGTGAATTAAAAGTGGTCATTCTAACTGAGGCAGTATGACGTGGCAAATTTTCGCCGGACGCAGCGGGACGAAACGCCTCTGCGCGGGCATTCGCGCAAAACCGAGAGCTTGTCTTATGGTTTTTCCGGGCTTTCGTGAAGCTCGTGATAGATGAAGAGGCCCGCGCCGAGTGCTGGTACTCCGGCAAAGACTACGATGATGAGGCCGCCTTGCTTCCGCGCCACGTGACGGCCGGCGTCCATCTGCGACCGATCGGCTGACTGAACATCCACTTTGTACGTGCGTCCCGGAGCGACGGAATAGGATTTTCCGCCAAGGTCCAGTTCGAGCGCTCCGCGGAAACTCGTGACAAGCAGTTCCTGCGGCCCCGCGACGGTCACCTGCGCGTGCGTGACTTCTGCAGCCTTTGGCCGCACGGTGACGTCGAGCGCGCAGATCGAGACAGCCCCCCCAGGTGCTGCAGAAAATCCCGCGGTGCCGGACGTTAGCATGGTTGCGACGCCGGATTGATCTTCGTTCAGCGTCGCCGCGGTCGAGCCGAAGAGGTAAATCTGGCTCGCGGCAATTTGAAGCCGAAGTGAGCCGCCAATCTCGGTCTCGACGACGTCGCCGGCGTAGACATTTGTGCCGTTGATTGCGCTGTTGCCGTCGAGTTGCGCGGCCTGCGCCTGCAGCACGTATCCCATCGCGCGATTGGGAGCAGCCATCACCGGCAGGGCAGCGAGGCATACGGCGAGGAGAAGAGCTAGAGCGCAGCGAAGTTGGTCTCGCATATGCGCCTCCGAGAGGTACGTACACAATTTAGGATTGCGGCGGATGGGCGTCAATTTTTCGTTCCCGGGCTGTGCCAGAACTGAAACACTGACTTCCTGACTGATTCTCGTTTCGGGCTGGGGCGCCTGCGGTTAATGCACCGGCACGCTTCGCTTGCCTGGCTTCGCTTTCTTCAAAATGAACATGAACGGAATCATAAGCAGCGTGATGATCGCCATGATGCGGAAATCATCGATGAACGACAGCATCATAGCCTGCCGCTGCACCGTCGCGTAAATCATTTTTTCGGCCTGAGTCAGCGCCTGCGCGGCGCTCGAGCCATGCTCGATGAACCGTTGCTCCATTCCGCGCAGCGCGGCTTGCAGATTCTGGCTCAGCGGAGTCACGTGGGCCGCCAGTACGCTCTGATGAAATTGCGCGCCGCGATCGAGCAGCGTCGTCACGAATGAAATTCCCATGCTGCCGCCGACGTTGCGCGCGAGGTTGATCAGGCCCGTCGCGTCGTTGATTTTTTTCGGCAGCACGTAATAGAAGGCGATCACGTTGATGGGCACGAACATGAACGCCATGCCGAACCGGGAAATGATCCAGACGTTGATGGGAGTGTTCGTACCCATTTCAAGATTGAAGTGCGACATGGCGAAAAGCCCCGTGCCAATAATAGCCAGCCCCGCGACGACCAGCCACCTCGCCTCGAATTTGCTGAGCAGGATGCCGACGAATGGCAACGTCATCAGCAAGACGACGCCGCCCGGCAGGAGCACGACTCCGCTTTGCATGGCCGTGTATCCCATCAATGTTTGCAGCAAGATGGGGAGCAAGACCGTCGTGCCGTAAAGCACGAAGCCGAGCACGTACATCGTGAAGAGCGCGACGGAGAAATTGCGTTCTTTCAGCAACCGCAAATCCACGATCGGATCCTTCTGCAGCAGTTCCCAGATGATCGCTCCGATCAAGGCCGCTCCCGCGATGACGGTCGCCCAAACGATGAAATTCGAGCCGAACCAATCGTCGCGCTGCCCTTTGTCGAGAACGACTTGCAGGAAGCCCAGCCCGACACTCAGCAGGCCAAGGCCGATATAATCAATCCGCAATTTTCGGCGGATCATGTGGCCCGGGTCCTTGATAAGCAGCGACGTCATCAATATCGAAAGTATGCCAACGGGAATATTGATGAAGAAAATCCAGCGCCAGGTGAAATTGTCCGTGATCCAGCCGCCGAGTGTCGGGCCAATCGTCGGCGCGACCACCACGCCCATGCCATAAATCGCCATGGCCATGCCCTGCTTGTCGCGGGGGAAATGGTCCACCAGAATCGCCTGCGAAATCGGTTGCAGGCCACCGCCGCCGGCCCCTTGAATGACGCGGAACAAAACCAGAAGCGGCAGGCTTGGCGCCAGCCCGCAGAGAAACGAGCTGACCGTGAAAATCGCCACGCAAGCCATGTAAAAACGCTTGCGGCCAAAAACGCTGGAGAACCATCCGGTCAGCGGCAGCACGATCGCGTTCGAGACGAGGTAGGACGTAAGCACCCACGTGCTTTCGTCAACGCCGGCGCTCAAATTCCCCGCGATGTGTGGTAGCGAAACGTTGGCGACGCTCGTGTCGAGGACTTCCATGAACGTCGCCAGCATCACCGTGATGGCGATCAGCCAGGGATTGACCTCGTCGGTGCGTTCGCGCGGTAGTGCTAAGGTCGCCATCGTGTGCCTACTTGGTGATGATCGTCGCTTCCACGTTCATGCCCGGGCGCAGAATCGCCTGTTCGGGAGGAATCGGATCGAGAAGGATCTTCACGGGTATTCGCTCGACGACTTTCACGAAGTTTCCCGTCGCGTTTTCCGGCGGCAGAAGGCTCAGCCGAGAGCCGGTCGCGCCGGCAACGGAGTCCACGTGGCCCGCAAACGTCTTGCCATACATATCGACGTAAATTTCCGCGCGGTCGGCGGGGCGCACTTTGGCAAGTTGCGTTTCCTTGAAATTCGCCGTCACCCAAACGTCGTTCAGCGGAATTAGTACCAGCATTCCCTGGCCGGGCTGAAGCACCTGGCCAACTTCGACGGATTTGTTCGTCACTCGCCCATCTTCGGGAGCGACGACCGTCGTATAGCCGAGGTTCAGTTTCGCCGCCTCGAGATTGGCCTGCGCTTGCTCCACCTGCGCGAGTGCGGAAGCGGCATCGGCCGAACGGATCGTCACTTGCCGCAAATTCGCCTTCGCGGACGTGATTCGCGCCTGCGCCTGCTGCACTTTGGCATTCGCGGAAGCGACCTCTGCTTGCCGGACGGCGACAGTCTGCTGCGCCAGTGCGAGATCTTGCTGCGCGGCGTCCAGGTTGCTCTTCGCCACGTCCGCCGAGGCGACGAACGCGTCATATTGCTGCTGCGAGATTTCGTCCTTCGCCGCGAGCGGCTTCATGCGCACGAGGTCCGCTTGCGCTTTCTGGTTTTCCGCCTGGCGCTTTTGCACATTTGCTTCCGCATACGCGAGCCCTGCCGTGGAAGCCTGTTCCAGGGCGAGTTTTGACTGCTCGTAATTCGCGTTCGCCGCAGCAAGAGCCGCGTCCGCATCCGTCGTGCCGCTGTGAGTGGTTTCCGACGTGAGCGGCACGGTCACTTTCGCCGCGCGCGCTCGCGCCAGTGACAGATCCAGCGCTGCCTGCGCCTCATCCACCTTGGCCTGGTAGTCGCGCGGGTCCAGCCGGACGAGCACTTCGCCCTTGGTCACCGGCTGGTTGTCCCTGACAAGGACTTCTGCTACGTTTCCATAAACTTTCGACGCGATGGGAATAATGTGCCCATTGACCTGCGCGTCGTCCGTGGAGACGCGATTCCGGTAATACGCCCAGAGTGCGAGCACGGCAATCGCCACAACCGCCGCGGCGCCAAACAGCAGCCGGCGGACCTGTGGCTTCTGCAGCGGCGAGGCTTTTTGCGGAGCCGGCGATTGTTCGGCCGGGCCCGGTGCCGTTTCTTTTTCCAGTTCGAGTTCCGTCGTTTTCGTCGTCATTTTCCGACCTTCCTCACTTGGTATAAAGCAATTCGATTTGTCCCGTGGCCCGCGCCAGATCCGCGCGCGCTTGGTTGTAGCGGTACAGCGCCGAAATCTGATTGTCGTTGGCCCGCGCCAGCGCATCCTGCGCGCTGATGACTTCGATGTTGTCCGCGACGCCGGCCTGGAAGCGGTCCCGCGCCTGGCTCACTTCCTGCTGCGCCAGCTCGACTCCCAGGTTCGCGACTTCAACTTCATTCTTGGCGGCGTCTTCCTGCGCGGCAGCCGACTGCACTTCCAAAGCAATTTGATTCCGCTCATCCGTGATTCGCTGCGAATTCTTCTCAAGTTCCAGTTTCTCGCGGGCAAGCTCCGCGCGGATGCGCCCGCCGGTGAACAGCGGAAAATTCACGCTGGCCTGGTAGACGTAGGTCGGAATCACGCTGCTCGAGGAAAGTCCCTGCTGTTCGTAATTGCCGTCGAAGCGCAATGCCGGCAAACGCGAGTCGCTTGTCGCACTCTTTTGATAATGCAGGGATTGCTGCTCGGCGAGGAGCGCCTTCATCTCCGGACGCGCTTTGTACGCCGCGGCGAGATCGGCCTCCACACTTTCATTCGTGATCTTGGAGAAATTCTGCGTGTCATCGAGCTCGATTGCCTGCTGCGGATCGAGATCCAGGAGCTTGGAGAGGCCGTAGAGTGCAATCTTCTCGTTCGTCTGCGATTCCAGCAGCCGCTGCTTTTCGTTTTGCAGCTCGACGTTGGCGCGGAGCGTATCCACGCTGGTCGCCGCGCCGTGCTTTTCAAGGTCCGAAGATTGATCATAGAGGGCCTGCGCCAGGCTTACGCGCGATTGCGCGGCCTGCACTTCGGCGCTCGCGCGCAAACTCGAGAGGTATTGCGACACGACGAGCAAAACCACCTGCTCGCGAATGGAAACTCGCTGCTCGTCCGTGCTCGTGATGTTCTTGCGCGAAGCCTGCCATTTTCTCCAGAGCGAAAGATCCAGAATTGGCGTGGAGAACGTCGAGCCGGTCTGAAACACCTGGAACGGCCCGGCATGATCCGGAAACCCGGGAACCGCAAATCCAAGATTCGCGCGAAGATTCGTTCGCATGGCGCGATCGGAAACATTGAAATCGGCTTCAGGCAAGAGCGCGGAGAACGCGACCGCGCTGTCCTTCTGACTCTCCGCCAGATTCAACGCGGCGATCTGTACCTGCGGATTCTGTTTAAGCGCCATCTCGACCGCATCGTGCAGATTGAGCTTGATCGCCGGCTTCGGCTGCGCCTGCGCGGCAAGTCCACTGAAGACGAGCAGCCCCATTAGCAGGTAAGCGAATCTGCCGCCTCGCCGTTTGCGCGAAACCGATGCCGGTGACGAGGCCTGAGACGACGAATTCTTGTCCGATGGAATAATGGAGCGGACGATGGCTGAGGTAGCGCACCCGCCTCCGCGAATTGTGGCTCCGGAGTCCGCCATCCGGCGCAGGAGCCCCTTTCCAGCTTCATCTATAAACGTCACGTCCTTCAATTCGATCGTAATGGCCTGTCTCCCTTCACCAGCTTGTAGTTGAGCCCAGACTTGCTCAAGCTCTCCAACCCAAGGCCCCGCGATCCTCCCCTCCACCATCACCAAGGTCCCTTCCGCCTTCCGTTCTGTCGTTGCCTTCATCATAGATTCATGTTCGCAATCGCGGATACATAACGCAGGTATAATGCCATAGTGACGAAATTACGGCATTTCGTAAGTATTTGATAAACAAAATGATGCAAATGAGTAGGCTGAAATGTTAAAGCAGGTGGGGAAAGCCTATGAAAATACGTGCCGACATATCGGCAGATGACTTAATTTCGGCGCATCATTGCATTTTGCGTCTGGCGGTCGATTCCTAGCTTCCTCATCTTCGATTGCAGGGTCGTCCGTTTCATTCCAAGGCGCCTGGCCGCGCCGTTGGGCCCGCTGATGATCCACTGCGTTTCGGAGAGGGCTCGTAAGATATGCTCGCGCTCCGCTTCCACAAGAGTCTTTGACTCCCCTGGAAGCTCTCGCTCCCTTCGCCGCAATTCCGCGACCGGAATTTGTAACTCAGACCCGGGCGAAAGAATAATCGCGCGCTCGATGAAGTTTTCCAGTTCGCGAATATTGCCCGGCCACGGGTACTGGAGGATTGCGTCCATACCTTCGCTCGACACGGTCAGGATTTTCCTGTTCAGCTCTCGCGCATGTTTCTGCGCGAAATGGCGCACCAGCAGTGGAATGTCTTCTTTGCGCTCTCGCAGTGGCGGCACTTGAATCGGGAATATGTTCAAGCGATAGTAAAGATCGTTGCGGAATTTTCCTTCCGCCACCATCTCTTCCAGGTTCCGGTTCGTCGCTGCGACGAGGCGGACGTCCACGCGCGTCGTCCCTGTGCTCCCCAGGCGCTCGAACTCCTGCTCCTGCAACACGCGAAGCAACTTCGGCTGAAGTTCGAGGGGGATATCACCGATTTCGTCCAGGAAGAGCGTGCCGTGATCCGCCAGTTCGAATCGTCCGATGCGCCGCGAGATCGCGCCTGTGAATGCGCCTTTCTCGTGGCCGAAAAGCTCCGATTCCAGAAGTCCCGTCGGAATCGCCGCGCAGTTGAGTCGCACGAACGTTCGTTCGCGCCGCGCGCTATGGTTGTGAATCGCGCGTGCAATCAATTCCTTGCCTGTTCCCGTTTCGCCCAGAATCAATACCGTCGAATTCGTGCCCGCAACGGTCGAGAGCTGATCGAGAATGCGCTTCCACGTCGCGCTCTCGCCGATCATCTCCTCGAAATTGTGTTCGCTGCGAATCTCATCTTCCAGGTAGAGTTTTTCTTCCTTCAATTTTTCCTTGCTTTGCTCCACTTCGCGATAGGCGAGTGCATTTTCCACGGCTATCGCAATTTGCCCGGCGACGAGGCGGAGAAATTCAACGTCCTCCGGAGAAAATGCGTTTTCGCGCCGGCTCGCCAGATTCATCGCGCCGATGGCGCGCTGAGGTGTGAGGAGCGGCAGCGAAACTCCGCTGCGCAACCCTTCGGACGTGACGAGTGCCGCAAGCTCAGGATTCATTCGCGCCAACTCCTGCTCATCAATCAGCACTGGCTGCCGCGTGGCATAGGCCCGCCCCGCGGGCGTCTGCTCCGCGGGCAGGCTCATCTCTGGCTGCAGGAATCCCCTGCCTCCTGGAAAATCGAGCGCGCGAATGTGCATCCGACGCGTCTCCGGGTCATAAATCGCCAGGCTGACGTATTCGCACTCCAGCAACTTCCGAAGGCTCGCCGCGATCGCCTGAAATAGTTGTTGCAAATCCAGTTTTGAAACAACCACGTTCGTCAAATCGAGCAGCGCTCGCAGCCGGTCACGCTCGCGAATCAGCTGATGCTGATACGACTGCGCCCTCTGATAATTGAGCGCATTGTCCACGGCGACGGCGACCTGCCGCGCGATCCTCTCCATGAGGCTGATTTCCGCGCTGGAATATTCGTACGTGCGTCGGTTCCCAAATCCCAATGTGCCCAGCCGCCGCTGCGCCGTGCTCAACGGAACCGCGCAAATGGATTCAACGCCCTGCTGCGCCAGAAATTCACGAAGACGCGGAAACCGCGTCTCGTTCGCCAGAGACGATATCGCGACGGGCTTCTGCGTCTGGAGTACAATCCCGCTTGGCGATTCGTCGAGTTTCAAATCAATGCTGGGCACCGCGGGGCTGGGCTTGGCACTTTCGCAGATGCGCAACTGCATCACTCCCCGCTCCGGGTCGTAGAGAATCAGCGCCAGGAAATCGAACTGTACGATGCCGCAAAGCCGCAGCGCCAGATCGTGGAACAGCGGCGCGAGGTCGCGGTGGAGCGAGATGGATTCCGAGACTTCGAGCAGCGCCTGGAACTGTTCGCTCGCCGCGCCTGATGGTTGAGCGCCCGATTGTTGAGATGAATTCTCTTTTGCCACGATTCGAGGATAGCACCGCGCTTCGCGGCGACTCAAGGCAGCGCGGGAAACAAAGTCCGCGCGCTCGGCGCGGAGAGTACTTAGGCTAGCAAGCGGTCGATCTTTGCCGCGAGGATAAAATCGCTTTCCGTCAGGCCGTCAATTTTGTGCGTCCAGGTGGTGATTTCCGCCTTGCCCCACGAAAGCAGGATATCCGGATGGTGGCCCTGTTCTTCGGCCACCGCGCCCACTTTGTTGACAAACGCCAGCGCCTTCACAAAGTCCGGAAACGTGAACGTCTTCGTGATGTGATGTCCGTTCACCACATTCCATCCCGCGACTTGCTTCACGAATGCGTCGAGCTCTTTTCCTTTGAGCGGCGGCACGCCTCGGCGGCACGGAACGCACGTTTTGCTCGCTAAATCTGTCATTTTCCGCTCCTTTCAAGCCTCTAATTCTCTGCGTATATCAAAATGAATTGTTTGACGCGGCCATTCCGAATTCAAGTTCTCGCCGCAGCCGCGCGCCGCGCAAGATACTCCTTTATATATGCGCTGAATGCTTCGTCGAGTTTGCGCGTCACGGGCCCTGGTGCTTCCGCGAAACGATGCCCCGCGACCTCGCCCACCCCCAGCAAATTCCGGTTCGTCGAAGAAATGAAAACCTCGTCGGCGGCATAGAGATCCTCAGGCCGCAAAGTTTTTTCCTCGCACGGCACTCCCGCCTTCGGTCCGATTTCGAGCAGCACGCTTCGCGTGACGCCTTCCAGACAGCCGGAGCCCAGCGGAGGCGTCAGCACGCGCCCTCCGCGGACGCAGAAAATATTCGCGGCCGTGCATTCGGCCACCTCGCCGCGCTCGTTGAGCAGCACGACTTCGTCGAATCCGCCCTGATGCGCCTCGTACAAATTCCACACGTTATTCAGCCACGAAGTCACTTTCACTCCCGCGAGCGGCGAAGCGGCGTGGCGCCCGTGCTCGCGCAGCCCCAGCCGCGCCGGCTCGCGATACGCGGGCAGGTCCGTGGAATAAAGCAACACATCCGCTTTCGGCATCTTCTCGTCGCTGCGCCAGTGGCCGACCTGGTTGTAAATCACGTAGATTCGCGCGCAACCTTCCTTCACTTTGTTCGCGCGGAGCACTTCGCGCAGTTGCTCGCGCACGCGCTCTGCCTCGAACGGAAACGGGCAATGCGTCCGCGCCGCGTCCTTTTCCAGCCGTCTCCAGTGGCGCTCGAAAGCGAAAGGTTCGCCGTCGAATATATGCAGTGTGGTGAAGAGCCCCCATCCGCTCAGCAGGCCGGCTTGCCCGGGCGATAGCCGCACTTCTTCCATGGGCTGAAGCCGGTCATTGTGGAAGACGAAGCGATGCAGCATCCATTCCTCCGATACCGCAGGCTATTGTAGCGCAGATGCTCGATTGCGCGGTTGGTTCGCACCTCGTCTGCGGCTCGCATCGCGAAATTGTCGCGCCTCGCTTCTGCTGAAAAAAAATCTGCGCGGCGCGCCGCCTCTTTGGATAGAATCCCGCTCGGCTCCGCAGCAATTTGCATTTCGCAGCCGCAGTTTGAATCCACGCTGTTGCGTGGCCACGCAATCATTGAGCAGAAAGGAAGATCTTATGCGAAGAGTTGCCGGCATCGGTTCAGGTTTCGTTCTTGCGATCCCCGCGTGTTTATTCATTCTTGTTTTTGCCTCGCCCGCCCGCGCGCAGCAGGATCGCATCCAAAGCAGCGATCTTTCGCGCTTCCGCGAGGTCGGCGAAGTCGCGCTCTCGCCCGATGGCGGCAAAATCGCCTACGCGGTGATCAATCTCGATCGTCCCGGCAGGCCGTATCCGCAGCTTTGGGTTCTCGACGTCGCGAGCGGCAAATCAACGCGCCTCGGCGGCGAAAATGAAGTCACCTCCGACGCCGTCTGGTCGCATGATGGCCAGTGGATCGCCTATTCTGGCGAAGCCGATGGCAAAAGCGGTCTCGTCGTCTCGCATCCCGACGGCTCCAACAAAACATTCCTCGCGGAAACGCAAGGCACAAACTCGCCGCTGCCGGGGCAGGGCAACGATGTGGCGTGGTCGCCCGATGGGAAGCAGATTGCTTTCATTTCCGCCACGCCCGGCCCCGAAACCGCCGCGGCCAGCGGCGATCCAATGGTCTTCACGCGTTACCTCTGGCGCCCCACCGCCGGCGAAGGCATCAAGCCGTGGAACGACAATCGTCGCTTGCACATTTTCATCGTCGATGTCGCCACGAAGGGCGTCCGCCAGCTCACCGAAGGCAATTACTACGAGCATTCGATCGACTGGTCGCCTGATGGCTCGACGATTTTGTTTTGCTCCGACCGCTCGCCCTACGCCGATCAATTCTTTCACTATAATATTTTCGCGCTGAATCCCGCAGACGGCGCAATCCGCCAACTCACCACGCTCGAAAGCACGCAATACGACCCCGTGTGGTCGCCAGACGGAAAAATGATCGCGTTTCGCGGCACGAAGCGCGGGCTCACGGATCGCGAGACGACGATGGAAGACACGCACGTCTGGGTGATGAATGCCGATGGCAGCGCTCGGCGTGAAATTGGCGGCGTCATTGACGACCGGCAAGGCGCGCCGCAGTGGTCCGCCGACGGGCGCGCGATTTATTTCACCGTGCAGGATCGCGGCAGCAATCATCTTTATCGCCTCTCCGTGGTTGGCGGCAAGCCGGAAGCGGTCGTGAACGATCGCGGTGCTGTCGGTTCATTTTCCGTCGGCAAGCCCGGCGGCGTCGCTTATAGCTTCACCGGTCCGCGCGATATGTCCGAACTGTTCTGGAAATCCGGCGAATCGGCGAAGCAGTTGACCGACTTGAACGCGGACGTTCTTCGCGGCAAGCAGGTCGCCGACGTCGATTCCTTCGATTTCATCAGCAACGACAGCAAATTTAACGTCGAGGCGTTCCTCGTGAAACCACTGGGCCTCGCGCCCGGCTCGAAGCATCCTCTCATTGTGAATATTCACGGCGGGCCTCACGGCCAAAACGGCCCCGAATTCAATTTCCGCGACCAAGTTTTTGCCGCGCGCGGCTGGGCCGTGCTTCATGTCAATTACCGCGGCTCGACGGGCTACGGCCAGTCGTTTGCCGATGCCGTTTTCGGCGATCAGAATGGAAACGAGGCGCAGGACGTTCTCTACGGTGTCAGCGCGGCGATTCGCCGCTATGCGTGGATTGATCCCGCGCGCATGGGCGTCGAAGGCGTCAGCTACGGCGGCCAGCTCAGCTACTGGCTCATTACGCAGACGCGCGAGTTCAGGGCCGCGATTCCCATCGCGGGAATCACGAATCTGGTCAGCTACAACTACCTGACGTATTACAACCAATATGAGCAGATGGAGTTCGGTCAGTTGCCGCACCAGGATGATTTGATGGACACCATGTGGAAGCGTTCCGCGCTCCGCTACGTCGCGCAGGTCGCCACGCCCACTCTCATCATGCACGGCGCGAATGATCCCGACGTCCCGATTCCCGACGCCGAGCAGTTTTACATTGCGCTCAAGGACGTCGGCGTCGAGACGGAATTCGTAATGTATCCGCGCGAAGGCCACGGCATACGCGAGGTGAAGCACCAGATCGATTGCATCAACCGCTCCATCGCCTGGTACGAGAAACATTTCCCGGACAAAAGCTTCGCCGTGCCCATTCCGTAGTCGCTTTCGACTGCCCACTGACCACTGATCACTGGTCACCATCTTTTCCCCTTGACTATTGACAGGAGAGGCGTACACTCCTGTCATTGACTAAGGGGAGGTACGTTGAGCAAGCCCACCGATCTCGTTCAGGGAACACTCGATCTTCTGATTCTGAAAACTGTCGCGCTCGAGCCCATGCACGGCTGGGGCATCGCCCAGCGCATTCGCATGATCTCGCGCGAAGTCCTGCAAGTCCGCCAGGGCGCGCTTTATCCCGCGCTGCATCGCCTGGAGCAGCAAGGTTGGATTCGCGCCGAATGGGGCGATTCGGAAAATAATCGCCGCGCGAAATTTTATGCGCTCACGAAAGCCGGACGCAAATACCTCGACCGCGAGGAAGCCAACTGGGAGCGGCTTTCTTCCGCGATTGGCTTGGTGCTGAAAACTTCCGAGGTCTAGGATGTTCAAGATGCGCCTCTTCGCGAAACTGTCTCTGCGCTTCCGTTCGCTTTTCCGCCGCAACGCAGCGGACGCCGAGCTCGACTCCGAACTGCGCCTCCACATTGACAAGCAAATTGCCGCCAACCTCGCCGCCGGAATGTCGCGCGATGAGGCCCGCCGTCACGCCATGCTCGAGTTCGGCGGCGTCGAAGAGCTCAAGGAAGAGTGTCGCGAGATGCGCAAGATCAATTGGCTTCAGGACCTCATGCAAGACGTCCGCTACGGCTTGCGCATGCTTCGCAAGTCGCCGGGCTTCACGGCCGTCGCTGTTGTTACGCTCGCCCTCGGCATCGGCGCCAACACCGCGATTTTCAGCATCATCGATTCGCTTCTCCTGCGCCCGCTCAACGTCGAAAATCCCAGCCAGCTCGCCGTTCTCGCATTTCGCCAGGGCAGCGGTCCGCTCCTTCCGCAATTCTCCATCGCCGATTACCGCGACATTCGTTCGCAATCCACCGCCGCGTTTTCCGACATCCTCGGCTTCCAGCTTGGCTTCGACGGACTCAGCCTCCAGGGCAAAGCCGATCGCGTGCTGACCAACTATGTCACTGGAAATTACTTTTCTCTGCTCGGCCTCAAGCCCTATCTCGGCCGCTTGATTCTTCCCTCAGAAGGCCAGACCAGGGGCGCTGATCCTGTCGTCGTCCTCTCCTATTCGTTTTGGCAGACCCGCTTCGGCGCCGATCCGTCCATCATCGGCAAAAAAGTTCTCATCAACGGCAAGCCGGGCGCCGTCGTCGGCGTCGCGCCGCCGCGTTTCTACGGTTTGTATCCCGCGCCTGGCGTCCAGGCGTACATCCCGCTGGCGATGGTCGATTACTACGAGCTTGGCTGGCCGAGCGACTTCCTCGTCAATCGCATTCTCCAAAATCTCTATGTTCTCGGCCGCTTGCGCCAGGGCGTCAGCGTCAGCAATGCTGCCGCTTCGCTCAGCGTCATCGCGCAGCGCCTCTCCGCGCAATATCCCGACACAGACAAAGGCATGACCCTCAGCGTCTACTCCGAACGCTTCGCGCGTCCCGACCCGGGCAACGCTCCCGTACTCATCACTTCCGCCGCTCTTTTCCTCGCGCTCGTCGCGCTTGTGCTTCTCCTCGCCTGCGCCAATATCGCCAATCTACTCCTCGTACGCGCCACGATTCGCGAACGCGAAATGGCCGTCCGCGCTGCTCTCGGCGCCGCGCGCAACCGCCTGATTCGCCAGTTGCTCACCGAAAGCATTGTTCTGGCGTTGATCGGCGGCGCAGCCGGATTGCTCCTCGGCCTGTGGGGCAGCCGCGCCATCGCCTCGATTGACCTCCACACGCCTGTGCCGGTGAACATTTATTTCGGCTTCGACTGGCGCGTCTTCTCTTACGCTTTCGCGGCTGCGCTCCTGATGGGCATTCTCTTCGGCCTCGTTCCCGCGCTGCGCGTGTCGCGTACGCAAATCAACGCCGCGCTCCACGAATCGAGCCGCAGCGTCGCCGCGGGCAAGAACCGCTTCCGCACCACGCTCGTCGTTTTGCAGGTCGCCGGGTCGCTGATGCTCCTCGTCATCGCGGGACTCTTTACGCGCAGCCTCGCCGCAGTCCAGCACGCGAATCTCGGCTTCGATCCGCGCAATGTCGTTAACATGACGATGGACCCCACCGAAGTCGGTTACAACGAGGCGCTGGGGATCGCCTTTTACAACGACCTTCTCGATCGCATCCGCGCGCTTCCGGGCGTCGAGGCCGCCGCGCTCGGCGGCAGCACTCCCCTGGGCGACGTCGGCAGCAACGACTACCTGAAAATTTCCGATTATCAAGTTCCCCCCGGCCAGGGCCTGCCGCTCGTTTGGTACAGCGTCGTGTCGCGGGGCTATTTCGAAATGATGCGCATTCCCATCGAGCGAGGCCGCAGCTTCACGGGCGCCGATGCGAAGAATGCGCCTTACGTCGCCATTGTCAACGAAGCCTTTGCAAAGCGCTTCTGGCCAAATCAGGATCCCATCGGCAAGCATTTCGCGAAAGTCAGCGGCGTCACGAATCCTCTCTACGAAGTCGTCGGCGTGGCAAGAAACAGCCGCACCACCGGGCTCGCCGGCCCTATTGACGCCTATTTCTACCTGCCTCTCGCGCAGGACTACCTCCTCGCCACGCTCCAGTACCTGCAAGTTCGCAGCGCGGCCCCGCCAGACACCATCATTCGCGAAGCCGAGGGCGTTGTGCACAGCCTCGCTCCTGACTTGCCCGTTTTCACGGCCCAGACCATGACGCAAAGCCTCAACACCCTCTCCGGCTTCCTCCTCTTCCGTCTCGCCGCCGGCCTCGCCGCCGCGCTCGGCCTACTTGGTCTCGCTCTCGCCGTCGTCGGCATCTACGGAGTCATTTCCTGCTCCGTCAGCCAGCGCACGCATGAGATCGGCATTCGCATCGCTCTCGGCGCGCAGCGCGGTCAGATTCTCAAGCTCATTCTCGGCCAGGGCCTGCTGATTATCAGCTTCGGCGTCCTCGCCGGATGCGTCGCTGCATTCGCCGCCGCCCGCCTTGTCGCCAATTTGCTCGTCGGCGTGAGCCCGTCGGATCCTCTAACATACTTCGGGGTCTCGTTCATCCTCGCTGTCGTCGCGCTCCTCGCGTGCTACATCCCCGCCCGTCGCGCCATGAAAGTGGACCCGATGGTGGCACTTCGCTACGAATGACGATGCGACCAGCATCGTCATCCTGAGTGAGCGGAGCAAACGAAGGATCTGCTTTCTCGTTTTTCCTTGCTCCAAGCAGTGCCAAACTGAACTCCCTCCCTCTCGCTTCGTCACTAATCCTCCGCTCCCCGTGTTAGATTGAGCAGCAGAGGCGGCGATGCTCGAACCACATCCGCGAGCAAAATTCGGCTGGATTGACGCGCTCGGCCTCTTGTTCCTGCTTGCTCTCGCGCTTCTGCCTCCCGTCGCGGAAATTCACAAGCAGCTCACCATCGTCGCCATCGGCCTCGCGCAAGTATTCGAAGGCCGCCTCGTCGCCTGGCGTCCCGGCCGCGGCCGCGTTTACGCCGTCGTGATCAAAATCCTCCTCGCCACTCTCCTCCTCGGCCACACCAGCGATAGCGGCAGCAGCGTCGATTCCTTGCTCGTTCAGAGTATTAATAGCGAATACTGGCCAATTTATTTCCTGCCAGTTGTCACGGCGGCAATTTACTTTGAAACCGTAGCGACATTATTGTGGACTGCGCTTGCTTCACTTTGCTATTGCACGTATCTGATCGCCCCCATTGTCGTCTTGGATTATGAAATCACTTGGAGAACGGGATATGCCCTGCTCACGATTCGCCTTCTGTTTCTATTCCTGGCGGCTGTTTTGGTGAACCAATTCGTGACGGAAAATCGCCGCCAGGTTCAGCTCTACCAGTCGCTCTCCGAATCCCTCGCCGAATCAAATCGCAAATTGCAGCAAGCTCAGGAAGAAGCCCGCCGCGCCGAACGTCTTGCCGCCCTCGGCCAGCTTTCCGCCGGCCTCGCCCACGAAATTCGCAATCCCCTCGGCGTCATCAAGGGCTCCGCCGAAATGCTCGCGCAAAAACTCGGCTCCGCTCCTCCGCTCGCCGGCGAACTCGCTGGTTACATTTCTTCCGAAGTGAACCGCCTGAATTCTCTCGTCGCGCGCTTCCTCGATTTCGCCCGCCCCTCGCATCTCGATCTTCGCGCCGTCGCCGTCGCCCCGCTCGTCGATCGCGCCCTCGACGCCGCGCGCAATCAGCTTCCCGCCGCGAACATCAAAATTCAGCGCGAATTCGCCGCCAATCTCCCCGAAGTTCTCGCCGACGAGCAATTCTGCGAACAGGTTTTCCTCAATCTCGTCCTCAACGCCTTCGAAGCCATGGGCGCCGAACGCGGCTCTTCCGCGCAATCGTCCCAGGCGAATCCAGGCGGCACGCTGCGCGTCTCCATCGTTCCGGATTCTCGCGAAGGCTCGCCGGGCGTCGCCATCGAATTCGAAGACACCGGCCCGGGCGTCCCCGCCGAACTCCGCGAACAAATTTTCAATCCCTTCGTCACGTCCAAGAAGTCCGGCGTCGGCCTGGGGCTTTCGATTGTTGCCAAAATCGTGGATGATCACGGCGGCGCGATTCAGCTCATCTCCAAAGATCACAGCGGCGCGAGCTTCCGTGTGTTTCTTCCGGCTGCGGCGGCCGCGGCGAAAGGCTAAAAAAATCTCATGCCCGCGATTCTCATCGTCGAAGACGAAGCCAAGCTCCGCCGCCTCCTCGAGCTCAATCTCGGTGAAGAAGGCTTCACCACGCAATCCGCCGCCGACGCCGAATCCGGCCTCAAGCTCCTGGCCTCTGAAAAAATCGATCTCGTCGTCACGGATTTTCGCCTTCCGGGCATGAACGGCCTCGAATTCCTCCAGGCCGCCAAGCGCGTCAACGCCTCCGTCCCGGTTGTCATGATGACGGCCTACGGCTCGGTCGAATCCGCCGTCGAAGCGATGAAGATGGGCGCGAGCGACTACGTCCTGAAACCGTTCTCTCTCGCCGAGATGGTCCTCGTCATTCGCAAGGAGCTCGACGCGCGCAAATTGCGCGAAGAAAATCGCTCCCTCCGCGAAGCCCTCGGCCAGCGCTACGAGTACGCCAACATCGTCGCGAAAAGTGGTCGCATGCAAGAAGTTCTCGCCCTCGTCGAGCGCGTCGCGCCCACCAACTCCACCGTCCTCCTCGGCGGCGAAAGCGGCGTCGGCAAGGACCTCATCGCGCGCGCCATCCACGAACATTCCCTGCGCGCCGCGGGCCCGTTCCTCAAAATCAACAGCACCGCCATCCCCGAAAATCTTCTCGAAAGCGAACTGTTCGGCTACGAAAAGGGCGCCTTCTCCGGCGCCGCGTCCTCGAAGCCCGGAAAATTCGAGCTCGCCGACAAGGGCACGCTTTTCCTCGACGAAATCGGCGACGTCCCTCCCGCGATTCAGGTCAAACTTCTTCGGGTTCTCCAGGAACGCGAATTCGAGCGCCTCGGCGGCACGAAAACTCTCAAAGTCGATGTCCGCCTCATCGCCGCGACGAATCGCGATCTCCGCGCCGCCCTCGAGGAAGGCTCCTTCCGCGAGGACCTCTACTATCGCCTCAACGTCGTCGCCATCGACATCCCGCCTCTGCGCGACCACAGGGAAGACATCCCCGCCCTCGTCGATTTTTTCCTCGCGCGCCTTGCCAAGGAGAATTCCAGCAAAATCCGCGGCGTCTCTCCCGCCGCCATGCAAAAGCTCACCGACTTTCACTGGCCGGGCAACATCCGCGAACTTCAAAACGTCCTCGAGCGCGGCGTCACGCTCGCCGCCGGCCCGATGCTCGACGTCGCCGACATTCATTTGGATGTGCCGGTAAACTCAAAAGCGGCGAGCGCCGCTCCCGTCCTTCCCGGTGGCATGACGCTCGAAAAATGGGAAGACGAAATCATTCGCGAAGCCTTGCGCCGCGCCGGTGGCAACAAGAGTCAGGCCGCTCGCGCCCTCGGCCTCTCTCGCAACGCTCTCCGCTATCGTCTCTCCAAAATCGGCGTCCCCGACCCTCCCGACAAAGACTCCTGACCTCTCTTAATCGCTGTCACCCCCGGGGCGAGCGCGACCCGCCACACCCGCCTGCACACCACGAATGCCCACAGCTAGATGGCAGAGACATTGACTCCCAGCGTCGAACTACAGTATCTTGACTTGCCTGTTACGCATTGCGTTAGCTCGGTCTCCAAATGCGCCGATTTCTACGCTCGTTGCTGAGAATCTTGGGCGGACTCTCGCAGCTTCCCGATTGGCTAGATTGGCTCCTCTGCGTAGCCGAACCACTCGTCGTACTCGGCATCACGCTCGTCGTCTTCTACATTGGATATACTTTGGTTTTTGGCCCCGAGCAAAGCGGTCACCAAACCCGCTTCAAGGAATTGCTGAGGGTAGTGAATGACAACTGGAAGGCAGGCCTCCTCCTCTTGGTCCTACTCTTTTACAGGACCGTCCGTATATTCCTGGAGCAGGCGGAGGAAGCCTTCGGCGTCAAGAGACCTTTGCGAGGAGAGGCAGAAGAAGGGTCGAGCGATGCGCGTCAGGAGAAAGCATAATGGCAACGGCACTGCTTAAACCGAAGAGCTATCTGAAAGTTAGGTACAGCGTGCCACGGCGAGGCCTCGTTGAGTATAAGGTTGAGGCGGACCACCCCGTAACTACCTTCGTGTTAGATGAGGAAGGTCTTAGCGAATTCTTGGGAAGAAGCGGAGATGTCTACTCCTACTACGGTGGCTTTCCTAATCGATACGAACACCGGCAAGAGTTGCGACTTCCATTTCGCGGATGGTGGTACCTCGTCATAGACAATCGACATAGGGAGCCCGTTGCAGTCCATTACGAGGTATCGGGCTGATACAAGCCGAACTCTCAGGCTCGCTCGCCCAATCAGAATCCCTCTTCGTTTCGGCAAGGCTTTAATCAGGCCCTGATTTTCTATGACATTTTTTATTTATCCGGTAAACAAGCGTAGGCAATTTGCCGGATTTGCGGCTCGCTCCGGTGGACTTTGAGGGCGCGTTTTTGTTTTCCACGAATGTAGCGGTCGGTCGGGCGTGACCGACCTTGCACGGTTTACCTCGTGGTCGCCAGGAGAATGGATCTCCTAATTCCACAGGGTGCTGCTGTTGCGCTCCCTGATACACCATGCTAGCGTCAGCGCGTATGCTGACGCATTCCAATCCGGCCCCGAACCACCGCCGCCGTGGTGCGCCGCTCCACCGTCATCCCCACCCGCGCACCGCGGTTGTCCGCCCCAAGTTACACCCGAATTATGTTTACATAACTCCGAAATTAGAGTCTTGCCTAAGTTATAGAAAACACACCATATCCCAATTTCTAATCGATAATTCTTGTAAGTCTTTTTTTCCGGCCGCAGCTTCTCCAGCATCCAGCCTCAAGCCTCTAGCTTCCAGGCCTAATCGTCCCTCGCCGCGATTAGAAATGCCCGTAAGTCATAGAAAACAAACGATCGGACCCATTTCTAATCGTCCCCAATTCGCATTTTATAATTTTGCTCTCGTCGGTTCCGGCAGATTGCGGACGACATTTGCGCTCGAAACATATCCCCCTCGACTCTCAACTGATGACTGTAAACTGTCTTCCCTGATCGCAAATGAAACGCACAGTCGCGGAGAATCAAGTCATTGTAAACGCAGCACTTATGAAATCCTGATCGCAAATGAGTTTCAGTCTTACGCGCAACGCCAGACTGCTCTTTCCTCTGCCTCATTCGTATCGTATGATTCCTTTGCCCCCAGTACTCCCTCTGTCACTCCGCGTCACCGCTCCCTCAGTTTGGGCTACAATGGTGAAGTCAAATCCAACTGCACTGATTTGGGAGACTTGAAATGACTTCTCCAGCACTGACGCTGAATCGCGGCGAATTCCGCAACGAGCCGCTACTTGATTTCTCGAAGGCAGAAAACCGCGCCGCGATGGAGGCCGCGCTGAAGAAAGCGGCGGGCGAACTGGGCCGCGAATACCCGAACATAATCGGCGGCGAAAAAGTCCACACGAAGGAAAAAATCCAGTCCACGAACCCGTCGCATCCCGGCCAGGTGGTCGGGATTTTCCAGAAGGGGACGGTCGAGATGGCGAATCAGGCCGTCGAGGCCGCGCAGAAGGCGTTCGCGCAGTGGAAGAGCGTTCCGGCGGAGGAGCGCGTCGCGCTGTGCTTCCGCGTGGGCGAGATTTTAAGGAAGCGGCGCTTCGAATTGAACGCGTGGCTCGCCTACGAGACGGGCAAGACGTGGCCTGAAGCGGATGCGGACACGGCGGAACTGATGGACTTCTGCGAATTCTACGGGCGCGAAATGCTGCGCCTCGCGGGGCCGCAGAAACTGGTTCCCACGAGCGGGGAGAAAAATTTCCTGGTTTATATTCCGCTGGGAGTCGGCATCGTGATTCCCCCATGGAATTTCGCGGCGGCGATCATGGGAGGGATGACGCTGGCGGCGATCGTCACGGGAAACACGGTGGTGCTGAAGCCGTCGAGCGATTCGCCGACCGTGGCGGCGATTTTCATGGAGATCCTGGAAGAGGCGGGGATTCCGAAGGGCGTCGTCAATTTCTTCACGGGGCCGGGCAGCACGGCGGGCGAGGCGCTGGTGAATCATCCGCTGGCGCGGTTCATCGCGTTCACGGGCTCGAAGGAAGCCGGATTGCGCATCGGCGAGATGGCGGCGAAAAAGCAGAAAGGCCAAATCTGGATCAAGCGCACGGTGCTGGAGATGGGCGGCAAGGACGCCATCATCGTGGACGATGAAGCGGACCTCGATTCCGCGGCGGAGGGCGTGGCGCAGGCCGCGTTCGGTTATCAGGGGCAGAAGTGCTCGGCGTGCTCGCGCGCGATTGTGTCGCAAAAAGTATATGACAAATTTCTGGACAAGCTGATTCCGAGAGTGAAGGCGATGAAAGTGGGACCGACGGAGGATCCCGGAAACTACATGGGGCCGGTGATCAATAAGTCGGCGATGAAGACGATTCTCGACTACATCGAAACGGGCAAAAAAGAAGGGCGGCTGCTCGCCGGAGGCAGGGCCGCGGGCGGCGACGGATATTTCGTCGAGCCGACCGTGATCGCGGACGTGAAGCCCATGGCGAAAATCGCGCAGGAGGAAATTTTCGGGCCCGTGCTCGCCGTGATTCCGGTGAAGAATTTCGACGAGGCGCTGGATGTGGCGAACGGGACGGAATATGGATTGACCGGCGCGGTGTACACGAAGAATCCGAAAAAGCTGGAGCGCGCGTCGGAGGAATTTCACGTCGGCAATTTGTATCTGAACCGGAAATGCACGGGCGCGAGGGTGGGCGTGCATCCGTTTGGCGGATTCAATATGTCGGGAACGGATTCCAAAGCAGGCGGGCACGACTATTTGCTGCTGTTCCTGCAGGGCAAGGTCGTTGCCGAGAACGTCGCCGCGAAATGATTTTTAGGAGCGGGTCTGCTCCGCGGGGCGGGGAGTTAGCTTGAAACCCCAGCGAAGAATGATATAGGCAATGGGGCCGGTCGCGAGCAGCAGCGGGCCGTATTTCAGGACGAAGGGCTCGCTGTAATACATTTTGATGGCGCAGAGAATCGCGGGGAATAAAATCACGTACGCGATTCCGATGCGGCCGCCGGGAATGCGGAACATGCGCGGCGCGCCGGGCATTTTGCGGCGCAGGCGCCACGCGGCGGTGACCGTGAGCAGGGACGTCGCGATGCGCGCCCAGATGTAGATGTCCACCAGATCCACCACATTGAATTTCGCCAGCGCGCAATAAACGACGAGCGAAACGCCGATGGCCCTGGCCGGCGTTCCGTAACGCGAATGAATTTTTCCCAGCCACGCGGGCAGGAATCCATCTTCCGCCATCGCCGCGGGGATGCGCGTCGTATAGAGGATGGTGCTGTTCGACAGCGCCAGCGTCCCGATCATCGCCGCAATCAGCATCGCCAGGCCGAGCGCGTTGCCGCCGACCAGCCGCGACGCCGTCACCATGTAGCCGGTCTGCCACGCCTGCCAATTTCCCAGAACTGCCAACGCCAGCGTCGCCGGAAGCGTGTAGGTGAGGATGTTCATCGGCGTGTTCCACGCGAGGATGCGGACGAAGGTGCGCTGCGGGTCCTTCATCTCGCCGGCGACGCTGGAGAGCTGCTCGTAGCCGGCGTAGTCCCACATGGCGAGAGCGAGGCCTTTGCCGAAGACCGTGCCGAACGGTCGGCCGGGCGGCGCGAAGGGCAGGACAGGGTTGAAGTGCCAGTGGAAGAGCGTCACAACGCAGAGCCACGCAACGGGAATAAATACGGCAAACTGCAATACGACGGCGAGGCCCCCGGCGATCTTGATGCCGCGCGCGTTGAGATAGGCGAGTACGCAAAGGGCCAGGGAGGCGGCGAGCCATTCGCGATTGCCCGTGAGCCAGGGGATGTAATCGTGGAGGTAGTCGATCAGGAGGACGCCGTAGAGGCTGTTGAGCAGGAACGTGCCGACCCAGTTCCACCAGCCGCACTGGAAGCCCCAGAAGTCGCCGAATGCGGCGCGGCTCCAGCGATAGAAGCCGCCTTGCACGGGCAGCATGCTGTTGAGCTCGGCGGAGACGAAGGAGATGGGGATGCTCCAGAAGAGCGGGACGAACGTGAGGAACACGAGGCCCATGCCTGGCCCGGAGCCGGAGAAGATCTCCTCGTAGCCGAAGGGCCCGCCGCACGTATAGCCGTAAAAAATCGCAAGCAGCGGCAGAAACCCAATCTGGCGGATGGCGCCGCGGGAGAGTCCGGGTTGCGCCGGATCGACTCTTTGAGGGGAGGCCATAGTGATCGGTGCGAAGGGCGGCATGATAGTGAACGGGGAAGCGCAATTCAACGAGAATCGAGGACGGCTAGGCGGGGGTGACGTCGAAGAGGTGGGCGCGGAAGGGATCGAGGCGGACGTAAAGGCCCTGGCTGGAGATTTCGGCGCCATCGCGGGGATAACGGACGTCATGGAGTTGATCGAGGAACGAGTACTGCTGAGTGACGGAGATGCCTTCGGCGAAATGGATGCGGGCTTGCGAGGTAGAGGCGGAAAGATTGACGATGATGACTTTTCGAGTGTTGCTTGCGACCCATTGGTACGCGACGAGGTTGCGGAAGGTGTCGTCGCCGGCGGAATTTACATCGAGCAACTTCCATTGGCCGGTGTGGAAGACGGGCTCGTTGGAAAGCTTGAGGAGGCGTTCGTAAAAGGCGCGCGTTGCGACGTCCACAGATTCGGGAGCAGCTGATGCGAGAGGCATGGGGAGCTGAATTTTGCGGCCGTCGAGCTGGCCGTGATGGTAGAAACGCATACCCGGAAGCGTGGCGGTGAGAGTCGCGACGGCCTCAAGTCTTTCAACGCCGAATGCGGCGGCAGCGCGGGCTTCATCATGATTTTCAAGGAAGCGCGCCGCGCCAGACTGCGTTTTGATAGAGGAACGCAATCGCTCTTGAACTTCAGCGATGTGACCGTCGCGAAGCGCGTCGTAGAGGCCTTTGTCGTAAGTGAATTGAAAACCGAAATCGCGGCACTGAGCCTCGCAGTTCCAATAGACCTCGGCGAGCCAGAGGAAATTGGGGATGGCGGCGATCGCTTCGCTCCAAAATTCGCGCGCTGGTGCTTTTTGATTGGCGAGGAGCGAGCCCCAAGTGCGCGCGAAAATGTTGTTGAAGACGAGCATGGCCATGTCGCAGCGCACGCCATCGCAATGATTCGAGATGTCGCGCAGTTCGCCGAGCATCGCGGCGCGCGTCGCGGGCTCGAAATAATTGAGCTGGACGACGTCGCGCCAGGGAGGGAAATACGGGTCGCGGCCGTGCGCAAGAATACCGGGCTCGCCGGAATTTTCAGTGAGGCAGAACGCGGAAGTGTCGCGGCGAAAGTCTTGGAGCGTTCCTCGAACGTAATACTCGGGATGGGCAGAAATCCAAGGATGATCGGGCGCGGTGTGGTTCGGGACGAAATCGAGGATGAGGCCGATGCGGCGCGCGCGAAGTTCTTCGCGGACGTGATCGAGGTCGGCCCAAGTGCCGATGCGAAGGTCCGGTTGATAGCGATGCACTGAATAAGGCGAGCCGACAATGTCGCTCAGCTTCCAGCCGGGGAGTGCGTGATCAAATGAGGGAAAACTTGCGGCGTCGGTCTGGAAAAAATGGCGGCCGGCGGGGCTGCGTTCCCAGATGCCCATGAGCCAGACGAGATCGAATCCGAGACGGGAGAAATTGTCCCATTCGGAACCTGGAACGTCGCGGAGCATGATTGTGCGACCGGATTTCGCGGAAAGTTCTTCGAGCCAGGCCCAAGTGTTGATTTCGTGGAGGTGGGGATGAGGGCGAACTTGCAATGGGGAGCTGATTGGATGACCCGGCATACGCCGGTGAGGCTAAGACGTACGCGAGCTAGATGTCAATGCAAGAGAGATTGCGAGCGTAGTCTCACGTGCCGCACCTAAAAATAGGCGTTAGCCGGGCGAAAGGACGCACCGATGCAAGGAATTCCGGGACTGGACATTGGGTGAGGGAGTGTGACAGAGTAGGGCGAATTCGGGCCGTATAAAACCAGCAGTATACGCATCCGAAGATGTAACCCGCTGAGGAGGAATTCAAAACATGTTGAAGCGTACATTGTTGTTTACGGCTGCAGTGTTGTTCGTGGCCAGCGTCGGAATGGCTGGACCCAAGCAGGCTGCAGGAGACAAGGGGAAGTCATGGAGCGGATACGTAACGGACGGCAACTGCGCCACCAAGGGCATGAAGGCCGTGACGAACGCGGACTGCGTCAAGAAGTGCGTCGACGCGGGCGCCAAGTACGTGCTCTATGATCCACGCGAGAAAAAGGTGTATCAACTGGACCCGCAGTCGGCCGTGGCCGATCACGCGACCCATCACGTGAAGATTTCCGGCACACTCGACGGCGACACGATCCACGTGGATTCCGTTGAAATGATTGCTTCGAAGGCTGCTGAGAAGCCAGCGAGCTAAGAACTCTGCAAAATTGAAACGGCGAACGGGCAAGGCGTGGGCTTGCCCGTTTTTCATTTTCTTTGGGATGCAATCGCAGCGAGCGAAGAGGCGATGCGAATCGTGTTGGCGAGCCGCGATCAATCGTTCGGATGCTGGAGTGACGGCTTGGAGCCATCGGAATCGGAGCGCGGCGTCATGGAGAGAACCTCGTAGGAGCGCTCCTTGTCGTCGGATTCGGGCACGCGGAGAAGCAGTTCATCCTTGTGAATGCGGAAATCGGCCTCGCCACCTATGGGCAGCAGAACCGGGTGCTTTGCGTCCTTCGGGCGGATGCGATATACGACCGTCTTCGTTTCCAGCGTGTATTCCTCGCAGAGAACTTCCTGAGTTTTCGTTTTTGAGGAGTCCGAGCCGATCAAATCGCCGGCAATTCCTTTGCCGGAGCTTTGGGAGTAGCCGCAGGGGACGGATTCCATCTTGGTGAGTTTGCCTTTTTCATAGGCAGGGCGGTCTTTCGCTTGAGCGAGCGCAAACGCACCAAGGGCGAAAACAGCGAGAACCACAATCTTTCGCATACATCGCCTCCTGAATATAAGGGTTCGGACCACCCCTCAAAAATAGTAGCAAGCTAGCCCTCAAGGTAGCGGCTAGGCTAATCCCACTGTTTTGAATCAATTACGGCACGACGTGGAATAAAACCGCCGTTTGCGGGCCGGAGAAATTCGCACGATTTAAGGGATTTTGAAACGAAAAGAGGGCGGGGAGAGGCATATGGTAACATCCGCGGACTTGAGGATCGGAGGAGGAGAAATGCGGAGAAAACTGGCGGGGGCGATATTCGTTTTGGTGCTGTGTATCGGCGCGGCGGGCCTGGCACGGGCGCAAAACGAAAACCAATGGTCGTCGCTCGACAATTATGTCGAGTCGGCGATGAAGCAGTGGAAGGTCCCGGGGATGGCGGTGGGAATCGTGCAGGGCGACAAGGCCGTTTACGTGAAGGGATACGGAGTGCGCGACATCAAGACGGGACAGCCGGTGACGCCGGATACGCTTTTCGATATTGGTTCGTGTACGAAGGCGTTCACGGCGGCGTCGGTGGCGATTCTGGTGGACGACGGGAAAATTCACTGGGACGACCGCGTGAGGGACTTCGTGCCGTTCTTTCATTTGTACGATCCGATGGCCGACGAATACGTGACGATGCGAGATTTGTTGACGCATCGCACGGGAATGCAGGGGACAGACTTGCTCTGGTATGGTTCGCCATTTTCGCTGGAAGAGATCATCAAACGCGTGCGGTATATCAAGCCGGACGCGGGATTTCGCGCGAAATTTCAATATCAGAACGTGATGTATGCGACGGCAGGATTCGCGGCGGGAGAGTCAACAGGCGGAACGTGGCAGGATTTTGTGCGACGGCGGATTTTCGCGCCGTTGGGCATGGCGGGACCGGACTTCAGCAGCACGGACGCGCAACAGGCGCCGGATCATGCAACACCGCACATCTTGAATGATGATGGAAGCGTCGTCACGATGCCGTGGAGAAATATAGATGACGTTGCGCCAGCGGGATCGATCAACGCGGGCGTGCGCGATATGACGAAGTGGATCGCCATGCAATTGAATGACGGAGCGGCGGAAGGGAAGCAAATTATTTCGAAGAAGAACGTGGAAGAGATGCACACGCCGCAGATCGTCGTGCCGAGCGGCGGAGAGTTCCAACTCTTTTTTCCGCCGGCGCTGCAACTCAGTTATGGGATGGGATGGTTCATTCAGGATTACCGCGGTCACCAGATCCTGCTGCATCCGGGAGACATTGACGGATTCGCTTCGCTCGTAGTGCTGATTCCGGAGGTGCATACGGGATTCGTGATTCTAAGCAACCTGGATCACAATCCAGTGCGCGAAGGGCTGGGATACCACTTGATTGATCAATTCCTGCAATTACCAGAGGAAGATTGGATTGGCCGCTTCGCAAAAATCGGAGAAAAGTTTAAGGCGGCAGGCAAGAAGGCAGACGCGGCATGGGACGGGAAACAGCACGCGAATGCGCTTCCGTCACGAGAACTGAGCGGGTATGCGGGAACTTACCGGGACGACGCGTATGGGGACGCAACAGTTACGGTGGAGGGCGATCACCTCGCGTTCCAATACCATTCTTTCCAGTCGGCGATGACGCACTATCAATGCGACACATTCGTGATTTCGCTTGGCGAGCGGGAAGGGAAGACGAGGGTGACATTCGATTTGGATGCGGACGGGAACGTGAATGGCCTGACGACGCTGGGCACGGAATTCAAGCGCGTGAGCGACAAGACACCTTAACCACAGATTCGGCCGCAAGAGACACGCCATGTCTAGAATGATGGAAGAAATCCGGGAGCAGCCGCACGCATTGCGGCAAACGTTTGCGGCAGAGCGCGAGCACGCAATGGAATTCAAGAAGCTCGCGCTGCAGCGGAATTTTCGACTCATCGTGCTGGTGGCGCGGGGAACTTCGGACAACGCGGCACTCTTCGGGCGTTACCTGCTCGAAATCACCACGGGGATTCCCGTGTCGCTGTGTGCGCCATCGATTCATACGCTCTACGGCGCAAGACTGGATTTGCGGCAGGCACTCGTGATGGGAATTTCGCAGTCGGGCGAGGGGACGGACATCAATTTCGTGCTGCGGAACGCGCGACGACAGGGCGCTTTCACCGCGTGCATCACGAATGAAGCGAAATCCACGATGACGAAGCTGGTGGACGAAGTCTTCCTGGTGCGCGCAGGGAAACAGCGCTCCGTTGCGGCGACAAAGACGTACACAGGGCAACTACTCGCGCTATACCTGCTCGCATTCGCGCTGGGCTCGCATATCGACCTCAGCGCGATTGGCGAGATTCCGAACCGCGTGCAGGAAGTGCTGAAGCTGGCGCCAGAAATTCATGGAATTGTGGAGCGCTACCGGTATATGCGGCAATGCGCCGTGGTGGCGCGAGGGCTGAATTACGCAAACGCATATGAATTCTCCCTGAAATTGATGGAGACGTGCTATGTAGTCGCGGAACGATTTTCCTCCGCGGATTTTCTGCACGGGCCGATCGCGATGATCGAAAAGGATTTTCCCGTGCTTCTGTTCGCGCCGCCGGGCAGGACGTTCAAAGGACAGTTGAAATTGGCGAAGCGGCTTCGGGAATTGCACGCAGAAACCGTGGCATTTTCATCGGCGGGCGTGCCGCTTCCAGACGTGACGAGAGCGATCCGCGTGCCGGGGCGAATTCCGGAGATTTACACCCCGATTCCTTACATCGTGCCCGGTCAGATTTTTGCAGCCCAGCTTGCGGAAGTGAAGGGAATCGACCCGGACCGGCCAAGGTCACTTCAGATAGTGACGCAGACGCTCTGAATCGAAATTAGTTTGAACTTCATTGAGCGGGCGCATGGGGCAAGAGGGAGCTGCGCACAGAATCCGCGACCAAGCCAGCAAAGATTGCTGGGAGTGAGCCGACGGCCCGCGAGCTGCGCGAGAACTGATCCGAGGAGATTTTGCGCCTAGTTGAAACGTCAGTCAGTTCGACCGCGACCTGAACCCTGTCAGCCGAGCGCGAGACTGTTCCCGCGACAAATGCGTCGGGATGATATTGCCGGACAATTTCTTCTTCGGATGATGAATTCGGTTGAATTGGCCCTGGTGCGCCGATGGTAATTACGCGGAACTCATTTGTCCTTTGAAGAGCGGTGATTACTTCACGCGTGACCGCTTCGGCCAGCGCGCGGTCTGACGGATCCGAGGGCTCATTTGCAATCGGGAGCACGCCGACAATAATCTTTCTCTGCGGCAGAGAGCTACGCGGGTGGTTGCGGGGCGAATAAAGAAGCTTGCCGGCGCCCATGACAAGGAAACCAACAAGAATCAAGCCAGCGTAAACGAGCGGGCGCAGATACGGTACGGCTTTGCGCACCGATACAACATCTTGAGAGGCAATTCGGTTTTCGAGTTCATTGTGTTTGAAGATAGGATGACGACTTCTCCACCAGATGTTAATCTCAGACTTCAATGCGAAGACGGAGCCACGCTTGGAAATCGCGGACCGATGGACGGGAAGATTCTCCGTCCGCTCCCAACGCTGAGCCGTGCGGGAATTTTTCTCGAGGAACGAAGCGATCGCTTTCCAGCCGTCGAGACGGTCAGACCTTAGGTCCAACGGCGGAGCTTGGCTGGAAAGGGACGGCCTTGAGTCCACGTCTCATCTCCTGTTAATAAAACGCCGGTGTAGCCAGAGCAAAAATTTTGCGGAGTATATCACTATCTGTGTACAGTAAGTCAAGATAGTTGGAAGTGCGGCATCAGTTAAGTCTGAAAGCGGCATATTGTCGCATGATGACGTGTCACGCTGAAAGCCTTGCGGCTGAGTGAGATAGGATGAATATCCACAGTAGAAATCGCCAACCAACAGCGAAAGTAGTCCGTGTCATGTTTTGTCACTTGCCTTTAGAGGCGACGAGAGAGTATTCCACGCGGGCCCAAAGGTAAAGAAATCAGGGCGATGGCTAGTACTGAGCAGGAGAAAGTGAGTTAGGAGCCTCGGACAGCGCTTGCGGTGTCAGCAGGAGTGGCGTCCGAGGCGGAGGGCATATGAAGCGCGAGGGCGTGCCGCCAGCTGTGCGGATGTGTCGATTGATTGCTGCGGCGATCGGCGCAACTACGATGTTGATTGCGCAGATTGTGTGCGCCGCGACAATTCAAACTCCTCTCGGCCAAATCTCAGTGAAGGGCAGCGTGGCCATTAACGGCCGTGTGGCGATTACGGGAGGGTCGGTTTTTTCCGGGGACCGAATTGAGGCGAAGGGAGATTCGCTGGATGCGCTTTCGTTAAACGGCGGGCGAGAAATTGTTCAGGAGGGTCCAGGCGTTCTTATCTTGAACGACGAGGGTGGACGCCTCACGATAGAAATCATTGCGGGAAGGGCGGCAATACTGAGTACGGCCAAGGAGCCCATCGACGTTGAGGCGAATGGGCTACGAATGGTTCTGGGGAGCGGTGGCGGAGTCTACGACGTTCGACTGGACGGGAAGAGGCTTTCCGTGACAGCGCGAAAGGGCTATGCGGAAATTCGTGCGGTCAATCGGACCGTGAAAGTTGACGAAGGAATGAGATGTGACGCATTGCTTGGCGATGCACAAAAATCGGACAACGGGGCGAAAAATGCGCTGGGGGCGCCGATCGTGAAGTTTACGATACTTGCCGCGGGGCTTGTGACATCGGCGACATTGGCGGTGATTCTAGCCGAGGGTAATTCCGGTTGCACAATTTCGCCGAGCTCAACTGGAGAGTGTCAACCGTTACCCTAGTGATTGCCCGCGCGAATTAGCGCGGATGAGTGTGGAGGCGGATAGGCGCCGCCTCTAGAAGGAACCGGGAATCCAGCCATGAATGCATTTCTTGGGGAATGCCGCGCCAGAAGCATCTGCATCGCGATTGCAGCCGCTTGGTTTTGGTTGCCTTCTGCGCGTGCGCAGGAATCTTCAACGACAACCAAGCAGACACAGATCGGTGCCGGAGAAAGCACTGGCTCGCCTAAAGAAAACAATCAGCAACTGCAGAGATTGCTTCGAGAAGCCGCCGCTCCAGCTGATGCTTCCATGCGGGACTATCGAATTGGCGCGGGGGATTTGCTCGACATTTCAATTTTCGAAGCACCGGATTTGAATAGGACGGTGCGCGTGTCCGCCGACGGTGAGCTGACGATGCCGCTCGTCGGCGATGTGCATGCGGCCGGCTTGAGCCCGCACGAGCTGGAATCAGTTCTGAATGAATTACTGCGGCGCAGTTACATGACGGATCCGCATGTGAACGTGTTTGTGAAGGAAATTGAGAGCCATGGAGTTTCAGTTCTGGGCGCAGTGGAAAATCCGGGCGTATATCAAATCCGAGGCTCGACAACACTGATTGAAGTCCTATCGATGTCCCATGGTCTGGCAGATGACGCCGGCGATACCGTGATTGTAATGCGGCACGGGGCGTCTGCCTCCTCCACCGTTGCAGGACATCCTGACCCCAATTCTGCAACGGCACCGGACGAGCCGGCGCCATCCGCCAGGTCAAATGAAAATGTAAGGGTCGTCCTGGGATCTGGATCGATTGAGATCAGGCTGAAGGACCTGCTGGACTCAGGCGATGCGAACTACAACGTAATGGTCAATCCCGGGGACGTGGTGAAAGTGCCGCGGGCGGGAATTGTGTACGTGGTTGGAGAAGTGCACAAGCCCGGGGGTTTTACGCTCAAGACTAATGAAAATATTTCGGTGCTCCAGGCTTTGGCTCTCGCCGAGGGAATGACGCACACCGCAGCAGGAAAACGCGCACGAATCATTCGAACCGACAAACTAACTGAAGCTCGCAGCGAAGTTCCTATCGACCTGAACAAAGTCCTGGCAGGACGTGCTCCTGATCCCATGCTGCACCCAAGGGACATTCTCTTTGTTCCGAATAGCGCAGGTAAATCGGCGCTCTTCCGAGGGACAGAGGCGGCGCTCTCGATTACCACGGGCGTGATCGTGTACCGGAGATAAGAAAGTTGGATGAAGAAAGCAAAATTGAAGTGCGTGAGTCGCGCCTGCTGAGTTTGCGCAATGGGCGCGGACTGCATCGCCCCGGAAAAGGAGAGCCAGCAAATGATGTGTTCAGCAGCCTCTGCGAGCGGTGGAATGTGGTGCGGAGACGCCGATGGACAGTTGTGAGCGTCTTGTTAAGCGTGTTCACAATTCTTCTGATCGCAACACTGAAAGAAAAGCCGGTGTATGAAGCCAAAGGATTGCTGGAAATCGACCAAGAAAATCCAGGTGTGGTGACCGTGCAGGATTTGTTTCAAATGGGAAATATCACTGACGATTACCTTGCGACGCAATATCGCGTTCTGCAGAGCGACACGCTTGCTCGCGAGGTCGTCCTGCAACTTCGATTGGACCAAGTTGCGGAGTTCAATTCGTCAAATTGGCATTGGCCCTGGCAGCGAAATCATTCAACTGGAAGTGAGGAGGAGCCGAAAGGCGCCAGCGATGCGGCGCACGAACAGGCTGTGCTTAAGAGAGTTGAGGCAGGGTTGAGCGTCAAACCTGTGGAGCGCAGTCGGCTGGTAAAGATCAGTTTCGATTCGGAAGATCCAAAGCTGGCGGCAAGCGTAATCAATGCGCTGGCGTCGGACTACATTCAGGAAAACCTGCGAATGCATTGGGAGGCCACGCAGAGGGCTTCGACGTGGCTGTCGCAGCAGCTCGACAGTTTGAAGATCAAGTTGGAGAAATCCGAGGATGAATTGCAGTCGTATGTTGAGGCAAACGGCTTGCTGTTGGTCGCCGACGACAAAGGCCAAACGGAGAACATCGTCGATGACCGATTGCGCGAACTGCAGCAAGAATTGACGCGAGCGCAGGCGGAACGTTACCAGAAAGAGGCGGCGTACCGCCTCATCGAAGGCGGAGATTACGACTCATTGCCTAGCTCGGCGGATAACAAAGTGATTCAGGATATGACGGACCGACTCGCGGACCTGGAGCGGCAACGTGCCGAGCTCGCTCCGGAGTTCAAACCTGACTACCCCAAGATGAGAGAGCTTCAGAGCGAGATCGACCGTGTGAAGCAACTGATTCAGGCTCAGCGTGCGGAGGAAGCAAGGCAGGTTTCCAATGATTACTTGGATGCCGTGCGGCGCGAGGCGCTAGTTCAGAGGGCGTTCCAGAACCAACAGAGAGAAGCGAATGATGCCGCAGAAAAGTCCGTTCAATATGGAATCTTGAAGAGGGAAGTGGATAGCAATCAACAGATGTACGAAGGAGTATTGCAACGATTGAAAGAGGCTGGGATTTCTGCCGGTATGAAGGCGAGCAACATAAGAATTGTGGATTCCGCAGTGCCGCCTGTGAGTCCAATAAGGCCGCGAATTGCGTTCAATTTGATGTTAGGGGCCTTTATGGGGCTGGTCTTGGGGCTAGCAGTGGTGTTCGCGCAAGAGAAAATGGACACTACGTTGAAATCCGTGGAAGAAGCAGAGGATTTTCTGGAGGTTCCTATCCTGGCGAGCATTCCTTCGCAAATGAGACTGACGGCGTCGAGGAACGGGCATAGACGGAGTGCAAGAGCTGGATTATTCGAGAGTGCTCCCACGCTTATAGAGAGCAGAAACCATGTTGAGCAGGGTGCAGTGGACGAACTTCATTCGACCCGACGGGAATTCACGCCGGTCGAGGGCTCGATCATTGCAGAAGCGTTTCGAGGACTGCGAACTTCGGTGCTGCTCTCCAGTTCGGCGTATCCAGTACGCTCACTGTTGATTGCGAGCGCAGAACCTGCAGAAGGCAAGACGACGATTTGCTGCAACCTTGCGATTGCGTTGGCGCGGTTGGATAAGCGCGTCCTCGTGGTTGACGCAGATTTGCGGCGGCCGGCTGTTCACGAGTTTTTTCGCGGGCGCGATGATGCGGGCCTGGTCAATTACTTGTCCGGCGAAGAGGAATGGCGACATCTTGTCCTGCCAACCTGCGTGAAGAAATTGGAATACCTGGCCAGCGGGCCAGTGCCGCCAAACCCGGCTGAACTGCTGTCGTCCGAGCGTCTGCGAAATTTGATGCACGAAGCGACGGCGAGCTACGACTTCGTGATTGTGGATTCGCCGCCATTGTTGCGCGTCAGCGACGGAAGGATTTTGTCGACGTTGGTCGAATCAACAATCTTAGTTATCCGCGGAAACACCACACCCAGAGCATTGGTGCGCCGAGCTCAATTGCAAATCTCCAGCGCCGGAGCACATCTGATGGGGGTCGTGTTGAACGACGGAGAAGACAGAGGAGAAGGTTATCCTAGTGCGCACAAAGCAAGAATTGAGGATCGATTGGACGGAATCGAATTGCAGAGCAACCGAGTTTCAAATTTCTCGGCGCTTTGAACCCGTTTGGAGATTGCGCTAGTTTCAGCAAGTTCGCTGTAAGCCGTTCAGCATAAATGACTTAAATGAAATGAGCCATGTGGTTTGCGGGGCGGAGCTTTGCCAGGAGTCAAGAAAAGAGCTCGGAATGCAATCAGCCGAAACACAAATTTCATCTATTCGAACCCTGAGTGAGCTGAAGCCTGCGTGGTACGCAGCGTACACGTGTGCGAATCATGAAAGGCGGGTCGCGGAACAGTTTAAGAGCCGAGGACTAGAGCATTTCTTGCCGCAATATGAGGCAGTGCATCAATGGCGAGACCGCCGAATGCGATTGCAATTGCCGCTGTTTCCCGGATATGTCTTTGTCAGGATTGCGCTGAGGGATCGTTTGCGGGCGTTGCAGGTGACGAGTGTTGTCCGCTTGGTCGGGTATGGCAACGAACCCACAGCGCTAGACAGTCAGGAAATTGACATTTTGCGGAATGGATTTCAGCATTGCATTCATGCTCGGCCGCATCCCTATCTGGTCGTCGGCAAGCGCGTGCGAATTGGGTACGGGCCGCTCACCGGTCTCGAAGGAATTCTTGTACGGCGAAAAGGCAAGCGTCGTCTCGTGGTTTCCATCGAACTCATCGGGCGGGCGTTTGTAGTTGATGTGGACGGTGGCGATGTATTGCCGCTTCGGGGATCCCGCGGAATTACCGGACAGGATGCGCATGAATTAATGCCCATCCGGCCAGGCGGCGCAAGCGCTCCAGCCATCGAGAATGCCCGCTGAAAGCAAGACAATGAGCTGGAATCAATAATGAATTGGTCTGAGAAAACAGTCCTCATCACTGGCGGCACAGGCAGCTTCGGGCAGAAATTCGCCGCGCTCATGCTCGAGGAATACCGGCCGAAGAAGCTGATCATTTTCAGCCGTGACGAACAGAAGCAATACCAGATGCGCACGCGCGGATTCGAATCGGCCAACGTGCGCTATTTCATTGGAGACGTCCGCGACAAGGACCGGCTTTATCGCGCATTTTATGACGTCGACGTCGTGGTGCATGCGGCGGCGATGAAGCAGGTCGCGACCGGTGAGTACAACCCGTTCGAGGCAATTAAGACAAACGTGATTGGCGCCGCCAACGTCATCGACGCGGCGATAGATTGCGGCGTGGAGCGCGTAATCGCTCTCAGCACAGACAAAGCCGCCAACCCCATAAATTTATATGGGGCGTCAAAATTGTGCGCCGACAAGCTATTCATCGCCGGCAATGCGTATTCAGGCGCGCGAAATACAAGAATGTGCGTGGCGCGATATGGAAACGTTGTCGGAAGCCGAGGAAGCGTGATTCCGTTTTTTTGGGAACGGCGGAGAACGGGAGTGTTGCCAGTGACCGACCCGAGGATGACGCGATTCTGGATCACTTTGGAACACGGGGCGCGATTTGTCGCTCAATGCATCGAGCAAATGCACGGCGGAGAGACATTTGTTCCCAAGATTCCCAGTATGAGGATTTACGATTTGGCGCAGGTCATCGCGCCCAAGTGCCGAATCAAAATTACCGGCATTCGGCCTGGCGAAAAGCTGCATGAAATCATGATTTCCAATGACGACGCGCGACTCACAGTGGAATTGGAAGGATTTTACGTGATTCAGCCGGATTTCCCGTGGTGGGAAAGGGCTAACTGGATAGCAGGTAGACCGTGCGCCGAAGGATTTCAATATAGCAGCGATACGAATTCGCACTGGCTGACGTGTGAAGAGATGCGCGAAATGATCGCGGACCTCGGATTTGATGGAAACGGATACCATCACGAGAACCAGAATTTCCTACGAGCAGCTGCAGGCGTTAGAGGTCTCGCAGCAGTATCTTCACAAGCTTAATTTGCAAAACAAATTCCTGATCATCGGATGCGGCTCCATCGGAAGACGCCATGCGTTGAACCTTCGCAAGCGTGGAGGGATCGACCTGCTTCTTTTCGACGTTGACCTCGAACGAGTGGAAGAGCTTGCCGCGGAAGTGAAAGGCACATGCGCCGAAAGTCTCGAATCAGCGTTTCGAGAGAAGCCGTGTGCCGCCATGATTTGCACGCCGACGGCCACACATCTTGGGTTCGCGCATCAGGCGCTCCAGAGCGATTGCCACTTATTCATCGAGAAACCAATCTCGCACTCGATGGACGGCGTCGACGCGCTACTCGCGCAATCTCGTCAGCGTGGAAAGATTGTGATGGCCGGATACAGTTTTCGGTTCGATCTCCTCGTGAGACGAGTACAAGCGCTCATCAAGAATGAGCGAATTGGGCGAGTGACAAGCGCGCGATTGCATTCTGGTTCCCATCTTCCGTGGCGACATCCCTGGGAAGACTACCGTATCGGTTACGCGGCGCGGAAAGGGCTGGGCGGAGGAGTGATTCTCGATGCTGTGCATGAGCTGGATCTTGCTATTTGGCTTTTTGGAAGGCCTGAGACGGTTTACTGCGTAGGCGGAACATTCAGCGACCTCGATATAGACGTAGAAGATTGCGCCGAGATCACACTCGCGTACGCGAACAGAGTTGTGTCGATTCATCTCGACTATGTCCAGCAGCCTGCCAGCCGGACATACGAATTCATGGGGACACGCGGGCAGATTAAGGCTGACTTGTTCGCAAGAGAGCTTCGAATTTTCGACAGCGCTTCGCGCAAATGGAAGTTGAGTGCAGGCGTTGGTACGCTCGACGAAATGTACGAGAGCGAACTAGAACATTTCATCGGCTGCATTGAACGCGGAGAAAAACCAGAAGTGGACGGAACAGTCGCCGCAGAATCATTGTTGTTGGCAGAGATTGCGAAGGAATCCATTCATGCGGGACTGCCGTTGAGTTTCGAAGAGTACGTCGGGGAAAGAACATCACTCCGCAGCTTCGCCAGTGTCTGAGCAGCGCCGAATCGGGATTGTGGTTCAAGCGCGAATGCGGTCCACACGTTTGCCGGGCAAAGCGCTGATAAACATTGCGGGCAAGCCGCTGCTTCTACGACTGTGTGAGCGCATGAAACTGAGTCAACGTGCCGACGATCTCATCGTCGCGACATCAGAAGGAAAAGCCGACGATCAGATCGCCGATGCTTGTGATTCGTGGGAAGTGGCAGTCGTGCGTGGACCAGAGCAGGATGTGACGACAAGGTTTCTCAAAGCAGCCCGCACACGAGGATTGACGGCCGTCGTGAGAGTCACAGCGGATAATCCGCTGACAGATCCACAAGGAATTGATGATCTCATTTCCGCCTACGTGGAAAGCAAATCACCGGGGCAAGGCGGTGCAGCGTTGGTTCATAACGCGCATAGATGCGGGTATCCGTATGGAACCGGAGCGGAAATGGCAGCATGCTCTGTCTTAGAGGAATGCGATCACGAACTGACAACTCCGGAGGAACGGGAAAACTTCATGCTGTTTGCACGACGACATCCCGAACGCTTCCACTGTATCAAGAGGAACGCTCCGCCGGAACGATTTCGCCCGCAATACTTTCTCACCGTGGATTTTCCAGAAGATCTGAGGCTACAAGCCAAGATTTACCAGCACTTTGACGGAAGCAACAAGGTTAGACTGGAAGAAGTGATTTCTTTCCTGGATGCAAACCTACAACTGGCTGAGATGAACGCGCACCTGCATCAACAATATACCGAATGAGCGTTCAGACGATTCAACCGACTGGGATAAGTGCTTCCGTGCGCCAGCTATTTTCGCTCGACCAAAGAGTCGCGCTTGTCACGGGAGGGACAGGACGATATGGGAGTCAAATTTCGAGTGCTCTTGCGGAGGCTGGAGCAACGGTGATCGTGGCTTCACGGTGCGTCGAACGGTGCGAGGCATTTGCAAAAACACTGCAAGAGGCTGGAGGGAGAGCCGAAGCTCATGTGCTCGATTTGACGTCGGATGAGTCTGTCGATCAACTTGCAAGAGTTATCGAACCGCGTTGGGGAAAGCTTGACATTCTCTTCAACAACGCTGTCGCGGTACGAGCCGAACCGATGGAGGAGCACTCCCTTGAAGAGTGGCGACGTGCGATGGAGTGCAATTCGATGGGGCTGTATCGCGCCTGCCGGGTGTTTGGTGATCTCATGGCGTCGCGGAGATCGGGAAGCATCATCAACGTCTCTTCCATTTATGGCGTAGTGAGCCCTGAATTCGAAATATATGGCGGCCACACTGAAATGACGAATCCACCGAGCTATGGATTTGCGAAAGCGGGCATGCTTCAGTTGACCCGTTATCTCGCTGTTTACTTTGGGAAGTACGGCGTGCGCGTGAACAGCTTGAGCCCGGGCGGGCTTTGTTCGCCTGATATGCCGACGGGATTTGTCGCAAATTATTCGCGAAGAACACCGCTTGGTCGTATGGCGGGTCCGAACGACCTTAAAGGCGCGGCGGTGTTTCTTGCGTCAGATGCGTCAGCGTACGTCACAGGTCACAATCTCCTCGTCGATGGCGGATACACCGCGCTGTAAACATGTCCGGGTGAAAAGTTGAAACGAATGCTGATTACGGGAGCGACCGGATTGCTGGGGTCCGCAATTTGCAAACATGCGGCCGATTACTTTGACTTGTTCGGTGTGGCTCGAAACTGTACCTCTCTTCCCGCAGATTGCGTTGCGGTGTGGCTAGACTTGGTGAACAGGAACGAACTAATTCGCGCGTTGGGCGAGGCGTGCCCCCATGTCATAGTTCACTGCGCGGCCATGACTGATGTGGATCTTTGTGAGACAGAGCCGCAGGCAACAAGGGATCTACACGTAGACGCGTCGAGGACGCTCGCTGAGTGGGCGGAGGAGCATGGGAGCCGCCTCATTTATGTTTCTACGGATTCGGTATTCGATGGATGCGCTGGGAACTACAGCGAACTCGATCTGCCCGCACCACTCAACGAATATGCACGAACAAAGCTGGCCGGAGAGATTACAGTACGGGATGCAAATCCTTCTGCATTGATCTTGCGCGCGAATTTTTATGGGTTGGGCGGCAAAGGACACAGCCTTGTTCAATGGGTGTTAAGCGCGCTCGAATCGGGGCAAGTGGTGAGGGCGTTCGCAGATGTGCGCTTCAATCCTCTGCCCGTTCGTTTGCTGGCGGAGATACTTGTGGATCTAATCTCGCGCAGTGCCGCAGGCATATTTCACGCTGGGGCGAGCGATTCTTGCTCGAAGTATGACTTTACGTGCCACCTTGCCGAAATATTAGGCTTCGAGCCGGAACGCGTAATTCCAATTTCAGTTTGCGAGCACCGATTCAGGGCTCGAAGGCCGAAAAACACAACTCTGAATGTCCGGAAAATCTCAGAATTCTTCGGCAGGCAAATGCCTAAAGTCTTCGACGGGCTTCTCCTATTCAGGAAGGAGGTTGAGGGCGAGCACAGTGGCGGCTCAAATAGCAAGCCACACATTTTGACAGAGGCGTCCTACAAAAGATGACGTCGTCTCGCATACTCTTTATCTCACAGGACTATTCCACACACGCAAGGAGATTCCTAGCGGGCCTCGCGGAGGCAGGTCATGCGGTGTGGTTCTTGCCGTGTGAAGCGCGCAATCGCGATCACGAGTTGAGTTCAATTGCCGCGAGCATCAAACATTTGCCGCCCTTGGAGCTGAGCGAGTTGTCGTGCAATTTGACTGGATGCCTGGAATCATACAAACGGCTACGCGACGTAGTGGAACGAGTTAGGCCCCAATTAGTCTTGGCTGGCCCCTTGCACACTGGCGGATTTCTCGCGGCCCTTGCAGAGACTCACCCGTTGATTGTCATGTCTTGGGGTTACGACGTGCTGTCAGTTGCGAAAGGTTCGGAGTGGCTCGATTCCGTGACCAGATTCACACTCAGCCAGGCAGATCTAGTTTTAGGGGATTGCGAAGCGGTGCGAAATGAAGTCTGCGAACTCGCTGGACTTCCCAGAGACCGCGTCCTGTGCTTCCCATGGGGAATCGACCTTCAAAGATTTCGTCCGGATGCGCGCCCGATCGGACTACGAAAAAGGTTTGGGTGGCGGAACAACCGTGTGATTGTCACGGCGAGATCACTCGAACCAGTCCACGGAACTATGCAGCTTCTCGAAGGTATAGAGATAGCATTACGGAAGCGGTGCGATGCACGGGTCGTGATGCTAGGTGATGGCAGTCTACGGGCATGTGTAGAGGCATTTATCGAGGATCGCGGATTGCGCGACAAGATTCGCGTCATAGGACGAGTGGCTGAGGAAGAACTGCCAGGATATTTCGTCGAGGCGGACCTCTACGTAAGCGCGGCTCCTTGCGATGGCAGTTCGATCAGTTTGCTTGAGGCCATGGGATGCGGGCTGGCTGCAATCGTGCCGGACGTAGGAGGAAACAAAGAGTGGATCCTGCCGAAGAAAAACGGCTGGCGCTATCCACTAGGCAAATCGGATGCGCTCGCGGCAGCTACAAATGAAGCACTCGGAAGAGATGAGGTGCGCCGCAAGATGGGCCTGGCAAATGTCCGCATTGTTCGTGAGCGAGCGGACTGGAATCACACTTTCAGAAGATTCCTCGATTTGTGTGATCGTTTGACCGCCATCTGCCCCGCAGCTGAGGCTCTCTCTTATGCCCAGCTTTAAGATTGGCAATCGCCTCGTCGGTAGCGGTTGCCCGACGTATTTCATCGCGGACATCGCAGCGAATCATGATGGTTTGCTGGATCGGGCGCTTGCTCTCATCCGTCTGGCGAAGCAAGCAGGTGCGGACGCCGCTAAATTTCAACATTTTCGCGCGGCAAAAATCGTGAGCGATTACGGCTTCCAAAAACTCAGGCAGCAACGATCGCACCAAGCGAGTTGGAATAAGTCCGTTTATGAAGTTTACGAGGGCGCCTCCTTGCCATGGGAGTGGACACCGGATCTCAAGGCGTGTTGCGACGAGGAAGAAATCGAGTTCCTTTCCACGCCATACGATTCTGAAGCAGTCAACATGCTCGATCCGTACGTTGAGGCATTCAAGATCGGGTCGGGCGACATCACTTGGCTCGAGATGCTGGAGCACGTGGCCGCGAAGAAGAAGCCAGTGATTCTCTCCACCGGCTCTTCGGACATGCTAGACGTGCAACGTGCGGTGCAAACACTTCTCCCGATAAATCCTCAAGTTGCCTTGCTGCAATGCAACACAAACTACATGGGGAACCCTGAAGGATTCACACATGTGCATTTGAACGTGTTACGCGCTTACCAAGACTCTTTCCCGGAAGCGATAACGGGGCTTTCCGACCACACGCGGGGGCATGCGGCAGTGCTTGGAGCAGTCGCGCTCGGCGCCAGGATCATTGAGAAACACTTTACAGATGATATTTCGCGAGATGGCCCAGATCACCATTTTTCGATGACCCCCGCCAGCTGGTGCGAGATGGTCGAGCGAACGCGAGAATTGGAACGGGCTCTCGGTTCGTCGGAAAAACGCGTGGCGGAAAACGAAGAGGACACAGTAGTGATTCAAAGAAGATGCCTTCGCGCGACGCGCAATATCAGCGCAGGGACCAAGCTCTGTCGGTGCGATATAGATGCGTTGCGTCCCGCACCAAGCGGGGCGATTTTCCCGTTCGAGATTCAGCAAGTAATCGGTCGTAGAACGTCCGCGGCGATTACGAAGGGTCAAGAGTTCACATGGAGCGGCCTGGAGTGAGAAATGAATAGATCCTCGCCCGATTTTCCCGTGTTTTGGGGACACTTTAATAACAGTAACTATCCGTTGAATAAAACTCGTTCGACTGAATTAGAAAATCAAGAGTCAATTTGGGATAGAGATTCGCAGGGGATTTCTCTTTGGATTCAGGGCACACACTCCCACGATATCGCGGCTTGGACCTCGCAAACCGACTCTGAGAATCGACCAGTTGCGTTTGCCTGGGGTCATCCGCGGATCGCCAGTGACGCAGACTTTGGGCCGGGAACCCAGATCGAAACGATTCCTCAATCGGAAGTTCCTGGAAGAATCTGTCAACTCTTCGAGGAGTACGGCACGGCAGCTTTTGCGCTGCTAGAAGGCAACTTTTCGCTGATTCTCGCGGACCCACGGGCGGGTGAGTCATACCTGGTTGTAGACAAATTTGGTTGCGACGATATTTATTTTCATAGAGGGAGAGATCGTCTCTCATTCTCATCTCATCCTGCGTATCTACGCGGAACTGACTTCAAATTTGACGCGCGAGCTGTCGCGTTCTTCTTAGCTCAAGAAGGGTTCGTTCCAGCGCCTTTCACCTTGTTCAAAGGAATCGAAACGGTTGGACGCGCAAAGTTCTTGCGAACCAAGCGCGAAGAAAAGGGCATCTTGGTCGATCGCAAGAGATACTGGGAGCCTTCAACGAGTCACGAGGCGGGAAACAGTCAGGGCGCAATTTCGGGCCTCTATCCGCTTCTCGAATCCGCTGTAGCAATTCGCCAGTCGAGACAATGTGGATTCTTGCTCTCTGGAGGCGTGGACTCTTCTCTTCTCTTCCAGATTGCTTCCCGAAATGCAGACCGAAATCCAATTGCGATGACTGGAAGCGTGAAGGGACACGAGGACGGCGAGCTTGAAATTGCCAGCGCGAGGGAACTAGCGAGCACCGTGGGGATTCAGCACGAAACTATAGTCGTCTATCCGGATGATGAGACACTGCCGGATGAATGGGACCGGCTAACGGAATCGTGGCTGGCAGGCTCGCGGGTAACGATTCCAATCTTCCAACGTTTGGCTCAGAGAGCGCGGAGCGTGTTGGGTAAAGGGAATACCGTTATCTCTGGGCAAATGGCCGACACGCTGGCGGACAACAATTACACCCATGCATCACTGGGATACACATTCAGGCGGGCGTTTTACTCACCCTTATTTCTCCGATTGTTACCTCTGTTAGAGAAGCTCGCACCTGCAAGAAATGGTGCGACTGGAGACGTGCTTTGTACGGTAGCGAAGATATGCTGTGGCTCACGGGTCGCAGAAATGATTCGAAGTGTGTTGGGCGGAGTCAACAATCGCCGAGAGTATTATGACGGGAGGGTGTTTGGATATGGCGAGATGCCCGGGAGGTCGAGCACTTACTTTCCGTCGCTTACGGGGAATGGGTTTGAGGAAATCGCTGATTGGTATTCGACACGATTTGTTGCGCCGATTGTCTCGCGACTACAGCCAACTACGTTTCATCGCAACATGTTCGAACTGAGCCTGGACATGGTCATGCTGCATCTTGATGCGCGTTTGGTCTTTCACGTATTTCGTTTGGAAGGGGTGCAAACTGAATTGCCATTTTTGGACGCGCGAGTCGTGAATTATTTTGTCAACCTGCCAAATTCAGCGCGGTCAATCATCCGTGAGCCGAAACACGTGATCCGCGCACAAGCCCGTAGTCACGCACCACGGCCCAAGAATGACAGGGGTATGGTCAAAAGAAAAAAAAGGACGACCGGAAAAAGCGCTGATGAATTGTTGATGAGTGGAAGTCTAGGCGCGTACTTCCGTGAATTAATTGTCTATCCAGAAACCCTGAATCAGGTGCACGGGATCTTCGATTACGTTGATGAAGGCTACGCAATCGACCAGATCCGAGCGTTTAGGGAGGGCAAAATAGGCGTGAACATGAAATTTATTTCACGGCTGGCAGCTCTTGAAAAGTGGCGGCGAATGATCGCAACAGTGTCGCAGCCGGAATTCGCGTGCGCGAAAGCGTAGCGGGTCAAGGTTCAATGCAGGCCGCATTACCGGAAGCTGGGACAGCATCATGTCCACAAGGAAATGAACTTAGCCATTGGACTCGAGAACTCCTGCCTCGGCCTTTACTCGCCGGATCGCGACTGTTCCGCACAGGAGACTGGCGAAGCGTTCTAACCTTTCTCCTGTCCGATGAAGTGCAGATTTCACTTTCAGTCCGGATTCAACTAATACGCAGATTTCTTTCCATCGCAGCTCATATTCCTTGCGAGCATTTGCAATCGGAAATGCTGACATTTGTGCGCGCACTTCTTAATTTGTCCGCAAATGTAAAGGGATGTGTCGTTGAGTGCGGGTGCTACAAGGGAGGCGGCACAGCAAAACTGAGCATTGCCGCGAAACTAGTAGGAAGAGAATTGGCAGTATTCGACTCGTTTGAGGGAATTCCGGAGAATCGCGAGTTCCACGGGAACAACATTTGGGGAGGGCCTGTAGCTTTCCGTGATGGAGCCTACTGCGGATCCTTTGAGGAAGTGGCCACCAATGTGGAAAAGCACGGTGAAATTGGATCATGCCGTTTCGTGAAGGGCCTTTTCCAAGATACGCTGCCAGCTTTGCGCAATCCAGTAGCAGTCGCCTACTTGGATGTCGACCTGGCGGCTTCTACCAAGACTTGCCTGCAGTACTTGTGGCCCTTGCTCTCAGTGGGTGGCGTCCTGTTTTCCCATGACGGCCACTTGCCTCTCGTGCTTGATGTGCTAAGAGACAAACACTTTTGGCGCGAGCAATTTGGCAGTTCCGTTCCAAAAATTCACGGACTAGGCAAGCAGAAGTTGATTTGGATGAAGAAGACAGCTGCCTCGAATGGCGACTAACGTAGTCAAGAGCGAATTCGCTGAGGCCAATCCTACGCGCGCCTATGCCGGTCCCGCTCAATTAGAAGGGCCGAACGCCCGATTCACGACACAGCAATTTGTGCGAGATGTTCTCTTTTCTAATATTCCTGTCCCGTTTCAGAAACTGCGATCCTATCTTTGGCTCGCTTTCATGACTCGCGCGCTTGGTGCCGATGGTTTTGGCGCGTGGTCAATTTTCATACTGGCGCTAAGCAATGCAACTACGTTTGGAACGCTGAATTGCGGATCTTCAATGATGCGCTTTCTGAGCGGCAGGCGCGGAGCTCCTGAGGTAAATCAGGCATTTTCGACAGTCCTGGCGATGGTTGGCGTTGCTGTGTCGGTTGTGGTTGTGCTGCTATTCCTGTTCTCTAGCCGAGTGACCTTATTCCTATTTCGTTCGCCGCACGCTCTTATTCTAACCATATTGCTCGCCGTTGCGCTTCCTCTCGACTGTGCATATGAGGAGATGAAAAACCTTCTCCGAGCGCGCAGGCTGAATCAGTCTTGGGCATTCTTCAGCCTTTCTCGTTTACTGCCTGAAATAGGCGCGACACTGGCCGTCGCGTGGTGGCTGCGAAGCGTCGAACTGGTGAGCTGGACTTACGTTGCGATTGGCGCACTGAGCGTTGCGGGGGGCTTGGCATATCTGGCGTTTCGACACGACGTCTCGTTCGCGCGCCCCAGTATCCATGTGGCTGTAAGATATGCCAAGTTCGGGCTTCCGCTGCTCCCGGGAGTATTGGCTTCGGCGATTTCGTTGGGCTCCGATAAGTATTTGGTCGGGTACTATCTTGGATTGACGCAGGTGGGCATTTACAGTGTGTGCTTCACAATTTCCGCCCTCACTTTTTTCCTGATCGGCCCAATCAACGACGTGCTTTTTCCCGAACTTTCCGCGCTTCATGATTCGGGCGATATCGAATCATTTCGAAGACGTTTCGCTGGCATCCAGAAATTCGTGTTGGGTTTTTCCATTGGCGGCGCGGCAATTCTGGCAACATTTCCTCAACAGGTCTTGCGGCTCCTCGCGTCGCAAGAATTCATATCCGGGAGCACGACACTTGCGCTGCTTGGGGTGCAGGGAGTTTTCATGGCTTTCGTGATGCTCTATGCTGTCATCTTGAATGTTCGGCTGCGTGTATGGTCTTCGACAGCTTTCTGGCTCGCTAGCGGAGCGCTAATACTCTTTCTTGATGTGGTTCTCATTCCAAGAATTGGCATCGAGGGTGCTGCGGTTAGTCAGCTGATCGCGACTGCAGGCGGCGCGATTGTGTTAATCGCAATTCATTGGGATCTTTTCAGCCGCACATTTGAGCCCAAGTGGCTGATTCACAATGGCATCGCGTTCGTAGCAGTGTGCCTGCTTCCTCTTGTATGGCAAGAAGCATCTCCCGATTCTTGGCATTCGACGTTGAAGATCGCCACGGGTTTCTCAATATTTCTGCTATGCCTGTTTATCACGGGTTTCATTCGACTTGACGGCATTCGAACCATGAAAGGCGTTGCGACGTTGTGAATCGAGCTCCTTCCGCGCCTTGATTTGAATCGCATTTCGATAGCAGGTACGTAAACTGCAATCTCGAATGAAAGCTTTGTTTGTTTGCAAAGGGGAGTACCGGTATTTCTTTCCTCTGATTGCGCAAGCGTTACGCGAAATCCACAACTGTGAATCGAGCGCGATTACATTCACGGCGCCAGCGACCAGCATGATGGCGCGGACTTCCTCTTTTAACCGTCTGTACGATCTTTCCGCCTTCTTGATGAGGTTCGTCGCTCTAGCTGACTTGGACGAATGCAAGGTGACGCTAAGGGAATTCGAGGATGTGGGCGACTGCCCTATGCTGAACACCATGGTCTATGCGGACCGAATCATCATCCGTTATTCGCGCGAGCAAATCATTCGAATTCTCGCCGCGATTATCCGGTTCTGGAACCAAGTTTTCATTGAATTGCAGCCCGATGTGGTCGTTGGTGAAGTAGCTTGTGCAACGGAATGGATTGGATGGGTTCTGGCACGGCGGATGGATATTTCCTATCTCATTCCGCATCCCACTCCTGTGACCAATCGATTTTTTTTCATCGATGAACCCACAGGAGCCTGGAATCGGATGCGAAGATATTTCGAGGAATGCCGCCAAAGGTGTTTAACCGTTCAAGAAGCACGAGCAGCAGAGTCATTTGTAATCGACTTCCGAGAGAACAAAAGAAAGCCGCCGTTTCTTAAGTGGAGCGAGCGCTCGCTGATCCATTTGGAGATGCGTCACCTGTGGCGGCGCATGAAGCGGATTCCGTTCCGTGTTCAATCGTACGTCGAAAGCGGAAGGTATGAGGTTGGTTCCTATCACGGCACTTTGCCGTTGATACCAATCTGCCAGGAGATTACACGAATCTGTAGGGATACATACTGTCAGTCGACAATTTTCGATCATACGGTTCCTAAGGGACCGTTCGTCTATTTCCCACTGCATGTTCAACCTGAGTTCACCACGGAAGTGCGTGCGCCATTTCTGGCTAACCAGATTGCAGTCATCGAAAACATCAGCAAGAGTGTTCCCATCACGTACCAAGTTGTCGTGAAAGAGCACCCTGGAATGAGGGGTGAAAGGAGGCTTGGCTATTACAAACATCTGACATCGTTGCACAACGTGCGCCTCGTATCACCTTCCGTGGACAGTCATTTATTGATCAAACGTGCCGACGCCGTGGTGACCATTACGGGCAGCAGCGCGTGGGAAGCGCTCCTCTACGAAAAGCCCGTCATCGCTCTCGGACCACTGTGCTACGGCTTCTGCGATCTAATCTATCCTTGCACGGATATCACCGACCTTCCAAAGTATGTCGACAGAGCTCTCCATCGATATCGGCGGAATCATGACCTGCTCCTAAAATTTGTGTGGTCATTTCTGGCGGCCGCTTACGAACTGCAATGGGGAGATCCGATCCGCATTCCGCACATTTGCGATGTATCGAATGCGCGGAAAGCCGCCCAGGCAATTGTCTCCGAAATGTCGTCTCGCATAGTTCCTCGACCGCTAGAATTCGTCACAACCTGAAGATGGATTTCATCGAATTCCTATTTCTCTCTGGCATAAACCTGGGAATGATGGTTTTCATCATTCGCAAGTGGGGAATCGCGTCAGCCGAAGGCTTCTGCATGGCCTACTTGGGCGCCGCGGCCCTTACAGACAGTCTCGAACTGATTTATCACTACTTTTTATCTCCCGACATGCTCCATTTAGGCTATGCGGAATTTGCCTTTCGGATTTATCCAACGGCGCTCCACATTGTCGGACTTGTCGTATTGTTTGCCGGCTTGGCAGCGGTCAATTTCGGACCTTCTCCCATTGCGCGGCCGCTGGACAAAACGGGAATTACCCACCTCAAGAGATTGGGGGTCGCAATTGCCATCGTCGGCGCACTCTTGACTTCCGGCGCCATTTATCTCGTTCGTGCGCTTTCAGCGCCAAGTTTTTATGCTGCGATAAACGCATTTCGCAGCCAGGCATTGCCATTCGGCGGATTCTGGTATCGAGGCGCGGATGTGATCGTGATCGGACTAGGTCTGACGCTTCCCAGCTATCGCAATAATCTGCGTCGCTTCTTCTGTACTCTTGCTTTCATGATGCTTGTTTCATTCTTTCTTCGCACCAATAAGGGAGGACTTGAAGAGCCCGTTCTTTGGGGCGCGCTTATCGTTTACTTGTACGATCGCGAATTTTTCAGGACACTCTGTCGGCCACGCAATGTGGCCTTGGCTTGCGCGATTGCGTTCTTCGGCATGGGAGCCAAATTGTGGTTCCTACCGTTCGCTTATCATCGAACAGAGAACGCTCCTGTAACACTTACGAAAATTGTCGACCTTGCCACTTCGACGGCAGCGACTCGCTGGGGAGACGACAGTTTGTACCGCGGCTACTGTCAATTTGTGAATTCTTTGCCGGATAACCGAAGCCTATTCGCGGGCAATAAAGTGGGAATCTACACGCTAACCAGTTGGGTGCCACGCTTTCTCTTGCCCAATAAGCCGGATCACCCGTTCCGAGGTCTGGGTTTCATGGTGTATTCGGACTTCCATACTCTCCCCATGGAAACGCCGGCTCCAACACTCGCGGGTTCGGCGATGGCCGATGACGGATTTCGCAGCCTTATTTCGTATTTGTTCCTTGCGGGGATTTTTCTCTCTACGCTTCGCATTTGCACGACGATGCCTGAACAATCGCTCTACCGGCACGTCGGCTACGTTCTATTCGTTTTGTTTGGTGGGCTTTCCGCTGAAGAAGGAATCTTGGGCCTCATTTACACGCTGTTGCTCGCCTACGGCGTGATCGCCGCCGCATTTTTCATCGAATCAATATGGAAACTTTCAAGAGCGAATTCAAGGCCCACCGCTGCTGTCCATTCAATACCTATGCGTTCTGGTTCTCACTAAGACACCTCGGCTGATTCCGCCTGAATAATGTTTAGTCCAAGAAAGCGCAATCGGGGAACGGCCTCCCTAAACGGAGAGCACCTTCGAATACTTCCGCGACGCGGAATTCTGATCATTGATTCCCAGGGGCTCGGAGACGTCGTACAAAGCCTTCCGCTGCTCAAGGCGATTTGCACTTGGGCTTCGGGGCGGTGGCCAGTTCGCGTTCTGTTCGCGTCGCCGCAACACTTTGAACTAGTCCAGGAGGAAACTCTTGAGCTGGCGCCGCTCTTCGTGCATCACCTTCGAGATGATCTGCGTGGCTTGCTCAAGCTTTGGACACAGATTGCAGGGAAGTCAGACTTAATCGTTTGCACGCCGGAGATGTCGGCCGCAAAGCTGATCATCTTGAAGATTCTAACAGGCGCTGACAATGTTATCGGAGAGGCTTCAGCGCCTTACAGTTGGTTGCTGACGCACTCGGTTGTGCAGAGCTGGACCGATTCGTTTCTCGAAGCAGAGAACAAGATTGCGTCCTTTCTGGGCATTGCCACTCCGCTCGAATCTCCCAAAATCCATCTGAGAGCCGAGGAAGTTGCCTGGGCAGAAATGGAACTTTCTCGCGAGGGATTAGGCGATCGCCGGCCTTTAGTGGGAGTCCAAAGTTCTTCTGTGGTTTCTTCTAAACGCTGGCCAGCTCAGAATTTTGGCGAATTGGTCTGTTTCCTGGCGAAGCAGTATCCGGAGCTGGCAGTCATCAGCTTTGGTGCCGAAAGTGAGCGAACAGTCGCCGAACGTGCGCGCACCTTCGCCGGAAATGTCATCTGGTACGAAGCGACTGGCAGATGGACGATTCGCGAAACGCTCGCGATGCTGAGCGTGTGCGATCTCTTCATTTCCGGAGACACGGGCCTGATGCACATGGCTGCGGCCGTCCAAACGCGAACCGTCGGTATTTTTGGACCAACCTCAACGTCCCGCCGCGCTCCTCTTCATAACGGCGGGATCGCCGTGAAGCCGGATACGCCATGTCATCCCTGTTTCAGAGGCAAATGGACTCCTTGCGATTGCATTCGATCCATCACCCCAGATCAAGTAGCGCTCGTTGCGGAACAATGCTTGCAATCCTGTGCGCCTGTGCCGCAAGCATCGTGATTCCAATTCTCACTTCGGGATACACCGTCTGATGTGCGGAATCTTCGGTGTCGCGTCCAGTGGGCAACGCGGAGTCGATCCGGACCTGCTGTGGTTTGGGACACACCGCGCGCGTCATCGTGGCCCAAATGATTGGGGATTTGTCAGTCTTGCGCCGATTCACCCGAAATCTCCGAATCATTGTGCCTGGAAGTTCTGGGGTGAAAGGCAGAATGCTAGCCGATACCGCATTGGCTTTGGCAGTCGGCGACTCAGCATCCTCGACCCTTCACCCGCCGGCAATCAGCCAATGAATCTCAATCACACCGATCTCTGGATTGTATTCAACGGCGAAATTTACAATTTCGTCGAGCTGAGGAGGGAATTGGAGAATGAACGCCGCTTCGTGACAGCGACTGACACAGAAGTATTGCTTGCCGCATATGAGAAATGGGGTACAGATTGCTTATCAAAGCTGAATGGAATGTTTGCGTTCGTTATTTGGGACGGAGCGCGCAGAAAGCTTGTGTTTGCGCGAGATCGTTGGGGAGAAAAACCGCTCTACATACTTCGCCAGGCTGACCAGATACTTTTTGCTTCGGAATTGAAACAATTTCTTGAAAACGATGATTTCAATAGAGAGTTGGACGCTTCTGCATTGGCGGATTTTTTACTGCTTTCGTTGCAAGACCACGACGAGCGCACATTTTTTACGGCCGTCAAACAGCTTTTGCCCGCTCATTGGATGGAGTGGGATGCGGACAGCGGCGAAGTCCATGGACCACACCGTTATTGGAAACCAGAAATCGCGCCCGATCTGGATACGTTGCACGACTGCAACCTTGAACTAGAAATGTCAACGCTGCTCAGAGATGCGATTCACTTGCGGCTGAGGAGCGATGTGCGCGTGGGGATTTGTCTCTCTGGCGGCCTCGATTCGACCACGATCTGCTCCATCGCGTCCCGAGAGTATTCGGATCCATCCTCGCTTACCGCTTATACGATGACCTTTCCCGGGGCTGGAGTGAACGAATCGGAACCTGCGTCTGAGGTGGCGCGGCAATTCGGCGTCCGTCATGTTCAAGCCACGATGGATGCTTCGAGTCTTTGGGAGCGAATCCACCAGTTCGTCTATTTTCAGGACGGACCAACCGGGGGAGCTGCGAATTTCGCCTCTTGGCGCATTTTCGAAGCAGCTCGCGCGGACGGCGCGGTAGTTTTGTTGAACGGCCAGGGTGGAGACGAATGCCTTGCGGGTTACAACAAGTTTTACTTCTTTTGGCTGCAAATCTTATTGACTCGCGGGCATTGGCTGCGATTCATGCAAAGCGCGATACTTTATCTGCTGAAGAATGGCTTCAGCAAATGGAGTTATGCTGACGGCCGAAGGTATTTTCCGCCGTTCTTGCGCAAACGAATCGCCGGTATGTGGCAGGTTGGCAGGCCTGAGTTTCATGCGAATGCCGCGGACCGCATTGATGTTGGAAGCAGCGAGAGCCTGAACCGGCGCCTGTGGATGGACTTGAGCCGATTCAGCTTGCCATGCCTGTTGCATTGGGAAGATCGAAATTCGATGGCCGCGAGCACAGAGGCCAGGCTGCCATTCTTGGATCATCGGCTGGTCGAAGCCGTGCTTGCCACTTCCGCTTATACGAAACTGAGAAGAGGCTATACGAAATATTCCCTTCGGCGGGCTATGACTGGCGTGCTGCCAGCGAGTGTTTGCTGGCAAAAAGTAAAACACGGATTTGACACTCCGGCCCGGAGCTGGTTCAGAGCCGACTTAGGGGAGCATATGAAGGAATTGCTTCTTCAACATGACAATCCTCTTGATCAGTTTGTTGACACGCGACGCCTCGCGAAGCAACTTGACTCATATCGTCAGAGCGAAGATGACACGTTCACCGAATACGATTGGTTCAGACTTCTTAGCGCGAACATATGGCTCGAGCAATTGAATTGCGAGGCGCGAGCATCAGCTCCTGCCCTCGTGGCTGGTTAGAGATACTCTCCTTTTCGAAATTCGAAAGAATTCGAGACAATGAGTGACCTTCCAAAGCTCACCGTGATCGTGCCTTGCCGGAATGAGGGAAAATTCATAGGTCAATGTCTTGAATCCATAGTTCGAAATGACTATCCCCGTGATCGTATCGAAGTGCTTGTTTTGGATGGCATGAGTGAGGACGAATCATGGCCAGTCATTGAAGAGTATTCGGCGAAGTATTGTTTCCTGACAGGATTGCGGAACACACGAAAAATTACACCGGCGGCCTTGAATCTAGGAATCGATAATGCCAATGGCGAAATTATTTGCCGGATTGATGCTCACGCTTCCGTATCACCCGACTACCTCCGCACTTGTGTTGAGACGCTTTTGAAATCGGATGCCGATAACGTCGGTGGCGAAATGCGGACCCTCCCGGCGAAATCCGGATTGATTGCGACGGCAATTGCTTTGGCCATGAGTCATATGTTCGGTGTGGGGAATTCGCGATTTCGTACGACTCAGGCCAAACCCATTTGGACCGATACCGTATTCGGCGGATGCTACCGCAAGCAGATTTTCGATCGTATCGGCCTGTTCAACGAAGAGTTGTCGCGCGGACAGGACATGGAATTCAACCGCAGGCTTCGTGCAGCGGGCGGCAAGATCCTGTTGGACCCGCGTCTCAAGTCCACTTACTATGCGTCTCCGAATCTCGGATCTTTCTGGCGACATAATTTTCGAGACGGCGAATGGGCGATTCGTCCGTTTGCCTTTAGCAAAGTGGTTCCCATCCGTTTCAGACACACTATCCCTCTGGCCTTTGTGTCGGCGTTACTTGCTCTCGCTATTGGAACTCTCTGGAGTCGAGCGTTGTTGATTGATATTTCTGTTCTGATTTTAGTTTATGCGGCACTGAGCTTCACGTCATCGATCCAAATTGCCCTGCATCAGCGTGATTGGCGCTTCATATTTATGATGCCCGCCATATTCGGAGTTCGTCACTTTGCCTACGGACTGGGTTCGCTGAAGGGAGTTATTTCCTTGCTGCGAAGGTTCTTGTTCGCACGTCGTCCCATACGAGGTACCTGCAATTCATCCCTTTGAAATGCTGTCTCCATCCTTATTTGGTCGGCCGAGGTATCAACCATGCGGAAGCGTCTATTTGATTTCGTCATCGCGCTTTTTGGCATAATTCTCCTTTCACCGCTGTTCATCTGCGTCGCGATCTTGATCAAATGCGGCGCGCCTGACGGGCCAATTCTTTATCGAAACCAACGTATCGGGCGTTGGGGAAAACCGTTCTGGTTCTTGAAATTCCGCACAATGGTAGTCAACGCCGACACGATCGGCGGACCATCTACCCCCGCTAATGACCCGCGGGTTTCTCGCGTTGGTGCGATTCTGCGAAGATATAAGCTCGACGAACTGCCGCAGCTTTTCAACGTCCTTCGAGGCGAAATGAGCATCGTCGGGCCGCGTCCTGAAGTGCCTCAATATGCAGCACTTCTAACTGAAAAACAAAAAGCAATCCTGTCTGTCCCCCCGGGCATAACCGATCTAGCCACGCTCTGGAATTCTGACGAAGGATCCGTGCTCGCTAGTTATTCGGACCCCGAGCAAGCCTATCTGGAATTCATCCGCCCACGAAAGATCGCTTTGCAGCTTGAGTACGTGAATCGCCATTCTCTCCGCATGGATCTGGTGATCCTGCTTCGCACTCTCGCAACAATCGTATTTCGTTCCACGCATCGTCCGGCTAGTTCGTCCGTAGAGGAACCTAGGGTTTTCGGCGATGAGTTCGAGTGAATTCAGTCTTAACCTGCTCTGGGAAATGTACCGAACGATGCTGCGCATCCGCATATTTGAAGAGCGCCTTGCCGAGCTCATCGAAGCGGGCGAAGTGAAGACGCCCTGCCACCTTTATATCGGACAGGAAGCGATCGCTGCCGGAGTGTGTGCCACCCTCCAGAAATCAGACTACGTTTGGGGAGGTCACCGCTCACACGGGCATTACATCGCCAAGGGTGGTGAACTGAAATCCTTGATGGCCGAAATCTTTGGGAAGTCCACAGGTTGCTCTCATGGGCGCGGCGGTTCGATGCATCTCTTCTCTGCCGAGGTGGGCATCCTTGGTACCGTTCCCCTTGTCGGAGCGACGATTCCTCTTGCAGTCGGCACAGCACTTTCATCACAAATGCGTCGGGACGGTCGCGTATCGGTAACCTTCTTTGGCGACGGAGCAACGGAAGAAGGTCATTTTCACGAATCGCTCAATCTGGCCGCTCTGTACAAACTGCCGGTTCTCTTGATCTGCGAGAACAACTGGTACGCGAGCCACATGCGCCTCTTGGACCGCCGCGCCGCAGACGACATTGCAGAGTCCGCGCGCAAACACGCCATGCCTTCAAGCCTAGTCGATGGAAATGACGCGATCGTCGTCCATCAAGCAGCAGAAGAAGCCGTTGCGCGTGCTCGGCGAGGTGACGGGCCTACTCTTCTCGAGTGCCGCACGTACCGATGGCGTGGACATGTGGGTCCATCGTGGGATATGGACGTAGGCGTCAGACGGAGCGATGAGCTGAAAGAATGGCTTCCGCGTGACCCGATCGCGCGAATGCGCTCTGAGCTCGTTGGCAGAGGAGTCGGCTCGGATCCAATGCAACAGTTGGAAGATGAAATCCGAGTTGAAGTCGAGGAGGCAGTAGATTTCGCCAGGCGATCTCCGTACCCAGGCCGCGGAGGGCTTCATGACCATGTATTCCGCGATCAGTTAGAAGGAGGCTGAAGGTGCACACTCTCACTTACTGTGAAGCGATTCGTGAAGCCCACGTTCAATTGCTTGAGAGCGATCCTGACGTTTTTGTCTTGGGCCAAGGCCTCTGGAGTCCGTGGTACGTCGGCGCGACATTGCGCGATTTGGATAAAGAATTTGGCCACGACAGAATCCTGGATTCACCCATCTCCGAAAACGCTACCACCGGCGCCGCCATAGGCGCGGCTCTCGGAGGCATGCGTCCGATTATCGTGCATCCACGCATGGATTTCATGCTTCTCGCCACCGACCCCATCGTGAACCAGGCGGCCAACTGGTCGTACATATTCGACGGTCAGGCAAATGTCCCGCTCGTGATTCGAGCGATTGTCAATCGAGGGGGCGAGCAAGGCGCGCAGCATTCTCAGGCGCTGCAGGGACTGTTTATGCATATCCCTGGGCTGAAAATTGTGATGCCCAGTACTCCGTACGACGCGAAGGGCCTGCTCATCTCAGCTATTTATGACGGGAATCCTGTCCTGTACATCGATGACCGCTGGCTTTACAACGACGTGGGCGATGTGCCGGATGAGATGTACCGCGTGCCGATTGGTTCGTCTGCGATTCGAAGGTATGGGCGCGACGCAACGGTCGTCGCAACGTCTTTCATGGCGCCGAGGGCGGTTGAGGCCGCCGCGGTTCTTGCTCGCGAAGGAATTGATCTCGAAGTGATCGACTTGCGCTCGATTAAACCTTGGGACTCGGACTGCGTGTTGAGCTCCGTGCGCAAGACGCACTGCCTGATTGTTGCAGATGCCGCTTGGAAAACGTGCGGGGTGGCGGCAGAAATCGCCGCGACAGTGTCAGCTGAAGCCTTCGATGCGTTGCAGGCCCGGATCGCCAGAGTTTGCCTTCCCGACGCGCCGGCGCCGACGAGCAGGCCACTCGAAGAAGCCTATTACATCGGCGCCGGAGACATTGCTGCTGCGGTTGAGAGAACCGTGTCGCTTAAGGAGGCGAGATGGCTTTCCAGGTCCCTTTCGTTGACCCCCGAAAGCACTATCGAAGTTTGAAACCGCTCATCGATTCGGCGATTGAAGACTGTCTGTCGAACGGCGACTTGATCGATCGGCATCACTTGCGCGAATTCGAGGAGCACCTCGCTGCATACGTCGGGGTTAAATTCGCCATTGGCGTGAGTAGCGGCTATCACGCGCTGGAGCTAACTCTTCGCGCCGCGGATATCGGCCCCGGGGACCAAGTGATCACCGTCGCGCACACGTTTCTCGCCACGATCTCGGCCATCGTCAATGTGGGTGCTCGCCCGGTCCTCGTCGATGTGTCGGGCGACTACAACATGGATCCTGCTGCTTTCGAAGCCGCTATCACGAAGAAAACCAAAGCGGTCATCCCTGTTTCGCTGAACGGTCGCTCGTGCCAGATGGACCGAATTTTGGCCATCGCCAACGCTCGTGGAATAAGAGTCATCGAAGATGCGGCGCAAGCTCTCGGGGCCGCGTTCGGTCAGCGGAATTGCGGCTCTTTTGGCCTCGCGGGAGCGCTGAGCTGCTTTCCATTCAAGCTCCTGGGCGGATTCGGCGATGGCGGCGTGGTCACGACAAATGATACGGAGCTCGCACGCAAAATCAGGTTGCTTCGATACAACGGCGAGGATCGTAAAACGGGTGAATACCATTTCCATGGGGTGAGCGGTCTCATGGATAACGTCCAAAGTGCCGTGCTCGACGTGAAACTCAAATTTCTTCCTAAGTGGATTGAGCATCGCCGCGCCAGCGCGGGGCTCTACCGCGAAGGACTGCAGGACGTAGATGGCCTGCAACTTCCGCATTTCGATGAGACGAATCAACGCGACGCATTCCAAAATTACGTAGTTCGCACGAAGGATCGCGATTGTTTGCGTGCCCATCTCACTTCACGCGGAATTGAGACGCTAATCCACTGGCCGAGGCCAGTTTGGCAGAATCCCGGCTTGCGACTCGACAATCCCGGACTTCCGGAAACTGAGAAAATCTGCCGCGAGGTAATTTCGCTTCCAATGAGCGCCGAAACTACCGCGGATCAAGTCGAGATTGTCACCGCGGCAATTAGAGATTTCTACCGCGTATCACCCCTGGTAAAGGCGAGTGCGGGCCGCGCATGCTGAATTGCTGTGTCCCCAACCAGTGATGGTAGTCGCTCGACAGAACTTGCGCCGCCATGGCGTCCATCATCGATGCGATTTCACTTCCGTAACGGAGCAGCCCGGCCTCGGATCGACTCGCGAAGGCCTCCGCATGTTGCGGATGCGTTACTCGCTTGCAGCGGATGCGTGTGACGGAAAAGAAGTGCTCGAAATAGCCTGTGGGGCCGGCATGGGGCTCGGTTTACTCGCGAAAAAAGCAAAACGCGTCGTCGCGGGAGACTTTAGTGAAACGCTATTGAACCGTGCTCGCAAACACTACGGAAGCCGTGCCGCGTTTGTGCGACTCGACGCGCATTTTCTTCCCTTTTCTGATGGCTCATTCGATTTGATCCTGTGTTTTGAAGCGATTTATTACTTGCGCGAGGCACGCCAATTCATTCGCGAGTGTCATCGCATCTTGCGGCCGGGGGGCTCGCTCTTGATTTGCACCGCAAACCCGGAATGCCCCGGATTTAGTCGCAGCGAATTCAGCTATCGCTATTATCGGGCGGAGGAACTCCGCGACGTTCTTGCCGCCTCCCAGTTCGAGGCGGCAGTTTATGGAGGATTTCCTCTCACTCTTGAATCGTTCCGGGACAAATCGGTCGCCGCGATTCGCTCGACCGCGGCGAGGCTCGGTCTCTTCCCTCGAACCATGAAAAGAAAAGAATTTCTCAAGCGATTGTTTTATGGCCGGCTCGTGCGAATTCAAGACGAGCTCGATGTTGCTTCTGCTCCCGCGGAAAGATCGACGCTAATCTCGGATTCCACCGGCCAGTGCATCTGCAAAATTCTCTACGCCGTCGCTCGCCGCAGTTAACCACGCGCCTCTAATTTGTGGTAGCCCTCCCTTGTGAGTATTTGATCCGCTCTCTCATTGGTTCGTGAGCAGGGATCTTCGCGCATGCGAGCGTGGCCAGAATCAGGAAAAGTAGTGCGTTCGAAGGGATATGAAGATTGAAGTCCGCGAAACTGTGCACAAGCAAAGCCTCGCATGCGGCCAGCCCTCCCGCAAAAAACGCGCGATCGTCTGCATCCGCAGCTGAACGCCAATTCTGAATTCCTGCAACTAGAAGCACCGCAATAAACCCTGCCCCTAGCAGTCCTCCTGTCGTTCCCGCTTCAGCTAAGAACTCTAGGTAGTCGTTGTGCGCGTGGTCCACTACTCTCTTGTCGTCGAAGCTGGCGAACTGCGGATAAACCGTCTCCAGCGTTCCCAGCCCTGTGCCCGTCCAAGGGTGGGCCAAATAAATTTTCCAAGTGTCTTTGTCCATCGCGAGTCTTTGACTCTTGGTTAGGGCAACTGTGGGCGATGGTGCAAATCTTCCGAGAGTTGAGCTTGAACCTAGCCATAATGAAAGTCCGCCTATTAAGATGCCCAGCGAGAGCACGCCGAAAAGCTTTCTCCGTGTGGTGAGTGCTCTGCGGGAAAGTATCGCAATCACGAGAATCGCTACCGCGAAACCAAGAATTCCTCCGCGTGAGCCCGACAGCAAGAGAGCCAAAGTCGGGACGATCGTGAAAAGGACGAGCAGTGCGGTTTTATCCTTTCGATGGGCCACGTTACACAGCATTGCGAGGGCAAGCGGCGCGGTCAGCTCCACAAATCCCGCGTAATGGTCACGATTCACAAAGGAAGCAAACGGCTCGGCCCCATCCGGGAGGGGAATCAGCCAGTAAAGCTTGCCGTCGAAAGCGAGTTGCTGAGCGATTCCAAATATGGCGAAGCTGAAACTGAGCGTTGCGAGAAACCAGGCGAACGACATGCGATCGGCCGAAGTCCGGTATGAACTCGTGGCCAGGAAACATAGGACGAGGAGAGCGACGCCCTTAACGATTTCGACTTTCGTCGCAAAAGGGTAGGCGCTGAGACCAAAGATCCGTTGCGCTCCAACAAGAACTGCGACTCCGAGCATTGGCAAATAAAGCCAATTCCAATCCAAATCCGCGCAACGACGCCGTAGCACAAGCATTCCCCACACCAAGAAGAGCACTGCCGCTCCAATTTCTAGGGCTGCCACTCCCCACCATTCGACTCCTCCGAAAGCAACCACGCTAAACGCCACCAGCGCGCATATACCGACGCGAATTGTTTTCAATTGTCGTGCCTTTGCAACTTCTGGAGAATAGGCGTCAGCGAAACGTCATCCAACCAAACCGTTCCGCACAGTTTGTTGTCAATTTTCACACTCGGCAGTCGCCGCAGAATAATTTCAATCAAATCCGTGTTCGCAGGGGCCTGAAACGTAGCTTCGGCTTGTGTCCAAGGATTCGTTCCGACCAAATTCGGCGTCAGGATTCGCAGCTCTGTCGGATGGCGTGGGTCGATAACTTCCATTCGGAGACCACTCTCCGTGGAGATATTCTCTGTCCGCAAGAGCGCGTCGAAACGATAGGTCTGGCCGGGCTGAATTGCCGCGTACGTAAATAGATGCTGAAAATCTAAATTCGCCTTTCCGCTGAAATCAATTCGCAGCGCGCGTTTGCCGGAGTGGAAAATCTTGTCGTCGAAACCAAATGTAACGTCTTCGTCGTACAGTTCGCGCCAATCGAACCCCCCCTGTACCAGATCATTCTCGAACCCGCCGTTGAAGATGACGGACTGACCAGATTCTGATATTTGCTTCCATCCACTCGCGCGCAATGCTTCGTCCCAAACCCTCTTGGCATCTTCGGGGCGGTCGTCACTCATTAGCTTGTCCACCAGAGGAAGACTTCGCGACATTGGAAACGACTGCCCGAGCGCAAGCACGTGCTTCCAGGCGATTTGCGCCGCTTCTGTCTGTCCTTGCGATACGAAGTAGTCCAAAGCTGCCAGATACGCCTCCGTAGTCCGCGGCAAAGCCTCATCGATAATTGCCGTTGCGTTCGGATTCGCCTGCAAGCACTCGGCCAAAGCCGTTGTCTCAACGGTTGGATCCTCCTCGATTGCGCGGCGGACCTCAGAAAGCCCCATGGACGTGTCGCCGTGTCGCAGAAGAAAACTTCCATAGCGCCAGGCGACCCCGCCAGACACTGGATAATCCTTCACGGCAGCCTGGTAGGACTTGCGAGCACCCGCCAAGTCCCCTCGAACTTCCTCAGCGCTTGCGAGTTCCAACTGGTATTCTGCGGATAGCGGATCGATGCTGACTGCGCGCTCCAATTCGTCGGTTGCCATGTCGATGTTTCGGTTTTCCAGGTTCCACTCCCGGTAGAGTCCTAAGCGTTCCCAATTTGCTGCGTCGTCCGGTTCGAGCCTGGTAGCCGCTTCCCAGGACTGAGGATTCGAGGAAGCGCTCCAGGCGGCTGCAAGCGACATCTTTCCCGATGCGTAAAGTTCCAGCGCGGCGATCAAGAAGATCGAGCAGGAAAACCAGACGCGAGTGCGGGGATCGGAGAGGGCGATCCGCATGAGGGGATTCTATCTAGGATTAAACTTTATGAGAAAGGAAATTTTTCAGCACTATCGTGGTGTTAGTGTTGTGCCGGCCAGCGAAGCAATTCGCTCCGCTGGCTGGCTTTTCTCATTGACAAGACCCTATTTCGATGCAGATTCGATAAAACTGTGAACGTTGCCTGACAGCTTTGCCAGGTCCGCCGGGCGCACGTACATCATGTGGCCCGCGTCGTAATACTTCAGAGTGATATTGCCCTGAAGTTTTTTCGGCAAGCCCAGGTGGTCCATTTCGTACTCGGTTTCGAAGAACGGCGTCGCCAGATCATAAATGCCGTTTTCGACTTCGATTTTCAGGTCTGGATTGGTGATAAGCGCCTCAACCAGATCCGGTTCGACGTTTGGTGCGCCGGGGAAGCCGAAACCATCGCCTCCGTTGTGCTTCCAATCCCACTGCGCGCCATTGAATTGAGCGGCGACGTTGTAATGCTGCTCCTGGCCGAATTTCAGTTCCTGGCGGACGTAGTCATTGAACGCGGCAGTGAAGGCACCACTCAGAGCGTCGGACTGCGGATCATGAAACGCGTATTCTGAGAGCGGATCCTCTGAATAGCCGGAAAAACGCGCGTCGAGCCTTCCCGTATCGAGGCCGCGGCTGCGCTGCAATTCGGCCATGAACTGGGGCAGGTTGACGCGCAGGTCGTCCTTCATGATGTAGTCTTCGCTCAGTCCCGTGAACTGCGAAAGTTTCTTGGCGACGGCAGTCTTTTCCGAATCACTGATCGAGTCCCCCTTCATCAATGCGTCCGTGTATTCGCCGGAGGCGAATTGCCGGGCCTGCTCGAGGAAGCCATTGAGGTCGGCAGGGCACGTCAGCACCTTGTGATAACAAGCGGTGGCCGCGTAGCTGGGAACATAGAGCTCGTACGTGAGGTCCTCGCCCGGATAAAACGAAATCGTGCCGAGGTCGAGAACGTTGGACATCAAAACGATTCCGTTCAGGTACATGCCATCGCGCGATTGCAAATAATTTCCAAGCGCCACGGAACGGAACGTTCCATAGCTTTCGCCGATCAGGAACTTCGGCGAATTCCAGCGGTTGTTGCGGCTGATATACGTGTTAATGAACTGAGCGAGGGAGCGGACGTCGGAGTCGACGCCCCAGAAGTCCTTGTTCTGCGCCTTGCCGACCGCGTGGCTGAAGCCCGTGCCGACCGGGTCGATGAAAACTTCGTCGCACTTGTCGATCAGCGAGCTTTGATTATCCACAAGCTTATAGGGAGCGGGCGGGGTAGTGCCGGCGTCCGTGGTGACGATCCGGCGAGGGCCGTAAGCGCCCATGTGGATCCAGATGGAGGAGGAGCCGGGCCCGCCGTTGTAGAGAAACGCGAGCGGACGAGTGCTCATGTCTTTCACGTCGCTGCGCGTATAGGCGATGTAGAAAATGCTGGCAGTTGGCTCGCCCTTGTCGTCCTTGATGAGGATCGTCGTGGCGGTCGCCTTATAGGGAACGGTTTCGTTGCCAATTTTTATGGAATGTTCCGTGACAGAGGATTCCTCTTTCGGTTCCGAACTGGCGGCGGGGGGTTTCGCTTCCGCGCTCTTCGCTTCCGCCCCTTTGCCCTCGCTCTGAGAAGCTTGCGCGCGCACTGCCTGGCCCCAGAAGAGAAATGCCGCAAAGAAAACCGCAAACGTGGCTGGTCCCGTTAACTTCTTCATCCTTACTCTCCCTTTCGCAGGTTGGCTTTGTGATTTGAAAGAAACAGGCGGAGGGATTCTATTCGACGGCAGGGGCAAGTGACAAGTGGCAGTTGGGCTTGGTTTAATTGAAGCGAACGACAAGAGGGGGAGACGGCACAGATGCAGCTTTGCAGCGAGGCAGGGGAGCAGGAAGGCCATGATTGAGGTCCAGCCGCACCTACAAGAAATGGTAGAACGGACGAGCCGACCTGCTGGGGAATCGAAAATTTGTAGCGATTAGAAAAAGTTAAGTTGTTGATTCCTGGGCGTTTATGAATTTCTGACTGACGCTTCGTGTAGCGATTAAAAAAATCATATATTGGCCAGAATTTGACGGGGGACGCCGCGGATCGGCGGGCGCGAGAGGCTAAACCGAGGCGGGACTCCACCGGGGGCCTCGGGCCAAGGAGGGTGAGATCGGGCGCTGTCGAGTCTTATTCACGAAGAAATATTACTACAAACCTAACAAAAAGTCAAGCTGTTTCTTGGGGAATTATATCGATAACTCCCTTCGGAGAAACCGCAGGCCGCGCGCGCAAAGCGAGTGCTGCGCACCCGCGGGCAGGGCCCTTCCTTCGTCAGGACAAGCAAGCCCTGCCTCTACAAGAAGACTGGAACAAGTGAGTTTGCGTTGTGGCCGCAGGCGGCGGGCACGCGCCGCGGGCAAGCTAACCCCGGCCGTCGCGACGAACGGGTCCGGGTCGGACGGCCTCAGGCATCTGATAAAGTCGACGGCGTGTAGCGGGTCAGATTGAATTTTGACTCTTTTCCCCCAGGCTCGACTGGCCGTCGACCTGGGAGGCCCCTTTTTGTGTCACGATCAAGAGAATTCAAACTGACCCGCCAACTGCAAGCATGGCGCTACTGCAAGTGGCTCAGCCAGGAGAGGATGACGGATTCGAGGGCGATGCGCTTATCGGAGTAACTGTGATCGGTGGCGAAATGCATCGCCGTCACGTTGTGGCCGCCTTTCGATTCGATGGCGCGAAGGAGAGCGTCAGAATCGGGAGCGAGGCCATCACTCGCGGTGACGACGAGGAGCGGCACTCGAACGAGGCCGGGGGCCGCATCCGCGAAGTGATAAGCGGAGGCTATGGCGTGCAACTCATCGGCCATGCTCTCCGGCGTGACTCCGGCGAGAGATTCCATGTTGTCCGCCATCTCGGCGACGACGCGTTCGCGAGGAGCGCTGGCATGGGAGCTCATGTCCGCGGCGGAGATGAGGATTACCCCGAGCAGGGCATGGTCATGCGCCGCCGTGTGGACGACGACCCAGCCGCCCATGCTGTGGCCCGCGATGACGATGCGATGCACGTCGATGGCGAGGCGCGCGGCGTTTGATGCATCACGGAGATACGCGAGAACGGCGTTGGCGTCCTCGAACGTCTGCGAAAAACGGAAGACTCCCGGACTGCCCCACGAGCCTCGATAGTTGAACGTGATGGCGTTCCAGCCGGCGCGGCGAACGGCCTGAGCGAGGTCGAGATTTTTTTCATTTCCGGGGAGGCCGTGAAGAAGAACGAACGTCGGATGAGGGCCGGCGCCCGAGGGCTGATAGATGAGGCCGTTGATATTCACTCCGTGAGATGGGATGTGGAGGACGGTCATCTTCGCGGGGTGCGCGGCATCGGCAGGAGGATCGGAGAAGACGGCGGGAGGAACAGATTGAGCAGCCGCGACAGAGGCGGCGAGCGCGGCGAGAATGGCGAGAAGAGATTTGCGCATGCGTTCCCCCCGGACTTATGCGAATTCGTTGGAGATGCGGAGCCGAGTTTACTCCAGTTTTCGTTTCACTGGCTCTCCAGCACGACGCGGCCGTTGAGGGGCTGTGGCGGACGGACATCTTGGGGATAGAGCTTGGCGAAGGCGGCGATCTCTTCGGCGGAGGCGGTCATGCGAATTTTCAGGACGAACCATTTCACTCCTTCGGTGCAGGGCGGAGCGGTCACTGAACCCATGTACATGTAATAGGACGTATTGCGAGGCAACAGAGCGGCGGGATTGATTTCGACGCCGGGAATCAAATGAAGCTTGCCCGCAGTTTGGGGCATGTATTTCCAAAGTTTTTCGACCGTCGCGTTGACGTTGCCTTCATTCAGAAGAACGGCGACGCCAGCGACTTTACCGTCGCTCGATTTGAACATGAGATGAAGGACCATGGCGGCAGGCTTGCCATCGATCTGCTCTTCGCTGGGATGATGAAAATGGAATTGCGTGAGTTCGTAGCGCTCGCCGCCGACGAGCATGAGATTTCCATTTCCGGCGGGATAATCGACGCGCACGGCGGTGAAGCCATTGTTGATGATGTTGAGCGGGCCGCTCTTGAATTCGAAGCGGAGAGGCGGGAGAGCCACTTTTTTCGCGGAGCGAATGTCGATAGGAGACTGCGCCTTGCCATCGCACGCGGCGTAGGCGGGATCGAGCTCGGCCCAATGCTCCGGGCCGCGCGGACCTTCGTAGCTCCACGCGGTTTTCCACTGCGCGCGAGGGGAGGCGAAAGGGAAGGCGGCAATGATGAAAAGGGTACCGAGCACTATGGTGAGTTTTCGCAAAATGCACCTCGATTGGCGCTCCATGAATGATGGTGCCGCATTGTGGCGCGACGGATTATAGCGAGGCAAGTCTGCCAGTCTGACGTGCGCGATGATTTGACCGCCATCGAAACGTGGATGTAAGACGGAACCGGGAGCTTCGCAGGCGCGCTCAGGCGGGAATGAGTCGGAGGAAGGAAAAGTTGGGGTGAGCGATGGGATTTGAACCCACGACGTTCGGTGCCACAGACCGATGCTCTACCAACTGAGCTACGCTCACCGCAGGAGAATATGATAGCACGCGAGAGCACGTGAGCCAACCGCAGGGGCGTGAGGGAAGGGCGCGCACTTACGACCTGCGAGGAGGCTAGTTGGATTCGGGGCGGATGGGGATGGGCGGCGGAGGAGGGCGGTGGGCGCGGATGTTGTCCATATGCGTGCGCGCGTAATCGGCCCACGGGCCTTGCGGCTGAAAACGGAGGTAGTTGAGCCAGTGCTCGAGGGCGAACTGTTTCTGGCCGCGCTTTTCGTACACAGAAGCGAGATTGAAGTGCGCGTCGGCGTGATCGGGAACGAGACGGACGGCGCGGGAGAGATGCGCGGCAGCTCCGTCGAGATCGCCGAGTTCGTCGAGCGCGCAGCCGAGATTGAAATGCGCGATGGCGTGATCGGGAAAAATCGCGAGCGCCTGGCGAAATGATTCGCAAGCCTCCTCGAGCCGGCCAACCTGATACAACAGACAGCCGAGATTGATATGCGGCTCGAGCCATTCCGGCCGCATGGCGATGACGCGCTGGTAGATGCGGGCGGCATCTTCAGCTCCGCCGGGATCGGATTCGCGAGCGATGGCGTGTTCGAAGAGCTCTTCCGCGGTGCGCGAATCCATGGGGTGTATTTTTCGCGCGCTTGCGTGGGCGTGAAAGGGAAGCACGAACTGGCCCGTGAGCGGCTCGAAGGCGTGGCTCGCGGGACCCGGCGAAATCGCGGCGATGGTGCGGCCGCTGGCGAAGAGTTGCAGCTCGTCGATGGCGTAGCTAGCGCCGCCGGCCTTGCGGCGCATGAGAGCGACGGCGCGGCGGACGCGTTCGGCGGGAATGCGGCGTTCGGTGATATTTTTGATGGAGCGGAGCGTAACCAGGTCGCCGAAATTGTAGAAGCGTTCGCCCCACCGCGAGCGGGGATGAATGAGACGAAGACGCTGCCAGTAACGCAGGCGCGCAGGCTCGACGCCCACGATGCGGCTCACTTCCCTTTGTGTGAAGCGTTCGGGCAAACTCTCCGTTTCCCCCGCGATTTACGGCGCCCCGCCGAAGTCGCTGCTTGTATTGATTATGCACCCCGTGTCAACTCGCAAGGAGGAAAATCGAGGCATGTTCAGAGCTGTCCCGCTAACTCACAGGGCGAGTGCGTGTGCGACGGCACGCTTCGGTTACTGGTAAGAACGGCGGGGGTTGCGCGCGAGGGCGGAGGCAAACGGACTTGCTAGAATTTTAGCAGGGGGTAGTCCTGGGGACCGCATGCCTTCCGTTTCGTCCGACAAACGCTGGCTGGAACAGCTCGTGAACGTGGCGCGTCCGGTGGCGTTGCTGCTGGCGTTGCTTGCATTGCGAGAGGGGGCGCCGAGCGCGATGAGCCGCTGGGCGCTTATCTATCTGGTCGCATACATGGGTGCCGCGGTGATTGTCGCGGCGTCGGAGCGGATTCCGCGAATGCAGCGCATTCCGCTGCCGCCGGAGATTGATGCCGTCGTCCTGGCCGTTTTCCTGCCGCTAACGCCATCGCTGGAGGCGTTCTGGTTCTTCTATCTGTTTACGGGATTTGCGCTGGCTGCGCAGATACGAAAATCCGGAATCGCCGGGCGGCAGGATATCGAGACGCGTCCCAGGCGTCTGTTCACGAACGACGGCGCATGGCTGAGCGCGGGCGCGACGGCGGCGGTTTTGGTTCGTCAGGTGTGGCTGGCGCCTGCGGGATCCCCATTGGTGCTTCGATGGTTCGGACTTGCGGTCGGGACATATTTTTCCGGGCTGGCGATGGCGTGGCTGGGAATGCGCGAACGCGGACGAGTGCACGAGGATCGCTTCATCGAATCGCTGGTTGCGATGCTGCGCGTGGAAAAGGGGCTTTCGGAATCGGTGAGGCTGGCGCTGAGCGAGCTGGCGCGGGAATTCGAGTGCGAACAGGCCTGCCTGGTCATTTGCGACGAAGAAATTGACCGGATGTTCGTGTGGAAGGGGGATCAGGACCGAAGGCACGTGATTTCACCAGAGACGCTGCCGTTATCGAAGGCAGGGACGTATCTCGCGGAAGACCTCACGCATGATGTCTGCTGGAATTCGTTCGAAGGAGCAGGAGCGGCGTTCGGATGGCATCGAGATACGGGAACACGAGCGCGAGCGAGCGCAATCGAGGTTCCGCCAGCATCTACCGCGCAGGAATTGCAAGCGCGCGCGGCGATGGCCGTGACGCTGATCGCGTCGAATCATCCGACGGGCCGCGTGCTGCTGGTCAACCCGCGGCGCGCATTTTCGCCGCGCGATTTGCGATGGCTGGAGCGCGTCGTGCGGCACTTGAATTCGCCGCTGGAAAACGTGTTTCTATTGCGCAGTTTCCGGGCGCGCGCCGTGGAGGCGGAGCGAAGCCGGATATCGCGAGATTTGCACGACGGCATCCTGCAGACGCTGCTGAGCCTGAATATTCAAATCGGAGTGCTCCGGCGAAAGCTGCCTTCCACGGCGGACCATTTTGGCGATGACCTGGCGATGATGGAAAAGACGCTCCGGGAACAGGGAGAAGAGCTGCGGCAGATGGTGAAGGACCTGCGGCCGCTTCGCGTGGAGAGCGCGGATTTGCGCGAAATGATGTACAGTTTCGCCGAACGGTATCACACAGAGTCGGGGATGGCAGTGGATTTGTTTCTGGCGGAGAACGATTTGCGCGCGCCGGACCGGATTTGCCGCGAAGTCTTCCAGATATATCGTGAGTCACTCAACAACATAAAAAAGCATGCGCGCGCGAGCCACGTCGTGGTAAAACTATGGCAAGACGACTCGAAAGTCTTCCTCGTCGTCGACGATAACGGCCAAGGATTCAGCTTCGGGGGGAGATTCACAAGCGAGGAGCTGGATCGGCTCCGTTTGGGCCCAATATCAATAAAGGAGCGGACGCGCAGCGTGGGGGGTGTCCTGACGGTGGAGTCCAACCCGGGGCATGGCGCGCGCCTGACGATTGAGATCCCATTGAACTGAAATGACAAAAGGGAAAACGCCTGTCCGAATCCTGATTTCAGACGACCACGCGATCTTTCGCGACGGGTTGCGCAAGCTTTTTGAAGGCTCCGATGAAGTGACGATCGTCGGCGAAGCCTCGAATGGGAACGAATGCATCCGGATGCTGAACAAGCTGAAGCCGGACATCCTGCTGCTAGACCTGCGCATGCCGGAAAAAGACGGACTTGGCGTGCTGGAAGAGATCAATTTTGACTCGATGCCGACGCGCGTGATCGTGCTGACCGCGGCGGAGGACGACCGCGACGTGGTGCGGGCGATGCGGCTGGGCGCGCGGGGCGTGGTGCTGAAACAGTCTGCGAGCGACCTGCTGCTGAAGAGCATTCGCAAAGTCAGCGACGGCGAAATCTGGCTCGACAACCGCATGACGGCGGAAGTGATTGACGCGTTCAAGCGTTCGGCGGAAACCGGGCAGAGACGCGACAAGCCACTGCTGAGCGACCGCGAAAAGGAAATCGTGCAGCTCGTCGCACAGGGATTTCGCAACCGGGAAATCGGCGAGAAGCTGTTCATCAGCGAACAGACGGTAAAGAATCACCTGCACAATATCTTCGACAAATTAGGTGTTTCGGACCGCCTCGAACTCGCGCTCTACGCTATCCACCATCGTCTGATTGACCAGACATAATTCAGGCGCGCTCAGCCTCCAATTTCACCAAGAGTTCGCGAAGTTTAGCTCCGTGCCAGCGGATATTCAGCAAGAGCGACCACCTGAACGTTTCTGAACTTTCATCAAAATAAGAGCGAGATGCAGACGTGAATCGCCCGAAATGAAATCAGACTGAGACATACGCATTCGGATTATCAAATTGGTTTATACCAGCGCAGGGTTCGTCCAGATAGAGTTGCGCCGTGTCGGTCAGCAGGCTGCCGTCGGGCTGGAGTCGAAGCCAACAACGGTCCATGGGACGCGGCGCTGGACCGGCAAAGTTGATTCCGTCCATGTCGTATTCGCTACCTTGGCATGGGCAGTGGAAGATGTTCTGCTCCCGAACCCAGTCGGGCGTGCAGCCGAGATGCGTGCAGACCGCTTTGATGACAAAAATGCTTCCGGGATCCTTTCGAACCCAGATGCGATTCGATCGCAGGAACTGCTGGCTCACTCCTAACTGATAATCCGTAGGGAAGCCGATGTTGACGACCGTCCTCGGCTCGAAAAGCGCACGCGGTTGACTTCATTTCTTGATTGTTTGGCGACTATTGCTTTCTGTGAAGGCGTGTCGAAATTTTGATTCGATGATGGGCGCATAGGAAAATCCCCGGCGTCAAAGTTCAAGCGTGGGTATCAATTTTTTCTGCTCTTTGTGCGATGCCATTTGTTCAGCGGCCGTTGCTAGGAATTGGCCCAGCAAACGAGGATATTTTGTTGCATGGTCTTCTGAGAAACCCGGCCTCGCGAGCGCTTCGTTCTGATTGTTAAGGGTTTGAAGATTCGTGACGGGTTCCGTGCGACATCTAGTTTCTTCTGCGTTATCCTAAAAGAGGATTAGCGGTGGGACAAGATGACAATGTGAGAAGCTGCCCGCGCTGCGGAGCTCTGCTGGCCGCCGGCGAGAGACACTGCCCATACTGCGGCCATTGGAAAAAGCCGTTTCACTTTTCTCCGGAAATTGTTCTTTCGTTAAGCGGCGTTCTTCTGATAGTCCTTTTCTTCGTGACCGGCTTCGTATCGCGAGCTTATCATCAGAAACTCAACGCGCTCTCGCAAGAATGGCTTCTGCGCGGCCAGCAGGACCTGAAATCTGCCAACGCTTCGCGGGCAATCGTCGATTTTCGGACCGCGCTAGTTTACAGCCCCGATGATTCGCAGATTCAATTCCGGCTGGCTCAAGGGCTGGCTGAGCTTGGCCGGGACGCGGAAGCCCGCGCTTATCTGCTTGGATTGCTCGCACAGGCTCCCGCCGGTGCTCCCACGAACTTGGCGCTGGCTCGTCTTTCCGCGCGCGCCGGCTCGGTTTCCGACGCGCTGCGTTATTATCACGGGGCCATCTTCGGCGTGTGGCCTGAAGATCCAGCAGGGCGGCGACTAGAGACTCGTTTCGAGCTTTGCCAGTTCTTACTTGGCCGCAAGGATGATTCCGACGCGCAGGCTGAACTGATCGCTCTCGCGCCTGAGATTCCCAGGGGAGACGCGGAATTGCACGCCCGAGCGGGAGACATGTTCGTTCAGGCCGGCGATCCGACTCGCGGATTGGAAGAATATCGCCAGGCTCTCATGAGCCATCCTGCGCTTGTGGCGGCGCTACGCGGAGCGGGGCTTACGGAGTTTCAATTAGGAGACTATCGCCATGCGCAAGAATATCTTGAGCGCGCACACCGCGAGGCCGGGGCAGATTTGGATGTGACTTCGACGCTTGAGATGACTCGCCTCGTGTTGCATGCTGATCCTTTTGCCCCTGGCCTCAAGGAAGACGAGCGACGCGAGCGTGTCCGGGCCGATTTCCGACAGGCGTATTCGCGACTGGAAACATGCCTCAATGCGCAGAACAATTCTGCCTCATCCGCTAAGCCGCAGCAGCCGGATCTTGACGCACTCATCACGAAGGCAAAGGCGTTCCGGCTGAGGGTCAATGACACGTATTTGCGCCGGACTGAAGATCTGAATGCTGCTCTAGAATTCGCGTTCGAAATGGAAGATGCCTGTACCAAGGCGTGCGGCTCGCCGCGAGACCTGGATGAGGCGCTGATCCTGCTTCAAAAATCGCGGCAGAACGGCAAGCAATGAGCGGAGCGGCGAACATTACGGGAAGCAGGGCATTACCCGGCTCATCCGGGCGCCGCGAGCGGGGCCGATTCCTGCGCCTTTGGTCAATTTGGCGGCACAAGGCACTGACACTGCGGGAAGGCCAGGTCTTTTTACTTCTCGCAGTTATCATCGGACTCATTTCCGGCCTTGCGGTCGTCTGTTTTCGTGTCGCCATTGACTGGACACAATTTCTTCTTCTTGGCTCGTCTTTACACCCTTCTGCCTTGCGGGTTTTTCTGGCTCCGACTTTGGGAGGCGTCGGCGTAGCCCTGCTTGTTATTCACGTGTTTCCACGAACGCGCGGGAGCGGCGTGAATCAAACCAAGGCGGCAGTTTTCATTTTTGACGGCCATGTTCCATTCCGCACGGTCATCGGGAAATTCATCACGTGCGCGCTGGCGATAGGCAGCGGCCAATCGCTTGGACCTGAAGATCCTTCGCTGCAGATGGGAGCTGGGATCGCCTCAGCGCTTGGCGGCAGCTTGCGCTTCTCGCGGGAGAAGCGGCGTCTGATCGCTCCTGTCGGCGCGGCAGCAGGGCTAGCCGCGGCGTTCAACGCGCCCATTTCGGCTGTGCTATTCGTCATCGAGGAGATTATAGGGAATTGGAGTGGCGGAGTGCTCGGGGCGGTGATTCTGGCGGCGGTGTCGAGCGTCGTTGTGATGCGGGAATTTCTGGGGAGTCAGCCGCTTTTTCGTGTCCCGGAGATTGAGTTTCGGCGCCCGGTTGAGCTGCTTGGGTATGCCGTGCTCGGGGTGATCGGCGGTGTGGCTTCGATTCTATTCCTCAAATTTATCGCCTATTTTCGTCCGCGATTGAAACGACTGCCTCGCTGGACACAGTTGGTGCAGCCCGCGGCGGCGGGGCTGATTATCGGGCTCATCGGTATCTGGTTACCGCAAGTTATGGGCAGCGGCTATCCGATTGTGGATCAGGCGCTGCATGACCAATTTGCATGGCGCATGCTTTTCATTCTTGGACTGTTCAAGATTGTGGCGACGGGTGTGTCATTCGTCAGCGGGACGCCGGGAGGAATGTTTGCTCCCACTCTATTTATCGGCGCGATGCTGGGAGGCGCAGTGGGCGGCGTCGAGCAGTTGTTCCTGCACCAGACCGGAGCTTCCGTTGCGGCATTCGCGCTGGTCGGAATGGGCACATTTTTTGCGGGCTTCCTGCGCGTGCCGATTACGTCGGTGTTCATGGTATTCGAAGTAAGCGGTCATTATTCCATTGTGGTACCAGCTATGGTTGCCAATTTGATTGCCTATTTGATTTCTCGGCGGTACCAGCGTGTAGCGCTATTTGACTTTCTGGCGAGGCAGGACGGTTATTTTCTGCCATCTCTCGAAGAGCAACGAGAGCGGACGATGATCCGCATTGAAGACGCCATGAGGCCGGGGGAGGGAATTCTGATTCGAGCGGAGGAATTGCAGAACGATGCGCACCGGGTCGCCGCAGCGTCTTCGTCTCCGCATTTGCTTTTCCGCAGCGACGAAGGCGGATGGCAAATCATCAGCCGAGAAGCAGTGGAGCATGCTGGGAGCGCATCGCCTGAGAAGCCGATGAGCGGCATGGCTTCACAAGGGCCGCTGCCGTACGTCTATCCGGATCAACTCCTCGGCGAGGCACTTCGCACGATGGGGAATTGGCCTCTCCTGCCCGTGGTGAACCGCGCGAACTTGAAGAAGCTCGAGGGCGTCATATCTGTCGAAGATATATTGCGGGCCTACCGGAACTCCTGAGTTTTCAGCGGGTAGGGCAGTCTAGTACTTCGGTACTACACAAGATTTCCACAAATTGGGCCTTGCGCACTATTGAGAGAATTTCGCACAATCCGTATTCTTCATACGTCCCCGGAGTGGAGGATGTTCCTGTGGCCCAGAAAGAGCGCCGGTCGTCTCGCCGTTTTCAGATGAAATTGCCATTGAAAGTTCGCTGGACGGCCGACGCCGCGCCCGGCGAAGCTTCCACGGAGACTCATGAAGTCAGTTCACGGGGGCTGTACTTCTTCCTGCCCAAGGATCTGAAGAACGGCTCTCCGATTGAAATCGTGATGACACTGCCGCATGAAGTCACCATGGCCGGACCGGTGAGAGTCCGCTGCCTGGGGCACGTGGTACGGACGGATTCCGAGCGGGAGCAGGATATTGGCATAGCCGCCGCCATCGAGCGCTACGAGTTTCTGCGCAATGGTGAATCGGCTGCCTGACAAATTCTTGCCCAGCCCTTTGTGCAATGGGTGAGAAAACGCCGGCGGACGCGGGTCCCTCAGCCTCGTCCGCCGGTTAATTTTTTCGCAATTATCGTGCTACTGCTTCGCTTCACATCTCTTAGCGGTAATGACGCCGCAATTCCGAGGTGTACTTCCGGCCGAGATGCGCGCCATTGTTCTTCAGCCACTCGGTAAAGCGCGTTGTTCCGCTTGGCGGTTCGTGCGAGACGAGTAAGTTGGCCAGGAGGCCGTCAATTTCCTCGCGCGTCAGAACGACATCGCCGACGGCAAGCCCGATAAGCCGAGTGAGCAGAAGTGACAGTCTTGACGAGACATGGATCAATCGCGCGGGCCGGCCAATAGCGGCAGCGATTCTGCGGACCAACTCATCAAACGAAAGAGTCTCGGGGCCGACGGCATCGAAAATCTCGTTTTCGTGTCTTTCACTGGCAGCGACGGCAAGCGCGGCGAGGTCCTCGACAAAAACAGGCTGCACGCGATAATTTCCGCCGCCGGGAACAGCGAAAGTCGGAAACCGCCGCAACATCCACGCAATATTGTTGATCAGGATGTCTTCCGGACCGAAGACGACGGTCGGGCGCAGAATCGCGTACGTCAATCGCGAGCCGCGAATCGCGTCTTCCACGTCGGACTTGCCGCGATAGTAAGGAAGCGGGGAATCGAGCGAAGGATTCGCAATGCTGACGTGAACGATTCGCCGCACGCCAGCGTGTTCCGCAGCGCGGATGAGATACTTGGTGTCGGCGACGGCTTGAGTGAACGTCGCGCCGCCGTGCTCGAATCGCACCCAATAGGTATTGAAAAGGACGCGCGCACCGACCATGGAATGGGCGAGAGACTCGAAATCATCGAACGCGAGAGGGGCGACGCAAATCTGCCTGCCGAAAGGGTTCGGGCGTCCCGGATGATTCGTGAGCGTCTTGACATTTTTCCCTTCAGCGACGAGCCGGCGAGCGATGTAGTTCCCGATATAGCCGAACGCTCCGGTGACAACATTGAATCCGTCCCTGACCGACCCCATAGTGACTGCTCCTATTTCAACACCGCGCGCCCGGAGATTTGTTCCGTGAGCGGCGTTTCAGGCGGCTTCAACGGAATGAATTTGCTGATGACAATGCCCACGATGCCGATTGCCAGAACTAGGCCCAGGAGGGCCAAAGAGACCTGATTGCCCATGGCATATATGAGTGTCACCACGGTGCCAGCCTGAGGCTGAATGCGGAGCGCAAAGATCAACGGCGTCAAGAATAGCGTTACATTCGAGAGCGACATCCAAAAGTGCGCCCGCTCGGAGGTTCCGCACAGTTCCGTCAAAATGGACCTCATGTGCGGCTGCAAATAGCACAGCGCAGCGGTCGTAATGACGATGGTGAGTCCGATTCCGATGAGGAAAGTCGAGATTTCATTCATGAGCGCTGCCTCCTTCGTATTGACCTTCTGCAATTTCTGAATAAACTGAAATATCGTTTCCTTAAAAATGGGGCGGCTGCCCGCCCCGCAATTAGCTTCGAAAGAGTTTGCGAATTCTTGCGCGCAACTTGACGACGCCGCGCGCCGCGACGGGCGGCAAGTGGCGGAAATCATCGTAGAAACCGCTCATCGTCACCATGAAATCGAGGAGCTCGGCCATCCGTTCGCGCGTGTATGCGTCCGTCGATCCGGACTTGCCTGCGTCCGCGAGGCATTCGCGAACCACAGCGATGGTCGGATCCACTTCCCGCTGCTTTCGCTCCTCGAGGATCAAACGGAACATTTCCCAGGGGTCTTTCATGGACTCGAAATGCTGGCGGCGGTCGCCGAGAGCCGGCATGACGCGCACGATCTTCCAGGACTGCAATTCGCGCAGGCTGGTGCTGACATTCGAACGGGCGACCGAGAGCGTCCGCGCGATCTCCTCGGCGTGAAGAGGCCGCGGCGAGAGGAACAGCAGTGCGTGGACCTGAGCCACCGTGCGGTTGACTCCCCAGCGCGTGCCCATTTCGCCCCAATGGAGGATGAACTTCTGGGCGACAGGGGACAGTGCCGAGATTGATTTGTCACTCATTTCGGTCATTACAGAAATTACCACATGCCCCGACCGCTGTCAAGGTCCAAGCGTTCCTGCCTATTTCAGGGGAATTTCGTGAAGTGGCGGCCGCAGGATTCGAAGACGGAGAGCAGGTGCGTCAATCCGAGCAGTTCCTTCACGCGCTGATTGAAATTGATCAGTTCGAGCTCGCAGCCGGCGCGTTTTGCGGAGACGTAAACTCCGACGAGCGTGCCGAGGCCGGCGCTATCCATGTAAGAGAGGTCCGTCAAGTCGAGGACGATGCGCTGTGAGGCGGGGATCAGCGATTTGACTTCGTTCTTAAGCGACGCGGCGACATCGGCGGTCAGTCTGCCACTGCAACGAACCGTGGCGACTCCGGCAGATGCACTGGTTTGCCACTTTAATTCATGCGGCCGAGGGCTGGGCGGGTGGCTCGACATTCAATACTCCGTGTTGCTTATTGCGGCTGCCGAATCAATCTCCGTGCACGCTGGATAGCCACTGCATCAGGATTGTTCTATGCTCCGCGTCCACTTCCGTGAACGAAATTCCCATGCCGACGTTTGGCTGGGAATGGGCGACGGAACCGATCGCCTGGAATTTCGCTCCGTCGTGGGTGATTGTCACGCGGACCTTGGAGAATACGGGGAATGGGTTCATCGTGTCGACATAACAACCGTGCAAGCTGAGGTCGCCCGTTCGCGCCTCGATTCGCACTTCATTCTTCGTTTCGAGCAGCTCGATGGACGCAAAAAAGGGATGCCGGGGTTCACGCCTGTGCTCCATACGGCTCCTTTGGAAGAATGGCGGTGGCAATTTATTCCGCGTTTTAGCGCGAGTCAAGAAAGAATCACTCGCGGGCGCTTGGCACCTGGCGGCGCTTAATACGGCCCATTTCCCTGAGGCGAGCGACGAAATCAGTTCCTTCCTCATTACCGTTTGAACGCCATCGGAAGAAATGTAGACGCATTTCCGCGTGCGTGATGGCATACTAGTTTGGGGTCGGAATGGGACGTGAGTCATTCGAGGCGATTCAGCTTGCTCCAAGGTTCAAACTAGACCTGGTGCCTGGCTCCGAACACCTGAGAAAGCGATTTCGCCGGAGATCGCGCGAGCCGAAGAGATTTTAGGCTTCGAAGCAAATGCCCGGAGAAGGGAATTTCACCAACCAAGTGAATCAACCGGAAAGTTCGACAGTGAATTCTTCCATGTGCGCCTATTCCGCCCATTTTATTCATAGCGACAGCCCGAACGAGCGCGTTCCTTCCGTCGATGCCGAAGCCGTAAGCCTGGAAAAAGTCCCAGGGACAAAGGACATCCAAATGCATCTGAAAGTGCTGGAAAAAAGGCACGCGAGCGAACATGGAATCAACTGGGTAACCGCGACCATCATGATCTTGTTCCATCTGGGCGCGCTTGCTTCCGTGTTTTTCTTCACCTGGAAGGCACTGCTCGTGGCGGTGGCGCTCTACTGGGTTTCCGGGAGCCTCGGCATCGGAATCTGCTACCACCGGCTGCTGACACATCGCGGCTATAAGACTCCGAGGTGGGTGGAATATATTCTGACCGTCTGCGCAACGCTCGCGCTCGAAGGCGGGCCGATTTTCTGGGTGGCGACGCACCGGATTCATCATCAATTCTCGGACAAGGAAGGCGATCCGCACTCCCCGCTGGACGGCAAATGGTGGGCGCACGTGGGCTGGATTTTAATAGGCAAATCCATGCACCACGATGCTTCGACGCTGGCGCATTACGTGCCCGACCTAGCCAAGGATAGATTTCACGTCTGGATCACCAGGTTTCATTACGTTCCCATGATTGTTCTGGGTTTCGTTTTGCTGGCCGTGGGCGGCTGGCCGTTCGTTTTCTGGGGAATATTCGCAAGAACCGTCTTCACTTTGCACGCGACCTGGCTGGTAAATTCGGCGACGCACGTGTGGGGCTCGCGAAGGTTCGCGACGCGCGACCACTCGACGAACAATTTTCTCGTTGCGCTGGTCACTTTCGGCGAAGGCTGGCACAACAACCACCATGCGCACCCAACGTCCGCGCGCCACGGCCTGAAATGGTACGAGGCTGACCTGAACTGGTATGGCATCTGGGTGATGAAAAAACTTCGGCTGGCCCGCCAGGTTTACTGCGCCAAAGTCAGTTCAAAACTGCCGCACACCGAAGCAGTCTCATCGAAGACACGCGGAGAAATGGCTTCCGCGGAGTCCTAGCCATCTCCATTTTTCCAAACGTCGGCGCGCGCCGACATCAGAACTAATCTGTGCAATTGTGCTCAAATCTAGGTTCTTCCCAAAAAGTAACAGAATCGTCTCGCGGTAAACAGAATTAGTCCCATGAGACCTTATTTTCGTTTACGATAAGCACTGGGTGGTCCCTCGCCGTTTCTGAATCAAGCGACACGAATCAGTGAACGAGCCTCGCATCTCGGCTCGAAATCCTAAGTTTTGGAGGATGGACTTGCGAAAAGTATGCCAGCCCTATGTGGTACTGCTGTGTTTCTTAGTTTTCTTGCTTCTTCCCGGCGGTAGCTTTGGTCAATCCGCGAATGACGCATTCACAGCACAGAACGTGATCTCATCGCTCCCCTTGACGCGGTTCGCCGGAGTCTCATTGCTCAACGACAATTCAGCGATAACGAATCCCGCGCCACTAGGTACGTTCGAGTCATCGTCGACGTCACTCATGCTCGCAACTCCTCCCCCTGCGCCAAAAGGCAGGCGTCAAAAGCTGCCTCGATTTGGCGTTCAATTCACGAGCGGAACATTGGGCTTCGGCGGCCAGGCCGCCACGGCCGTGCTGCATCGCGCGAATGTTCGCGTGGGCTTCAACTATTTCACGTACAATTTTCCGCACTTCGGAAAAGACGGGGCTACATACACAGGCTCGCTGAACCTGCGCTCGTTCGAAGCGGAATTTGACTACTACCTCCTGTGGGGAATTCACCTGAGCCCCGGCGGATTGCTCTATAACGGCAACAAAATCGACGCGACCGCCAACATGCCAGGGGGAACGACCTTCACACTCGGAGGCACTTCGTACACCAGCGACGCGGCAGATCCGGTGCACGGCACGGGCACTCTACCGTTCAATCGCGCGGCTCCGATGGTGAAACTCGGCTTCGGCAATTTGCTTCCGAGGAGCCGCCGGCACTTCACGTACAATTTCGACATCGGCGCAGTGTTCCAACAGGCACCAAAAGTCGCGCTGAGCCTGGCCGGAACGGCATGTCCTTCAGGCGGCGGTTCGTGCGTGAACGCGGCTACGGATCCAACTGTGCAGGCAAACATCGCTTCGGAAGAAGCAAAAATTAACAAGGACCTGAAATTCTTCCGCTACTATCCGATTATTTCTTTCGGATTTGGCTGGAAGTTCTAGTCTTCAAGCAAGGACCTGAGCGTTGAAGGCCGCCGCGTTGGCATCGGGATCTCTGCGATTCTGATAGTGCGGCGGCTTTCGTCATTTCGTGTGCGCCAGCACTGCTAAAATAGATTGAAATTGGACGCGTGAATCGAGTGGTCGGGGCGTCGAGATTCGAACTCGAGACCTCCTGCGCCCAAGGCAACTGCAAAAAATCTATCTCGTTGGTTCGTCTAGCTTTGTTCTGTGTCGTGGTCCTGGTTTTGTACCCAATTTGTCAGCTTTTGGACCCAAATGGACCCAAGTTTTTTCCCGCAACTAGGCAGGCGGCAGGCAGGCGCCGACGCATGATACTGAGGGCTCAGTAAATTTATTGAGGAAAACTGGCTGATTGGGGCTGTTCCCGACGGCCCATCCGGTTAATCGAGAACTAATCCAGGAAACTGCTTGTGTTAGAATCTCGCGATTCGGAGGTGTCTCCACGCCCATGACCGAGCGCAAATTGCTTCGGCGCCTTCGTGGCTTCGGCGTCTTTCTAATTGGAATCGTCCTTGCGTTTGCGGCCAGCGTTCTCGTTCCCTATTTTCTAGCTGGCTGGATTTCGGGAATACCAACTCTGGTCGTCAGTGCGATCATTGCAGTCGTAGTGATCGGGTGGGGAAGTGCGTGGGCCGCTGCTCGTATTTGGCGCCTGGTACTCCGAACGCGTTTTATACTCATCGCGACCGGCGTATTGACCGCTCTGTTTATCGGTGCGTTGTACATTGCCGTGCTGCGACCGACGCCGGAGGTACCCGTCACGGGAGCGAGCGCGAGTACCAAATATTGGCTCCTACCAACCGGTTCCCAAATCGCCTATAGCGAATACGACCCGGCTCCGGGCATCGATATCAAGCCAGAGCCCATATTGTTTCTTCACGGTGGACCGGGAATGGCGATTAGTCCTTTCGAGAAGACGTTCTTCCAACAATTCGCGGCTGATGGCTATCGCGTTTATCTTTTTGACCAGGCGGGGGGCGGTTTGTCCGGTTTTTTGCCGCCGCGCCAATACACGGTCTCGCGATTCGTGGAGGACATCGAAGCAATCCGCAAGCAAGTCGGCGCCGACAAAATAGTTCTTATCGGACATTCGTGGGGCGCGACGTTGGCGGCGAGTTACATCGCGCAGTATCCGGAGCATGTCGCCAAAGTAGTTTTCTATTCGCCGGGGCCAATCTGGAATTGGACAGGTAACGCGGATACCAGCCGCGCTGCGCAGGCTCCTTTCAAGTCGTCCGTTTTGCCGCCACCGCGTTTGTTCGCGGCCCTCCTTCTCGCGGAGAGCAGGGACAATCCTGTTGCGGGCGAACAACTTGTGTCGCAACGCGAAGCAGAGAGCTTGTACCTGCCTTGGATTGCTCCCCAAGCCTTTCTGCAGGTCTGCAGGGGCGAAACGCGGGATATTCCGCCCTATATGCTCTCTATCCGATCCCATCCAGAGTTCAACCCCGGCTTTAATCCCTTTGTTTTCGACCGGCTGACAGACCTTCTGATAAACGCCCAGCTCGATCCGCATCCGCGCCTGCGCGGCAACCGAACGCCAGCCATCGTGATATTTTCCGAGTGCGACTTTCTCCCTTGGGCTTCTTCCCTCGACTATCGCAAAACGTTTGAGAATTCCAAGGTTTATTATGTGCGCCGGGCCGGACATATCATCGAGCTCTCACAGCCGGACCTCCTAGCGCGCATCATTCGGGCGTTCCTGCTCGACCAGGACGACCCGATTCCTCCTTACCGGGGAGATGCAGACCCACGTTTAATCTCACGATGATTAGCGGTGGCTGGTATCGGGGCAGCCTCGTCGAGATCGACCCGCTGTGGTCCGCTCTCGCGACTGCCACGATACCAGCGCCACTTCCCGGTCGAAGTTTGGTTTCTTTTCGGCGGCGTCCTCAAGGCGGGCAATCACGGACTGCATGGCGCCGACTCTCCAGGCAAGTTCGGCCTGAGTCAGGTCCGCATCCTCGCGCATCTCGCGCATGAGGAGATCTAGGTCAATTTGATGCAAGGTGCGCTCGAAGGTCTTGCGATAGGTTGCGCGCTTTCGCGCAGGCTGCTCGACAATCTCGCTGTGTCTGTCGCGTATGGCAGCTCGTTTCATAGGCCCAACTCCTTCAGGATAGCTTCTCTTTCCTCTTGCCATTCACCGAATCCACGATTCGGGGGCGGCGTTCGCGCGCTCGGCATCTTCACGTGCTCCATCGTGAATTCACCATTCACGTGCTTTAGATTAGCGGACTGTTGCGATTATCGGCCAACATCCGTGAGGTTTGTAGGAGAAAGCGAAGATTCTCGGCTCTCGCGAACGAGTACCTGTGTGCAAAGCGCTCCCAAGGGTAGGCAGAATGCAATGGCGGCGAAGACAGGAGCGTACGAGAAACGTCGTACGATATACCCAGTCGCTTGAATCATTACAAGCGCCGATAGCGTGCCGGCCATCGAGTTTAGTCCGAACACTGAAGCCACCTTTTCACGAGGGAACAAATCCGCGGGGAGAGAAAACAAGTTGGCGAAATAACCCTGCATGAAGAACGTAGCAATGGCCAGCAACGTGAGCACTGCCCACACGCTCGAAACTCTAACCGCTAGAGAGGTGAAGGGAAGTACGCCAGCGCAGGCCCACATGATCGTTCTGCGGGCGCGCAACGGTTCCCAGCCCTGACGGACAAGGCAGCCGGAAGCATATCCACCCAGAATGCTACCGAGGCTTGTGAAGAGGTAGGGTATCCAGCCGACCGTGCCCATCTGACGAAGGTTGAAGTGGTGCATCTGGACAAGGAACGGAGGAATCCAGAACAGGTAAAACCACCAAAGGGAGTCTGAAAACACGCGCGCGATCGTCAAGCCAACGACTTGCTTATCCCGCAAGAGCCCCGTCCACCCTTCTTTGGCGGCTACCGTCGGCGAGACGGCGGTCGGATGCAGCGCTGGGCGATAGCCGCTCAGCCACAGAGCGATCCAGATAAACCCTGCAAAGCCTGTTCCATAGAACGCCCAACTCCAACCGAAGTGCAATGTCAGAAACGCCACGACAGGAGGAGCGACGGTGACTCCGAGCCCCAGGCCAAACATTGCGAAGCCGATCAATGTAGCCCTAGCGTGTGGTGCGGCGTGCTCGCCCGCCGCCTTGGCTATGGCAGGTAGACCGGCTGCCTCCGGTATGCCCAACAGGAAGCGGAAGGATCCAAGCGTAAAGACGCTGCGAGCTGTTCCATGAAGCGCTTCGATAACGGACCACGCAGCCACACTTACCGCGAGACCGGTCTTGGCACCGACCCGGTCGATGGCCCACCCTGCCAGAGGCATCGCAAGCGCATACGATAGGAGAAACACTGCCTGAATTCGCCCGTAGGCCACAGTGCTCATTCGCAGAGGATGAGGGAGGAACACCACAAGCACAGCGAGGATTTGACGATCGACATAGTTCAGCAGCAGGCAAAGAAGCAACAGCCCTGCCACCAGCCAACTAAAGCCGCGTCCGAGCCTGCCGCCTTCATGAAGTTGGATCACTGCGTGCGCCTCCAAGTCCACTCCCGGCGCGGAGCTGAACCGGTTGCCGTACCACAGTCTGTGCGCGATTGCGAAAATGGTGTGGGCCAGTGATGTCTGCAACCCATACGATCGCGGTCTTGCATTTACGGTGCTCCTGCAGTATCTGAGACCGCCACAGATCGTGTATAGGGTCTGTATCTATCGCTAGTCGGCAATCTGTGAACGCATCATATCAGCGCGCTGAAGATACTCCAAGGGCGGCATGTATAAGCCGGAAACGCCGGTCTGCTGGACGATAATCGAGACGCTCGGAAAAATCCGGGCTCCGCAATTTGTGCTGCATGGTAGCCGCGCGGCCATGGGAATGCAGAGGAGCGATTACGCATTTCGAGGGTTCAGTCGTAGAATCAACTGTCGCGGACGCCCAGCTTGGCTACGCATGAGAAGGCGTTTCGATTTTTTGGGGGATACGCGTGGAAAAGGGCCACCCGAGCCGACTGAGCGACATCCCAGCAATCATGCGCGCCGTGCATCAGATCAGTGACAGCGAGCCCAAAATCCTCCTAGACCCAATTGCTCCGAGACTCGTAAACACCTCAGCCTTGGACGCCAATTGGCTTGCCCCTATGCTCGGCCATCCATTCGCTCGACAATGGCGGGCCGGTTTCCTGATCCGCAGTCGCTACGCGGAGGACTGCTTGGCCGAGGCTGTGACGCGTGGGCTCGTACAATATTTGGTCCTCGGCGCAGGCCTTGACACGTTTGCGTATCGTCAACCTGCCTGGGCACACAAGATCGACATTTTCGAGGTCGACCATCCGACAACGCAAGCGTTCAAGCGCGGGCAGCTCGCCAAGGCGGGTATCGAATGGCCGGCAAATCTTACGTTTGTGCCGATAGACTTCGAAAGCGCGTCGCTGAAGCAAACACTGCGCGCCGCAGCCTTCGCGTTCGATAAGCCGACATTCTGTTCGTGGCTCGGGGTGACGCAATACCTGACAGCTGCGGCGATCGAAGCGACACTCGCCTTGACCCTGTCGCTGCCGCGCACGAGCGAAATCGTGCTCAGCTTCATCACACCTCAGGCGGCACTGTCGGGCCTCGAAGCAGACGCTGTGGCGACCGCCGCTGCGAAATCCGCAGAGGTCGGCGAGCCCTGGCTCTCTCGCTTTGATCCTGCCGACCTTGCCTCGCAGCTTCGCCGCATGGGCTTTTCGCAGGTCGTCCACTTCACGCCGGAGCAAGCGCACGAGTGCTATTTGAAGAATCGCCAAGATGATCTGGCTGGCCGCCGCGGCGAACAGTTGATGCGGGCGATTGTTTGAGCGTACTTCGGATTCTTCGGGACGCCAAGAAAAAGGGCCGGGGCTAGGTTTTACATCGGCTACGCGAAGGACGATGCTTTGCCGCCCCCGTGATCGTATCCAACGTGACCGACACATTCTGCGGACTGAGCAGGCGATCCAGTTGTGACCATGGCTTCGACCTCTTCTCACAAACTTCCTGTTCCAAGAAGCTGTCGAAGGTTGCCCCACTGTGGTCCGTTTCCTTTCGCTTTTTCCTTGGTTTCATCGGTATTCCGTTAGTTGCAGGCTCCGCCGTCGCGAGTGCACTAGACCAGCGCCACTTCGCGGTCGAAATTGGGTTTCTTTTCGGCGTGGAGCTTTAGGGCCACCCCGCAGGCCGTGGCGATGCGCTCCAGCATCGTGAGCGAGTGCCCAGTGTATTCGGCGTCCTCAAGGCGGGCAATCACGGACTGTGTGGTTCCAACCTTCCGGGCAAGTTCGGCCTGAGTCAGACCCGCATCCTCTCGCATCTCCCGGACCAGGAGAGCCAGGTCAATCTGATGCAGGGTGCGCTCGAACGTCTTGCGGTAGGTTGCGCTCTTGCGCGCGAGCTGCTCGATAATCTCGCTGTGTCTGCCCCGCTTGGAAGTTTGTCTCATAGGCCCAACTCCTTCAGGATCGCGTCTCTTTCCCTTTGCGATCCCGAATAACGGTTTCGATACTTCATCCAGAGCTTCCTTAGCTGCTCTGCCCTCGTTATCTCGGCTGGCGGTATCTCTTGCGTCTTCTTCTGAAATCCCGACGTAATCACGATCAACATTCCCGGCTGGTAGAAAAATAGAACCCGAAAAATCCGGTCGAATTGTTTGACCCGTAGCTCGAATATATCGTCCGTGAGCTTCTTTACGAATTTGCCTTGCATCCGATTGCCATAGACGCGCAGGCGCTCGATAAAGGCGTCTATTCGAGCGGCTGCCTTGTCATCCAGCGAATCGACGAACTCGCGCGCGGGCAGCCGCCCGTTCGGCAGCTCCACATACTCAATCGTGAATTCACCATTCACCTGCTTTAGATTATCGCATTATTGCGATATACCGTCAACAGGGATCGGTCGAACCGCAGCAGAACGTTGATCTGGCGATCTTGCGCTATTCGGACTCCTAGTTAGCCTTGTGGGCAGCTAACCCGTACAGCAACAACGCGCGAGAGCTGCGTGCAGCTCGGAGGGCGGCCTGTAGAATCCACTAGATGGCCATCGCTTGTACACGTTACAGCATGGGAGAAAGCCGCGCCTTGGAGGCGGATCCTTTGCGCTTTCTTGCGCTGGGAATACTCGTTGCGTTCCTGATTGTTCTGTTTCAACTCCTGGGGCCTCCACTAGGATTTCTTATCACCTCCAGATGGGAAGCCAGGAAAGCACCGTGGCTGAAGGTGACTCCTAAGCCGCTCGTGAATTACTCTGCGTCCGATTCGGCCGGCACCGCGTTGTCCTATCTCGGCTACGAATTTGAGGTCCCCTGGAATGCGCCTTATAAGACCAAAGCAATCGGAAAAGGAGGCCTTGTCCAGCTTCAGTTCGAATCGGGGCAGAATGCGACCTTCGTTGTTCCCGCGAATCAAAACGCGCTGTTCACCGAAATTGTGCAAGATAAATCCCTGCGCATGGAAAATCTTCAGGCCATCTTGGGCGACCTTGTGAATCGCCCCGCGTACGATCAGTACGAGACGCTGTTGAGCACGACGCCGTCGAGCATTCACGCATTCGGGCCACGAACGGAAGCTGTTCGCGGTATGACACTGCTCACCATCAAGGCTATTGCTGTTGCTCCGGGTCTTGAGACGGGGGTTTTCTCGTTTGAATTGCCCGAGAAGCGCGGATTTCAGGTGGGAGACCCCCAAAAATCGAAACGCGTGGACCTTGAAGTTTTCGGCATGGGAGGTCACCACGTCGAGATTATATTAGCCACCACAAAGGACGCCGTTAGACTGACGCAACCGGGACTCAACCGCATCCTCCAGACGCTACATCCGCTCTCCGAGGGCACGTCCGCGGACCCCCAGCTCAAATCCACGATCCGCGGGTCATCGGCGGGGATTCAGTTGAATCGGCAGCACGAGGCCAATGATCGAGACTACTACGGCATTCTGCTTCATTCCCAATCTCTGGCGGACCAACGGCAAGCCTTGGAGCAGATTCTCGACAGCCCAAAAACGTACGTTGCGAGCACTCAACAGAGCCTGCGGGAATATCCTCGCCTCCTCCGAACTGATCCCACAGGGGCAAAACGGGTCATATATCTCGCTGCTCTAATTCGCGATCCATCTTTTCCGCCGATACTGGCTCAGAGCCTGAGCGTGCCAGACGTTCTCGACGATTGTGAATATGCATGCCCGATCGTATTCGCCCTGACGATTTCGGCCCGCTTTGGCGGATGGAAAGTTCCGGCTGGCCTTGATCCGAAGCTGACCACCGTCGAGGATCTGAAAGAGGGAATTGCCAATATCTCACATCTAAGTCTGAAGGTCGGATCGTTGAATGACGTTGTGCAAGGCCCAGAAGTCGCCAAATATCAGCAAGAATTCCAAGGGAAAACTGAGGCGCAACTCATTCAGTTAGCTGGTCCGGCAACTTCATCCCAGGAAACGCGCACATTCGCAGCGTATCGTTTGGAAACTCTAGTCTCGAGCAGCAAAAACCGCATTGGCCTTTACCTCCTTGCCTTGAACGACTTTGAAGATGCATCCGGCGAATACAGGGAAGCAGTCTATCAATCGATATACCGCGCGGAAGTCGCCAAAGCAGACGGCAAGTAGGGTTTGCGTCCAAACGCCGAGTTTCGTCTGCTCGATGTGGCCATTGGTTCCCAAAAGGCAGAACGCAGGAACACAGACAGTGTTCTGGTCGAAAGATACTGCTCGCGTTCTGCGGTGCGCAGCTAGAGGTGAACACAGGAATATTCGCAATGTTCACCCCTAAAGATAGGCGTTGTGTTCACCTACGGCCCGCCGCAACACTTCCTTAAGGAACGAACTACGGGCTTCGATGCTGAAAAAAGACCGCGAACGAAAACCCCGGTTTGGGCGGTAGCGACCCCCGGTTTTGGGCGAAAATGCCGCCCAAATGTAGTGCTGGGGGTCGCTACCGCCCAAACCGATCTCGTCGGCGCCGCGTTGCTGGTGCCTGGCGCTCGGTGAATAGTCCGGTCGCTGCAGCAAGCGTTGACCGCGTCATAGAGTGGCGACTGTGGCGGGGGAGCTGTCGTAATGACCTGAACGGGGCTGTTTATGCCAGTTCAGCACCCTGTTCAGAAATCGGTTCAGCGCACGGACAACATCAACCATCGCGCTTACAGCTACACACAGGTTTCAACACACCCTCTGCGGCACGCGGACAAAACACTGCCACGGGCGGGAGCGACCCCACGTTTTCGCGCGCCTGGCGGACCCGAAAACATTTCGTGGGGTCGCTCCCGCCCGTGCTGGCGCGACGAATCGCGCCATGTGTTTTGTCGTGCGTCCCGTAGTCGGTCCGCCAACAGTTGCGGCTACATCAGTCATTCCGCGCCGGTACATTGAAATTCTTCATCGAGGTTTGAAAGATTTTTCTTTGAAACATTTTGCTCGGTTCCTGCCCATTAGTATCTATAGAAGGGCCTGGGCAGCGCGCGCCGCCCCAAAATATTCTTCACTCGAGGCGCGTATATTTTCTTTGGGGAGTTTTTCCGACTCCTTGCCCATTAGTATAAGTAGAGGGCCACTCTTCGCTACTCGACGCTGACTCCGTCTGCCACCAAGCCACGCCGCCTCAGCATTTCCACGAGGTTTTATTGGTTCCTCACAATCGAAAGGAGAACTGTATGCCCATTCTCAAAGCACCGCCTGCCGAGCGGAAAAACGAAACCTTACAACTGCGGGTATCGCAGGACTTAAAGTTCCGGCTCATGCGCTACGCCGCATTCATCCACGCCAACGCTTCTTACGTCGTAACTGCGGCACTCGAACGCCTGTTCCGCAAGGATGCAGAATTCCAAGAATTTCTCGCGTCGTACAAGCCGGAAAAATCAGGGGACCACAGGGAGGAAGAAAGGCCCCTCAAAAACGCGCTAAGTTCGCTCACAAAATAGGCACTAAATTCGTACTCAAAACTCATCGTAAAGCCCCTCGTAAGTCGCAGCAAATTTTCCGCACTTCAAAGGCCTCAAAAGGAGCCGCCGCCATGAGCCCGCAATCGAAGTGTGAACTGATGACCGTCCAGCAGGTCGCCGAGCTACTACAAGTCCCCGTGTCGTGGGTGTACGGGCGCTTGCGCCAACGCTCACTGGGAAAATTGCCGGCATATCGCCTTGGAAAATACTGGCGTTTCGACAAGGAAGAAGTCTTGGCGTGGCTGGCGCAACAGTGTGAGGGCCGAAAGGCGGCTTGACATGCCCAACACACTGAGAAACGACGCAGAACAAGCTGGGCGGGCGATCGAGACCCCAACGAAGGGAGAACCGATGGCTCGAAGAGGTTTCCAGCAAGGCTCGCTTTTCCGGCGTGGCACTCGCAAGAAAGTCTGGGTGGCGCGCTGGTGGGAGGATGTAATTCACACGGACGGCACACTCGGCAGATTGCGGCGATCCGAGGTGATCGGCACCGTCGCTGACTATCCGACACGCCGCCGTGCGATGCAGGTTTTGTCTCAGAGGTTAGGGTCGACCAACAGCGGCAAGACGAGGCCACAGTCCATCCGTACGTTTGGCGATTTCGCCAAGGACGATTGGATGCCCGTGGTCTTGCCGACTCTCAAATACGCAACACAGAAGCACTACAAGTACATGCTCGACGTGCATCTCGTTCCGGCATTCGGCAAGCGGCAGCTTCGCGAGCTGTCGCGCGAGGAGTTGCAAAGCTTCCTCAGCCGAAAGCTCAACAGCGGGTTGTCATGGGAGACGGTCCACCACTTCAAATGTGGCCTGAGCAAAATTCTCAGTGCGGCCGAGGAATGGGGCTACATCACGGAGAACGTTCCTCAGAAAACGAAACTCCCCCGACGCCACTATGGAACGGAGAGGCCGGTCCTCACTCCGGTCCAGGTGCGAAACCTCGCCGCCGCTTTGAATGAGCCGGCACGCTCGATCACGTTGCTGTTAGTGCTGACTGGGCTGCGCGTTGGAGAGTTGCTTGCGCTTCGCTGGGGCAGCATCGATCTGAATGCTCGTTTGCTCCGTGTTTGCGAAACGGTGTACGACGGACACTTCGATCAGCCCAAAACGAAGCGCAGCGCGCGAACCATTCCGATTGGAACGGAGACGGCAGAAATTCTCGCCGCGCTCCGTCCTGCTGATGTTGATCCGAAGTCCCTGGTATTTGCCACACGCGAAGGATTGCCATTAGAGCGATGGAATCTCTTGCGCAAGCACCTGAAGCCTGCCGCGAAGAAGTTAGAGCTTCCTGGTGTCACGTGGCACCTTTTGAGGCATAGCCACGCCACGATGCTGGACTCCGTGGGTACGCCGCTAGGAACGATGCAATCGCTCCTCGGCCATTCCACGCCGGAGACCACGCGCGAGATTTATTTGCACGCGATCCCGGAAGAACAGCGTCGCGCGGTCGAAAGCGTCGAGAGACTTGTATTTGGACCCAAATGGACCCAAGTTCAGACTCCGACGCAGACAGCATCAACAAGAGTGAACTGAAAATTCAGGAGTTAGTGGTCGGGGCGTCGAGATTCGAACTCGAGACCTCCTGCGCCCAAGGCAGTTGAAAAAAATCTATCTTGTTGGTCCGTCTGGCTTTGTTCTGCGTCATGGTACACGGTTTTGGACCTAATTTGGCAGTACTTGGACCCAAGTTGGACCCAAATTTCCTTTTGCAACTAGGCAGACGGCAGGCAGGCGCAGCCTTATACCAATGCCACTTCGCGGTCGAAATTCGGCTTCTTCTCGGCATGGAGCTTAGTGCCACGCCGCAAACCACTGCGATGCGCTCAAGCATCGTGAGTAAGTGTCCCGGTATAGTAGGCGAGCCTGGCTTCGCCGCGCGAAAAAACCTTCTATTAGGTAACGAAAGTAAAGTACGCTATCCTTTCGTTGCGAGATTCCTAACGAAACGATCCTTTCGCGATGACGACGCCAACGAAACCCAATAGCCGTCTCGGGACTTACGTTGTTAAGTCCTTCAAGGACGAGTCTTTCCGAGCCTACGTGCCTCCACCACTGCCGCCGGACCCACCTCTGGGGCTCCAGCGGCTTTTGCCGCTGCTGGAACAAGCCAACCAAGCACTCGGTCGCCTGGACGGCCTCGCATCCATTCTGCCTGATCCCTCGCTTTTCATTTACCTCTACGTCCGAAAGGAAGCTGTACTCTCCTCGCAGATTGAAGGCACGCAATCGTCATTTTCAGACCTGATGCTGTTTGAAAGTGCCGAAGCTCCCGGAGTCCCGCTGGAAGACGTTCAGGAAGTCTCAGATTACGTGGCAGCGATGAATCACGGGCTCCGCCGACTCCGCGAAGATTTTCCCCTGTCTTTGCGGCTAATGCGGGAGATTCACAAAATTCTTTTGTCTAAAGGGCGCGGCAGCCAGAAACGTCCCGGCGAATTCCGCGAGAGTCAAAACTGGATTGGAGGCACGCGACCGGGGAATGCGGCGTTTGTTCCGCCGCCACCCGAAGAAATCATGGAGTGCTTGGATGCACTGGAAAAATTCTTACATCGCGAACGCGAAGACTTGCCGATCTTGATAAAGATAGCCCTGGTTCACGTACAGTTCGAAACGATTCATCCGTTCCTGGACGGAAACGGAAGACTTGGCCGCTTGCTGATTACATTTTTGCTGTGCGTCGCTGGCGCGATTCGTGAGCCGATTCTGTACCTCAGTCTGTATTTTAAGATGAACCGGCAAAAATATTACGAATTGCTTGACCGCGTCCGCACACATGGAGATTGGGAAACTTGGCTCGAATTCTTTCTCACAGGTGTTAAGGAAACCGCACAACAGGGGGCGGATACCTCGCGGGAGATACTGGCGCTCATTGAAAAGGATCGCCACAAAATCGAAGAGCTCGGCCGCCCTGCTGCGTCCGTTTTGCGCGTTCACCAACATCTTCAACGCAAGCCCATCATCACGATTCCCGCGACAGCCGAGCAACTCTCCCTCTCTGCTCCCACTGTGGCGAAGGCTTTGCAGCACATGGTCAAGCTCGGCATGGTCCGCGAAACCACCGGCAAGCAGCGCCATCGCCTTTTCACATATCACCGCTACTTGGATATCCTCAACCAGGGAACGGAACTGCCGAAAGCGAGCCGTTGAGGACGGGCGGATAGCTTCCGATCCCTTCAAGCCTGAGAGAGTTTTTCTAGCTGGTCCTTTGCTGCTTGGGCATCCTGACCTGCCACTTTCCATAATGCTTGGAGCATCGCCTCACGTCTATAAAACTTGTAGCCCGTTTCGTTCGTTTCAGAAACAGGTAGCTCTTCTAGCGTTGGGAATCGCTTCCTGGCTTCGGCGTAAGTTTCTTCCTTCACCGTGTAAATCGGAAAATCAGGATCAATAGGATCGTATGCGGGGCCAAAGTATTCTTTGGCATAGGTGTAGGCATCCATAGCTTCACTCAAGTGCTGACAAATCTCGGTGGCCTGCGCCTGCTGGTCCGGCTTCGCAAATTTCGCAATGACCTGCTTACATCGGTCATCAGAATTGCCGAACTTTAGCAGCGCATCCGTGAGGCGTTGAGAATACTGTTCCTTGGTAACGCCCGCCGAAACAACGATGCCCATGTCTTGGACAGCCGAAGACATCTGTTGGAGCACCGCCAATGCTTCAGGGTTAGGTTTCCTTGAACAGCCACAGCACCCCACTGCAATCCCCAATAGCACTAAGGTGAAGGCTCTCGTCGTGTTTTTCATCTGTTGGTTTACCCTCCAACTGGCTCTCACGTATTAGGCCATGGCTCTTGTTTGGACTTCTGGCACCACAGATCGAGCCACACTATCTCAAAGACCTAACAAACCTGCCTGCCTCTTTCACAAACTCCGGCAATACAAATCGCGGCGGTGACCTATGAATGCTGACGCGACCATTGAAGTCGCCGAAGACCTTCCGCATTTCAGGAGACAAGACATGAATCGGCTTACCTGCTTTATTCAAAGCCAAAACGCTAATTCTTCGAGCCTTTTTGAGAAGCCTGCTCTTCCGACTTCCCTTAATTAGGACGAGTCGATCCTTTTGGTGTTGAAACACGACGCGATGCCGAACGTGAAAATTCTTTCCAAAGTCTTTGCGAAGTTCACTCCAACCGAACGCCCTTGCCTGAACGGCTCTTTGGACTTCAAAGTATCCGACGATGTAGAGCGACGGATCGCAGCGAAAGTCCCAACCTTCCAAACCGCAATAGAAAACGAGCAAATCCCCTTTTCTCAGTTTTCTCAGACCTGCCTTTGGACGCGCAGGATCTCCATACGTGTATGTTGCAAACTCAGGGTCACGATGGAGACACATGCTTCGCATCTTCTCTCGCCGCCTCGCGGGGAAGTACTCGACCAAGGGCTTGTGATGTTTCTGGCCTTTCGTGTTTCCATAGGTCTCCAAGTTGACGCCAAACCGGTTTCTTTTGTCACATATCGGGATGAATTCGAAATCCCCGTTCTTGAACAGCGGACCATGAATGCCCCCGGAGCCCGTATCTATTCCGACTCTCAGCAAGACGACTCGCATGCTTTTCTCCGCTGTCTCGACTTACGACCAATACACCGCCTTCGTGAGGGTTCGACATGCCATTTGGTTGCTGCTAGGCACGCCCCCGTGCCAGATGGTTTCCCGCATGGCTCACCGCGCGAGCCAGCCTTGTCCGTTTCGATCCATCTTACGAACCGATCGATGTAGGTATCCTCGAACCGGGATCGGAAGCCTCTTCCTTTCTTCTCAAGATTAGGGAATACCGGTGGAATGTCAGGCGCGTTTTTCCCGAAGTAGTAGAAGTGCCGTGACACCAGGACGTACTGTTCGTCTCTCTCGAACTCTCCGTGCGGCGGGACATTGTCGCCCTGCTGTTCTTTATAGCTTCCGCTCGCAAGTGGCTTCTTCTCCGCGAACCGCGGGTCCTTATAGTACTTGCTGCGCGAAAGCACCTCATCCACACGCATCGCATACACGAGCTTGCCGTTTCCCGCGCTCTTGCGAAGATCGGCTCCGCCGGTTCCAACCACCCACACAATTTCTCCCCTTTCGTGAGCCTCCTTCGCTAGTTCGACGACATTTCGACGTCCGCCAGGATGCTTCCGATACTTACAGCGACAAAGGGTACAAGTGCCGAAATAGGGGTTCGGTGCATGCCCATCATCGTGCTCTACAACATATGAGAAGAGCTTCATTGCTTGCGCGTCACCACGGTCTCTCTTCCAGCAATGTACAACAATTGTATCGAAGCTATCCGTGACATCCCTTCGAGGGGTGCCGACTCGTTACGGGCAGGAATCGAACGCGGATTAGGGGAGGTTGGACACTGGTATCATCAATTCACCCGAAGCATTTTCCCCGCGCGGCTAGAAGTTCTCGTTTTTCGTGAATCGCATGTCCGTGCAAGCAAGAATAAGTGTCGGGTCAAGTCGACGCGCCCGGCTCCGGTGTTTTATCGGCCTGATGAAATTTGATCGCAACAAGGTCTGACCGAATCACATCTCGTCGAGTTCACTAGGAGAAAGGACTTTTGTTTTTAGGTGCACCTGCGGAAAGTCCTTGGGATTGAGGGTAATCACAAAATCCGCCTTGCCGAATTCAGCGCAGAGACAAAACGCGTCGTCCTTGGGGTCGGGAGAGATTTGAGCCGAGGCATGCACCTTCACCTCATCGGCCCGCTCGCGGATCAGGTTGACGACTCTCCCGATAAGATTCGGACGAACGTGGAGGCGCTTAAGAACTTCCTTGTATTCTTCCAAAATGTCTTCTGTTACGAGCCAGACGAAATTGTTCTGCTCGGCCCACCAATGGAGCACGTCGGCACTTGGATTCCTGCCAGAAACGAACGGCTCTCTGAAACCCGATACGCCGGCTACAAGCACGCTCGTATCAACCACAGCCCGTGGCTTGCGCTTCCTAGTTTTCTGCGGCAACGGTGATCTCTGGCGCACGTCTCTCTTTACGATAGCTGCGAACCGTGCGCAAGATTTCTTCTTCGGAAACCTCTCCGATGTCTTTTGCCGCCTCGGTTAGCGATTCCAGAAACTCCTTTTTCCAGCCCCGCCGTTTCTTTCCGCGCGGCAAGTCCTTGTAAAGATCAGCCCGGCTCATTCGCTCTTCAATCTGTTCCCCCAAAGCTCGAAACGGCACTCCGAGTTTGATTGGCTCTTCTTCCGCTGCGAGTCGGCAGTTGAAGGTGATGTACTCAGGATTTTCTGATTTGAATTCTTCCTCAGACGCCGAAAATGCTTCCATGAGTTTAGAGAGCACACTCGTCCGCGTGCCCAAGGATTCCTTTAGGTAGAAGGCAACTTTGGCCACCATGAGGGCGCTCGTGTCGAAGAAATAGGTTCCCTCTAATCGTCGAGGCTTTACGACGCCGAATTGGACAAGATTCTGCAATTCCTTTGGCTCAATCTGCAGGACCGCGCTGGCCTGCTTTAACTTTAGCCCCTGCCTTGGCATGTTCCCTCCAATTAACATCTAAACATTAGACTGTAATTGGATGTATGTCAAGGGAACCAGCTGTACAGGGCGAGGCCATCGGCCCACTGGCGGAGAAGGGGTAATACCCTCAAGCAAGGGTAATAAAGAGGGTAACGTCTCAGAAGGTCCGCGAATTTTCATCCTCCAGCAGGTTTCGATCTGAGTGCTTCGCCGATATGGAATCTTAACATTTCCATAGGTAATCTATAATTGACATATAGACCGTAATAGAATACCATGCTGCGCAAGAAGGAGGTACGCCATGACAGTCTCGTCAGACGTTCATTCCCTTGGCAAACGACGCAGAATGGCCCTGCGTGTCTTTTATGGTTTTGTGGTCGCCGCGATTGCCGCTTTCACGCTGGGAGCGCGCCCGAGCGATTCCCGAGGCGTGTTGACGGCAATCGGGATTCTCCTCGCGGGCGGCGCGCTCTGGAGCTTCCTTCGCTTCCTCCGGGCCGGGGATTCACATCAAAAACTTATCAACCACCAAGCGACGAGCTTTGCCTTCGTCGCCTCCCTGGTTCTCACGTTAGCCATTGGTCTTTTCCAGCGATTCGGTCTCTTCCCGGATGTCTTCCTTCTGGTCCCAGCCCTAATGATCGCATTTTGGAGCATCGGACTCATCCTCGCTTCCTGGCGGTACCAATGAAGACCCGGCTTCGTGTGTTGAGGGCGGAGAAGGAGTGGTCGCAGGCCGAACTCGCCGAGTCGGTCGGCGTGACCCGTCAGTGTATCAACGCGATTGAAACCGGCAAGTACGAGCCTGGCCTCGATCTGGCGTTCAAGATCGCCCGCGTATTCGGCAAGAACATCGAGGAAGTTTTCCTCTATTCAGGAGAGCAAGCCTCGCCCTCGTCTTGAGTGAGTTTTGAGGTAAGCAACACTGATGTCCAGCCGTTCGCATTTTCGACCTTCCCATTTTCCTCGACAGTCGATTTCTGTTTCTTCTGCACTGAGCGCACCGGAGCATCGTCATGACCCGAGGCTTTGACGGATTCGAAATCGACGATTTTCGCGATTCGGGCTTCGACTCTGGGCGGGACGTAGGCCGAGGTTCATCTTCCTCATGGAACGACCCGAACCGTCTTTACTACATCCACCGAGAGGAAGACAGGGCCGACCGGCGCGACCGAGAAGAACGGCAGCGTTCCCGCACAGAGCGCCCGACGCTGGCCCGCGAGGAACGCGTCCAGGCAATCCTCCGTCAACGCACACGAACGAAGTATACAGACCGGGACAAAGACTACTCCCTTCGTGATTCAGAGATTCATACGCTTTCGGAAGTTGGCAAGTTCCGCGTCACAGCCGCGAAAGACCTCGCCGACTTGGCTTACAACGGCGATCACGACCGGATGGAGAGCGATATCGAAAGCTTGACTCGTCAATGCCTCGTCAAAGTCACGAGCATTTCAGATACCGAGCACAATCCCATGCAGGTGGTGACGCTGACGAAGGAAGGCCAGCAGTTTTTGTCTCGCGGGAAGGTTCTTCGTCCGGACCAAGTCACTTACTACGGACTGAAAAAGCCTAAGGAAGCCATCCACGATGCAGAACTCTACCGGCTCTATCACAAGGTCGCCGATGAGATCGAAGAACGCGGCGGGAGGGTACTTCGCGTCAAGCTGGACTACGAAATCAAGCGGGAACTCTACTCCTGCATTGCCCGCTATTCAGACGAGAGAGGGCAGCTAGAGGACGACCTAAAGGAGAAAATCGCCAACCAGTACCACCTCAAAGTCGTCTCCCGTGAGATTCCGATTCCTGACTTGCGAATTGAATACGTGCGTCAGAACGAGCATGAAATCCAGCGGCGCGACCTGGAACTTGCCACCGACCATTATCGTCCGCGCGGACTCGCGCAGAAGGCTCGTGCGGGCTTCCAAATCTACGCCCGGCGCGGTGATGCCGACCGGTTGCGCCGTATTCGAGACGACCGGGAGCTAAGCGCGGCAATCTTCACCCTATAACCCATGAGCATCCAGGAATCCCAACTCGTCGGTCTCCGCCCTTTCGGTTATACCGAAGCCGAGGCCCGTTTTCTCTACCTTGTGGCAGTGCATTCCGGCTACTTCACGGTGCGGCAGTTCCTAAATTTTGCACACGCTAAGAGCGGCAAACGGAACGCCCGCTTTGTCGAAAAGCTGTTTCGTTCAGGCCATGCCACGGCCCAGAGATATACGCGCAGAAGTCTCATATATCATCTGTGCTCCCGCCGGATTTATGAAGCGATTGGCAAGGCCCATCTCCGCAACCGCCGAGAGCACGAACTCGACTACATCAAAGCGAAGCTTCTCGGGCTGGATTTCATTCTTGCCAACCTCGAGGACCGCTATTTCGAGACGCCGGAAGAAAAGCGGCGCTACCTGATCGAACGGTTCAAACTCAGTGAGAGTGTATTCTCGCCTTCCAACGGAAATGGTAAGGCAATCACATTCTCCGAGGGATTCCCGGTCTGCGTAGCCTTTCCCGCCCCCGATTACATGCCTGTGGTGACGTTCACCTATGTCGACATTGAGCATCGCAACCTCGACCGATACATCCGACACTTACGCACTTACCGGCCTCTGTTTCGGCAGCTACCGAGTTTCCAGTTCATCTACATTTCCACGGCGGCGGGCCTCCAGCAGGAAGCGCAAGAGCTTTTCTCGTTCCTTGTGGAAGGCAAGGGCCTCTCGGATTTGGCCCGCTACTTCGATATCGAGACTAAGTGGAACAGCAAGAAATACAGCCTCGTTACGGAGAACGATCTGATCTTCCGAAACCAAGTTGCGAAGCGATTTAAGGGGGAGATATTCGACGCCCTCTTCCTTCTTTGGAGAAGAAACCAATTGCCGAAGGATTTGCGGGCAGACTCAGGAGCAACCAAAACGCCCGCACAAAAGGTCCTGTTCCAAGCCGTCACCGTGCCAGGCCAGGAAGCGGTATTCGGCGACAGCAGGAAGAGATGGGGTGACGGCTGGCAAGTGCATGGTGCTTCAGCTACCGCTTCAGTTCCCCAGTCACCACCAACCCGATCACAGGTTCCTGAAAGAAGAGCGGATACGTAAATGCAACGGGTGACATCTGCACGCGGACAAAACACAAGAAAGGGCGGGAGCGACCCCGTTGTGTGCGGCTTTCAGCCGCCCACACGTTCGTGGGGTCGCTCCCTCCCATCACGCAGGAAGCGTGACCGTGTTTTGTCCGCGTGCAGAGACCGGAGCAAGCAGCTTGTAATGCGAGTCGTACTACACAGCGAGAGAAGAAAGGAGCACAACAGTTGTCACTACTGAAGGCACCATGCAAACAACCAAAGACTACTACCCTTCAGGTTCGTCTGGAGGAAGAAGTCAGGCGCAATCTGGACCGATACGCCGAATTCATCGGCGCAAATGCGTCCTACGTCGTCAGCGAAGCCCTCAAGTTGCTTTTCAAACGGGACGACGAGTTCAAGCATTGGCTGAGCGACCATCCGACCAAGATCGAGGAGCAAACACTCAAAGGAGACGTTCTTACAAAGACCGCGTAACAGACATGAAGCCTCGTTCAACACAATCCGGTACGCGCGAGAATACAGCGTCCTCAAGACAGCATGCCCCGCGCTCTGCAATGCGCTCGATCCAGAATCAAGCATTGAAATCGGCAGGCACCTCATGCGAGGAGTTACCTCCAAGACCGCCATCATCCACTCAAACATTTTCTCCTAGCCCTCCGAACAATGCCGCGCACATCGCGGCCACAGAGGGAGAGGCGGACCACGGCAAGCATCTTCTGACCGTTCACGAAGTGGCTGACCTGTTGCAAGTCCCTGTGTCCTGGGTCTACGGACGGACACGCAAGCGATCCATGGAGCGAATCCCGAGTTACCGGCTTGGAAAATATTGGCGCTTCCGCCAGGACGAAGTGCTGGCTTGGGTCGAATCCCTACGGCGCGGCTCCCACGCGGCTTGACATGCGGACTACACTCAAAGACGACACAGAACAAGCTGGACGGGCCATCCATGGAGGAACGATGGCTCGAAGAGGTTTCCAGCAAGGATCGCTTTTCCGACGCGGCACTCGGAGGAAGGTTTGGGTGGCGCGTTGGTGGGAGGACGTAATCCAAGCAGACGGTACGCTCGGCAGACTGAGACGGTCCGAAGTGATCGGAACGGTCGCCGAATTTCCGACGCGCCGTCTTGCGATGCAAGTGTTGTCTCAGAGGCTAGGGACAATCAACACCGGCAAGGCACGACCAACGTCTGTCCGCACATTTAGCAGTTTTGTCAAAGACGATTGGACACCTGTGGTTTTGCCAACCCTTAAGTACGCAACCCAGAAACACTATCGGTACATGCTCGACGTGCATCTCATTCCGTCCTTCGGCCAGAGGCAGCTTCGCGAACTCACGCGGGAAGAGTTGCAAAGCTTTCTCAGCCGAAAACTCAAGGATGGTTTGTCGTGGGAAACCGTTCATCACTTCAAGTGCGGTCTGAGCAAAATTCTCGGCGCAGCCGAAGAATGGGGTTATATCGCCGAGAATGCGGCTCAGAAAACGAAACTACCACGGCGACAGCATGGAACAGAGAAAACGGTTCTCACTGCTGCTCAAGTGCGAGACCTCGGGGCAGCTTTGAATGAGCCGGTACGCTCGGTCACGTTGTTGCTTGTGTTAACTGGGCTGCGCGTCGGAGAGTTGCTTGCGCTTCGCTGGGGAAGCGTCGATTTGAATGCTCGCATGCTCCGTGTCTGCGAAACAGTGTATGACGGGCATTTCGATCAACCCAAGACCAAGCGCAGTGCAAGGACCATCCCGATTGGAACGGAGACAGCGGAAATTCTTGCCGCCATCCGTCCCGCCGTTGTTGATGCAAGAGCCTTGGTATTTGCCACACGCGAGGGATCGCCGCTGGAACGATGGAATCTCTTGCGCAAGCACCTGAAGCCCGCAGCGAAGAAACTCGGGATTCCTGGTGTCACGTGGCACCTTCTGAGACACAGCCACGCGACGATGCTCGATTCTGTGGGTACGCCAATAGGAACGATGCAATCACTCCTGGGCCATTCCACGCCGGATATCACGCGCGAAATTTATTTGCACGCGGTCCCGGAAGAGCAGCGTCGCGCAGTAGAGAGCGTTGAGAGACTTGTATTTGGACCCAAATGGACCCAAGTTCAGTCTCCGGCGCAACCGGTATCAACAAGATTGAATTGAAAAATCAGGAGTTAGTGGTCGGGGCGTGGAGATTTGAACTCCAGACCTCCTGCGCCCAAGGCAGGCGCGCTACCAGGCTGCGCTACGCCCCGACGTGCTTCAAACTGTGATTATAGGTTACCTTCGGCAGGGAATCATTCTGAAATCTTGCGATGGGAGATTCTGCGTTCGCGCGCGCGGAAGCGCCTTTCACTGCCACCAACGACGCCGTCGCGCCTTCTTAGGTTCAGGCTGCTCCTCTTCGACGGCTTCCACCTCGGTGGGCTGCACGCCTTCCAGGCGATAGACGCGAATTCGCGACGTCCGCGCGTTGTCCTTCAGCTCCAGATTTAGCGCGCCAACCTCGATCATCATTTCCAGCGGTTCAACTTTGCCCCGCAGCCAGATCGTCGCGTGCGTGCCGCCCGCGCGAAGCAGGCGCTCGTCCGGCTCCAGCACCGCGATCTCATCCTCGGGCAGTTCCAGCGATTCATTGAATTCGACGAAATAATTTCCGCGCCCCAGGCCCCACCAAAGATAGCGGTCTTCCGGGCTGCGCTTCTTCGTCGCGAGCGCGACACGGCCGGCGGTCGCATATTCTTTTCCGCCGAAGTCCACTCGCCCAGTCGGCTCGATGTTGAACACGCTCTTCACGGTCAGGTACACGGAGTATCGGTGAATCTGATACTTCGCGTTGATCATGCCGTGGACGCGCGCCGCCGCCTCTTTTCCCGTCACCAGCTCCACCCGTCCTCCTCGGATAGCCGGAAAGATCTCCTCCCAATATATCTGCGCGCGCAATTCCGCGCGCGTTTTTGCGGGGGATGATGTGGAAAAGGGCAACGTTATCGAGTCAGACAGTCTTGTCCTTGGAACAGCAGAGCTTTTCGAGATTGCATTCCGCGCATCGCGGCTTCCGCGCCTGGCAAACACGGCGGCCGTGCCAGATGAGCTGGTGGGAGAACAGAATCCACCGGTCCTGCGGAATGATCTTCATCAAGTCCTGCTCGATTTTCTTCGGATCCGCATTCGCGCTCAGTTCGAGGCGTCCCGCGAGCCGCTGCACGTGGGTGTCGACGACGACACCTGAGGCAATCCCGAACGCCGTTCCCAGCACAACATTCGCTGTTTTTCGCGCGACCCCCGGTAGCGTCAGCAATTGATCCATCGTCCGGGGGACATTACCGCCGAATTCCTCGACAATCTTCTTGCTTGCGCCCATGATTGATTTCGTCTTATTGCGGAAAAATCCGGTAGGGCGGATATCTTGCTCAAGTTCCTTCGGAGTTGCGTAAGCAAAATGTTTCGGCGTCGGATATTTCGGGAAGAGGGTCTGCGTGACCATATTCACGCGTTCATCGGTGCATTGCGCGGAAAGAATCGTCGATATGAGCAGCTGGAACGGGTTTTCGTGCGTTAGCGCGCAAGTTGCAGCAGGGTAGGCTTCGTCAAGCTTCGCCAGAATTGCGGCGACGCGCTTCGGTTCGGTCCGCAGCGTCAGCTTAGGCGTCTTCGAAGCGCGAGGCGATGGTTGTTTGCCCTTACGCCTCGCTCCAGTGGCTGATTTCTTGGCTGGTTTCGTCGATTTCTTCGCCATCGCAATCGGGCAAGAAATATATCACACGCATCATCACTGCTCGATGCGAACTTATAATCCTTCGGCTACGGCTCCTCAGCGATCAGTAAACTCTGCGCGAATGGCCACTCGTAGTCCACCCACTGCGCCTCGCAGCGAAACCCGGTCCGCTGGCCCATTTCGACCACCTCCTCGCGGCGATATTTGTGCGAACTCTCCGTCCAGATCGTTTCACCATCGCGGAACATGACTTCGATTCCCGCGCGAGGGATGCGCACGTCTTGCCCCGCCGTCGCGCGCAAGTGCATCTCGATTCGCCGCTCGGTTTCGTTGTAACGGACCTCGTGCGAGAACCGGGTTAAATCGAAGTCCGCGCCGAGCTCTCGATTGATTCGTCCCAGCAAATTCCGATTGAACGCTGCCGTCACACCGGTCGGGTCGTCATAAGCGAGTTCGAGCTCGTGCGCGGGTTTTTCCAGGTCCGCCGCGAGCAGCAGCGCATCGTCCGGACGAAGGATCTGATGGACGTCGCGCAGGAATTTGTCTCCCGCGTCGCGATCGAAATTTCCAATCGTGCTGCCGAGGAAAAGCACGAGCAGCCGCTCACCCGGCTGGCGCCGCGAAGCGACATCGAGCAGCCCGTCAAGATACGCGCGCTCGAATCCTACGATACTCACGCTGTCGATCCGCCCAAGCTCCTGCCAACACCGCGAAAGCGCCGTGCGCGAAATGTCGATTGGGTAATACGATACAGGTTGGCGCCGCGCAAGCGCCTCGAGGATCCAGCGCGTCTTCGTCCCGCTGCCGCTTCCAAGTTCCGCGACGACGACCGGAAGCGGCAATCGGTCGATAATTTCCTCTGCGTGACGCTTCAGCAGCCGCGCTCCCGCGCGCGACAAGCCGTATTCCGGCAGCAGGCAGATCACTTCAAAGAGCGCCGAGCCCAGCTCATCGTACAAGTATTTCGACGGCAATTCTCTTTGCCCCGGCTTGCTGAGTCCCGCTTGCACGTCCGCTGCGAAATCGCTCAGCGGCGTGCCGACAATGCTCTCGATATGCATTCGCGCCGCAGTTGCCATGGCTACGCCTCCACCGTGCGGAATTTCGCGTACACGTACGGATAATGCGGCTGGAACCAGTTGCGAAATGAGCGCCGCAGCATGCACGCAGCCGTGCGCGGTGATCCGCCTTTCATCACGAAATGCTTTCCGTCGAAAAAATTTGCCGAGTAGCTTGGATAGAACGGAAGCGGTTCAAACCCCGGGAACGCCGCAAACGGAGTCGCCGTCCATTCCCAGCCATTTCCGAGCAAGTCGTGCACGCCGAAAGCGCTCTCGCCGCGCGGATGCGCGCCGACGGGCATCGCGTCCCAGTGATGAAAATCGAAATTGCCTAGCTCCGCGCTTGGCGCCTCATTGCCCCACGGAAATTCTCGTTCGCTACTGCCCGGCGCGCCGTAGGCTGCGCGATGCCATTGTGACTCGCTCGGCAGCGACTGCTTCGCCCAGCGCGCGAACGCCGAAGCTTCCGCGTGGCTCACGTACACGGGCCAGTCAAGCGGCAGCGGAAACTGCGCAAACATGCCGCGGTATTGCCAGCCCTCACCATTTTTCGACCAGAAGAGCGGATGTGAAATTCCTGCGGCGCCTTTCCACTCCCAGTCTTCTGCGCTCCACAGGCTTTCTTCTTCGTAACCGCCAGTGCGCACGAATTCAAGAAATTCCCCGTTCGTTACAGGGAACTTGCGAATCGAAAAGTCCGGCACGCGCACGCGATGCTCTTCGAATTCGTTGTCCCAACCGAATCCGTCACCACTTCCGCCCCGGATTCCGAGCGTCGCTTCGCCTTCTGGGATAGAGCACATCCTCGGCAGCGCGGGGCCGCCAGCGTACGCGGAGCTTTTCGGCGCTCTCCGCTCTTGTTCGTTTGCGGCTTTCTTTTTTTCGTACGGCAACTGGTGAAACAGATATGACAGCGTTTCCGCGTGCATCAGCCGATGTTCGATCGCTACATTCAGCAGAGTCCCATCCGTGACTGATTCCGGTAAGTTCCCGCGCGGCGCTCCGAGTGCTGCGTCGGTCTTTTCGCGGACCAGCGAATTGTATTTGCGAATTTCCGCCGGCTTCGGCCACGCCGTCGCAGGTTCGTTGGGCAATTTTCCGTCCACCGGATCAATGCCGAACGCGAACAGCTTGTCAAATTCCGGATGAAAACTCGGAAGTTGGAAAGCGCCGCCGAGCAGGTTCCAATCGAATGCCTCGACGTGTCCGAGATAAAAAATCAAGCGGTGACGTTCCGGAATTGGGCGCTCGTGGAGCGCGTCCGCGCATAAGAGGGCGAAGAGGCCGTCCGTTTCGCGCCGCGACTCCGCAAGGCGCGATCGCAACGTGAAAAGAGATTCCGGCGCCATTTTCGCAGTAGCCATGGGAAATGCCTCGCGGGCAGGTTGTACTCTTTTACTCCTTCGGGCCGGTCAACTCAACTTTTTTAGATTCTCTTCGGCAGCGAAGAGATTCAGTGAAAAACGCGTCACCGCCAACTGTCCGCACGCGGTGGTTCAAGAGGATTCCGTGGACCTCACGTGCAGAAGGGTTTCGATCAGCTTGCGAAATGCTTGTCCGCGATGACTGACTTCATTTTTGTCTGCTTCGGTCAACTCGGCGAACGTGCGTTTCCGCGGCGGAAAATAAAGCACCGGATCGTATCCGAATCCCGTGCGGCCGCACGGCGCGCCGGCGATCACACCTTCCGCGGCACGGGAAATGACCATGAGCATTCGCCCTTGTCGCGCCGCCGCAATCACGCAAATGAAACGAGCGGCACGCGCGTCGCCGGTCTTGCCCCGCATTTCGTCGAGCAATTTCGCGACGCGTTGCTCGTCGCTTGCATCGGCGCCCGCATATCGCGCCGAACGGACACCGGGCGCGCCGCCGAGCGCTGGGACGACAAGCCCCGAATCGTCGGCGAAAACAATTTCTTCCACCAAGCGGCTGTAGTGAAGCGCTTTGCCCGCGGCGTTTTCCGCAAAGGTGGGTGCGTCCTCGGAAAATTGCGGAAATGAAGAAAATTGCGGCAGCAGATCGACTTCCACCCCGCGCCCGACGTTCATCGCGCGGTACTCGCGCAATTTGCCCCTGTTCGACGACGCGAGGAAAAGCTTAACGGGCGCGCGCACGGAATTCCATGTGCAACAATTCCTGTTGTGCCGCGGTGACTTGGCGAATTCCGCCGCCGGCGAGCTTGAGCAGTTGCTGCATCTCTTCGGGAGAAAAAGGACGCCCTTCCGCGGTGGCCTGCACTTCAACGAGCCGGCCCGATCCAGTCATCACCACGTTCATGTCCACTTGCGCTTGCGAATCCTCCTCGTAGGCCAGGTCGAGCAGCAACTCGTCCTTCACGATTCCCACGCTTGTCGCGGCGACGGAATCTTCCAGCGGAATCGTGCGCAGGATTCCCGCCGCTTTCAGTCGCTCGAACGCGAGCGCCAGCGCCACAAACGCGCCGCTGATTGAAGCCGTGCGGGTCCCGCCGTCCGCTTCGATGACGTCGCAATCAATCCACACCGTGCGCTCACCGAGCGCCTCGAGGTTTGTCACGGCGCGGAGCGCGCGTCCGATCAAGCGCTGAATCTCCTGCGTCCGACCAGTTTGCTTCCCCCGCGACGCCTCGCGCGGCGTGCGCTTGTCCGTGGCGCGCGGCAGCATGCCGTACTCGCTCGTCACCCAGCCTTTGCCCTGGCCCTTGAGGAATTGCGGGACGCCGTCGTCGACCGTCGCCGTAGCGACGACGCGCGTGCGGCCCGCCTCGATCAGCACGCTGCCCTCGGCCGTCGAGACGAAATCCGGCGTGATTTTTATGGGCCGAATCTGTGTTGCAGCACGTCCGTCCACTCGCATGCTTCACCCGGAATTATTATTCGCGAAACAGTTCTAAAGTCTGTCCATTGCCGGACTCACGCGGCTCAAATCAGTCTGGCGTTTCCTTCACGCGCTGTCAATTGCTTCAGTGAATCAGCTTAGCGGCTATCGCCGGTTTTGGCGGGTGCCGCTGAAGGGGTGATGGTCGCCGAAGGATGCAGATCGAAGTACCCCGTCAAGTCGATGTGTCCCGCGAGCGTTTCCGCTTCCTGGCCGTGAATCAGGATTTTCAGCCGCGTGACCCCGACGACGTTTGTCTCCAGCGTCTTGGCAATCGATTGGATCGCCAGCCACTCGCTCAGTATTCCGGAGGGTAATTCCGACGCGAGCGCATCGGAAAAATCCGCGACCACTGTGCCGTCAGACAAGACGTAGAAACTGAGCAACGTCGCTCCCGCCGGCAGGGTCCGTTGCGCGGGCGTCGGCGGATTCGCAATCAGCTCGCCGATGAGCTGCTTGCCTCGCTGGGTGGGGTCGGCGGAAAGAGGCAGCTGCACGCTCACGGGAGCGAACTGATCGGCCTGCGTTGCCGAGACCCAAAAAATGTGCGCATTGACGTTTACATCGGTGGGAGTGGAAATCGGCGGCGCAATCACTTCCCGGCGTTCCTGCTCTTCAGTCGCACGCGTTTCCTTGAGCTGCGTGACTCGACGGTGCAGGATGCGCGCGTAAATCAGCCCTAGGATCACCGTGAGGATCAGTCCGGCGACAGTGAGCTTTTGCCAGCGTTCCATCAGCGGCCTCCCGGCGGATAGATCGTTTTGTACGCTTCCACTGCACGCGCGATTCCTTGTGCGAGCGGCGCTGCCATCGCTTCGAGTTGTTGCGGATTCGCTGCGACGCTCGAAACTTCAATCGCTACCGCGGGCGCGGTGACTGACCGCAGCCCATAAACTGGCGCACTCCAGGAAACCTCGGGCGAGCCTTTGAATCTCTGGGCGAGTTCAACCTGCATCACGTCGCCAAGCTTTCGGCTTTGCTGGTCGAACGGCTTTTGTGCTTCGCGCCAGATCAGAAATCCCGGAGGGGCCATGACAGGTGCAGCCGTCTGCGAATTCGCAGCGGCCGCAACCACGGAAGGGAATAGGTAACTGTACGTCCGCACCGTGTTGACCGAGCCTGTCGAAGCAACGTGCAAGCTGATGAAAATTGCGTTCGTTTGCGCGTTCGCGATGGTCGCCCGGTCATCGTCCGACGGATTTGTGTCTCCCTGCCTTGTCAGAACGACTTTGAATCCTTTAACTCGCAGCGACGCCGCGGTTTCGTTCGCATATTCCAGCACGATGTCTTTTTCCGCGACGCCGTTCACGCCGCGCGCGCCCGTGTCTGGTCCGCCATGCGCGGGGTCAAGTACGACAGTTTGCAACGTCTGTGGGGGCGGCGGAGTTGGCGCTTGCTGTGTTGGGGCTGTCTGCTGTTGCGTTTGCGGCAGGGCCTGTGGAGGTTGCGAACTCTGCGCGGCAAATAGCGCGCAAGCTCCCGCAACAACGAAAAAGCATCCGAAAATCAGCGCGTGGCGCACGCCGAAAAGAATATCAGATAATTTGCCGCGCAATTTTTCCTTTGCCGCACCCGCTTCCAGCCAGTCACGCAGCCTGGCGGATGACATCCGCGGCTTTTTCGGCAATCATCCCGACGGGCGCATTCGTATTGCCGGCTACAATCTCTGGCATTACGGAAGCGTCGGCGACGCGTAAACCGTCGACTCCAATCACGCGCAACTGGGGACCCACGACGGCCATCGCATCCGTTCCCATTTTGCACGTCCCGACGGGATGATAAAGCGTTTCAGCCGTCGTTCGAATGCTTGCCTCAATCTCTTCGTCACTCTTCACCACGGCTCCCGGATGCGTCTCTGTGCCGCGAAATGGCGCGAACGCGCGGGCCTCTCCGATTCGACGGCTAATTTTCACTCCTTCGATGAGCACACGCATGTCCGCTTCATCCGACAGGTAATTCGCGCGAATGACGGGCGCGTTGAACGGGCTTCGCGAACGCAGCGCGATTTGTCCGCGACTGCGCGGCGAAATCAGCGTGGGACCGATGCTGTAACGATGGCCCGCGGGCGGATCAAATCCGTGTTTCTGGTAGTAGCAAGGCCCAAACAGGATTTGCAGGTCCGCTGCGCGCGAATCCTTGCGCGTCTTCGTGAAAATCCCAGCTTCCGCCACGTTCGACGTCAGCGGCCCGCGACCCAGGAGTAAGAATTTCAAGTAATTCGAGAGTGTCTCGGCAGTCTCCAGCGTGATTGGCTTCGTGCATTCATATTCGACGACCATCACGAGATGGTCTTGCAGATTTTCTCCCACTCCCGGCAAATCGGCGACAACGTCGATGCCAAGTTTTCGAAGGGAATCTGCCGGTCCGATTCCGGAAAGGAGCAACAGTTGCGGTGAATTGACCGCGCCCCCGGCAAGAATTACTTCGCGCGTCGCGCGAGCTTCGTTCAACGCGCCATGCTGAAAATATCGAACGCCGACAGCGCGATTTTTGTCGAATAGAATTTCAGATGCCTGCGCGCGAGTTTCGATGCTCAGATTATGCCGATGCAGCAGCGGCCGAAGATACGCATCGGCGGCGCTCCAGCGGCGGCCGCGGCGCTGCGTGACTTGATAAAAGCCAACACCTTCCTGCGACGCGCCGTTGAAATCGTCATTACGAGAGAACCCGATTTCTTCCGCGGCGGCGACGAACGCGCGAGCGAGCGGATGTTTATCGCGCAGATCGCAAACATCGAGCGGCCCGCCGACGCCGTGAAATTCCGAGGCGCCGCGCTGCTGGTTTTCCGCGCGCTTGAAATACGGCAGCACGTCTGCAAAGTCCCAGCCGGTATTGCCAAGATCGCGCCAGTGATCGAAATCAGCGGGATTGCCTCGAATGTAGATCATCGCGTTCATAGAGCTCGAGCCGCCGAGGACCTTTCCGCGAGGCCAGTAGAGGCAACGATTCGCAAGGTGCGGTTCGGGTTCGGTGGAGTAGTTCCAGTCGATCTCGCTGCGGAAAAGTTTCGAGAAAGCGAGCGGGATGCGGATTTCCTTTCTTCTTTCGGGGCCTCCTGCTTCGAGCAGTAGAACGCGAATGTCGCGATCTTCAGTGAGGCGCGAGGCAAGGACACAGCCCGCGGTTCCCGCTCCCACGATGATGTAGTCGTACAATTCGCCCCCGCCCGGCTGAGCTTAGAGATTTTAACTCAGAGTGACTCGAAGAGAGACCTTTGGAGTCAATGAATTCGCCGTCGAAAGTCTGAGCGCGGCTGAACGTCCGACGAATCAAATAAGCTGCGGCGCTCGCGTGCGGAGAAGCTGTGGCTGCGCAAGCTCCGGAATTTGGCAACCAGGTCAGAACGAGAAGCAGCAAGCATGCTGGACGGAGTCGGCTAACCGGTGATTTTGCGAAGGGTGCGCGCGGGGTAGAGCGCAAGCAATTTCGCTTTGGGCGGGGCGAATGATTCGACTTCCAGAGTGGCGACTCCTGCCTTCTTCAGTTCCGTAATCACCGAGCGGTTCCCCAGCGCAAAGGCGATCACCAGATCCAGATTCGGCGCGTGGCCGCAGCAGAGCGCTTCATTCGCTTTGAATGTCGCCAGCTCATCGAATAATTGCGCTGGCTTCGCGTTGGGCAAGAGCGCATCGGTGCGAATCAATTTCTTAGCGTCGAATTTCAGTCCGGCGCAGGCTATTTCGGCGGTTTGAAGCGCGCGCAAGTACGGGCTGCTGAGAACGATCTCAGGCTCAATTGCGATTTTTCTCATGCCGCGCGCCACTTCCCCGGTTTTCTTCAGCCCCTCTTCGGTGAGGGGGCGCTCCGCCTCCGCAGGACATTGGGGATCTTCGCGGTCCATCGCGATTCCGTGACGCATCAGATGCAGCCGCATGGTTTCTTATCCTCTCAGTGAAAGTTACATTCTAGGGTGTTTGCGCTTGGCGATCGCCGCAGCTCTTGCAGTCGCTCCGTCACGCCGCGCGCGGAATGCCGCGGAATAATGCGTGGCAGGATTGCCGGCGACAAGGTCGCGCAATATTCCTTCGCGCACGCCAACCCCCGGCGTGAGAAGCGAGCGGATGCGCAACAAGCTACCCACCGTCGAAAGCACGATTGCCGCAACTCCCATCACTTCCGCGCGGTCGCGTCGCACGCCGAACTCCTCCATGCGCGCTTTTATATCAAGGCGCAGAATGTTCCACAGACGGTCCCGGAGAAGTTCCAGGTTCAAGATGTCGCAATCGGCGAAGCGCGGCCCAGGAAAAAGGCGCGCCAGCGCTTCCGCGTTCCCGCCGCAGGCGACGGCGCTACCGTCGAGTATCGGTGGATGGCCGGGCCAGTAGCTGTCGAGCATAATGCGAACGTGATGCGAGAGTTCGTCCGCGTCATCTTCGCTGATCGCGCCGCGCAAATGGAACGTTTCCAGAAGTCGCACCGTTCCGAGCGGCAGCGCAATCGTACGCCGCACTTTTCCGCGTCGCATCAGGCACAGCTCGAGGCTGCCGCCGCCGAGATCGAGGATCAGTCGCGGCTTCGCGTTCTTCCCCACGGCGCTGAGGGCCGCGGAGCGCATCAGGCGCGCTTCTTCCGCGGAGCTGATCACTTCGAGGCGGATGCCCGTGTCGAGCAAAAGTCTGCGCACCAGCGCGCCGGAGTTGCGCGCTTCGCGCGCCGCCGACGTGGCGACGGCGCGATAGCGCGTAACGCCAAATTCTTCAAAAAAGCGCTTGGCTTCGCGAAATGCGCAGGCCGCGCCGGAAATCATTTTTCCATCCAGCCGGCGCCGGAGGAACGCGCGATGTCCCAGGCGGACCGGCCAACGCACGGATTTCAGGATTCGGAAATGCTTGCCGGGCCTTGCTTCCGCCACGACGAGGCGGATGGCGTTGGAGCCGGCGTCAATCGCGGCGATACGGCCACGCGCGCGGAGCGAATCGCCGTCAGAGGCGTTCGTGCTTATTGCCACAGGTGGATGAGGGCCTGCGACGGGCGATACCGCATGTTGCGAACGCCCAAATACCCAGCGATCTGCCGGCGCAAGTCGGCGTTGACCGTGCGGATCGGCGCTTCGCCGTTCAGCGTGAAAAAATTGTGACGCTTCGCCAGATACAGAAATTCCTTTCGCACCATGGTCTGATACGTGATGAACGATTCGTAGAGGTCGCTTGATAGATTCATGTCGCGTCCTGCCTCCCAGTAACTGATCGCCGTGTTTTTCTTGAACTCGCGCGCAAACGCGACTTCCGGCTTGACGTTGAGGAAAAACGTGAAGTCCGGTTTCAGCGCCATCTCGTAGATGCCGTGAATATACTCCCGATCGATTCCGCGCACGGCGGCTCGGGCGATGAGCGTGTAGTAATATCGGTCGGCAAGGACGACCATGCCGGAGCGCAGAGCGGGAATGATGCGGTTCTCGAGTTGATCGTATAAATCGGTGGCGTACAAGATGGCGAGTGTGTAGCGAGTAACGGCATTTTGCGCGAGAAGTTCGTCGATGTCACGCGAGATAAGGAAGGAGCGGCGCAGCCCCATCGTCTGCACCGCGAAGCCTTGCGATTCGAGCCACTCGGAAAGCAGCGCGATCTGCGTCGAGCGTCCTGAGCCATCCGAGCCCTCGATGACGATGAGGTGTCCACTCAACTCTTCACGAGTTACCGCAGGCAATCGGAGCGAAGCGAACGAAATCGCCGGCGCGGTGCTGATGCGCTCCGCGACGACGTCTCCGGCACCGTCGCCGGAGGGATCGGCCATTTTCAACTCGCGTTCGGCCTCGTCCATCATTTTTCGATGAATCGCTTGAGTTCGATGCGCTTCGACACGATCTCGCGCATCTGCTCCTGAAGTTTGTGTACCTGCTGCGTGCCGTCCATTAGGACGAAATTGTCCGTCTCGACCATCTGGTCGTAGCGCTGCAGGATCATACCCTGGAACATGCGGAAACTTTCGATGGGATCGAGCGAAAGGCCGAGGTCCATGCCTGCTTCGTAATATTTCAGCCGCGGTCGCCCGCTGATGATGCGATGAACCGCGATGTCGAGCGGCGCACGAAAATAAAATGTGATGTCGGGAACGATGGCGAAGCTATAGAGATTTCGCAGCCATGCCTCGGGCACGCCGCGCGCTCCGTCTCGCGCCAGCGCGGTGTAAATGTAGCGATCGGCGAGAACGAGATGGCCGCCGCGAAGCAGCGGCAGGATCTGACGCTCGTAGCGATCGGCGAAATCTGCGGCATGAATCAGTGAAAACGTCGCGGGAGTGAGCATGTGGCGGCGCTTGCCGCGGCGCGTGGCCGATTTCACGAGCGGAGAGGAGTTCCATTCGGTGAAATGGACGCGGTAGCGATCCACTTCGAGCCAGCGCTGCAGCAAGTGGAGCTGCGTGCTCTTTCCGGAGCCGTCCACGCCTTCCACGACGACGAGCGCGCCCGGATAGCTCTTGTCGCCGCTCTTCGCGGGCTTCGGCGCGGAGGCAATCGCTGGCTTTACAGCAGGCGGAATGGTAGCCATGGCAAAGAGAATCCATAACATTATCACGCCGACATCAAGCCAGCGTGAACTCCTTATTACAATTGGATAACCTGCCGACGCATCGCGACCAACCAACAACCGGGTCAGAGCGCGCGGGCCAAGAGGCGCAAAGGCCGCTCGAAAAGCCTCTTCTGACTGAATAGACGGTCTCGTAGACGAAAAGCCTTGTTATTCTGCCTACTACCTAGCTTTCTCATTAGGTATCATTTCTACCCCGAAGCCGGGCTGCAGGCTGGTTCCGCGAGTACACTCTAACCGTAAGTCACGTAGCATCAATACCATACAGCTATAGTGGATTTGGCCTGCGGCCTGCACTTTAGGTGGGCAGAAGAGAAGCAGGTGCGCACCTGAAATTGTCTTGGACTAAACAAGATTAATCGAGAACTTAAAGAGCGGGGATAAGAAATGGCAAAAGCGCAAAGTCAACGGCGCAACGGGAAGGCCCAGAAAGGTTTCACGACAGTCGAGCTAATGGTCAGCCTCGGCGTGATGGTCGTTATCGCCGCGATCGCAGTCCCGAGCCTTCTTCAGGGTTGGAATTCGTACAGGCTGACGAGCGCGGCGGGGAACATTGCCGGCCTTCTCGAACGCGCACGATTCGAAGCGATTCGGAGGAACACGCGTATCGCTTGCATTGGGGCACCGCAGGCAAACGGATTCGCGATTTGGATTGACTTGAATGGAAACGGGGCGTTGGATCCCGGCGAACCGGAAGTGATATTCAACGGAGCCGCTGTACCGATGGCGGCGGGGACCGCTCCGGGCCCGGCCTCCATGGGGGCAGCTTATGCGAACGCTATCGTTCCGCCGGGGCCGGCCACCCAGTACGGGTCCGTATCTTTTAACGCCCGCGGCACAACTGTGACCGCAGCCGGGCTAACGGCTCCTTACTATGTTGTTTACTTGGGGATGACGAACCAGCCAACGTATGGCTACCGCGCCGTGACAATCACACCCATGGGCCAGGTGAAAACCTGGTTTGCACAGGCGAACGGCGCCTGGGTTGCACAATAGGAGCGAAGCAATGCGAAGCGCGAGCGCGAAAAATATGCAGGACTCAGGATCCAGGCAAAACGGATTTACGCTGACCGAACTGGCGATCGCAACTGCCGTGCTGCTGTTCGGCGTGGTGGCGGTGATGCAACTGGTTCCCTTCGCGATGAAAACAAACACGGCGAACCGATACGATACGACTTCCGTGGTAATCGCGCAGCAGCTGCTGGACGAAATGACGGCGCAGCCGTTCACCAACGCGACGGTGACTGACCCGATTTGCGGAGTGATGTCGCTGGGAACGGGCGCAGCGGGGGCATCCGTGGCATCGCCAAACGCGACTTACCTAACAATGTTCAATGGCAACGCGACGGTAGATTTCACGCAAGCCGCAGTAGCGGGTTACAACTGCAACTACGTCAATCCAAACAGCGCGACATCCGGAACTTATCAGGTGCGATGGGGAGTGGTGGTGACCGAAAGCGCAGGCGGCCAAGTTGTGTCCAAGCGATTCGTCGTGGGCGTTCAGCGAAATTCGATGCAGTTCCGATTCCCGGTCAACGTGGGAGCGACGGTGCAACGATGAAAGCGATACAGCGAATCAAGCAAAAGGGTTTCTCATTAATCGAGTTGATGGTCGTCGCCGCAGTATTCACCATCATCACGGGCGCAGTGTTCACCGTGCTGATCGTGGCGGAGCAACGTTACAAGATCGAGTCCGAAGTGCTGAACTCGTTCAATGGGGCGAATGTGGCGATGGACCAGCTTTCCCGCGACATTCATCAGGCCGGCTATCCACCGGCAAATTCGTACGCAGCCGCCGCTCCGGCGATTGTAACGGCGACGCAGGTGGCGGTGCCCTTTTCGTGGAGCGCCGCAGCGGGATACCCGGCCGCGCTGTGCACAATGACGGTAACTTGCGCGCCGGTACCAAGCAATTTTGACCTCATTGTCGAGGAAAATCCGGATCCGACAGCGCCCGGCGCGGCAGTAGATTGGATTCGATATCAATTGCCGGCCGGAAGCCACACATTGCTGCGCGCGGTCGCGCCCAAGGCAGCAGGCGGAGATCCGGTGGCGGCCACCGCAGGCAACAACGTGTTGGTGCCATACTTGGACGGCGTGATGAACAACGCGACGGTGGCGGAGATGGCCGGCATCAAACAATACTACCCAAATATGTTCCCCGGAAATGCCCAAGTGCCTATTTTCACGTATTACTGCGATTCGGCGGCGGGCCCAGTAGTGTGCACAGGTGCCAACAGCCCGCTGGACATCCGGAACGTGCAAATCACGTTGATCGTGGAGACATCTGCACCGGACATGCGAAATAGAATGCCGCGAATAGTGACTTTGACAGGCCAAGCGCAAAGATTCAATCCGAACAAGTAACTCCGAGGAACAACCATGAAACCCATGCGAAGCAATAACCATCAACAGTCCGAAAAGGGAGTTGCACTGCTGATCGCTATCTTTGCGCTCATGCTGATCAGCGCTGTTGCGATATCTCTAGTATTGATGTCTGGAACGGGCTCGGCGATAGACGCCAACTACCGGAATTCAACGAAGGCGTTCTATAACGCCTCCGCCGGACTGGAAGAAGTGCGCGGCCGGCTCGCGCCCGGGCGCGCGGACACCATATTCAACGCGCTGCCATCCCCCTTATCAGTCAGTCCGACTGTGACCGTGCAATACGTCCTGAATCCAGCCCCCGGAGAAAACGTCACGCCAACGGTTGCGGGGAGTGCTTACGCGGATACTGAGTTCGCGAATGAATGGGGGGCTGCACTGAACGCGACGAGAGTCGTGCAGGCCCCGCTGTATTCGGACTACGCACCCGGTGGAGTTGCGACGACCATTGCGGGACTCAACGGACCGCTCTGGAAGTGGGTGCGCATCACCGGATTGACCGAAGCCTCTTCGAACACAGACGTGGACGGCAACGGAATCCTGGATGCAGTCTTCCCTATATTCGAAGTCGCTGGAAATCGATTCCTGGGCTCGCCGGCAAATCTCGCATTGCCTCAGTTCGCTGGTGCCGGTCAGGTGTATCGCCTGACGTCCCTGTCGGTCATGCCAGACGGCAGCCGGCGAATGTTGCAGTACGACGCGGTGATGAATATTTTCAAGTTCAATCTGCCGGCGCCCCTCACACTGGCGGGGCCTATCACCAACTTCTCGCCTGCAAATTCGAATCCCTACCACATCAATGGACAAGACGGGTCCGGCACCGCCCCAGCGGTTCCGGGCTGCACGCCGAACTCACCGAAAGAGCCTGCTATCGGAACGACGGAACCGCCGCCGGCGGGGTCTACTAAGACGAACCAACAATACGTCAGCAGCGTCATTCCTCGTCCGGCCAACTACACGGGAAGTTGCTCTACCTCGCCGTGCGTATCCGACGTCAGTATGACTTATCCTTTCGACAACCCCACAGACTTGGATACCGCACTGCAGACAATTCAGCAGAACGCCAACGTGAATCTCGGTGGCGGGTCGAGCTACACTTATTCCAACGTTGTGAGCGCGATGCCAGGCGGTACGTGGCCGAACTCAAGCAACAATCCGCAGATCATTTACGTGGATGGTAACTTCGACCTTGGCCCGAATACCGGATCCGGCATATTAGTTGTGACGGGAAACTTCACCTATCACGGAAACTCCGGATGGAACGGCCTAATCCTGGTCGTTGGGCAGGGATCAACGACGTTCCTAGGTAACGGTGGCGGTAACGGCCAGTTCGACGGCGGCATCCTAGTTGCCACCACGAAGGATTCCAGTGGCAATACGCTGTCCAATTTCGGGAACGTCAATTTCGACATATCCGGCGGCGGCGGAAACGGCATCTACTACAACAGCTGCTGGATTCAGAATTCCACGAACAATCTGAAGAAGTTCCAAGACCTCGCGTTCAGGGAGATTTTGAACTTCTAGCCGACCCATGGGGAGCGATACATGAGAGCAAGCACGATTGCGTGGGCGGGCGCCGTGGTTCTGGCGCTTTGCCCATTGGGAGCCAAGGCCCAGCAGGCTTCGCAGAGTTCTACGGGTGCGACAAGCCAGCAAGCAACTTCAGCGACTGACCAGAAAGCGAAGACTGCCCCGGCAAAGCCGGCGAGGGTGTGGACGGAGGACGACATCGCCTCTGTGCGAACACCGGCGGATGACTATATGGACGTGGAGCGGGCCAATACTGCGGCCGCTGCCGAGGCGGCAGCGAAGCAGCCGAAGCCTGCGGCTACCAATCCCGAGACGGCAGACAAACCTCCGTTGCTTTCGAACCCCAAGACAGTTGACAGCGCGGACAAAATGATCGCGTGGGAGCAGCGCGACATTGACTCCCAACAGGAATACCTGCAGAAGCTGCAGGATCAACTCGCGACCGCGCCAGACGACCAGAAGGCGCACATCCAGGGATGGATCGATCAGGAAATCAAGACCATCGCCGATACGAAGAAAGAACAGGCGGGGCTTGAGGCGCAGAAGAAGGACCTCCAGAAAAAAGCGGCCGCGAAGAGCGCGGGCTCAGCGCAGCAACAACAGAAACCCCAATAAACTCTGATCAAGTTCGCTGAAATAATTGCGCCGGCCCGAAGTAACTGGGCCGGCGTAAGTATTTTGGAGTAATCCATTCGCTAGTCAAGAAATTTCCGGGAAACACGTCCGCTGACAAAGGCTCTTAGTGCGCTGGCGCTGCAGCGCCTTTGCGAGCGTTGAAGCCTTTGCGGAGCACGGGATAGAACTGGACGAAGACGTTGTCGTCGAGCCCGTGCTGATGGTGGCAGTCGTAACACCGCGATTTGGACAAGGCTTTCGCAGAATCGGCGAGTTGACCATCACCTCCGCTAAAATCGTAATATGACCAGCCCTCGCCAGTGTGGGCATGATCCTTTACCGCAAACGCGAGCGAGGTAAATTCGCCTTCGAAGTAGCCGGCCTTCGCGGGCGAAACCTTTTCGGAAGGATCGTAAACGGCGAGAGCGAGCATAGTTTTCTCTGGGAACTGGCTCGTCGCGAGATAGGATTTGTAGGCTTCGGGAGTGATGTAGACATTCTTGAATTCGCCGCTGCCGCGCGAGCTCATGCCGGGTTCGTAGCTGAGACCCGTGGAAGTGCCAACGAACACCCATGTTTCAAAATCCTTAGGACGAACGAGGGCGCCGGATGAATTGTAGTGCGGGACATTTCCGGCAGTTTGAGCAGATTGTGGAGGCTGCGCCGCCCGGACCCGTGAAAATCGCGCGTGCGAATTCACGAGACAAATCGCGGGAAGCGATATGAGAAGCACGCGCAATCCAATTTTGAGATTGTGCACAGACTTCTTCCTTTTATCGTCGCGCAAGAATAGCGCAGGCGCGACGGCGCAGCAAAATCATTCGCAGCGCAGAGCTTCGATCGGATCGATCGAAGCGGCGCGGCGTGCCGGCAAATAACTCGCGATAAGAGCGGCAGCCACGAAAACGAAAGCCACGGCTGCGAACGTGAGCGGGTCAGTCGGCGTCACCTCGAAGAGCAGCGATTTGATCAAGCCGGTGAGTCCATAAGCGCCGACAAGGCCGATGGCCACGCCGAGCATTGCAAAGAGCAGGCCCTGGCGGAGAACCATTACCAGAACGCGCGCGGGTTGCGCGCCGAGCGCAATGCGAATGCCGATTTCCTTGACGCGCTGGCTGACGGTGAGCGCCATGATGCCGCCGATGCCGGCCGTGGCAATCAGAAGCGCGAGCGCGGCGAAGATGCCGAGGAGCGCCGCGGTGGTGCGCGGCGACGAGACGGAATCGGAGCGAGCTCCGTCAAGCGTGGTGAATCCAGAGACGGCCGCAGTGGGGTCAACTTCGTGGACGCCCTGGGTAAGCTCCTGTTGCATTCCGGCTGGGTTCGCGACTGCGCGAACGACGAGCGTAGCGATGCCACCGTCCTGCTCGACGGCGCCATAAGCCTGAAGCATTGGGGCGTGATCGAGGCCAAGATCGTGAACGTCTCTGACGACTCCGACAATTTGCCACCAGTCTTTTCCGTCATCAAACGACACGCGCTTTCCGATGGGGTCGGACTTGCGCCAGAAGCGGCGCTGCATGGACTGATTGATGATGACGACTTTCGGAGCTTTGGCGTCGTCCGTGGCGGCGAATTCGCGGCCGCTGATTAAGGGAATTCCCAGCGTGCTGAAGAAGTGGGGCGAAATATTATCTGTGTCGGCCATCGGCGGAGCGTCGCCGGGAGCGAGCGGCGCGCCTTCGATTTGGAAGTTATTGGTGTTCGGGCCGGCGGTGAGGACATCCGGCTCTAAAGGATAGCTCGTGGAAACCGCGGCGGAGACCACGCCCGGCTGGGCTTCGATATGGTCGACGATCTTCTTCGCCATGTCCCGGACTTGATCGGTTGTCGCGTATTTCGACCAGTTGAAACTGATGCGCATTGCCAGCGTGTTCTGGGTGACGAAGCCCGGACTCACGTTGAGTATCTTGAACAGGCTGCGGAGCATTAGTCCTGCGCCAATCAGAAGCATGAATGAAAACGCGACCTGGGACACGATGAGCACCCCGCGAATGCGGTTGCGATGCTGGCTGGCCCCCGCGCCAGCGGAGCCTTCCTTGAGACCGGAATTGAGGTTGACACGAGAGAAGAGCGCCGAGATAGTGCCGAAAATGAGGCTGGTGGTGAACGCCGCGAGCAGAGTGAAGAGCAGCACGCCTGAGTCGATCTGAATTTCACGTGCTCGCGGAGAAAGGCGCGCGGCGAATTGTGTGAGCAGGTCGATGCTGCCGAACGCTACGAATAGGCCAATCGCGCCGCCGATGAAAGCGAGAATAAAACTTTCCGTAAGCAGTTGGCGGAGGAGGCGGGTGCGGCCAGCGCCAAGGGCAGTGCGGACAGCCAGTTCGCGTTCGCGGCGCGCCATGCGCGAAAGCGTAAAATTGGCAACATTCGCGCAAGCGATGAGCAGCACGAACGCAGCGGCGGCGAGCAGCACGAGCAAAGTTGGCTGCGCGCCCTGAGTCAAATCGCTCTTGAGAGAGGACGCGGCAATGCCATAGCCGATTTTTTCCGGATAAGACTTCGGGTAGTCGGATTGGAGGCGAGTGGCAATCGTCGAGAAATCGGCCTGAGCCTGGCCCAGCGTGACGCCCGGCTTCAAGCGGCCAAAAACTTCCATCATGCGCATGTCGCGGTTGTCAATATGGCTCTTGGAGGAGCGGAAGGGACAGGCAGAGGTCGGCATGTAGACATCGTTTTCGCGCGGGTACTGCGGAATCGGCGGGAGTACGCCGACGACAGTGTGGACTTTGTCGTTCATCTCAAACGTTTTGCCGACGACGTTGGGATCCGCGCCAAAATTGTCCCGCCAGTATTCGTTGCTCAGAACGACCACAGCGGGCGCGCCGATTTCGTCATCTTTCGGCACGAACACGCGGCCAAGAACTGGTTTGACACCAAACATATCGAAATAATTCCAGGATACGACGCCAGTCTTCACGCGGTCGGGATCGCCGTGGCCGTACAGAGTGAAATACATCGAGTGATATTCGACCAGGCTGGAAAGCGTACGGTTCTGCTGACGATAGTCCATGATTTCCGGCACAGACCAGCCGATATCGTCAATCCCCATTTTCTTGGCCTGTTCACGGATGAAGATCAATTGGTGCCCTTGCTTATAGGGCAACGGACGCAAAAGCACGGCATCCACGACGCTGAAAATGGCGGTGTTCGCGCCGATGCCAAGCGCAAGCGTTAGGACAGCGATCGCCGTGAAGCCGGCATTGTTGGTCATCATACGGAAGGCGTAGCGGCAATCCTGCCGGAAAATCTGCCAGTGCTCGCGCGGAGCGGTGCGGAAGATTCCAGCAATGGTTTCGCCCCAAAGTCTCAGGAAGTCCATGACGCCTCCTCGTCTTTCTGTTGCGCGGCGCTGTTCTTCGAAGACGCCCGACATTTCTCGTTCGTAATTGGCGCGAAAGTCGAACGGGAGAATTTTCATGACCAGGCCGAAGAACTTCTGCGAAAGAGAAGAATTGTGATTCGTCATGGCGTCATCCCTCGCTAGGCGATTTCTGGCTTGCGGATCAAATGCTTGGCTCGCGCTTGCGCCAATGTTTCTTCCATCCGACGCGCTTCGGCGACGGCGACGCTGCGGCCAAATTCGGTAAGGCGATAGTAGCGGCGGCGTTCGTCGTCGAGGCCATATGCGGGGCGGTCGCCGGATTCGGCGATCATCGCGGAACTCTCCAGGCGCGCGAGATTGCCGTAGAGCGTGCCGGCGCTGAGCCGGACTTTGTCGCTGGTGCGACGGGCGACTTCTTTCAGGATCGCGTACCCGTGTTTTTCGCCGTCGGCAAGCGCAAGGAGAATCTGGAACATCGCGGGCGTCAGCGGGAGGAAAGATTCGGATTCGTTTTTCTTCGTCAAGTTGCCGCTTCCTTAACCCCAACACGGCCACTGTGTAGTCGGCAGAGAGACTATATCGTCAGACGGAATAGTTGGGAGCAGGGCGAGTGCCAGAATATCTTTACGCAACTACTTGATAATCAGAGACTTAGAGTTCTCTACGGGCGGCGAGAGCGCACGGCGCGTGCGCTCCTGGGACGCGAATGTGCGTTCGCGGACAGTGAAATGGCGCGCCGACCATGTCAGCGCGCCCGGTGCGTTCGCTTAATGCTTCGGCTGAGAAGCTTGCTGGGCAAAGGTGATGAAATGTCCTCCCGGATCCTGAACCGCGAATTCGCGCATGCCATAAAACGCCGTGCGCTCGGGCATGACTTTCTTGACGTCCTTCAGAGCTGAGAGGACTTGATCGAGATTGTCGACCTCCATGTAGAGGTAGGTTGGGCCCTTGCGAGCCTGCGCCATCGCCGGAGGCGCATCTTTTTCCACGCTGGCGTAAGTCTAATACATGACTTCGGCGGTGCCCCTCTGAAACGTGACGAAGGCGAGCTTGTTGCCATCGGGAACTTCGACGGTTTTGGTAAATCCCAGGCGATCGACCCAGAAGGGAATCTCGGGTTCGACTTCATTGACGAGCAGCACGGGCGTGATCCTCTTGACGTTCATGGCGTGTGTATCCTCCGAGTGATTTGGACGCAGGGAACCGAATCCAAGAAGCAGGACCGGGAGCACGAGAGCGGCGGAGCGCATTTTGAATTCTCTCCTTGACTTGGATACTAGTCTAAATTAGACTAGATAGGTATAGTATCGTGGCGAAACGATGTCAAGGAGAAAAATCATGGAAAGAGAAGAGCGGCAGTTGAAAGACCTCATCTCGGTTGGGCCGGCCATTCTGGGCGGTTTCGAGAAGCTGGCAATCCACAGCGTCGCAGGACTGGCGCGACAGGACCCGCGGAGAATGTACGAGCGGCTCTGCCGCGCCAAGGGCGAGAAAATCGACATCTGTTGCCTGGACGTGTTTACCGCAGCCGTTGCGCAGGCGCGAAACCCGACGCTGCCCGCGGAACAATGCCAGTGGTGGTATTGGAGCCGGCGGCGGAAGGCGCGCGATGGCAAGAAGTAAATCCACCGCGCTCACGACCCCGGACCTCGTGCTGCTGAGCCTGCTCGCCGAGCGGCCGATGCATGGCTACGAGGCGAACGCGGAGCTTGAGCGGCGCGAGGTTCGCGACTGGGCCGGGATCTCGCGGCCGCAGGTCTACTACTCGCTCGAGAAGCTGGCGCGGTTGAGACTGATCGATGCAAGCAGGAGCGAGTTGCCGGCCGAGGGCCCCGAGCGAAGCGTATTCAGAACCAACGCGCGCGGGCGGGCCGCACTAGCCAAGGCGCTTGAGCGAGAGGATTGGACGATGCAGCGTGAGCGGCCGCCTTTTGTCACCTGGATTGCGCTCTCCTGGCAAGCGCGGCCGGGCATCTTTCAGCGGCAAATCCACAGGCGACGAGAATTCCTCGGAAGGGAACTGGCGCGCGAAGAAGAAGTCCTGCGCTCTGTGCGCGAAGAGGTCGGGCACGGCTATCACGAAGCGGTCTGGATGCTGACGCTGGACATCGAACAATTCAAGACGGAGCTGCGGTGGCTGAAAAAACTAGAGCGAGAACTGCCGCGGCGCGAACCGGCGAAAAACCCCCACTATTTCGCGAAGGAGAGTCGCTGAGTAAAGACGCCCCGCGGATCAATCCCAGGCCGGAATTCGCGATCAAAAGACTCCAACAGCAGAGCGAGCGAATTTCAAGGCAGCATCGCCGGCCTGATCCGTGACGACGAGCGCGGTCACCTGATTGGTTTCGAAGCAGGCAAGATGCTCATGGCCGACGATGGGAGTGTAAAAGCTCCTGCCGTCTTCTTTCTTCATAGAAGAGCGAGGCAACGCCTGTGCGCGCGGGCAGAGGAAGAGGGAGACTTCGCGATCCTTGTCGGACGATTTGCCCGCTGCGTCCGCGACAAAAACGAGATGCAGAAATGGCCGGCCATTGAGATCGCAAACTCTGGCACAACTCAGATGGTATCCCGCCGGCGCGAGAGCCGCGACGGCCGAGGGCGGTACGCCGTGCTTGCTAGCAAGCGCGGCGATTGCCGCCGGATCAGACAACCATCTGCGAGGCTGCTGGTCGATGACTTCGTCGTGATGATCCGCCGCGGCGTCGGCGTAGACCGGCGCGGGATGACTGACAAAGAGCGCGTAGCCGAGCCCAACGACAAGCAGCAAAATCACGGCCGCGGCAACGGCGATGAACGCGCCGCGAGGAACGGCGCGAATCGGGCGGGGCGCAGTTTCAGCGGAGATGCGTTCGTGGACGCGCTGGTCGAGCGCCGCCGTGGAGATGTGCTCCGAGAGAATCGCCTGGCGGAGAAGATTATCGAGCCCTGCGTTCATTTGCAGCTGCAGAGCGCATGCGGGACAAGTCGCGAGGTGCTTGGCGACCGCGGCGGAGCGCGAAGGATCGAGCTCGCCGGAAAGATACAGTGACGAGAGGGAATTGACTTCGGCGCAGTTCATGAAGCTTCCTTTTGCGCGCAGCAGGCGGCTGACGTGGCTGCAGCGCGGGATTTGGTTACGACTGGCGCGAGCTGAGTACGCAGCGCCTGGCGCGCGCGGCTGAGACGCGACATCACGGTTCCGATCGGGACCCTCAAGATTCCGGAGATATCGCGGCAGGTGAACCCTTCCACAACTCCGAGCAAGAGCACAGTGCGATGTTCCGCGGACAAGCGGCCGAGGGCTTGCGAAACTTCCGCAAGATCGGCAAGCGGGAGAGCCGCCGAACCGGCCGGCTGTGCATCGGCATCAGGCGCATCCAGCGAAACGAGAGGGGGAACGCCGCGGAGTTTGCGCCCATGGCCATAAAAGGCGTTGAACAGGATGCGAAAGAGCCAGGCACGCGCGTTGGTGCCGCGCTGAAATTGATGGAAGCTGCGCCAGGCGAGGAGGAATGTCTCCTGGACGAGATCCTCCGCCGCCGCGGAATCGGCCGTAAGACGAAACGCCACGCGGAGCAGACTCGCGGAATGCGGCAAAGCGACCTGCTCGAATTCGTCCTGCCGGTCTCGCACGGCGGAGTTGGTCTGCTCCCAAGGATGCGGCAGGCGCAGCACCTGCGCGCCTGCTTGGACTATAGATACCATTATCGAAGCCGCCTCGGCTAGTGGCCAGCTGCGCCGCTCAGCAGAGCGGCGCAGCCACACAAATTACAACGCGAGGAGGCTAACGATTCATCCCCTACTCAATGTGAAACGCGCACTGAACGGTCGCGGTTACCGTGATTTTGCCCGGTTGGACGGGCGGCGGAGGTGGTGGCGGAGCAACCCTCTTATGCGAGAACAAGCCTCCACTCGACTTCACTTCCACTGACTCGCTGAGTGCTCCCAACTGCGCGACGTCAAATTGAGCGATGCCGCTGATCTGGCTGATGTCGACATTGGCGTAGCGAATTGCTCCGGACTTCTGTCCATTTTCCATCAACGCCGCTTTGGCGCGTTCCACGGCATTGTGCATTGCGTCGGCGACGGCGCGCTGTTTGGCAGCTTCTTCATTTTCGAGGGAGTACTCGAGGGAGCGGAAATCCGCAAGGCCGTTCTGGACGGAATCGTCGAGGATCGGCCCGATTTTTGAGAAATCGTGGACCTTCAGGACGATCTCGCCGTTTACGGAATACGATTTCGGCTTCTTGTTATGATCCAAATCATAGGACGGCGTGAGCGTGAGCACTCCGGTGACGATTTCGTTTTTCTTCAGCCCGTTTTTCTGCGCGACGGCCACGATCTGCTGCATCGATTGCGTGGCCTTGGCGTAAGCCCGCGAGAGAGCGTTGTCCTGCGAGGAAACGTCGAAAGTCAGCGTCGCCAGATCCGGATCCGATTCATACGTTCCGTCCGCCTGGACAACGAGCGTGTTCGCGATGAATTTTACGGGTTCGCTTTGGGCACAGGCGGCTGAAGCAAATGCAAGAAGAAACGCTAGGCAAATCAAGGGACGGTTCATGGAATCCTCCTGGACGTTCATAAGTGAGATGCTGGAAAGCGGCACAACCCGTTCGCGAACGGCGGGCCGAGCGGCGTGCTGTCTAACACCCGGTTGACGCATGACTCAATCCGGAGTGCAAGACGTGCAACCATCCGGCGATATAAACCGTCGCATTCTTTAGAGGCCGGCGGCGCGGAACATATTGCTCGCGCTGGTGTTTAACGGAACGGAGGCCAGCCATGAGAATCATCACATCAGCGGGTGCGGTCGCATTATCGGTATTGTTGCTCACCGGCGCGGGACACGCGAAACCGAAAACGCCGAAGCCGCCGCTGAAGCTCATGCGCTCTCCGGCTTCTACGGTGCCGTCCGCGGACCTCGTGAAAAACCTGATGCAGAAATGCCCGAACGTAACGATTACGCTGGACTCGAAGGAGTCGGACTTCATGCTAGATGCGGGCGGCTGGCCGGGGCGTTACCGGTTTACCGTGTTCCGCAAGGGCGGCGACGCGGTGTTCGCGACGTCGACAGTGCTGCTGAGCAATGCGGTGAAGGACGTGTGCAAGTACGTGAATACCTATCCGCCGAAACAAGCGCCGTAGGCTTTGCCGCGCGCTCTCCAGCCGTGCTCTGACTCCCGAGCTGTCGCGTGTGATAAAATGCCACGAGAGTCGTCATCGGGGGCGAAACGGTTTCGACGGAGGCTGTCGCGGCCCGAAGGCATGCCGGGCGCCACCTGCCCGCAATCGGGTGGAACAACACAACTGCCAATCCGCAGTTGGCTCTCGCTGCCTAATTAAAAACTAGGTAGCGCGTCTCCCTTCGCGTCGCCCATGCGCGGAGGATGAGGCGTCGCATAGTGGGCTGGCTGGCGCTTCTCGGTCCGTGTTGCGCCGGCGAGATCATCGGACTAGCCGGCTTCGTTTCTTGCCCGCTCTGACCGCGGCCGGCGAACAGCGGATTGCCGCGAGGCAAGGCCGCCCGCGAACGGGATAAGCATGTAGTCTTCTGGCAGCAAGGCTTCTCGGACGGGGGTTCGACTCCCCCCGCCTCCACCAAGATTGATAAGCTGAAGGCAAAAAGTGGTTAGGCACGCTCTATTTTCCCAACACGTCCCACCAAGCCGACTTGGACCCCTTCGAGCGGTTTTTCTTCCGCTCTACAACTCGGATGTTGTCCATCGTATGGCTCCCACCACGAGAGAATGGAACATCGTGGTCGTACTCGTGTTTCCTCGGGTTGAACTTCGTTCCGGTCTTCAATTCAAACTCGGCTTTCGCCTTGCGCTTCACCGATGCTGGAATGTAGCGGCTGCGTGGTTTGATGAAAGAGTTGACTATAAATGCTGCGACCAGCCCCGCAAGAATGGATTCCAGCGGCGGCTGACCATTCCGTAGCATGATGTAAGCCAGCCCAAGGTAGATACCTTCAACAATAAGTACCTTTCTGAGCCTATAGCGAATCCCTTCTCTGCGACGGCGGATGCCAAGCAAAACAGGGATAGCTGCGATGAGGCCTATGATGATGAGAAGTTGTTGGTCAGATGAGAGCGGCATGTCAGCGTCTCGATGAGTAATAGAGACCGCCGATGACGCCACCCAACAGCGCCCCACAAGTCTCAGTAGAGACGATTTTCAAGTACCCAAACACTCCGATGGCGACAACGATAAAAGCGGTGACAGCATGTCTCCAATAAATTATGTGGCGTTGCGCCTTGCTGCGGTTCGGCACGTCGTCTGCGAACTTCTCGATTAGTTTGGCAATGGCATCCTTCGACTGCTTCGCACGAAGCATTTCACCAATCGAATAGAGAAGTTCATCCCCGCCCGACATTTCTTCGTCGGGCTGCTCGGGTTGTATCTCGTTCTCGTCGTCTGAGGGCATGGTGGGGTGAAATTACCATGCGTCACCTTGATGGTCAATCTTGCCACCCTTATCCTGCGTTCATGACCCGAGAAGAAAAAGTCCAAGTTGCAATCAAGTGGCTGCGTGCTTACCTCGTGGATGGGGATGTGGACATGCCACCCGTCGCTCGGGGCGGACTCGACGGGCTCAGCAAACCCTTCGGCCTGCACCGACCCGGCTTCGACCGACGCTCGATGACTCCAAGATGTCTGCATTCGGTATCGGGCATGTCACGATTAGAGAGGCGTGCCGCCGACTGGGGGTCAAGCTGGTAAAGTCGGGGCCACGTGGCGGAAAACGGTGGCATCTTCCAAAAGAAAATGCTACAAAATGCCCCGTCGCCTAACCCCGCTTCCTCTTAGTCGGACGGGGGTTCGACTCCCCCCGCCTCCACCATTTCATCGATAACTTGATCGCGCGGGTTTATCTCCAGTCCATATTGACCGGAGTTCCCCACGCTCTACTCATGTCGGCCGCTGGCAGCCTGGATTGCCTCTGCGTAGAATCGCCGGACAGCAAGAGCGAGGGCGACAGGAAACGGGGGGGCGATTTTGAGTGAAATGATCATCCAACCAACGACGCTGACCGGCGAACACGTGAGGCTCGAGCCGCTGGCGTTGACGCACCTTGCGGATCTGACTCGCGTGGGCCTCGACGATGACCTGTGGAAATGGATACCAACGCAAGTGCGCACTGCGGAGGAAATGAACGCCTACATCGAGCTTGCACTGAACGAACTGGCTCGTGGCGTCTCGCTACCATTCGCCATCGTCGAGAAATCGTCGGAGCGCGCCATTGGCTCGACGCGCTACGGCAACGTCTCGCGCGAGAACCGGCGAGTCGAAATCGGCTGGACATGGGTAGCGCGCGAATGGCAGAGAACTCGGGTGAACACGGAATGCAAATATTTGCTCCTGAATTATGCTTT
>DATEFX010000014.1:0-45693 GCA_035280405.1 Candidatus Acidiferrales bacterium | reverse complement strand
GTGAACTGCAACGTGTTCGCGCCCGGCGGCACGGCTGTCCGCGGGCTGGCGCAAAGGGATTTTCAAGTCTATGAAGATGGCGCCCGCAAGGACATCGCGCATTTCGACGCATCGAGCCAGGGCGCGAGCATCGCGCTTGTTCTGGACGCGAGCCCGAGCGTGTTGCCCGATTCCGCGGCCATGAAAACCGCCGCGCAGGAATTGATCGCGGGCCTGTCGCCGGTGGACGAAGTCGCCGTCGTCGATTTCTCTGAGCATACGTTCCTGCTGCTGCCGTTCTCGCGCGACCGCACGCTGCTCGAAAACGCCGTTTCCGGCGTGGACGTCCACAAATTGCTGGGCGACCTGGGCGGTTCGAACATTTATCGCTCCGTGTTTCTCGCGGCGCGGGAATTATTCCGCGACCGCACCGGAAGAAAAGCGATCATCCTGCTCACGGATGGCCAGGACAACGGCCTCGGCCTCAATCTCGATGGCGCCGGCGTGCGCCCGCGGCCCGGCGACCCGCCGACGAAGATGACATTCGAGGACGTCTTGAAAATGCTTGCGTCGCAGGATATCGAGGTCTACGCCATTTCCACCGAGAATCGCCCGCGCGTGATGACGCCCGAATGGCTTGCGGCGCACGAACGGCAGATGCTCATCACGCCCGCTGCGCTCGCGCTGAAAATTCCGGCGTATACGGCCTTTCTCGCTGAACTGGTCCGCGTCGCGGGCGGGCAGCTCTATTTTCTCAATGAAACCGGTTCTGTCGCGGGCGCTTATCGCCGCATCGTCCAGAACTTGAGCGCGCAGTACACGCTGGGATACTATCCCGCGCCTGACGACCCGCCCGGCTGGCATTCGTTGCGCGTCGTCGTGGAAGGCCACGGGCAGGTTCGCGTGACGCACCGGCTCGCCTACTTCGCGCCGGCGGAATCGCGCTGAATCACGGTTCAAGCTTGCTGCCTTCGCGGGCTACGCAGCATCGAATGGCTTAGACACTCGAATTGGTTTCCCATCGCAGGAGATGAAACGCAGAAAAAAATTCTGGTTGAAGCTTCCGTCGAGGACGCTCGAACTCGGCGGGCGCACGCTCGTCATGGGCGTGCTCAACGTGACGCCGGACAGCTTCTCCGACGGCGGTCAATTTTTCGACGCCGAAAAAGCCGTCGAACACGCGCTCGCCATGGAGCGCGCCGGCGCCGACATTCTCGACGTCGGCGGCGAATCCTCGCGGCCTGGCGCGGCAAGCATCTCGGCCGAAGAAGAGATCGCGCGCGTCCTGCCAGTCCTTGAGAAATTGCGTGGCAAGCTCAAGATTCCCGTATCGATCGACACGCAGAAGGCCGCCGTCGCGCAAGCCGCCGTGGACGCGGGCGTGGAAATCCTGAATGACGTCAGCGGCCTTCGCGCGGATCCCGCAATCGCGGAAGTCGCCCGGCGGCGCGGGCTGCCCACCATCCTGATGCACATGCGCGGTACGCCGCGGACGATGCAGCAGGAACCGTTCGCGCGCGACGTGATGCGCGACGTGACGCGCGGCCTGCTCCAGGCAGCCGCTCGCGCCCGCCGCGGCGGAATCTCCCAATCGCAAATCATTCTTGACCCGGGGATTGGTTTCGGCAAGTCTTTCGATCAGAATTTCGAGTTGCTGGCGCGTCTGCCGGAACTCGCGCGTCTCGGCTACCCGCTGCTCGTGGGCAACTCGCGCAAGGCGTTCATCGGCCGCGCGCTCGGCGGTGCGCCGGAGAATCAGCGCCTGTGGGGCACCGCGGCCACGGTGACGGCGAGCATTCTCGGCGGAGCGCACATCGTCCGCGTACACGACGTCGCCGAAATGGCGCAAATCGCGAGCGTTGCGGATTCGCTCCTGGCGGCGCGCGACGGAAGGCGAAAAACGTGAGACCGAAAATATTCGTCTGCACTCTTGCATTGGGCTTCAGCGCGCTCTCGCAACTCGCTCTCGCGCAATTGCCCGCGCCCAAAAAACCGTTCGAGCCGAAGGTCCCGCAAGGCACGGCGGGCTGCCAGGTTGACGTGCCTTGCGCGGTCGTAGCGCCGAAGATCATCTCCAGCACTCTTGGCGCTTCTCCCCTCGAAAGCAATCTGCGCCAGTTGACTGACGTCATCGGCGGACGCGTGACGGGTTCTCCCGCCGCGGAAAAGGCCGTGGACTGGGCCGTGGAAGCATTTCGCAGCGCCGGCGTCGATGAAGTCCACACGGAAAAATTCACGATTCCCGTTGACTGGACGGCTGGCCGCGCGCAACTGGAAGTTACCTCCTCGAATCCGTTTCCCGTCCACCTGGTTTCCGCCGGGTGGTCACCGGCGACCCCGCAGGGCGGAATCACCGCGAACGTAGTGGACGTCGGCACGGGAGGCGCCGCGGATTTTGCGCGCGCCGGCGCGGCGGCAAAAAATTCGATTCTTCTTGTTCACACGAGCGTCCTGAAAACGTATGAGGATCTTGTCAACGAGTATCTCGAAGAGCCCGCCATCGTCAGCCGCGCCGTGAACGCCGGCGCCGCGGCAATTCTGTGGATGTCCACGCGGCCTTACATGCTGCTTTACCGCCACAGCCTTACCCTCAGTGGCGAGCTCGCGCCGCTTCCGCAAGCCATCGTCGCGCGCGAAGATGCGGAAAGGATGGCGCGCCTCATCGCCTCGGGCTCGCACCTCGAAACTCGCCTCGAGCTCCCCAACAAAATCGCCGGGCCCGCGGATTCCGAAAACGTGGTCGCCGAAATCCGCGGCCGCGAAAAGCCGGACGAATTTGTGATTCTCGGCGCGCATCTCGATTCCTGGGAGCTCGGCACGGGCGCTCTCGACAACGGCTGCAACGCCGCGATGGTGATCGACGCCGCCCGCGCCATACGTGCTTCCGGCTCCGTTCCGCGCCGCTCAATCCGCTTCATCCTGTTCACGGGCGAGGAGCAGGGCATGCTCGGAAGCTGGGCGTACGCGCGCGCGCATCGCGACGAACTCGGCAAGATGGACGCCGCGATCATTTTCGATTCCGGCGACGGCCGGGTGACTGGTTATTCGCTCGGAGGCCGGAAAGACGTCGCCGATGAAGTCAGCATCGCGCTCCTTCCGCTCGCCTCGTTCGGCCCGTTCGAGAACACCTTCGATGCCGCGGCGGACACCGACAATTTCGATTTCCTGCTCGAAGGCGTGCCGACTCTTGAAGCCAATCAGGAGCCCGGCGATTACATGATGAACTACCACGCCGCATCCGACACCTTCGACAAAGTGGATATGGCGCAGCTCAAGCGCAATGAAGCTGTCGCCGCTGTCACCGCGTATGCCGTCGCGGACTTGGATGGGAGCCTCGGCCCGCGGCAGACGCGCGCGCAGATCGAGCAGCTCATGAAGGACACTGGCCTTGAGCAACAACTGATCAAAATCGGGGCGTGGAACATGTGGGTGAAAGGAACTCGCGGCCGGCAACCCTAGATTTTCGCGTGATTTCTCTCCATTGGTTGCCCTCGTAAGCTTTTTGGAAATTCCGAATTTTAGGCCTTCCCCAATCGCGGTTGCCTGCAAGTTATAATGGAGGGGCCATGATGTCGGCTCCGCGCGCCACGGTTGACACGCCTGTTTCGCCGCTCAAGTGCGCGCGAATTCTCGCGATGGATTACGGCCGCCGCCGCATTGGCCTCGCGATCAGCGATGAACTCGCCCTCACCGCTTCGCCGCTCCCAGTCCTGCAGAGGAAAAACCGGAGGGAGGACTTTCGCCGCTTGCGCAAGGTTCTCGCGGAATTCAAGGTCGGCGTCGTGCTGGTCGGGCATCCGGTGCACCTTTCCGGACGCGACAGCGAGATGGCAGCCGAAGCCGCGCGCTTTGCGGAACGGGTCGAGAAAGAGCTCAAAGTGAGGGTCGAATTGCGCGACGAGCGGCTCACAACGTGGGAGGCGGAAGAAGTCGTCAAAGTAACAGGCGGCGCGAAGCACAAGCGGAAAGGAATTGATTCAATGGCTGCCGCGATTTTGCTGCGCGAGTATCTGGACGCAACGCGGCCGCTACGAAGGAATTCCGCGTCAGGTGGGGTCTAGGGCGAATGCGCAGGATTGTCGTCAGTCTCATCCTTCTCATTGGGCTCGCCGTGATTGCCGGCGCGTGGCTCAAGAATGAGCTTACGCAGCCGTATCGCGGCTACTCCGAGCCGCAAGTGTTTGTCGATATCCCCAGAGGCACGTCGCGCCGGGGAATCGCCAGCCTGCTGAAAGACAAAGGCGTGATTCGCAGCGAATGGGCCTTCGCGCTTCTCACCAAATGGCACCGGCACAGCGCGCTCGAAGCGGGCGAATACCGCTTCGACCATCCCATGACTCCCGTGCAGGTCTTTGCGCAAATTGCCGGCGGGCATATCTATGTCCACACAATTATCGTGCCCGAGGGATGGACGAGCTTCGATATCGCGCGGGAACTCGAAAGGCAGGGCCTCTGTCGCCACGAGGATTTTCAGCAAGTCGTTGGCGATCCTTCCCTGGTTCACGACGTCGCGCCGGGCGCAAAATCTCTCGAAGGATTTCTCTTCCCCTCCACGTACGAATTTTCGAAACACGTCACGCCCGAGGAGATTGCGGCGACGATGGTGCGTCATTTCCGCGAGGAATGGGGTAAGTTGAATGCGGATGCGCCGGCCCAGGCGGCCGGCGACGCGCCCACTCCGGTGTCCGCGCGCAGCGCCGCAAGGCAGGAAGCTCCGCAGCCTCTCTCGCCGATCGAGGTGATCACGCTCGCCTCGCTCATCGAGCGGGAGACGCCGCAGCCAAAGGAAAGACCAATTGTCGCCAGCGTGTTTTATAATCGTCTGCGCATCGGCTTGCCCTTGCAGTGCGACCCGACGGTTCAGTACGCTCTCTACCTCGCCGGGACGCCGAAGCTCGACGTGACTCCGGAGGACTTGCACATCGCCTCGCCCTACAACACGTACCTCCATCGCGGCCTTCCTCCCGGCCCGATCGCGAATCCAGGCGACGCTTCGCTGCTCGCCGCTCTTCATCCCGCGCGCACGCACTATCTCTATTTTGTCGCCAATGATTCCAGCGGGCATTTCTTTGCCGACACGCTCGTGGAACACAACCGCAACGTCGCGCGCTACCGCCGGCTAAAACTGGGTCTGCCTGCGGAACCGCCGCCTCCGCCTGCACGGCCGAAACCGAAGCCCTCACCCAAAAGCAGTGCGAAGCATTTGAATAAGACAAAGAAAAAATCAGGTCGTCGCGCATGAGCGGGAACAAGAGCCACGGGCCGCATCCGGTGAAGAAGGAATTGATTCTCGCCGCGGCTGGCGAGCTCGAAAAGCCGACTTACACCCCCGCGGAAATCGAGCAGATTCGCCGGCGGCTCATCGCCGAACACGGCGAAGCTGGCAACACCTCCGCCGACTATGTTGCCGACGTGCTCCTCGAAGCGGGCATGCGCGTCGTCCTCTCGCCTCACACAGACACGCAGGGCCGCTACGAAGATGAATTTCAGGATTTACTCCATTTCTCCACGTTCGAGGAAGCGGAGATGTGCCTCGTCCGCCTGGACGAACTGCTGCGAAAATTCACTGCCGAAGGCGAGCGCGCCGCGGCGGCGCGCGTCATCGAAGTCGGCAAGCTGGGCCATCGTCGCGCGGAGATGATCGCGCGGAATCATAAAGTCGACGCGAAGAAGCGCGCGGAAAAAGATGAAATCGCGAACTGGTTCAGCGTTTGGCTGAAACAGCCAGACGCATTTTTCGACTGGCTGGAAATCCGCAAACAGTCTTCGGAATTTCAGAGGCGATTCCCAGGCCTCGCGGCGGCGGCGGGCGAGTAGATGCTCATTCTGGAAGTCGAGCCGCTCGACCTCGGCCCGGATGTTCGCGCAGTCGGGCTCGACCTGGTTGAAAGCGAAGTTCAGGAGCCGGCGCGCGGCTCCGAGGCCGCGCAGATCTGGAGCCGGGTCATCCCCGCAATCGCGGGCGCGGAAAATTGGTCGCTCGACTTCTTCAGCCATCTCGACGGCCTCCGCAAATTCTGCGAATCGCGAAATATCCCGTTCCGCGAAGCCTCGCAACGCTGCATTGTCGTTTCCGCTCTTCCGGCGGTTTCGCTCGCCCCGTTGCTGGAACGCTTCGAGCGCGAAACTTTCGGCGTTCGCGCGGGCGAAGTTCTGAAAACTGGCGATCCCGCCCTCGAAAATGAACTGGCGCGGCGCGGCGTGGACGCCTACCACACCACCTATCCCGGATATTTCTTCTGCGCCATCTTCGCGCCCGAAGACGGCTCGCTTGTCGTCCTCAGCCAGCACCTTTGGGCCAGCGAAATCGCTCGCCGGGCCCGTCCGGTTCTTGCCGGCCTCGAGGTTCAAGTCCAAATCACCTCCTAACTCGCCCCTAAGCTCGAATTTGCGTCGAACCTTGAGCCCGCCAGGCTCGTCTGGCGCTCCTTGGCGCAGCCGAGCGCCCATCCCAGGACGTTCGTACGTAATTAACTGCGCACGCTAGTACCTCCGTACCATTTCGCGCCCTCTAATCGCAAGGCAGCATGGAATTTAACGACCGCCGAGGTCTAAATGCCCAGTGCCAGCGACATTTTCGTGTCCCCGCCGCGCGTTTTCGTCCGCAGCCTGCACGTTTTGCTGAAGTTAACGCACCTTTATGGCTCGCACCACGTCCAGTCCGCCGCGCAGCTCGAAGAAGCCTGGAACGACCTGAAAGCCGCCTTTGCAGCCTCCGGCTCCCCCGGATTGACTCTTGGCGCCTGGAAGTCGGATCTGATCGTGAACGGCCAGCCTGTCGAAGCTGGAGCCGCGGAGAGCAGCCTGGCGCAATCCATGGACGAGGCCGGAATCGTCAGCATCCATTTCGATCGCGAACTGAAGAAGCCCGTGTTCGCCCGCTTCGTCCGCGTTTTCGCCGGCAACGGGCAAAGACCGGGGGATCTCCTCAGCCGCCTCCAGTCCGCCTTTGGCGAAAAATCGAACAGCGGTATTCGCATCAACGAAGTCCGCTATATCGCCGCCGATTTCAAAGTCGCCGGTGCGAATCCGAACGCAACCGTGCCCCCTCAACCGTCGCCGCACTCGAATGGCGACGCGCCCGCCGGCTTAGATCCCGAAAAGCTCATTCAGGCAATCTCAGCGGCAGAAGCCTCCGGCAAAAACAGGTCCTCCGGCTTCGAGTTCGGCGAAGAGCTGCTGGGCGCGACCAGTCGGAACACTAACAGGAATGGCTCCAGTCACGCGTTGTCGGAAAAAGAGATGGCGAATCTTCTCCGCCTCGTCGCGAAGCTCAGCGAATCCGTGCGCTCCGCGGGCGCGGAATTCAATTCTGCAAGGTGGGAAGATTGCTTCGCCGCTATTCCCGCTGCCGCGCAGTCGATTCTGCGCGAATCCCTGATTGACCTCGCGGCCAAATGGCCCGTGAAATCCCTCGACGGCCCAGCGATGTTGCGTCTTGCCGAGGAAGCAGTCTTTCGCTACGTCACGGTACGACTGCGGCACGCCGACATTCGCCCCAGCGCCGTGCGGCCATTATTGGAAACTCTCAGCCACGACGTCCAGCCGCTGCGCCATGCGCTCCGCGTCGGCGACGCGAAAACGGATAAAACCGACCAGCGCAGCGAATCCTACGCGGAAGTCCTGCACAGTCTCTTTTGGTCTTCGGCGTCCGAAGAAATCAAGAAAAGCATCCTCATTTCGCCGGAAGCCTGGTGCGTGCCGCCGCGCAATATTCAGCCCTATGTCAAAGAACTTTTGCGCATTGGCGATTCCTCCGCGGTCGACAAGATTCTCGGCTACTACGTTGGCTGCGTCACGAATCACGACGCGGAGATTCGCAGAAACACCGCTGCCGGACTGAATCAGATGGCCGAACTCTACACCCGCGAAGCGGGCGACTGCCTCGACAATGCCGTGCGCGTCATCGGCGAACAGCTCAGCGTGGAGCGCGACGCCGAAGTGCAAAGCCTTCTCAGCGCCGCATTCGTGCGCTTCAGCCACGAAGCCGCCTCCAAAAATTCTCTCCCCGCCGTGCGCCAGACGCTCGATACTCTCGCCAGTCTCGAGCGCTCCCTGCCCAGTTGGACTCGCGGCCTCCGCCCTCGCATCGGCATTATCAATCGCATCCCCGAATTCATCGAGCAGGGCCTGAATGTTCCTGTCTTGCGTCCGGAATTGGCGGAAGTCCTGCGCCGCATCCCGCAGGCTGCCGCCGACCATCTTGCCGCGCGTCTGATGCGCGTCACGCGCTGCGCCGAGCGTGAACGGCTCGTCGAAATGGGCTGCGCCCTCGGCCCGCGAGGCAGCATGCATTTGCAGCGCGCGCTGGAAAAGAGTCCCGCGCCCGACGGCATTCGCGTCGCTGGCCTTTTGAGCCGCATCGATCCCGAAGCCGCCGAGAAGCTATTCCCGGAAAGAATCCGCTCCAGCGGCCGCGAAATTCATGACGAAGCCTTGCGCCAACTTTCCGTCGCCGCCGCTCCTGAGCGCGGCCGCATGCTTCTCAATGTTCTCGGCGATCTCGACTCGATGATTCTCCCGATGGCTCTCGATGAAATCGGGATGTGCGGCGACGCCAGTCTCGCGCCTCAGCTCTTGAGCCTCGCCGAAGGCGATTTGCTGCCCAAGTGCGGCACGTTCCTGCGCGTCAAAGCGCTCGATTCGGTCGGCCGTTTGCGCAATCCCTCGTCCGCGGGACAGCTCCGCAACTTCGTCGAATCCCGCCGCGCCTTTCGCTGGGCCTATCCCCCGGAAATGCGGATCGCCGCCGCGCAAGCGCTTCAGAAAATTGATCCGGATCAGGCGCAGGAGGTTTTGCCGGTCAGCGATCTCGATCCGGCCATGCTCGCGCACGCTCCGCTCGACCCGCGCCCCGAACGGGATTTCGTTCGTTACCGCCGCTATCCGCGCGTTCGCATGTCCAGGCCGGTGCCGGCAGTCATTCAGTCCAGGCGCGGAAAGTGCGAGCCTGCCGTTCAGGTGCTGAGCCTCGAAGGTGGATTGCTCACTGGCGATTTGCAGCTCGCCGTCGGCACTCCTGCCGACCTGAAAATTCCTTCCGGCCTCCGCCCCATCCGCATGGAAGTTCTCGTCCGCTTCAGCCGCGCAAATCAAGCCGGCGTCGAGATGGTCAGCATGGACGTCGAGGATCGCAGCCGTCTCCGCAGCCTGCTCGTCTCGATGGAAGCCCCCGCGCCGCAGCCGAATCCGATCTTGTCGATGCCCTCGTAGGGCCCCCGCGCGCCAGCTCCGCGAATCATCGCGATTCCCGCAACAGAAAAGCTTCGCGCCTTTGCTCAGGCTCAAAGCTAGGCTATCCTTCCCCCACCAACTCCCATGCCCCCCAGCCTCAATGACTCCAGGAGCAGGTTCTTCCGCGTGTCAATCTGGTTCGCGCTCGTCGCCTTCGCCATCTACATGTTTCTTTTCGACAGGAATCTTATCCAGTCCGAATTTCAACGGGCCTTCTACTTTTCCCTGCTCTTGGGCGGCGGCGTCTATCTCCTTGCGGGATGCCTCCGCGGCTTCACGCTGATTCCCTCCACCTATCTGGTTTTCGTGGGACTTCCGCTGTTCCCGCCTCGCCCGCTGTTTCTTCTGACGATCATCGGAATTCTCGTTTCTTCCGCCAGCATCTACCTGTTCTCGGAATCGCTTCACCTCGGCCAGCATTTCGAAGGCAGGCACAAGCATCGCGTCATGAAGGTCAGGGCTATTCTTCAAAAGAACGAATTGCCCGTCATCATCGGCTGGAGTTTCTTCCCGTTCGCTCCCACGGACTTGATCTGCTACGTCTGCGGTATTCTGGAAATCGATTTCTGGAAGTTTCTTTTCGGCGTCATGGTGGGCGAAGGCGCGATTTGCGGCATCTATATATTTTTCGGCAATCACGTGCTGCGATTCCTCCACCTGTTGCCCTGGAAATGAATTAGTCAGGCCTGCGTTGACACTCTCCGCCTCGGTTGCTAGATTCGCCTCTCTGCCTTTTGTTTGGAGAATTTGTTCGGACAATCCATTCGGAGAAAATGCCTGAACTCCGCTCGAACATTTTCGCTCACTGGCCTTGCATGCGCTCTCGCGTTCACCAGCGGCTGCGCCGTCAGCAAGAAGCACGTCGTCAAGCCCGTCGCTATGCAGCCTGCGCTCTCTGCCACCAAATCCGAGCTTTTGGCTCGTTACAATCGCGTGGCGTCTGCCTTGAAAAGCATGACCGCGCAGGTCCAAATGGTTCCGACCGCCGGCTCCGCGCTGAGCGGCGTCATCGAGCAGTATCATGAAGTGAATGGCTTCATTCTGGCGTCGCGCCCGGCCTCGATTCGCGTCATCGGACAGGCTCCCATCGTCGCCAAGGACGTCTTCGACATGGTGAGTGACGGCGAGACCTTCCGCATTTTTATTCCCTCGAAAAACAAATTCATCGTGGGGCCGACGGCGCTCCGGCGTCCGGCCAACAAGCCGATCGAAAATCTGCGTCCGCAGCACCTCTTCGACGCCCTTCTCTGGCCCGAAGTGCCCCGCGACGCGGTCGTGCTGCTCGAACAAATCGAAGATCCGCCCCGGCGCTTCTACGTCTTGACCCTAGCCACCCGTGAGGCCCGCTCATCGTCGCACTCATTTTCCCCCGCCTGTCATTCCGAGGACGAGCAGCGCGATTTTCGCGCCAGAATCCTCGCACCGTGCGAAAATCGCGCGAATTGGCGAGGACGAGGAATCTCGGCGCCGCCAAACCGGGGTCCCCAGCGCGCGCTGCTTTCGAGCACAATGGGGTGGTCGGGCGGCGTGAACCTCCTGCCCATCAGTGCCGCCCTTAATCCCGCGAGCCTGGGTAGCCAGCCTGGCGACTGGAATCTGAGTCGCAAGATTTGGTTCGATCGTGTAGATTTGCAAGTTGCGCGAATTCAAAATTATGGCCCGGATGGCGGCCTGCTCTCCGATGTGCGTTACGGGGACTGGCAGCCCGCGGGCGACGAAGCGTATCCGCATGACGTCTCGGTATCCCGGCCAGCCGATGAATATCAGCTTGAGATTCGGATCTCGCAATTGACGCTCAACCAGCCCATTCCCGCTTCGCGTTTTCAACTGGCGCAGCCGCCGGGCACGGAACTCGTGCAGCTCGGCGAGGAGAAACAGCCGTGATCCGCCAGATGATTTTGCACAACGTCCTTTACCGCCCTGTGCGAACTGCCGTCACTATCATCGCCGTGGGCGTGGAGGTCACGCTCGTCCTCGTCGTCGTCGGGCTCACCACGGGCATGCTCACAGACACCGCGAAGCGGATCGAAGGTATCGGCGCGGACATCATGGTCCAGCCACCCTCCGCTTCCGTCTTCATGGCTTTCAGCGGCGCGCCCATGCCCATCCAAATTGGTCAGCGCCTGTCGCAAATCAAAAATGTTCGCGCCGTCGCGCCAGTGCTGTTGCAGTTCAATTCCACGAACGGCCTCGACCTGATTTATGGAATTGATCCCGAAAGCTTCCGCACCGTGTCCGACGGTTTCGTATTCCACGACGGCCACGGACTCGATCAGCCGGACGACATCCTGGTGGACGATTGGTACGCCAAGGGCAAACACGTCAAGGTCGGCGACTCGTTGCACGTCCTCGGCCACGATTTCCATGTGGTCGGAATCGTCGAACACGGAAAAGGCGCGCGGCTCTTCGTCCTGATGTCCACTCTTCAGGAGCTGGCCGGAGCCCGCGACAAAGCATCCGTCTTTTTCATCAAGTGCGACCGTCCCGAGCAGACCCAGGACGTGATTGATGAAATCAATCAGCTCTTGCCCCACTACGAAATCCGGCCGTTGCGCGACTACCTCTCCCTGATGACGTCCTCGAACCTCCCGGGGCTTCAGACGTTCATCCGTTCCATGATCATCCTCGCCGCAACCATCGGATTTCTCGTCATCCTGCTTTCGATGTACACCACCATCATCGAGCGCACGCGCGAAATCGGCGTCCTGAAGTCCCTCGGCGCTTCGCGCGCCTATATCGTGCGCGTGATCTTGAGCGAGACAACCGCGCTTTGCGTCGTCGGGGTCGGCCTTGGCTTCGCCATGAGCTACGGCGTCAGGTCGCTGTTCCTCGCCGTCTTCCCCACGCTGTCCATCGTCATCACGCCGGCGTGGCTCGCGCGCGCCGCCGCTCTTGCCATCGTTGGCGGATGGCTCGGCGCCACGTATCCCGCCTGGCTCGCCAGCCGCAAAGACCCCGTCGAAGCCCTCGCCTACGAATAAGTGTCTCTCTGGCCTCTCGGATCGCAAAATCCTCGATTGCTCTAGGCAGAAGCTTCGTTCCCGCATACAATAATTTCTATCCGCTGGGCTCGCTTTTTCTCGCTGGGGAGTTGATTTGGAGCCGATACTTAAGACCGAAAATCTCTGGAAAATTTACCGCTCCGGAAGTCTCGACGTCGCCGCGCTCAAGGGAGTCAATGTCCAGGTTTTCCCCGGAGAATTTGTCGCCGTCATGGGCCCCTCCGGCTGCGGGAAATCCACGCTCCTGCACGTCATCGGTGGTTTGGCTCGCGCCACAAGAGGCAAAGTCTTTCTCGACGGCAACGATATGGCGGAGCTGGGCGACGCTGGCCGCACGCAGCTTCGCAAGCACAAAGTCGGCTTCGTCTTTCAGCGTTTCAATCTGCTTCCCACGCTCGACGCCCGCGGCAACATCGCTCTCGCGCAGCACATTCATGGCGACGGCTTCGATCCTCATCGCTTCGAAGTGGTGACGCGGATGCTGGGCCTGACCGAACGCCTGAAGCACCGGCCGTCCGAACTCTCCGGCGGCGAACAGCAGCGCGTCGCCCTGGCCCGCGCCATCATCAACGAGCCGAAAATCGTCCTCGCCGACGAGCCGACCGGCAATCTCGACACGAAAAATTCCGAGAGCGTTCTCGGCCTTCTTCGCCAGCTCAATAAGGAACTCGGCCAGACCATCGTGATGATCACTCACAATCCCGAAGCCGCCGCCTACGGCAATCGCGTTCTGCACATGCGCGACGGCCTCGTAGTCGACGGAGCCTCGGCAAACTGAAATGAAGACGCTCTGGCGCGCCCTGAAAAATACGATTTTCTGGTCCTTTGAGCGCGGGAGCTGGCCGTACGACGTGATGGTCGTCCTCATCGTCGCTTTCGTATTGCTCAGTCCCCGCGCCTGGTTCCGCGACGAGCCGAGAGCCAACGGGCCATCGCCCGTCGGAATCGAATTCGTCGCCGAAGATCTCGCGGCCCGCACGCAAACGTACCGCCTCGACGCCAGGCTCTTTCGCCCGCAGAAGACTCCCGGCAAGCCGGGGCCCGAAATCGAGCGTCAGACTCACGAAATCCTCAGCACGTCCGTCGGCGAATTGAAGGGACAGATCTTCCAGGTCAAGAAAATCTCGCCGGTCCGCGGCGACGACGGCTCCCTCGCGTATTACGAAGTCGAAGTGAAGCGTTGAAGTCCCGCCTGTTCTCGTCTCGCAATTCACCGCTGGCATGAACCAAAGCCGCAACTGCCCGTGTGCTATGATGTTAGATTGGGCTCTACAGGAGACACTCAGCTTTGCTTCGCAGGTCCATCTCGCTACTGATTTTTGCGGCCATCCTGGCGCGCGCTTGCGTAGCGTCCCTCGCGCAGCCGCAGTCTCATCCGGCTTGGACCGTGGACTCCGTCCTTCGCGAGCTCGATGACGAATCCTCGAATTTCGAAAGCCTGTCGGCGGACATCGAGCGCACCAAAGTCACTGTCGTCGTCAACGTCAAGTCCACCGAATCCGGCTCCATCTTCGTGCGCGGCGACAAAATGCGCCTCGACCTGAAAGTTCCTTCTCCCCGGACGATCCTGCGCACCGGCGACACAATCTTCGTCTACACGCCCGGGCTCAATCGTGTCGAGGAGTACAACCTCGGCAAGCATCGCGAGCTGGTGGACCAGTTCCTGCTTCTCGGCTTCGGCACGTCGGGGCACGAGCTGAAGAAGGGCTTCCTCGTCACGCTCCTCGGCGAGCGCACGCTCGACGCCAAAAAAGCGCTTCTCCTCGAGCTCACGCCCAAATCCACCGAAGTCCGCAACCAGATCTCGAAAATCCACCTCTGGCTCGACGAATCTTCCTGGCTGCCGCTGCAGCAGGAATTTTTCGAGACGGGCACGGAGGATTATTTCACCATCCGCTACACCAACGAAGTTCGCAACGCAAATATCCCGAACTCGCGCTTCCAGCCGCGCTGGCCCAAGGGCGTGCAGCGCGTCAAGCCGGAAGGCTAATTCGCCTCCTGGCTTCTCCCTGTAATTTCCCTCGTGCTTTTTCGAGCGCCGCCACCAGCGCATGAATATCTTCCGCGGACGTGCGGTAATTCGTGATGCACGCGCGGAGGGCCGGCTGCGTGCCGCGCAGCCGCGTCGCCGAAATCCACGCCGCGCCGGACTCCACCACCTCGCGCGCGATTTCGTCGAGATACTCGCGCGTTGTGCCTTGCGGCGCGCGCGCATCCACGAAGCACGCAATCGGCAGCGGCGTGTCGTTGACGATCTTCCACCCCGCCGCCGCGAGTTGCCGCCGCAATTCCTCGCCAATCTCCGTCATCCCCCGCAGCACGGCCGCGTAGCCGTCCCATCCCGCCACGGCCAGCGACAAAAACAGCTTCAGCCCGCTCAGCCGTCGCGACCCCTGTATCGAGTTTTCGTAGAAGTCCACGATGGCCTCGCCCGGCGCCTTCGGCGGGACGTACGCCGCGGCGACGCGGAACGTCCGATTCAAAATATCCTCATGCCGCGTGATATAAGTCCCCGACGCCATCGGCACGCTCAGCCACTTGTGCGCGTCGAGCGTGATGCTGTCGGCCAGCCCGATTCCGTCGAGGTGCCGCCGCATCTCCGGCACCAGCGCCGCCGCGCCGCCCCACGCCGCGTCCACGTGGAACCACATTTTCTCTCGCGACGCGATCGCCGCCAGCTCGCGAATCGGATCAATCGCGCCCGCATTCGTCGTGCCGGCCGTGGCAACGATCAAAAACGGCGCATTTCCCGCGCGGCGGTCCTCCGCAATCGCTTTCTCGAGCGCCTCCGGCGACATTCGCAGCTTGTCGTCCACGGCCACGTCGCGCACCGCGACGCTGCCCAACCCGCACATCCGCGCTGCCTTTTGGAACGAATAGTGGCTCTCCGCCGAGACGTAAAACACCGGCTGCGCCGCGAGCCCGCGCGCGCCCGTGCGGTTGAACTCCGGGAACGCGAGCGTCAGCGCCGTCAGCAGCGCCGTGTGATTCGCCTCCGAGCCGCCCGTGCAGAAAACGCCGTCCGTCTTCGCCGCGTCGTAGCCAAATTTCCCGCCCAGTGCGCGGATCAAATGCCGCTCCACTTCCGCGCCAAAGGGATTGTGCTTCCACGCCGCCATCTGCGGATTGAACGCCGCCACCAGCGCGTCGGCGACGATTCCCATGGTCGCGGGCGCGGGATTGAACAGTCCGTAGTAGCGCGGATGCGGCGTGTGCGTCTGAAAATTCGTCAGGCCCTTCGCCGCGAACGCCAGCGCCGCCTGCGGCGCCATCGGCCGCGCGAAATCGCACGTCGCCAGGAACGCCCGCACGTCCTTCGCCGAAGGATTCGCGTCCACGGGCAGCGCCGCGACGCCGCGAATGTATTGCTCGATCACGCGCGCCACGCCCTCCCACAGCTCCTTCCGCGCCTCCGGCGTCAGGTCGAGTATCGATGGTTCCTGCTTCATGGGGTTCTCCGTACCTCCCTCCCGGGACACTATACAAAACGCCCCGCCTCTCAGAAAACTATGTGATGTCGCAGCGCGGTGGCTCGATGCAGCACGCCACTCAGCGCCGATTAAGCACCCTCCTAGCGGCTGGGCCTGTTTATCCTATGCCTGTTCATGAGGATCTGCAGTTCAGCGCGTTGATAAATACGGAATAATTCGTTGGCCTCCGGCGCGGGCCAAAGGCACCTAAAGCCTCGCCCCTAACTGCTCACTGACCACTCGCCACTGATTTTCCGTACTGTCCTTTGGAGAGATTCCGGGACAGGTCTTCTACCTGTGCTCTTTTATGACCATAGATCAGGTGCTTTTTTCGCCCCTCTGTTGTTAGTTTCGACTGAAGGGGCTTCCCGGGTCGACGGCTAGTCGAGCCTGGGGGATCAGTCGGCGCAAATCCAAAAAATGCCGCCTTAAATTTGAAATCGTCCGCGTCGCGGACCAAGGGGGTAACACCAATGTCACAAAAGGCCGAGAATCAATCCGTCGCGCAGCAACCCACAACCCCGCAACCCAATCCACCACAATCCGGAGCCGAAGAGAGGGAGCGACTCGATGAGCAAGCCGCCATGTTCCGTCTCGCCGAGAAAAGCGCTCGCCTCCTCCGCCGTCTCAATCATCCTCACGCGCGGAATCATTCGGCCCGAAAGCCTCCCGCTGGTTCGGGGGCGTCCTCCGTCAGCCAGGCGAAGAATTATCTTCGCGCCACTCGTCCTCGCGCCTCGAAATTCCTGCGTTCCGCTCCCGACCGCAAGCGCCATGCGCGCAAGTGCGCTATCTGCCATCACCCCGAGCGCGAGATGATCGAGGAGCTTTTCATTCACTGGCACAACCCGCGCGACATCGCCGATCAGCTCGACGACTACGACAACGTCAACCGGCTTTCGATCTACCGTCACGCGTACGCCTTGGGCCTCGACGCCATTCGCCGCCGCAACCTTGGCTACGTGTTCGAGCACATTCTCGACAGCGCCGACGACGCGGCTCCCACCGCCGCCGGAGTTGTCGCCGCCGCCCGCGCCCTCAGCTGCATCACTGAAGATGGCCGCTGGGTCGAACCCGAAAAGCGCATCACGATGACCACCATTGTGCGTAAAGAAGATTCCGATGCCACGATGTCCACTGAGCACGATCCTTCGCCAGCTTCCACGAAGCCCTCCCATGACTCTGCGAACCCCGTGCCTCCGCCGAACAATCAAACTGCTCGCGCGGCACCTGTCGGGGCCGATCATGATCGGCCCGGATTACCGATGCGGCCCGCGACGGTCCGCTCCGGGACGCGCGAAATTAGACTTCCCCTTAACTCGCACAAAACAAAGCATAAACGAATTTCTAATCGATAATTTTTCGAAGTCATTGAGAACAGGAGGAGCAGCGGAAGAAACAAATGGATCAATGAACTCCGCAGAAGACAGAAAAATACTGACGCCCAGCTTTTCAGCTGCGGCGATGAGGCGAAGCTGCCGCTTCGGAGGCGAGGAGGGCGCGTTTGCGGCCGAGGCCCCAGCGATAGCCGGCGAGGCGTCCATCCTTGCCGACGACGCGATGGCACGGGACCACGATCGAGACGGGATTCGTGGCGCAGGCACGGGCGACGGCGCGAATCGCGCGCGGCTTGCCGATGGCGCGGGCGACTTCGGAGTAGGTGCGCGTGGAGCCGCGCGGAATGCGGCGCAACTCTTCCCAGACGCGGCGCTGAAACGCCGTTGCGTGGACGTCGAGAGGAAGAGCGGCGTGAGGCTCGCGGCCGCGCAGGCTGTCGAGGACTCCGCTGACCCATTTCGACATCCCTTTCGAATCGCGGCGAATTTCGGCGCGCGGATATTCGCGGGCAAGGGCTTTTTCGAGCGCGGCGGCGTTGTCGCCCAGGTAGACGGCGCTGATGCCGCGCTCGGTGGCGGCGACGAGGACACGTCCGAGCGAGCAGGGAACGATTGTGTAAGCGATGCTCATGCCCGCGCCGCCGCGGCGATACGCGGCGGGAGTCATGCCCAAGTGCGCGGGAGCGCGTTCGTAAAGGCGGCTGCTGGAGCCGAAACCGGCGTCGTATGTGGCCATGGCGACTTTTTCTCCTTTGCGAAGGCTGGATTTGAGATGCGCCATGCGGCGCGCGTCGGTGAACTGGCGCGGCGTGATGCCGAGGATGCGGCGGAAGAGCCGCTCGACCTGATGCGGGCTCGAGCCGAGCGGGCGGCTGAGTTCGGCGAGCGTGAGGCGCGCTTCGGGATTTTCGGCAAGCGAGGCGTCGATGCGCGCGCAGAGCTGCTGGACGACGCGGACGGCGCCGCTGGCCGGCGAAGCGACATTCGGGCGGCAGCGCAGGCAGGCGCGATACCCGGCGGCTTCGGCTTCACGGGTATTCGCGAAAAAGAGAATGTTTTCGGGCTTGGGACGCCGCGCGGGGCACGACGGACGGCAATAAATCTTCGTGGTGCGCACGGCGAAGACGAAAGTGCCGTCGTCGGGGCGCAGTCGATTTTTCACGGCGTCGAGGCGGCGCGCCGCGAGCGCGCGATTGGCGAAATTTGCGGAAGCGCGCATCGGATTCGGCTTCATTCTATCAAGATTCGCAAGAGGCATCAGGGTTGCTCCATTTCATCCTGCATTCGATCGAGAGCAAAGATAATTCATCGCGGAGAGGGCATCTATCCGATTCTTGCGGTCAAAGCTTCTTGCGGTCGGAGCTTCTTGCGTTCATCGCGGCGAGCCGAAAATTGTGGCGCGGGCGGCGATTACGGGATGGGAGATGCGCATGTTTAAGGAAACGTAACAATTTTGCTTGACACGATTGACGCTTGCGGCCGGTCGCGGCATATTGCGAGAACCTGACAGCGGGCTCTTTGGGAAGCTGAGGGTGGGGGTCATAGAGATGGGGGCGATTCCTAAGCTAGCGCTATTTCCGTCTGCGGGCCGCAAATTACCTGCCGCAATACCAAGTCAAGACGATTCCGATGCATTGCAGCCACGAAGATTTCTACGCGTGCCGACGCATGCGATTGGCGTGGCGCAGGAACGGAGGCGCAAGCCGAGAGCTTGCCTGAACCTGCCGCTGCGCCTGACCAAGATCGGCGACTTCGCCGAACCCGTCCCCGTCACTTTGGTGACGAAAAATATCAGCTCCACCGGAGTTTTTTTTCTCGCGCCGCGCGTGATCCGGCCGGGAACGGCGATTGAACTCGAGGTCGCGCTGGTCGAAAGGCCGATGGGATGCGGTAGCGTGCATTTGAAGACGGCGGCGCACGTGGTGCGCGCCGAAGAATGCGAGGTCCCCGGGTGGAACGGATACGCGGCCTCGTTTGACGACATCGATTTCGAGCGCGACGACACGATGCCGCAGCGCTTTCGTTCGCATTAAGAATCCTCACGAAAAAAAACTGCTATCCTGAAGCGTGCCTCTGAAATCACGCCGAATATCCGCCCGCGGAATCCTGTTTGACTGGGACGGAACGCTGCTCGATTCCTTCGAAGCGGACATGCGGGCGTATGAGGCGATGTTTCTCGCGCTGGGGATCGCGTGGACGCGGCGCGAGATTGCCCGGCACTATTCGCCGGACTGGTACCGCGTGTATGAAGCGGCAAGGATCCCACGCGCACGCTGGGATGAGGCGGATGAACTTTGGGGACGAGCATACAGGCGCGAGGAGCCGAAGTTGCTGCCGGGGGCGAAGGCCGTCGTCGGGAGGCTGCGGCGGAGTTATGAGCTGGGATTGGTCACGAGCGGCGACCGCGCGCGCGTGCGGAGGCAGCTGCACCAGTTCGGATTCTCGGAGACGTTCCGTGCTTGCGTGTGTTCGGAGGACGCGGCGCATCGCAAGCCGCATCCCGCGCCGCTCGAGCTGGCGATGAGCCGGATGAAGCTGGAGCCCGCGAGCTGCGTGTACGTCGGTGACGCGCCGGAAGACGTGGAGATGGCGCGGCGCGCGAACGTGCGCGTGGTTGGCGTCATGGGGCCGTTTCCGACGGCGCGGCGAATGCGCGCGGCGCGGCCAGACGCTGTGATCGAGTCGATCGAAGCTCTCCCGGAAGTTCTTGCCCGATTCTTGGCCGGAGTGGCCGATTAACGGTGATTGGGAGTGCCCGGCGGCTTCGACGGAGCGGCAGGCGCGGGGGCCTCGGCGGATGCCGGCTTGAAATCCGTGGCGCGAACAACGAGGCGGATGGGGACTTCACCCTGCTGCGTCTGCACGGAGCCGTCGGAGCGCAGGTAAGTGGGGAACCAGAAATGGCCCTGGAGGTTCTCGCGATAGGTGTCGAACATGGTGAACGGAAATGACGCGGGATAATTGCCTGCAAGAGTCATGAACTGGCCGTAGGTTTTCACGATGGCGAAGTCCTGAGTGTCGACCCAGACGACGCCGTCGAAGAGCGGGTCCTTTCCAAGCTGCTTGGGCTTGACGCGGAAAATGAAGGTATCAATTTCGTCGAGCTTTTCCTTGCCCTCGTAGGAGAGATTGTACAAAGGCAGCTTGTCCTTGCTGAGGATGAACAGAGGAAAACCGTCAACGGTCTTCACGTCTTCGAGCGAGAATTCGGTGTACTTGAGACTGGATTCCGGCGGCTTGACGACGCGGACGTAACGCTGGCCGTCGGACTTGGTGTAGACCTGCCCGGAGAAGTTGAAGTTGCCTCCGTTGTCGACCAACTCTTCGACCCTGACGGACTGGTCGTAACTCTGGGAGTCGAACGCTTTCTTGATGAGATCTTCGTTGGCGGTAAAGCGATGAATCATCTCTTCCGCGGGAAGGGGCGGAGCGCCCGGCTCGGGCTTGGCTGGAATTTGTTTAGCTTCGAATTTCGGCGGCGGCGCGATGGGCCCGGCGACCTGCGCGTACGCGGGAAACGCGGAGAGGGCAAGGAATAACGTGGCGACAACTTTCAAGCTAAGTTTCGGATTCATTTTCGCGCTCTGTACTTAGATGCAGGAACAGCCTTTTCAGATATTCCTGAGGTTACTCCGGGCAAGACTGAAATCCCAACGAGAAAAGGATCAAAACGCCAGCGTGCGTCAATTCGCCGGCGGAACGCGGAGATGAATCGAGTAACTGCCTGCCGGTCCGCCCGGGGTGAGGGGCGGAAACTGCAATTTCAGTAGAGCGAAGTACAGCTTTGGCTCGATGGTCATGTCGCCGAAATTCCATTCCATTGCAAGGCCATTGCGGCCCGGTGTACGAACCTGGACGCGGTCCACTCCAGCAGGGACAGCAATTGGCTTGCCCCCGGGGACGAATGGCTCACAGTGAAGTTCGCTCTTCGTGGGAGTTGCCGGGCCGGACGCCGGACTGCCCGGCGAATCGGAGCTCAACGGCTGCCAGCAGAATTGCGTCTGCTGGTCTTTGCTGCTGCCCGATGAAACGACGACAGAGGTTTCGACGACGAAGGATTGGGGATGATTGAACGTCCCGGCTGACGGCGACGAAGTGAGCGAGACCTGGTAATCGGCGCGGATCGCGTCGGGACCATCAAGGTGGATAGATTTACCGATCGTGGCGCCGGCAGGCAGAACATCCGGCGCTTCGTAATGCATTTCGAGCGCCGTGCCATGGCTCGCTTCCGACCATTTCGCGGTGTAGGCGCGATTGAAGAGGCCGTAACGGCCGCGTTCGCGAGTAGCGCTGGCGCCGGGAACATTTTCCCAATAGGAGAACCCATCACGAAGAGCGCCGACTGAACTGATCAAATCCTCGTCTCCCGATTTATCCACAAAGGCCAGAGCTCGACCTCCGGATTCGGGAGAAACAATCAAGCGAAGGGCTTCGTTTTCAAGAACCCACTCGCTGGCGCCATCGCGGTCAAAATCGTATTCATAATGCTGTTGTTTTGCGTTCGCGGTGATCAGAAAAGTGATTGGAATTTCGCGATCGCCGAGGTCCGAATGAATTTGCAGCTTTTCGCGGAGCAGCCCGTCCGGGCCGGCGAGCTTGAACGGGTCGAACTGCCCAGATTTTGCCGGCCAGTCCAATTTCATTTTCTCCAGCGTTGGAAGTCCCTTGTGAACGCCGAAGGATTGATCACCGTGAAGTGGCCCGTCCAAGTGAATGGAAAGTTTTTCGGAACGTTCACGGGTTAGCGGCTCGTAGACGAGCTTCTGGCCGGGAATCTGTTCCTTGGTCATCAATTCAGCATTGTTCAAGAGATGGGAGCGGAATGGGTTTGTGGCTTCGAGCGCCAAAGAGGCTTCCTCGCCGGGGTTCACGATGACGAGGGGCGGATAAGTTTCCATGGAAGCCGTGTCGCCGAGCGGCAATGACACAGCATTCAACACATGGAGCGACGCGGGGTGGCGTGGCGCGGTATCCGTTTCGGGCTTCTCAGTGACATGCGGCTCATAGTGAAGCTTGAAGCTTACAACGCGACGATAGTCGGGCGCGGCGCCACGAGGCACGGTCACGGTCAATTCATGTTGGTTCGCACTCCAGTGAACCGCAGGCATGTTTTCGAGCAGGCTGACGAACGTCGGCTTTTCGTCGAGATGGAGCACGGCTTCGGCGCGCGAAGGGGCATAGAAAGTGAGATCGAGGGTTTTTCCAGAACGTTCCGCGGAGAGCAGCTCCGCTCCCGCATCCACGACAGAATCGTGGCAGGGCTGAACCAGGGGCGGAACGCTGCAAAGCGGCTGCTCAATTGGCAATAGCAGAGATTCTCGCGGTGGAATTTCCAGATGCAGGGACAGATTCGCTGATTGACTGGAGTCCTGCTCGGATGTGTTGTGGGTGAAGAAGCGCGACGAGGCGGCTGGAGAAAGGATTTCGACGTTCTGGCTCGCATCGCGAGAACCCAGATTCGTGACGCTCAACATACCCTGGCCGCCCCTGCGCTCGCCGAGCAAGCCTGTTCCTTCGTTCGAGACGAGTTCCGTGATCACCAGATCGCTGGCGGGCTGGTTGCTGAATTCGAGCATGACAGCAGGGCGCACGCCAGCTTCATTTAGAACCTGATTCAGCGCGGACCCGGCGCCGGGGATTTCCGGAGCCGAGGCATTCCGCGCATAACTCTCGTCGAGATCAATCGAAGATGAAAAATCCTGTGAAATTTGGAAAACGCGGCCGCCGCCAAAATGCAATTCGGCAGAAATAACGCCGCCCGATGGACCCGGCGTTGAAGAGGCCTTCGCGATGTCCTCAAATACCGAACCGGCGGGCATTCGAGGAAAGACAACAAGCGTGCCGCCGCGCTGGACGTACTCGGCGAGTACGCGCTCTGATTTATCGGACATCTGGAACTCGGGTTTACCGGGATCGAATGCGGGGAGCAGGATGACGGGATCGCGAAGGAACTGTTCGACCGGCTGGTATTCAGGATCGAGGAGCTCGCTCGAAAGATGAGTGAGCTGGCCGAGCATTTCGAGGCGCAGGATCGTTTCGGAGACTTGCTTGATATCCGCAGGGGTCAATTTTTCCTGCGGGAAAGAACCCAGAGGATAGGCGATGCCGAAATCGGCGCGTTTGTGCGCGGCGGCAAGCCAAGAGCCCCAGCGCCCGAGAAATTCGCCGTCACGCCGAACCGCGGCGGCACGCGGCTGGTCGGAGCCGTTGACGTCGAGAGGCGCGTCCCAGCGATAGAAACGATTGGCCCAGGGAACCGAATCACCGGCGGGAGTTACGGTGTCCTGCAACGGGAAATAATTGAAGCCGTGAGCGCCATTGGCGATGAGCAGGCGCGAGCTGAGGAGCATGTTCTCGGGAGGGCTGTCCACGGGACGATCATCGTCGCCCGGGCAATACCACCCCGGCTGGTATTCGATCATTACAGGCGGAAATTGCGGCTGAGTCTTCAGCTCCTCGGTGTAGAACTCGATCTCCGATGCGTCATCGTCGTCGAGAAGGCGCTGGCCGGCGCCGTCAGCTTTGCGCGGAGGCATGTACCACTGGCCCATCGCGCCGATGGGATCCGCGAGGCCTTCGCCAGCGGCGGAAACGCGCATGTCGGTGGGATTGATGTACGCGGGAACGCGCAGGCCGCCGTCGCGGAGCATTTCGCGAAGCGATTGCATGTAATGCCAGAACGCCGGGCCGGCGTAATTGTCCCGATTGATGGCCATGTCGTCTTCGAGCTGAACGAAGAGCAGAGGGCCGCTGACGGGATTTTTTGCGGGCGGGATTGACATCATCTCGCTCGCGCTGTAAGGAGCGAGCTCGCGCGCCACGGCTTCGAGCCACTGGCGCGCATAATTCATGTGGACGGGATTATCGAGCCAGGCTTGCGCAGCGGCGTCGGCATTGCGCGTATTCAGACCAGAGAGCGGCGGGTAGCGGCCTTCGAGGACGTCAGTAGCGTCCATTTTGTATTCGGGACGCCGGAGAAGCCAATCGGGATACCCGCCATTTTTCCATTCGTTCAGGATTTGCGGGCCCGGGCGGGCGATGAGCTTGAAGCCCTTTGTAGCAATCGTCTTCAGAAGGGCGCGGAGGTCGCGGCGGGGATTGGAATGGCCGTCGAAATCGATATTGCCTTCGGCAGGCTCGTGCCAGTTCCAGGGAATGTAGATGTCGATCGTGTTGATGCCGAGATCGCGATAACGGTCGAGGAGGAAAGACCATTGATCGCGAGGGATGCGGTAATAGTGGAAGGCGGCGGAGTGTATGAAAAACGGCGTGCCGTCGACGCGAAGTTCGGGATAGCCTCCGTGGATGGCAATTTCGAGGCCGCGCGACGTTGTTGCGGACGGGCTGCTTTGAGGAGATTTTGCGGATTGGCCTCTGCCGGCCCATGCGATAAGCCCAAACGGGGCGATGAGAAGCAGAAGGCAAACCGCAAGGAGCCTCAGGAGCGAAGGGGCTCGGTTGACGCCTGCGTTCATAGGCAAGCATTTATACACGAGAGGCGGCGCGCCAGCCATAGACCGTTCGAGGCGGCACATTTGGTTGCAGGGGCAGGATTTATGCGACATAATTTGGCTATCCGAGCCAGTTTCAGGGATTGCAGGCCCAGCCCATGATCTGTCCCCATTGCCGGACGGAGAACGACGAGCAATCGTCGAGCTGCTCGAATTGCGGCTCTTCGTTTGATTTAATTCTCGACGCGGACCGCACCATGGATTCGCATACCTCTCCTTCCGCGCCAAGCGCGGCGGCCAGCGTAAATCGCGCCGGGAGCGCGGCTGCCGCAGCGCCCGCGATGGCTTCGGGAACGTCTGGCTCGCGGACCGGGGCGCGGTCATCGATGAGCGTGTACGGCGCGTTCGAGCCTGGCGATGAGCTGGGAAACCGCTACCGCGTCGAGCAGATGCTCGGCCAGGGCGGCATGGGGCGGGTTTACAAGGCCTTCGACAAGGAACTGGAGCGCATGGTTGCGCTCAAGGTGCTGCAGCCGGAGCTGGTGAGCGACCCGAGCGCGCTGCAGAGGTTCAAGCAAGAGCTGCTTCTCGCGAGCCGGATATCCCACAAGAACATCCTTCGCATTCACGACCTGGGCGAAGCCGATGGCGTGAAATTCATCTCCATGGCGTTCGTCGAGGGCGAGGATCTGCACCATCTGCTGCGCACGCACGGCAGGCTGCCGGTGGACCGCGCGGTGAAGATCGCCGAGCAGCTTTGCGAGGCGCTGGACGCGGCGCATTCCGAGGGCGTGGTCCACCGGGATTTGAAACCTCAGAACGTGCTGATGGGGAAGAACGACCAGGTGTTTGTCGTGGATTTCGGTCTCGCGAAGTCGCTCGAGGCCAGCGCGGCGGGGATGACGCGAACCGGGCAGTATCTGGGAACGCCGAGATATATGGCGCCGGAGCAAGTGGAAGCCAAGCCGGTGGACAGCCGGACAGATTTATATGCGCTGGGCCTGATTTTGTTTGAAATGCTGACGGGCGAGGAGCCGTTCAAGGGCGATTCCACGCTGCAGATCATGTACCGGCGCGTGAAGGAAAAAGCGCCGAATCCGAAGGATCTGAACCAGGAGATTCCCGACTACCTCGCGCGGATCATTTTGCGTTGCATGGAGCGGGACCCGGCGAAGCGATATCAGAATGCCAAGGACATTCTCGCGGACCTGCAAAGCGCTCACGCGCCCTCGCGCGTGAAAACGATGCAGATTTCGCTGCCGATCGTGGAGCGGAAATCGTGGCTCCTGGCGGGCGGAATTGCCGTGGTGGCGCTGGCGTTGCTATTTGCGATTCCCCAAGTGCGCCACCTGGTTTTCCGAGGCGGAACTTCAGGCACGACCGGGCCGGCTGGAGTTCCACCGCTCGCGAGCGGGCGATTCGTGGCCGTCCTGCCGCTGCAAATCATAGGAGATCAGTCGCAGCTTGGCTATGTGGCGCAAGGTATCGAAGAAGCACTTTCGGCGAAATTGTTTCAGCTCACAGACGTGCGCGTCACTTCGAACGATGCCGCGGGCAAGGCAAATCAGAAGCAGCCCTTACCGAAAATCGCGCGCGCGCTGGGAGCGAACCTGTTGATTCAAGGAACGCTGCAGGGTGCGGGGGACAAGATTCGAATTGACGTCAATCTGGAGGACGTGGCGGATGGCAAGAGATTGTGGAGCGACGAATTCAACGGAGTGACTGGAGATTTGTTCACGCTGGAAGACCAGATTTACAACAAGCTTGTCGCGGCGCTTAACGTCAACCCAACGACGGAGGAAACGGCGAAGGCTGAAGCGCGACCGACGGAGAACGTCGCGGCGTACGACCTCTATTTGCGCGGACGAAATGCGCTGAGGAATTCGCAGGACCCGAAGAACATTCAGAGCGCGCTGGACTATTTTGAGCAGGCTCTGAAGAAGGATTCCGGGTTCGCGCTTGCCTTCACGGGAATTTCTGACGCCAGCATGCGGATGTTCCAGGACACCAAGGACGGTTTCTGGACACAGAAGGCTCTGGCTGCGGCGCAGCAGGCGGACCAGTTGAACGACAAACTCGCTGAAGTGCACTTCGCGCTCGGAAGCGTGTATAGCGCAACAGGAAAGAACAACGAAGCGACCGCGGAACTAAAGCGGGCCCAGGCACTGGCACCAAATTCCGACGAAGCGTACCGCCGTCTGGGGGATGCGTATCGTGCGAGCGGGGATATCCCGCAGGCAGTTCAATCGTTTCAAAAAGCCGTGCAGGTGGATCCGTACTACTGGTTAAATCAGAATGCGCTGGGGAATGCGTACGTTCAACTGAGCGACTATGCCAAAGCCCTGGCGGCGTTTCAGCAAGTGACGCAACTCGAACCGGACAACGCAAACGGCTATGAAGATATCGGCAACGTGCTCTTGCAGCAGGGAAAGTATCAGGAGTGCATCCCTGCATTTCAAAAGGCGCTGCAGATCCAGCCCTATTGGACTACATATTCCAACCTGGGGACCGCTTACTTTTTCCTGAAGCAATACAAGGAAGCCGCCGACGCGTACGCGAAGGGAGTGCAGCTCAACTCGAACGATTTGACGATGATGGAGAATCTCGGCGACGCGTACCGATGGTCAGGGCAAAAGGACAAGGCTGATCCGACCTACCAGAAAGCCATCGCGCTGGGATACAAGCTGCTGCAGACCAATCCGCAGGATTCAGACACCATGTCGCAGCTCGCGCTTTCGTACGCGAAAATCGGAGACGCGCAGAAAGCCACGGAATTCATCCGGCGCGCGCGGACGATCGACAAGAGCAACGTGATGTACATGTATTACGAAGCGGAAGTGAACGCCATCCTGGGGCGGTCAAACGATGCATTGAAGTTGTTGCGTCTGGCGTTCGAGAAACGTTTCCCCGCAGAATGGGCGCAGAACGACCCCGAAATGAATACCCTGCAGAAATTACCGGAGTATGCCTTGCTTATAAACCAGTACGCAAAGAAAAATCCCTGAAGCAGCACCGGCCAGAGATATGAGGCGGAAACTTACTGGCGTTTCCGCCAAATTACGAACGGAACCGCTGTGAGAAGAAGTAGGAGACTGCCAGGCTCCGGGGAGTTCGCGATTCCGACAACGGATGAATTGTCGACCCAGCCGCCGCTGCCGAGGTCGCCGCTTGGCCCCTGATTGAACAGGTCAAGCGTGAAGGTTGTGCCACTCAAAATTCCATTGCATTCGTTGTGGCCCGTGTTTGCTGCATCCGGATCGCCGCCTACTTGGTCGGAGTTCTCGTCGCTGTCACCTAGACAGCCCTCGTCCCCGATACCGGAGAAAACGACCTGGATGAGGTCGCCGGACAGAGCTGTTTCGCTGCAGTTCTCGAAGTATTCCTGAGCGACACAATTCACTGGGCCACCCTGGCTGTGCAGGATGAATGTGAGATTCGTGATAGTGACGCCCAAATCGTTGAAAAAATCAAAGACGCCGCCGCCACTTGGATCCACGTTGAAGCCGAAATTGTTCGCATCGACGCATATCACGCCCTCAGAAGAGCAGCTAGTTGGGGGAGGGTCGCGAAGGATGATGGAAGGGTCTACCGGCGCGCTGCTGGCGAGAGCGGTTCCCGCTGCGGCCAGGACTAGGAAAGCACCGACAAGTAGCTTCTTAGCGTTCATGAGCGCACACCCTCCACGATGCAAGGTCCGGGTAGAGGTGCAATTTGAGGGCCAACGAACACACGGCGAATCTGCCCTCATCGCCTGTGTTTACAACAGGGTAGGGGAGCCAAAATTCTTTCCAACATGCACCGCACCCTGCGGCTGCAATAGTTTTCGCCTTTTGCGCAAGAATAGACCTTCTTGGAAGCGCGAGCACCCACGGGTGTCTGATAGAATCCGTATCCTTCGGGGGCTGACTAGGAGTGGAACAGTCCAAAGAAGCCAGGGTGTATTACATCTTGGGGAGCGTCCAGGGAGTTGGTTATCGCTATTTCGCGCAAGGGGTTGCGGTACGTTTAGGACTCGCCGGGTACGTCAAGAATCTTCAGGATGGCCGCGTCGAAGCGTATGCTATCGGCACGTCGCTGCAACTGGCTGAGTTCCGGCACGAACTGGAGCGCGGGCCAAGGGCGGCCACGGTTCTGGAAGTAATCGAGGAGGAGTCGCGAATCGAGGAACGGTTTGCCGGAGATTTTTCAATCGAACACGACAGTTGGTGAAAGGACTGCGAAAAGAATGGATGATCTGAAGAAGCTGATCCGTGAAGTGCCGGACTACCCGAAGCCGGGAATTTTGTTCTATGACCTGACGACGCTGCTCCAGGACAGTAAAGGCCTCCACACGCTGATCGAAAAGCTTGGGGACGCGTGCTCGGGAAAACATATCGACGTCGTCGCCGGGATCGAGGCGCGCGGGTTCATTTTCGCGCCGGCGCTTGCCTACCGGCTTGGCGCTGGATTCGTTCCCGTGCGCAAGCCGAACAAGCTGCCCTGGAAGACGGAACAGGTGAGCTATCAGCTGGAGTACGGCACAGACAAGCTCGAGATGCATCAGGATGCCGTGAAGCGAGGCCAGCGCGTGCTGGTCTGCGACGATCTGCTGGCGACGGGGGGAACGGCGGCGGCCGCGACGCAGCTTGTGCGACAGCTCGGCGGAGAAGTGGCGGGAGCGGCTTTCGCAGTCGAGCTCAATTTTCTGAAGGGACGCGACAAACTGAACGGAGTCGAGGTTGTATCGCTGATTCAATACGACAAGTAGCTGACATTCATGCGGGATCGCCACCGCGCTGGCGCACGGCTTCGAACAAAACGATTCCGGCGGCGACGGAGACGTTGAGCGAGCGGACAGGGCCGGTCGTGGGAATGGAAACGAGGAAATCGCATTTCTTCTTGATTAATTCGTGCAGACCGCTGCCTTCGCTGCCCAGCACGATCGCGGCGCGGCTTTCGTACCTAACCTCTGTGTAGTTCTTCTCGGCGCGCTCGTCCAGGCCAATCAGCCAGAATCCTGCTTCTTTGAGCTGTTCCATCGCGCGAGCCAGATTTTTCACGCGCGCAACGGGCAAATGCGCGAGCGCGCCGGCAGAGGCTCGGGCGACGGAGTCCGTGAGGCCAGCGGCGCGGCGTTCGGGGAGGACAACGCCGGAAGCGCCGGCGGCAAGGGCAGTGCGGATGATTGCCCCGACGTTGTGAGGGTCTTCGATTCCGTCGAGAAGAATCATGAGGCAATTCTGCCCGGCCGAAGCAAGCAGATCTTCTATCTCAACCGTTGCCCGCGAAGCAGCGAACGCGACGACGCCCTGATGATGCTCAACCCCGGCTGCGCGGTCGAGCTGCGACCGGTCTTCAAAACGAACGGGAACACTGCGCGAGCGCGCCGACTCGAGAAGTTTCTGGATGCGATTGCCGTGGAGCCCGCGCGTCACGAGGATGCGGTCGAGAGGCCGGCCAGCCGCCAGCGCTTCCTCGACGGCGTGAAAGCCGGTGAGGCGATTTGTGCTTGAAGGGCTTTCGCCCTCGTTCCTGAAAGCGCCGCGCATCAATCGAGCGCCGCGCAGAATTCGATGATGCGCTGGCGAGTTCCTTTCACCGCCGTGGCGAAAGTGAGCTGCGAGGCAGAATCGAGAAGGAGAATGACGCGATCGAGTTCGCCTTCGCCGGCGCGTCCCACGAGCGCAAGGCGAATGGGATGAAACAACTTGCGCGCATGAAAGCTAAGGCGCGCCTTCATCCCTTCGATGATTTCCTTGAAGCGAGTGGAATCGATTTCCGGGCCCGAGAGTATGCGATTGGCGAGCTCCCGGATGACTTCGCGGGCGCCTTCACGCGACATAACCGCCTGATTTTCGGGACTGGAAAGAATCGCTTTCGCATCGTAAACAAAAATTAGAAAGAGCAAATTTTCGAGAGCGCCCGAAATTTCAGAAGGCTCGGTGGAGATCTCGGTCGCCTGCGGGCCGAGAAGTGACGCTGCTTCGTGCATCCATTGCGTGACGTCCGGGCACGCTTCGCCGGCGAGCCAGCCGCGCGAACGCAGGATGCGTTCGATATCACACGAACGGAATGGATTGGCTCGCTGAGCGGGAGTTCGCATGTCGCGGGCTGGCAGATTCGCCGAGAATTGTTCAGGAACAGTACCCGAAGGCAGTGGCGAGTCCATTCAGCCCTCGAGCGTGGCGATGGCGTGAGCGGCGATGGCTTCGCCGCGGCCGATTTCGCCAATGCCTTCGTGCGTTTTGGCTTTGAGGTTGATGCGCTCGGCGGAGATGCCGAGGGACTTCGCAACAGCCTCGCGCATCGCGGGGAAATGCGGACCGAGCTTCGGCCGTTCGAGCACAACGACGGCGTCAATATGGCGAATTTTCCAATTCCGGCGCTCGAGATACTGGCGAATCTGACGGAGAAATACGAGGCTGGAAACGCCGCGCCATTTCTGATCCGAATCCGGAAAATGCGTGCCGATGTCCCCCATTCCCGCGGCGCCCAGCAAGGCATCGCAAATCGCGTGGCACAAGACATCCCCATCGGAATGGCCGACGGAGCCTTTTTCGAAAGGAACTTCGACGCCGCCGATCATGAGTTTGCGTTTTTCGGAGAGGCGGTGAAGGTCGTAGCCAATTCCTGAACGAGGGGCGCGCCCAGTTTCAGCGCCTCGGGAATGCTCGCTGGACTTTTTGAGATTCTCCTGCTCGAGGCCCGCTTTTTGGAGCTGCTTCTTCAGGCGCGCGTCGGCGGAGAGCGAGGCAGCCAGGAGATGCGCACTCGAAACTCTGGCGGACTGCTGCTTTTTCGCAACAGCAGGAGCGGCAGCCAGCGCTTTCTTCGTTTTCGCGCCGAGGGGAAGCTCGCCCTGAGCCTGGCTGGCTTTGTGCAGATTTTCCGGCGTAAGGCGCGCGAGACGAATTTTCGATTTGGCCCAGTCCACTCCGCGGAACAGGCCGGGAGCCTCTTTGTGAATCCCCGCAAGAAGATGGACCAGTTCGATCGTCTTCGACTGATCGGTGATGGCGGCGAGTCGAGCCATGAAAATCGAACGGCGCGCGGCTTCGTCAAAGGCTTCGAACATGGCTATTTCTTACGATGCTCCTGTTCGAGGTAGAAGCGCGCCAGCTCCATGTCTGCCGGGCGCGTGATTTTGATGTTCCGCTCCGAGCCCTGCACGACGTAGACGTCGCGACCAAGGCGCTCGACGAGCGCTGCCTCATCCGAAGCGATCACGCCATCCTTTTCGGCTTTCGCGAAAGCTTCGCGGAGAATCGCGAGAGAAAAGACTTGCGGAGTCTGCGCAAGCACGATGCGCTCGCGAGGAACGGTCGCGGAGATCACTGCGACATCCTCGGGGAGGCTGGAACGGCGAACTTCTTTGATCGTGTCAATCGCAGGGATGCCAAGAATGGCCGCGCCACGGGCGCCCGCCTCGGCTATGACGCGGTCAATCTGTTCGCGCGTGACGAGCGGGCGAACGGCATCGTGGACCAGGGCGAGATTCGTGCCCGCGGAAACATGCGAGAGGGCGTTGCCGACGGATTGCTGGCGCGTTTCCCCTCCGCGGACGACACGAATTCGCCGGCGGCCCAGGTTTTCTTTTGCGAGGCGCTTTTCCAGCCCTTCGACTTCTTCCGCGCGCGTGGCGACCAGGAACTCCGCTATTGCATCAGACTGAGCCAGCCGCCGCAGCGTGAAAACAACCAACGGGACGCCGTCAAGTTCCAGGAATTGCTTGGGGACGTCGGCGCCCATGCGGGTGCCGAGTCCGGCGGCGGGAAGAATGGCAGAGACCTGACTCATAAAGGGAAACGTAGTCTAGCGCATTTGTACGACCAGATAAACACGGGAGGTAGCGCCTGGGAGAGCGACCTGCTATTTCGGCGAACCGTTTGGATAGAAGAGGACCTTGCCGGCCTGGCCGGATTCAAGGAGCTGGAATGCCTCAGCGAATCGGTCGAGTGGCAGGCGCTCTTTGAAGAGCGGCTCAAGATTGAGGCGGCCGGCCTTCAGAAGCGAGGTCATCTGTTCCCAGGTCTCAAATATCTTCCTGCCGTAGATTCCCTGCACGGTCGCGCCTTTGAAAATTACATCGCCGACCAGATCGAGAGTTACGGATTCACTCGGAATGCCGAGAAGCGAGGCGCGGCCTCCTTGGCGAAGCATTCCGAAGCCCTGGCGGATTGCGTTGGGGTGTCCGCTCATTTCGAGAAGCACATCCACGCCGTCGCCATCCGTCGCTTCGCGGACTTGCGCAACAGGATCGCCTTCGCGGGGATCGAAGACGGTGTCCGCGCCCATTTGCTTCGCGAGAGCGCGGCGGTGAGCGTTCACTTCCGTGGCGAAAACTGTGGAGCAGCCGCAGGCGCGCGCGACCGCGATGGCCATCAGTCCGATCGGGCCGCAACCTGTGACGGCGACGGTCTGGCCGGCGATGTCGCCCGCGAGAACGGTGTGAACGGCGTTGCCGAGGGGATCGAGGATCGCGGCGTAATGTTCGGGAATCGCCGGATCGATTTTCCAGACGTTACGAGCGGGAATGCGCACGAATTCGGCGAAGCAGCCGTCGGCGTCGATGCCGATGATTTTCACGTTCCGGCACAGATGCGGCTGTCCTGCGCGGCAGGCGCGGCAGCGGCCGCAATTGACGTGCATCTCCGCGCTGACGAAATCGCCCGGCTTGAGCGATTCGACCTCCGCGCCGACTTTATCGATCGTGCCGCAAAACTCGTGGCCGAAAGTCATCGGCGGGCGAATGCGAGAGGCGGACCATTTGTCCCAATGGTAGATATGCAGATCGGTGCCGCAAATAGAGGCGGCGCGGACTCTGATGAGAACGTCGGAGGGGCCAAATTGAGGAATGGAAACTGCTTCGAGCTGCGCGCCCTGTTCGGGGCGCGTCTTGCGGAGCGCTCTCATGGCCGCGTTCGCCTCCGGCAATCGGGGCGAATTGAATGTAACTGGGGATTCACCAGATGCGAAATGGTAGCACACGGACATTGACCCGAAAAGGGAAGGCTCTGCAAAAAGAATCGTCAGATTTGAAGAGAGTTCCGCTACAATCGCGCGCGGCAAAGCGAAGACAAGACCACGCTGGAGGCCAGGATGGGATTTGGCGAGCGCGTGAAGGAAATCCGCGAGGGATTCGAGCCTGCGTTCTGGGTTGCGAACGGGACAGAACTGTTCGAACGACTGGCGTATTACGGGGCGTTCGCGTCACTTGCTGTCTACTTGAACCAGACTCTTGCTTTTCCTATCGAACAAACAACATGGCTGGCCGGGATATTCGGCGGACTCGTGTGGTTCCTGGCGATAGTGGGTGGAGCAGTGGCCGACAGGTTGGGCTTTCGCCGCGCGCTTTCCGTAGCCTACTTAATCTTGACCTGCGCTTATTTCCTGCTCGGCTCGATTGGATCCGCTTGGATGGGGCCGGTCCGCAGCGTGGTGCCGCTGTTTTGGATTGTGCTCGTCATTTTGATGTTGCCGGCGCTGGGGATTGCCATCGTAAAGCCGGTGGTGGTGGGGACTACGGCGCCTACCGCAAAGGAAAACGTCCGCTCCATCGGTTATTCGATTTACTACACGCTGGTGAATGTGGGCGGCGCTGCGGGGCCGTACGTGGCTTCGCTCGCGCATGCGCGCCTGGGCGTAACGAGCGTGTTCTGGATCTCCGCTCTTTGTGTATTGGTCATGTTTTTTGCCGTCCTTTTATTTTTCAAGGAACCTAGAGCCCACGAAGTAGCCTCCACGACGAGCCTGACGCAGACGGCAAAGAATCTGCTGACCGTCTTGGCAAACCCGCGATTCATGTTGTTTTTGATCATTTTTTCGGGCTATTGGGTGGTTTACTGGCAGGTGTATATCGGCATGCCGCTGTACGTGACGGCGCACATCAACGCGCATGCCGACGTGGAACGAATCATCATGACTGACGGGCTCTCCGTGGTCTTCCTACAAATTATCATCAGTCATCTGACGCGCAGAATGCGGCCATTTCGCGCGATTAATGTCGGAACGCTCATCACTTCGCTTGCGTGGCTTGTCCTCGCCTTTCATCCGACGGTCTTCGGAGCGGTCGCCGCGGTGTTCGTCGTGGCCCTGGGCGAAATGACGCTCTCGCCGCGCTACTACGAATATGTATCGCGGCTGGCGCCTCCAGGGCAGCAAGGTACGTATATGGGCTTTGCATTCGCCCCGATTGGAATCGGCTCCATCGTGGGAGGGTGGCTGATGGGGCGGCTGCTTCACCACTTCGGAGAAATTCTCCACCGCCCCCAGGAAGCTTGGTGGGCGATGGCGGGCATCGGAGTGGCAACCACCGTATGTTTGTGGGTCTACGACCGAACCCTGAAGCCGGGAAGAAATCCCGCACCGCCATCCAGTTAAGGTTCTATCCAAGATGTCAAACGTTTGTCATTGCAGTGTCTCGATATTCCTTGTGACCGCCCTGCTTTCTCTCGGCAATATGGCCGCAGCGCAGCGGGAGGCGCGCATAAAGTCCACGGAGGCATCCGATGGGACGCGGGGGCAGAAAATTTATGAGAAACACTGCGCGATTTGCCATTTTGCGACCAGCGCCGAAAAGAAAATCGGGCCGGGCATGAAAGGCATAATGAAGAGAGAGAAATTCTCCAACGGGTGGAAGGTGAACGACGAAAACATGCGTCGCTGGATCGAAGATGGCGGAAAGAACATGCCGCCGTCGCGCCTGAATCAAGAGCCGATTCGCGAATTGATTGCCTACCTGAAGACGCTTTAGCCGAGTTTCAAGCCGGCTGTCGCGCCGCGGGCTCAACGAGGGCGAGGGCTTCGTCCGTAGTAATGAGGCGCGCGCCGCGGCGAATGAGTTCGTCGAGTGCGCGTCGTCCTTCGTTTGGGTCGATCGTCTCAAGCGCGTCCGTGACGAGCGCGACTCGGCGGCCACGGTCGAGCAGGCCTTTTGCGGCAAGATTCACGCAGAACTCAGTGACCACGCCAAAAACGACGAATTCGGCGTCGCTCGGAAAACGCGCAAGAAGCTTCTCGGTGTTCGGATTGTCAAACACGTCGAGCGTTTGCTTCTCGAAGATGACCTGCTGAACATCATTCAAATTGTCGGGAACGAAAAACTTTGCTTCGTTGGGAATCCGCAAGGTCTTCGCGGCTTCAAGATCAGGCAAGATTTCCGCACCGGATGTCCCGCGAACGCAATGCGGCGGAAAACGCTGAAATTCGGGATCGCCGGGTGCGTGCTGGTCCGTGCTTGAGACGAGGAAGACCTTGCCGTTGCGCGCGGCATCAACGAGCCGCTTCATTTGCGGGATGCGCTTTTCCGCTCCGGGGACATAGAGCTTGCCTTCAGGCAGCATGAAGTCTGCCTGCGTGTCCACTTCCCAATAGGCGACACGATGGTTTCTGGGAATTCGTTTCATCAATTTCGCCAGCCCAGGGAATCTGCCTGAAGATGCAATTCTAGCGCGTCAACGCGAAACAAGCGAATCGGCCTGGTGTACGCGGCGGCGGACTTCCGCAAGCGATGATTTTAGGCGCTTGCTGTATAGGACCAAAAACGGCGAAGCGTGGCTGAGAGACAGGAGCCGCAGCGGAAGACGCTTTACGGATTCAAGGAAGCGCAAGCGCGCGGCAGCAAGTGGTTCAGTCGGCGCGAGGCGCCTGCCGCCTCGCATCAGTGGAACGAGCTGTGGCGACGCATCTGGATAGCTTTCATCCGCGAGCGCGATTAGATCATTCTTCCATTTTCCGCGCGAATCGCTGAAGCGAAAGACCTGCTTGCGCCCAGGATAAGTAGCCTTCGCTTCGCTCAGTTTCGCGGCCTGGCGGACTCGGCCGCCTCGCTCGATTTCCACCAATTTGTAAATCATGCCGAGATTGGGCGCATCGATCGGAGCGACGAGGGCACTGCCGACTCCGAAGGCATCTATTTGCGCGCCCTGTCGGAGCAGCTTCGTGATTTTATGTTCGTCCAAATCGCCGGAAGCGAAGATCTGGACGTCGTTCCAGCCCGCGCGCTTCAGTTGCTCCCGTGCCCACCGGCTATCCGCGACAAGATTGCCGCTGTCGAGGCGAACGCCGGCGGGCTTGCGGCCGCGCGCGATAATCTTCTTAATTGCGCCGCGGACATTGTAAGTGTCCACAAGCAAAGTTGCATGCTCGGGAAAGACGTCGAGGAAGCGGCCAAAGGCCTCGGATTCGTTTTCGAACGCCATGATCCAGGAATGCGCCTGCGTCCCGTAGGTCGGAATGTCGAAGCGATGGCCCGCAAAGACGTTGGATGTTCCTTCGCATCCGGCAATCCACGATGCGCGCGCGGCGAATATTCCCGCTTCCGTGCCGTGCGCGCGACGCGCCCCAAACTCGACCACGGGCCTTCCCTTTGCCGCCAGGAAAACGCGAGCCGCCCGGCTCGCGATCATCGTCTGAAAATTGATGGCGGAAAGAAGATGAGTTTCCAGAATCTGCGCTTCGATAACGGGCGCGGTGACGCGGAGCAGCGGCTCGCCGGCGAAAACAATTGAGCCCTCCGGAATCGCCCAGATATCGCCGCTGAATCGAAAACGGGTCAGGTAATCGAAAAATTCGCCGCTCACGTGGCGGAATGTCGGATGCCGGCGCAGGTATTCCACGTCCTCGGAACTGAACTTCACGCTTTCCGCGAATCCCAGCGCCTGATCGAGCCCCGCGGCTACCAAAAAATCGCGCCGCGGCGGCAGGCGGCGAACAAAGAGCTCAAAGGAAGCGCGCGCGTCGAAGCCGGTTTGCAGATAACCGGCGGCCATGGTGAGTTCATAAAGGTCTGTAAGGAGGCCAGAATGTTCGCGAATGCCGGGGAGTGTCATTGCAGGAAGCTACGCGAAATAGGCCTGAAACATAGGGCAAATGTGGTTGGATACCCTGAGTTCGACTGCGGCTCTGCAAATCATCTCTGGGCGTTTGTGCGCTTGACGGTATTGCGTTGCAGGGGATAGCTCAAAATTGCTTTGAAAGCACATGGGGTAACCGCGCTAAACAAAGGCAGCTTCACGTAGAAAACAGCGAAGACGCCAGCGCACCTGCCTGGCGGTGCGCCGGGCCTCGCCGGACTTCCATTGTAAATTCCGAAGCCTTCGGCCCTTACTTCAAAACGGCGTCTTTAAACGCCTTGGCCGCGCGCAGGCGAACGACCGTCTTGGCCTTGATTTGAATCGCTTCGCCCGTGGCCGGATTGCGCCCCATGCGCGCCTTGCGATGCGCTTTCACCGCGCGTCCGATGCCCGGGATCACGAACTTGCCCGCGCCTCGGCTTTCTTTCACCGCAAGATTGAAGAGCTCATCGAAGAACGCTGCCGCCTGTTTCTTTGAAATCGGCTTGTCCTTCGTGCTCACCTTGTCGGCGATATGCGCGATGATTTTAGACTTGCTCATCGGGTTTGCCATCGAGTCGTTTTCTCCTCAGACTAAAGTTTTTTTCAGGCTGCCCCCGTTCGGGAGGTCGTGGGCACTATAGCCGCACCGCGCAGCCAAACGCAAGCGAAAATCCTCGAAATATCGCAAAAAATCAGGGTTTTCAAGGTACCCGCCGATTTTGGTTCACGGGATTTTCACGAGCCGTTCATTCACTCGCAATTTTTCAGACCTTTAATACGGCCAGCGAGTCAGAACACACAAGTCTTGCCTCAAGTTTGATGAGAGCAACCGCCCGAGCGAGATATCGAAAGGAAGGCTCTATGCGCTGTGCAATGATTTCGTTTTTGGTGGCAGTGATTGTGTTCGCAGGATCTGGTGTTGCCGATGCACAAACGGAACGTGCCACGCTCGAGGGCACCGTGAAGGACGCGACTGGCGCAGTCGTGCCGGGAGCGACCGTGCGAATTACCGAGGTTGCGACCGGTGAGGGCCAGGAGCGCAGCAGCAATCGGCGTGGCTATTATCTATTTCCCGGGCTTGCCGTCGGCGCGTACAAGGTGACAGTGTCAAAGCCCGGTTTTGATACGAAGGATGTGGATGACATCGTGCTGCAAGTTGGCGAGACGCACACGCTCGATATTCCACTTGCCGTCGGTCAGGTGAGCGAAAAAGTGGAAGTTACGGCCGAAGCCGGACCTGCCGAACGCACGTCTGCCGCGAGCGCTACCGTTATAGACAGCAATCAGATCGCGAATCTGCCAGTGAATGGGAGGGACTGGTCCGGTCTGACGCTGCTTGCCCCATTCGCACAAGACGACGGTGGTGGCGACGAGCGCACGATTCGCTTCGCCGGTCGCGCGCGCGATGACAATAATTTCAGCTTTGACGGTGTGGACGCCGGAGGCATTCAAGAGCAAGCGCAGAAGTCTCAGGTGCGCTTGCAAGTCTCCGAGGATGCGGTTGCAGAATATCGCGTGAATAGCGCGCTCTACGACGCAGAATATGGCACGCAAGCCGGCGGGCAGATCAACGTGGTCACAAAGTCCGGCACGAATGACTATCACGGGACGGCTTTTGGTTATCTGAGAAATTCGGTGTTCGACGCCCGCAACTTCAACGATGGCTCCCTGGGCTCCACCGGCGCTTTTGTGCCGACTTCCGTGCTGCCCTTCCGCATGGGCCAGTACGGGCTGACATTTGGCGGGCCCATCAAGAAGGACAAGACATTCTTCTTCCTCAGTTATGAGGGGCTGCGCCAAATACAGGAAAGCAACTCCCTGGGCCAGATTTTCGTGCCGAGCGCGAGTCTGGTGAACGACATACTGGTGAACGGGCGCAACGGACAGGGGCCGACGCCACAAATGTGCGCCATCCTTCAAGGATTTCCCTGGAGGCAGACCACGGGAACAGTGGGAAGCTGCACGCCAAAGATCGTTTTTCCGGACAGCGCGTTCGCCCCATTGACCGCGCAACAGCTTGGCCAGGAGAATCTCGGTTCTAATGATTTGCCCACGGATATAGAGAACTTCACCCATCCAATCCAAACCACCGTTCATGAAGATACCTGGCTTGTTCGCGTGGACCACAAGTTCAGTGACAAAACCAGCTTCTATGGTCGGGCCCAGCGCGACATCAGTCTGGTGAACGCACAAATCGGCGTCACGGCAGGATTGGATAACGCTGAGACGGATAATCACCCGGCCAATTATTTGCTCGCGCTTCAGCATACCTTCAGCGGAAATCTCTTCAACGAAACGAAGCTCTACGTCAACCGCTCGCCGTTTCACAATCCCGAGGCGAGCACTCTAACGTACGCCGTGAACATCAATCTTTTTGCGGGGATTCCCAACGAATCCGCGGATATTGAGATCGGCTCCACTTACGGCGTCATCGACAACCTGGTATGGACTCGCCAACGCCACGCGTTCAAGATGGGCATCGAAATCCGCCGCGTCCGGCTGAATCAGGGGCAGACGGCCAATAACAACCTCAACTTCAGCGATGACCAGAGTTTGATATCCGGCACGCTGACCAACATCAGCTTCATCGCCCCTTGGTGCTGCCACGGGCTTCGGCGCATGTTCTACATGCCTTATTTTCAGGACGAATGGAAGATGACTCCAGCGTTTACGCTCACCGCCGGACTTCGCTGGGAATACTATGGCGTCGCACACGAAGCCACGAATCGGACCACCGTTTTCGACTTCAATCAGTTTCGTGGCGCATGTCTCGGCACCGGATCTGGCAATACTCCGTTCCCGACGCCAGTTGATCCAACGACTAACCAACCAATCTCCTGCCCAACGAATCCGGCGCTGTACAACGCCGATTACAAAAACCTCGACCCCCGCCTGAGCATCGCGTGGGCTCCGTCGGTCCTCCACGGGAAGACCGTATTTCGCGCGGGCTTCGGTATGTATCACGGAGCCGCACAGAACGATGACCTCAACGCGGGCCTCGAGAGCGATACTTTCCGCGTCTCAGTCGACAACCCTGGCGTCGTCCAGCCAGCGTTTGAACAGGAAATTCCGGATCTATCCAGCCTTTCTGGCACGAACAAAACGGCAAATCATCCTCGCGCTCTGCAGCGCCAAGGGCGTCGAGACCTGTACGCGGAAGAGTGGGGGCTGACTGTCGAGCATCAACTTCCCTCGGGGTTCGTAATGTGGACGTCGTATCTTGGAACGCGCGGCGTGCGGCTCTTCTCGCGCGGGGTTGTCAATCTCTGCTCCATCCCCGTAACGCTCAATGCCGCCGGAACAGATTGCGTACGCCCGCTGGACGCATTTTTCGCCGATCCCGCAAATCCCGATCCTTACGGCTCAGTGGACTTGAAACACGACATCGGGTCGAGCAGTTACCATGCGCTTGGCCTTTCACTCGAACGCCGTTTCACCAACGGCATGTCCCTCCAAGCCCGCTACACGTTCAGCCATTCAATCAACGATGGCTCGGTCGGCGGAGGCGAGTCCAGCGGTCCTGAGAACATCAACTGCCTAGAATGCGACAAAGGGCCCAGCATCTTCGACATCCGGCACAACTTCACTATGGACGCCGTATACGATCTCCCGTTCGGCCCAGGCAAGAGCTATCTGAATCACACAGGCGCTCTCGGCAAGATGTTTGGCGGCTGGGAACTGAGCAGTGTAGGGTTGTGGCACACCGGCCATCCCCTGACGGTTTCGATGGACCTCAGCGGAACGATTCCGAGCGGGCCGTTCGCCGGATTCCCAAACACATTTCTCCTTCGGGACGGCAATGATCAGACCAACCAACGCCCCGACATCGTTCCCGGAGTGCCTCTGACGCTGACCGGCAGCGGGCACAACGACGTTCCGCTGGTCAATGCGGCGGCCTTTCAGGCTCCCCCAGTGGATGCGAATGGAAACTTCACTCGCTTTGGTAATGCAAGCAATGGCCTCATTCGTGCCTTGCCCTCTTGGCAAATTGACTTGGCGTTGATGAAAACGACGCAGATCAATGAACGATTTTCGGTGGCGTTCGGCATGCAGGCGTTCAATGTTCTTAACCACACCCAGCTCGGCGACCCGAACAACCTAACGCTATTTTATGACCCGACCGCCACGGCGATGGGCTTCTTGACTTCCACTCCGAACTTCGGCGTCATCACTTCGACCGCGAATTTCAACTCCAACAATGACAACGTAGCATCGCCGAATACGGGTACGGGCCTGCCTCGGCAATTGCAGTTTATGTTGCGGTTTAGATTCTAGGGATTCGGCGCCGCGTGGACAGAATAGGACGTATGAGAAACCTGCCAGAATTGGTCGTCGTCTGTGGCGCATTGCTTTGTGGATGCGGTAGCAAGAGTAACGGCGTCGCTGGCCAGACCTCTACTCTCGCGACTGGGCCGGCTGTTCCAGTCTCTTCCATAACCAATGGCGATCCCGTGCTCCTCGCCGCCGGCGACATCGCTAACTGCAAGATGATCGAAGGCGCTCAAGCGACGGCCAAAATCATCGAAAAGATTCCAGGAACTGTAGCGGCACTGGGGGACCTAGCGCTTTCAGATGGCTCGGCTGAAGAATTCGCGAATTGCTATGACAAGACCTGGGGGGCGTTCAAATCAAGGACGCGGCCCGCGCCGGGGAATCATGAATTCCATTCCTCTAGCGCGACGCCATATTTCGATTATTTCGGTGCGGCTGCCGGAAACCCGAAAAAGGGCTATTACAGCTATGAACTCGGCTCGTGGCACATCATCGCGCTGAACGGCGAGTGCAAGCACACCGGCGGATGTCAGGGGGGCTCGCCTGAAGAAACATGGCTCGCGCAGGATTTGCAGGAGCATCGGGCGGCTTGCACGCTAGCCTATTGGCACGAGCCGCTCTTTAGCTCAGGCGCAGGGCACGGGAACGACGCCGACTACCACCGCTTCTGGGTAGATTTGTACCACGCGAACACGACGATTGTGCTCAACGGGCACGACCACGATTACGAACGGTTTGCGCCGCAGGATCCCGACGGCAAAGCCGACCCGGCGCACGGGATCCGGGAATTCGTTGTGGGTACAGGCGGAAATCACGAACGGGCGTTTTCCCCGGAGCCCCAGCCGAACAGCGAAGTACGAATGACGGATATTTTTGGCGTGCTGAAATTGACGCTGCATCCTCGCGGATACGATTGGGAATTTATCCCGCAGGCGGGCAAGACGTTCCACGACGCTGGCACCGGGATTTGCCATTGATTGAGCAGCTCTCGTCCTTGCCCATCTGCGACATTAGTCCTGAGCGAGGCTGGAATAAAAAACCGCGGCGGCTTTGATGCCGCCGAAGTAATTTTCCAGCGAAATGTGCTCGTCGGGCGCGTGAGCATTTTCGTCGGGCAGTCCGAAGCCCATCAGAACGCACGGGACATTGAAAGTGTCGTGCATCTGCGTGACGAAGGGAATCGAGCCGCCTTCGCGGATGAAAACCGCTTTTTTGCCAAAGCCTTTTTCAAGCGCGTGAATCGCCTTCTGAAAAATCGGATGCGAATAAGGCGCGACCCAGGGCTTGCCCATGCTGAGGACGTCGAATTTGCAGTGGACCGTCTTGGGCAGAAGCGCACGAATATGGCGCTCGACCTGCTTCGCGATTTTCTCCGGCTTCTGATTGGGGACAAGGCGCGTGGAAATTTTCGCGAACGCCTTCGCCGGGATGACAGTCTTTGAGCCTTCGCCCGTGTAGCCACCCCAAATTCCATTCAGTTCGAGCGTTGGCCTCGCCCAAAGGCGTTCGACCGTCGTGAAGCCCTTTTCGCCGCATAGTCCCGGCGCGCCGACGGTCTTGCGAAACTCGGATTCTTTCCACGGGAGCGAATTCAGCGCTTTGCGCTCCTTGGCAGACAGCTTCGCGACGTCGTCGTAAAATCCGGGAACGGTGACGCGGAAATTCTTGTCGTGAAGTTTGGCGATTGCCTCCGCGAGGATCGTGATGGGGTTCGGAACCGCGCCGCCAAATACGCCGGAGTGAAGATCCTGCGCCGCGGCGGTGATTTCCGCCTGATAGTAATTCAAGCCGCGAAGACCGTAAGTAATGGAAGGAACTCCGCGGGCGAGCATCGAAGTGTCCGATACGACTAGGGCGTCGGCCTTGAGGCGGTCTTTATTGTTCGTGACAAAATCCCACAAATTCACGCTGCCGACTTCTTCCTCACCCTCCACGATCACCTTCACATTTAAGGGAAGCTTGCCTTCCGCGTTTTTTAGCGCGGCTAGGGCCTTCAAATGGATGTGCACTTGGCCCTTGTCGTCGGCTGTGCCGCGGCCGTAAAGATTACCGTTGCGCTCGGTGGGTTCGAATGCCGGCGACGTCCACAGGTTCAATGGCTCCGGCGGCTGCACGTCGTAGTGGCCGTAGAACAGGACGGTCGGTTTGCCAGGGGATTGGAGCGATTCCGCGTAAACCAGCGGATGCATTTTCGTGGGAATCACCTCGACCTGCGGAAAGCCCGCCTCGCGCAAACGGTCAGCAACCCAGCGAGATGCCTTTTCGATGTCTGGCTTATGCTCGCTCTTCGTGCTGACGCTGGGAATCCGCAGAAAATCCTTCAGTTCGTTCAGATTTTCCGAGCGATGGCTTTCGATGTAGTCGAGGAAATTCATCATTGCTCCTCAAAATGAAATTGCACGCAGCTGCCCGCGGCGCTCGCGTCCCGCATTTACCTCGCGATACGACGGAATTCAGGGCGTGCGAAACTGCACATTGTAAGGAAGGGCGGATGTTGCAGCAAGAGGAAAGCGGAGCATCGATTTCGTTGACTCGACATTTGGGTTGTTGCACGATACTTTCATTATGCCTCCTTCTGAGAACGAAAATCGCCGGCGCAGTTCCCGCGTCTTCACGCGCATTCCTGTAAAGGTTCGTGGACTGAACACCGATGGCGAAAAATTCCGCGAATCGTGCCAGACGATCGTGGTGAATTCGCACGGCGGGCTCCTCTACTTGAACCAGGACGTCGAGCTGGGCGCGCAAATCCTTCTGATCAACCCGGTGAGCGAGGAAGAACAGGAGTGCCGCGTCGTCTATCTGGGAGACACCTCAGATAAGGGCACGCGCATTGGCGTGGAGTTCCTGTCTCCCGCGCCTCGATTTTGGGGCGTGGAATTCACTGCTGTCGAGGTGCGCGGCAGCACCTCGCCCCCGGCGTCGCACTGACGATATTCACCCTTCGTCGCAACTCAAGTTGCCATTTTCCGTTCGTGCAACATTTGGTTCAAATTTGGTGTCCCAATTCACAGCGGCTGCCGAGGCGCGCCGGTGTCCAGGAGGTGCGGGAGCCCGGCGCCCTCGTCCCCACTCGAAAGTCCAACGGAGGATTCCATGCCCAGACCAATCAAGCAGTCTTGCATCGCCATAGTGTGCTTCGCAGCGTTGTCTTTGACAACTTTAACGGCTTCGCCGCAGCAAAATCCGCCCTCGACGAAGAAGCTGCAGCCGGAAAGGTCTCGCTCGACGAAGGCGACGGCTGCGTTCGCGCACGCAGGCGCGCCGGAGCCTGGAGCTTCGCCCGATGCGGGGCCTGCGGCCAAACTCCCGGTGCGGCGCGTCGTTCTTTACAAAAGCGGCGTCGGCTATTTCGAGCATCTGGGGCAGGTGCGCAACGATCAGACCGTCGCAATCGATTTCACCAGCGCACAACTCAACGACGTCCTGCAATCGCTCACGGTGCTGGATCTAAATGGCGGACGCATCACGGGCGTGGACTACAATTCGCAAGCATCACTCAGCCAGCGCCTCGGTGCGCTCCGCCTGCCCCTCGGCGAGAAAACGAATCTCGCGGAATTTCTCACGGCTCTGCGCGGGGCTCGTGTCGAAGTCCGCAGCGGCGATACTGCGATCACAGGCCGCCTCCTCAGTATCGAACGCAAGACGCGCGTCAGCGGCGGCACGACATTGGAAGTGGACCTGGCAACCGTGGTGAGTGACACGGGCGACGTGCGCACGGTGGAGATTACGCCCGCAGCGAGCATTCGCCTGGCTGAACGGGATGTGACCGACGAAGTCGGTCGGTATCTCTCGCTTTTGGCGTCAGAGCGGCAGCAGGACCTTCGGCGCATGACCATCTCGGCCGCTGGCACGGGCGACCGCCAGCTTTACGTCAGCTACATCAGCGAAGTCCCGATATGGAAGACAACTTATCGCGTCGTCCTGCCCGCCAAGCACGGCGACGAACCGCTGCTGCAGGGTTGGGCGATTGTCGATAATACCGTCGGCGAGGACTGGAACGACGTGGAATTGTCGCTCGTGGCGGGAGCGCCGCAGTCGTTCATCCAGCAGCTTTCACAACCTTATTATGCGCGGAGGCCGGTGGTGCCATTGCCGCAGAGCGTGGAGCTTTCGCCGCAGACGCACGAAAGCGC
>DATEFX010000013.1:0-68710 GCA_035280405.1 Candidatus Acidiferrales bacterium | reverse complement strand
CGCCGCCGGACGCGCCCCATGAGCAGTTTTTCGAACGTGGAAAGCTGCGATCGCATCGTTTTTGGCGTCATCAGCCATTTGAACCGTTCCTGGGAACGTCAACCCCTCCCCGAATTTACACAAATATGTTGACGCTACCCTTGCATATAAAGAACTTGACAAATTTTTGACCCCCTGTTACAATTTTTTCCATTAACCTCGATTCGTGTCGCTATTGCCTTAAGAATTTGACCCTGAACTTGCCGAAGGGCGACCAGTCGAGGCAAAACTGACATTTTCTGGCCACCCTATCGGGTGGCTTTTTATTTGCATCCTTTCGCGGGCGCAGCCCACTTTGGGACTGCGGTCTGCCCAGAGCTCGCCCGCCACCTGCTCGCCGTGGCGAGTGGCGGGAGCCCGTCTGCGGCCGATTCGAAGGGCGGCACGCCGCCGCGGAGTTTACACCGACGCCCTTGGTCGGGGCCTATTCGCAGCGTCCCTCTCGCCGAATACGCCGACTACTTGCGCGCTGGGATGTGACGACGCAGCCGTCACGCCGAACTCGCGCGCACAGGGGGGATCGTCGCTTTTTTATCTGGCCTCTGCTTCCGGACTGACCACTGACCACTGATCACCGCGTCTCGCTAGCCATCCGCTCCATTCTCTCTGTTCTCGCCGCCTCTGCGGTGAATGCCCCCGCCGTGGTGTGCCCGTCACACGCTTGCCGCGCCGAAGCCTTGGCGAAGGCGGGTCACAGCTCCTGACTCAACAATAACAGGAGGGGCCGCCCAGCTCGACGACAAACGGGGCCTCCCGAGTCCCCGGATAGGGGAGCTCGGGGGATCGTCGAGCTCGGGGGATCGTCGAGTTTACCCGCCGCATCCCCGCGCGCCGGGCGCAGGGGGGCATGGGGAATCGTCGGGTCACTTGCTTGCCGCGCCGTAGCCTTGGCGAAGGTGGGTCACTGCTCCTAACTCAACAATAATTGGTCCTCTGAAAATGCCGAATTTTCGCCAAATTGGCTCTCAATGACTCTCTCATATTCGCATCTCGAGATTTCTGTGTCTTTTCGCTCACCGCCGCGAAATCCCCAATATCCACGCTCGCCCCTGCTCTCTCGCGACCTCGTCGCGCCCGAAAAACGGGATTTCGAGCGAAATTTCAACTTCCGGATTGGCTCTCTCTGGTCGGTACTATTTGCCCTCCAAAAGAGCCAATTTGGCTCTTTGGCCAGCACCAGTACTCCATCGAAAGGAGGTCGGACAAAACAGCCGAACCTGTCTCCAGCAAACGCGAATGTGCTAGGATATGGTTTCCCGAAGGATTGAGACGAGGGGGCACGTGCCACAGCATATATCGCGCAGGGAACTGAAGACCGACCAGGTGCAGGAAGCGCTGGCGCACAGTGCCGAAGCGGTGATGTCGCACCAGACGATGATGATTTACCTGGTCGCCGCGGCGGTGGTAATCGGCCTGGGCGTGTTCGGCTGGCGGACGTATTCGCAGAGGCAGTCGGCGAAAGCCGCGGCGGCGTTCGCGGACGCGATGCAAAGATTCGAGGCACCCGTGCTCACGACGGGGCAGAAGCCTTCGCCGGACCAGATCAGTTATTCGCAGGCGTCGGCGAAATTCCAGGACGCGCTGAAAAAATTCGAAGACGTCGCGAACCAGTATCCGCGGACGCGCTCGGGCCAGCTCTCGCATTACTACGCCGCGCTGTGCCTTGAGCGGCTGGGCCAGGACGCGCAGGCGATTCCGTGGCTCACGGGAATGGAGAGCGAGTCGAACGCCGACCTCGCGGCGATGGCGCGATTCGAGCTCGCGCAGATTTACGATCGCGAGGGAAAGGCCGATCAGGCGGTCGCGCTCTTTACGCAACTGCTGAGTTCGAATTCGATCTTCGTGCCGAAGTCAGAAGTGCTGCTCGCGCTGGCGGAGCATTACCGGCAGTCGAATCCGGCGCAGGCCGCGAAATACTACAACGAGGTGAAGTCGGAATTTCCCGAAACCAGCGCGGCCGATGAGGCCGATCAGGGACTCGCGCTGCTGCCCGCAGGGAAATCCTAAAGCCGAGTCTACGCGGCGGCGCGGCCGGCCTTGACGTGATGCACTGACGAATTCTCCACGGGCAGCGTCTGTACCGCCGGCCCACCTTCCATCAGCGGCACGAGTTTGGCAGCGACTTCCTTGAACAGACCGTTATCGTAATTCGCGACGTCCGCGGGGCTCTTCCAAACGGTGACGCAGCAGAATTTTCCCGTCGCGGGATCGAGCGATTCAATGTTTTCGAGGAATCCCGGCTGGGCCTGGATACGGGGAAGGAACTCTTCATTCACCGCTTTCTTGAATTCATTAATCTTCGACTGATTCACGCTGCAGGTGATGATGCGAGAGACCATGGCTTTCCTCCTTGTGCGGAATTGACCGGGGCCCGGGCGCAGCATTTGGAATGCGACGCTCAGAAGATTGTCAGAGATTTACTCCTCTTGAATGGCGGCGTCAAGAAATACTTAGCGGATGATTGGCGCCGAGGCTTTCCATTTGGCGGGTGATGTGGGTATGATGCGTACTCTTTCCCGCGATTTCATTTGCTGCAGCGGAGTGAGCATGCCCGTCTCCACGAAAAATTCGACGCTGATTTATTCCGCGCTCAAGCAGTGCGGCGTCCGCATCATGTCGGCGCTGCCGGAGACGTGGCTGGTGCACTTGATCCGCATGGCGGATGAAGACCCGGAAATGATTCTGGTGCGGCTGGCGAAGGAGGAAGAGGGCGTCGGAATTTCCGCGGGCGCGCATTTTGCGGGAGTGAAATCCGCGATGCTGATGCAGAACCACGGCTTCCTCGCGGCGATCAACGGCATCGTTTCGTTCGCGCACCTCTACAAGATTCCGCTGCTGATGCTGATCAGCTATCGCGGCACGTTTGGCGAACGCGACCCGTGGCAGATGCAGGGCGGGAACGCGACGGAGCCGCTGCTGCGCGGGCTGGGGATTCCGTATTCGTTCCTCGATTCGCCGGAGGCGGCGGATAAGTGGATTCAGCAGGCGCAAACGCTCGCGGAGAGCAGTTTGCAGCCGGTGGCGCTGCTGATGATGCGCGATTTAATGTGGGAGGAGTGATGCAGCGGCTCGAATGCCTGCGCGCCATTTATCCGGAGCTTGAGAAATGCCTCGTCGTCACGATCATGGGAGCGGTGGCGGCGGAGATGCAATCGCTGGGGCACCGGCAGAATTTTTTCTATTTGCAGCACGCCATGGGGCTTGCGTCGTCGACAGGATTGGGGCTGGCGCTGGCGAAGCCGAATCAGAAAATCGTCGTGCTCGACGGCGACGGGTCGCTGCTGATGAATCTGGGCACATTGAGCACGATGGCGCGGTACGCGCCGAAAAACCTGGTTCACGTCGTTTTCGATAACGAAAGCCTCCTTTCTGTCGGCGGATTTCCGACGGCGACGGGAACAGGCACGGATTTGGAGGGCGTGGCGCGCGCTTCGGGAATCAAGAAGGCGATGACGGTTCGCGCCGTCGAGGAATTCAAATCCGCGGCGAGCGCGGCGATTCACGGCAACGAACTGACTACGATTGTTGCCAAGGTGGAGGCCGCGGGGCCGGCGAAATACGTGACGGACTTGACGCTGCTCGAAAATCGGTTTCAGTTTGCGCGGCACGTCCAATCGCTGAAATGAAGGACGAGCAAAACGCATGACAGCCGTATTGGCGGAGTTGATCCGGGAATTGCAGGCGGGGCGGCTGCGCGTGGTGGATTTGACCGCGCCGCTCTCTCCCGAAACGCCGCTGCTGCCGCTGCCTGCGCAATGGAACAACACGCCCGCATTCAAAATCTGGGAGCTTGCGCATTACGACGAGCGCGGCCCGGCATGGTATTGGAACGGATTCGAGACGGGCGAGCACACGGGCACGCATTTCGACGCGCCGATCCACTGGATCAGCGGCAAGGACTTGCCGGACGCTTCGGTGGACCTGATTGCGCCCGGGAAATTCATTGGTCCGGCGTGCGTGATTGATGTGACGCGCGCGGTCGAGAAGAATTCGGATTTTCTCCTGAGCGTCGCCGACATCGAGAACTGGGAAAAACAGCACGGAAAGATTCCCGGCGGCGCGTGGGTGCTGCTGCGCACGGGGTGGTCGAAGCGCGCGGACGCGAAGCAATACATCAATCTCAAAGAGGACGGGCCGCACACGCCCGGGTGGGCGAAGGAGTGCAGCGAGTTCCTCGCGACGCAGCGGGATATTCTGGGCGTGGGCGTCGAGACCGTGGGGACCGACGCGGGACAGGCCGCGAAATTCCAACCGCCGTTTTCAAATCACTATTTCATGCACGGCAGCGGCAAATTCGGGCTCGCGGGATTGTGCAATCTCGACCGGCTGCCGGCGACGGGCGCGATCGTGATCGCCGCGCCGCTGAAGATTGTGCGCGGTTCGGGCAGCCCGGTCCGCGCGATTGCGATTACGCCCTGAATTTGGTCTCAGCTAAGAACGCACACCGAATTAATCCCGCGTCTGCGCTGTTGGTGAGCGATGTGCTGGTCGAAGCCGGTCTCGTGGATTGATCGCAAATGGCGCAGCCGCGAATAGTTCGCGCTGAACTGCCCCACGCTCACAAGCCGAGCGTTGGGCAACCTGAAATTGAAAATCATGGCCTACGTGTGGGCCACTCGCGGTCAGACCAATCGCTCAATACTAGCAGCCCTCACCTACGCGCACGGCCGAAGACTTTTGCGGCTATGTAACCCGTCACAATGCGAATGCTATTCCAACTCCGAAAAACAGATCGGCAGGCCATCGTGCATGGCTACCATTGATGGCATCTTGGTGAAGCAAGAACAGAGAAGCTCCAAGTAAGAACACCAAGACCAAAGCTGCGCCCCATGCCAGACGTCCTGGGCCCTGCGCTCTTTTCAGAGCCGTCCCTGCACCGCCTGCCTCGGGCAACTCCGATTGGCTGCGGACAGTCGAAATGCGAACGAGGTATGTACTTGCAATGACGGCTGTGACCCCCAGAACGCGAATCGTAAAGTTGTGAGACCCGAGATAGATGCCCAAACCACCCAACAAAAGCAGGACAATCGCGAGCACAAATAAGCTGTACCTCTCTCGGGCGACCTTCTGAGACGAAATCACTGGAAGCCCCCTTTGCTTTCATCGCCATATCTGTTGGCGGGTGGCCCAGGCTTTCTGCTCCCGATTTGCTGCGACTATTTGGCCAGCATGATAGCATCGCGCTGCTACACGCTGGAGAATCTCGAGCGATTTTTTGGCACATCACGCTGGCCTTCGCACGAATTTCTCGGTCCAACGGATTTTCGCGGTCACTTGCATGGCGACGAAAAGCGTGAAGATCGCGCCGATGGCGATGGTCAAGCCGGTGAATCCCTGAAAAAAGAACGCGTAGGAAAACAGAATCAAGTACGCGAATTGCGCCACGCCGCATTCAAGAGCGAACCGGCTGCCGACCGCGACTTTCAAGTAACTCCAGACGAGGAGTAGCGACGTCGCCGAACAGATTATGAACGCCGCATGAATCGAGATGTGGTCCACGAGATACGCAAGCAGAAGATGGAACGCGAAGAACGCGCAGGCAAGAAAGAAATAATTCATAGGGTGAAATTCTATGCCGCGCAGCATCGTGAGAATGAAGACCACAAAGAAGAAGAACAGGAGCGACACGGGAGCAAAGTAGCTGATGCGCCCCGCGAGCGGCCCCGGCTGGAGCTTCTGCGGCATTTTTAAGCCGATTTGGAAGCCGGAAAGAAGGCTGCGGTAATTCCAAGCCAGCTCCCACCCTTCAGCAGTTTTCTGTTCCTCGCCCGGCGAAAGCGTATTCTCCGGGAAATCGAATCCGCTGAAGTTTGTCCTGATTTTCAGGGTGAAATTCTTGACCTCCGCGACTTCGTCGCCGAGTTTGTACTGCCACGTGTCGAGGCCTTGCGAGCGATATCCGACGTGGAGGGCCATTGTTGCTCCGGCGGGTATGGGTGAGCTAGCGCTCAAGACTCCATTCGCTGTCGCCAGCGGCAGGGGTTTGTTGTCGGCTGTCACCAGCACGTCGTCGTAGATTGCCTGCTTCGCAGGAAGAGGGAACCGGAAAGTGACGTCTTGCGCGGAGCTGGTCGGATTCCGGAAAACGTACGTGCCGGAAAACCCGGATCGGTACGTGCTGTACCAAAGCAGCCCTTTCTGGCGATAGTCGACGCCGAGATCGACGTTGATGGCGCTCGAGTCGAGAGGCAATTGAACGTCGGTGTGCTGCTCTTCGACGTGGCGGGCGGTGACGCCATTTTGAGTGGTTTCGACTGTTTTCGTCGTTGTTACCGTGTAGGTGGCAGTTGGAGGCGCTTGGACTTGAGGAGCGCCCCAGATGGACTGGACTTGGCCGCCGAGCGTATCGCTTGCCGTGTAGGTGCGGACAAGCAATGCGCTGCCAAGAACGACCCAAGCAATGGCGGAACAAACAAAGATGAAAATGATCGCAGCGATTCGTCTGGCCACGAGAGATCTCCAATCACGAGGATTTCGCCGCGAACCAAGGCTAGCGGATTTGCTTTGTTCTGTCAAGTGCTTTGTAACAGGAAGTTTCCGAGACACGGGAGCTGCTGATTCAACCGGATATCAGACGCACGCTTCCGTTGCGCGCAGCGCGCTGGACCATGACGGATCTCGAGCTGTGCTGTCACGGCGCAGACTTGGCGCGCGGGGCGTAGCCGCGACATTCGGCGACAGGGAGGCGCGGGTATTTCGGGAACGTGGGGTCGGAGCGCGAAAGGTCGCACAAATAGAAACGCGAGCCGCGGTCGGATTTGATTTTTCGCGCGTGGATGCAGTCGGCGCAAAGGCCGGCGCGAGAGCGTTCGTCGGCGGAGACGCGGGAGCCGGGCATGGAAGCAAGGATACCGCACTCTGAGCCGCTACTGCCCAGTCCGACGAACTGCAACAGCACTCGGGATATCCGCGCTCAGTGGCAAAACAAACGTGGCGCACGGTGAGGGGGCGCGAGCGGAAGTACAAAGCGGCGTAGACCGCCGCAGTCCAAAGCGGGCTTCGCCCGCGAAAAGCAAATGCGGACAGCAAGAAGCAGATCCCTCACTCCGGTCGCCGCGGAGACCGGGGATTCGACATGAGATCGTGAGACCAATGCACCACAAGAACGGAAAGGCAGCAGAGCAAGCCAGCTTTTAGGCGCCGGAGGCGATGCCGGAGACGAGGCGCGCAGACATCGTGATTTCGGCTTTGAGGAGGCGCGAAATCGGGCAGCCGGCCTTGGCGGATTGCGCGGCTTTTTCGAAGGCGGCCTGGTCGGCGTTGGGAATGCGCGCGGAGACGTCGAGATGAATTTTTGTGACGGTGAAGCCGGCTTCGAGTTTTTCGAGAGTGACGGCGGCGGAGGTTTCGAGGCTCTCGGGCGTGATGCCGGCCTTGCCGAGTTCGGCAGAAAGCGCCATGGTGAAGCAGCCGGCGTGAGCGGCGGCGATCAATTCCTCGGGGTTCGTGCCGCGAGCGGTTTCGAAGCGCGTGGCGAATGAATACGGAGTCTTGGAGAGGACACCGCTTTCCGTGGTGATCGTGCCTTTGCCTTCCTTTAATGAACCATTCCAGACTGCTGAAGCTTTGCGAATCATGATTCCTCCTTATGTCGCAAATCTTTTAGATGCGCCGGAACAACGCGCCGGCACAGGGAGACTTTACATCGAGCCGAATTCTGAATAGAGTGCGCGGCATGCGAAAACAAAATCGAGCGGTATCTTCATGGCTGTCCATTCTTGCGACGCTATTGTATCTCTCATTGGCGGCGCAATCCGCAAACGCGCAAGCCGCCGCGCCGACAGTTGATCCGAAAGTGCCGACGCCAGCCTCGGTGCTGGGGCATACGCCGGGCGACGATTTTTATCTCGCGAACTACGACGAATCGCGAGCGTACTTCCACAAATTAGCGGAGAGCTCGAACCGCATCAAGATTTATCCCGCGGGGAAGACAACGCGGGGGCTCGATTTCGAGTACGCGGTGATTTCGTCGCCGGAAAATCTGGCGCAGCTCGACAAATTCAAGGGCATCAACAGGAAGCTCACGATGGCGCGGGGAATCGACGATACGGCGGCGCACGAGCTGGCGCGCGAAGGCAAAGTGATCGTGCACCTGGACGGCGGGATGCATTCGACGGAAGTGGCGGGCGCGCAACATTCGATCGCGCTGGCGTACAAGCTGGTGGCGACGCAGAACGATCCGGAAATTGACGCCATTCTGAACAACGTGATCATCGTGCTGTGGCCGACGCTCAATCCGGACGGGCAGGACGAGGTGGTCGCGTGGTACAGGAAAAATCTGGGGACGCGATTCGAAGTGAGCCCGCTGCCGGATTTGTATCAAGAGTACGTGGGGCACGACAACAACCGCGACGGGTACATGAACAACATGCTGGAGTCGCAGGAAATCACGCGCGTGGAACTCGAGTGGGATGCAGAAGTATTCTACTGCCAGCACCAGACGGCGCCATTTCCGGCGCGGATTTTCATTCCTCCTTTCGTCGAGCCGATTTCGTCGAACATCCAGCCATTGCTGATGCGATGGCTGAACGCATTCGGCATCGACATGGCCGCGTACCTGGACGAGCATCAGATGCCGGGGGCGATCAACCGCGTGGGATTCGACAACTGGTATCCGGGATTTCAGGACTTCACGGGAATTTTCCGGAACACGATTTCATTTTTCACCGAGACGGCGCTTTACGGATACGCGACGCCGCACTTTTACACCGTGCGGGACTTTCCGAAGGATTTTCAGGCGCTGAATTCGCAGATATTTTACAGCAGCCCGTGGGAGGGCGGGTGGTGGCGGCTCGGCGACGCGGTGCGGTACATGGTGGGCGCATCGATGTCCGTGCTGGACACGGCGGCGAAATACCACGAGCAACTGCTCTACAACAAATATCAGGCGGGGCGCGACAACATCGAGCGGTTCGAGAAAAATCCTCCGTACGCGTACGTGATTTCGACCGAGCAGCGGGATTTGCCGGAGGCGGCGATGCTCGTGCAAAAGATGATGCTCAACGGCATCGAAATGAATCAGGCGGCGCAGCCATTCGCGGCGAACGACAGAAAATATCCGGCGGGGTCGTGGGTGATTCTGATGGACCAGCCGTTCGCGGGGCTCGTGAAGGAACTTTTCGAACCTCAGAAATATCCGGACCTGCGCGAGAACGGGACGCCGATCCGCCCGTACGACGTGGCGGGATGGACGCTGCCGATGCAGATGGGCGTGGACGCGGACGCTGTGATGCAGCCGGTGACAAAGGAGCAGCTTGCGACGCTGAAACCGCTCACGGAGTTCGCGGCGCCGGCGGGAAGCGTGGAGGGAGCTGGCTCCATTTTCCTGGTCAGCCACAAGACGAACAACAGTTTCAAGGCGATCAACGACGCGTTCGCGGCGGGAGGGCAAGTGAGTTTCGCTTCGGCCGCGGCGGCGGGCGGCGTCGAGCCGGGGACGATTGTGGTTTCAGGCGTGAGCCGCGAACGAATGAACGAGATTGCGAAGAATAATTCGCTCGTGATTCGCGCGGCGGAAAGAGCGCCGGCGGAATCCATCGCCACGAAAAAGCCGCGCGTGGGACTCTACCGCGCGTGGACGCCGAACATCGACGAAGGATGGACGCGATGGATTCTGGAGAAATACGGATTCGCGCCCATCACGCTGCACACTGGCGACATTCAGGCGAGCCACTTGCGCGACGAGTTCGACGCGATCATTCTGCCCGACGCGGGGGCGAACCAAATCCTGAACGGATTCGCAACGGGGTCGGTGCCGGGCGAATTTGCCGGCGGCGTCGGCGAAGCTGGAGTGGCTGCGCTGCGCGAATTCGTGCAGCAGGGCGGAACGCTGATCGCGTTCAACAATGCTTCTCTTTTCGCAATCGAGCAGTTTGGGCTGCCCGTGACGAACGTGCTGGAAGGGCTCAAGCAGGATGAGTTTTATTGCTCCGGGTCGCTGCTGCGCGTCGAGCTGCATGACGCCAATCAGTCCGGACTGTGGGGAATGCCGGACGATCCGATCGTGATGTTCGAGAACGGGCCGGCGTTCGCGCCGAAGCCAGGATTCCGCGGCGCGGTGCTGGCGAGCTATCCTGAAAACGTGAGCCCGCTCGCGAGCGGATATTTGCTGCACCCGGAGAAAATCGAAGGGAAGGCGGCGGCAATGGAAGTGGCGTACGGGAATGGGCGCGTTTACCTGTTCGGATTCAAGCCGCAGTGGCGCGGGCAGTCACACGGGACGTACAAAATGATTTTCGACGCGATTTATGATTCGCCGAGTTTGGCAAAGCAGGCGACGTTCCCGAAGGCGATGGAGGCTCCGGGCGCGCCGGCGGCGAAGACGGAGGCGCATCCCGCTAAGCCATCGCTCTGAATTACTGTGGGTTTGCCGGGGCGGAGGCGAGGCGGCGGGCTTTGACGAGGACGTCGACCTCGTCGGGGCGGCCGTTCCAGAAATCGAGGCGGATGCGGCCGTCGGGCAACTGCGTGACCGTCGCGGGAATGGAACTCGCCGTGAGATACCAGCCCGCGGGCAGCACGACGGCGTTCCGCGGACGGCCGAAGCTGCGATCGAAAACGAGTTCGTCGCCATCGAGGCGATAGCTGACAGGCGCGGCATAGGTTTCCGAAATCCTCAGGCGAACCGACTGGCCTTTTTTCACCGGAGTGAAGGGAATCACGACAACCTGCGTGGTGGGGCTGACCTGCTCGCCTTCGGTGTCGATTTTCTCAGCGGCGAGGTCGGCGCCAGTCATGATGCGCGAAGCGAGTTTCTCGCCCGTGTCGAGAACATAGGCGGAAGGATCGGAGACGGTGCTGCCTTCGCGGACGACATTGAGATATTGATGCGCGCCCGGGCGCGACTCGGTGTAGTCGTGGTAGAGGCTGAAGGCGTGCGTTTCGGGCTGCTGGAGGAAATAGACGATGTCGCGATCCTGATGCGCGCGTTCGGAGAGGCGGCCGCGCTCCGTGCCGCCAGGAAACGGAGACTCCCAACTGCGCGCGGAGGTGAGCGGATGCGGCGCGGCGGCAGGGCCGGTCTGCGCGCCGAGCTTCGCGCGCAATTTCAGCGGGGCTTCGCCGGCGCTCGCGTTCATGAAGCTGATGGAGATGCGGCCATCAGGCTCGGTGAGAACCTGCGAGGGAACGTTGCAGGAGACGAGTTCGTAGCCGACGGGGAGGACGACTTTGTTGCGGCGAATGCCGAGGGGACGATCGAAGACGATGACGTCGCCGTCGCGATAGTAGCTCTTCGCGTCTTTGTAGGTCTTGACGATGATGACGCGGCCCTGGCCATCGGGCGGGACGGCGCGGGCGAGACGGACTTTAATGTAGTCCGTCGAGGGATCGGCGCGGGCCATGAGGGGATCTTTTTGAGCGTCGGCACCGGAGACGACTTCGAATTTTAGAAGCTCGCCGGACATGGCGTCGTAAACGGATTCGTCGCTCGAGACGCTGCCTTTGCGAATGGGATTGTAGAAAACGGTGGCGCCGGCGGCGGTGGCCGTGACTTCGTAATAGATTTTGAAGCTGGCGGAATCGGGGGCGAGGAGTTCGTAGCGCGTGTATTCGTCGGTTTCGGTTTGATGCGTCGCGGCGGGCGCGGCGGATTGCTGCGCGCGCGCCGAGGGAGCTGCGCTTAGAAAACTAAGAATTGCGAGTGTGGACAGGAATGATTTCGTCATCAATGGACCTCTCTCAGCCGAATTTATTCCGCGATGCGGGAACGCGAGTCATGCTTCGCATTCAATACGGTTTGCTGTCGCCGATGTCGAGGACTTCTTCGGCGGCTTCGACGCCCGGATGCGAATGGAGCAGACGGACGCAGCGGTTCCAGCGAAGAATGGAATCGTCGTTGCCCTGCGGGCGGATTTTTTCGGCTTCCTCGAAGCAGCGCATGGCCTCCTCGAAGAGCACATGCAAAGTGTGAGGAGGGCGGCCGGCGCGAAGCTGGACTTTGGCGCGGCGCTCGTGGAGGAGGCCGAGGTAATACGAGCGCTCGTAGCGGTCCGTGAGGCGCTCGAAGATGGACTGGACTTCGGCGTAGCGATCGTTGGGCGCGCCGGTGAACTGGTCGGTGATGGAAAGGCCGAGCGTGCGCAAGGCGAGCTGATTGCCCGACTCGATGGCGAGAATATCGTGGCAGATGGACTCGGCTTCCTCGGGCTCGTTGATGTAGCGGTACAGCTCGGCCTTGGAGATGGCTTCGGGAATGCCGGCTTTGGAAATCGATTTCAATGCGTAGTTCATGGCGCCTCCTGCGAGACAGGCGATCAGCCCGAGCCGCGAATTTTGCGGACCAGGCGGAAAATCGGATCGTAATATTCGTCCACGACGCGTTCCTTGAGAGGAATGATGGCGTTGTCGGTGATGTGGATGCTTTCGGGGCAGACTTCCGTGCAGCATTTCGTGATGTTGCAGAAGCCGATGCCGAGAGATTTTTTCAGAAGCGGAGCGCGGGAGGCGGCGTCGAGAGGATGCATTTCGAGGCCGGCGACGCGAACGAAAAATCTGGGCCCGCCGTATTCCGAATGCTTCGAATGATCGCGGAGGACGTGGCAGACGTCCTGGCAGAGGAAACATTCGATGCACTTGCGAAATTCCTGAGCGCGGTCAACGTCGTTTTGGGACATTTTCCATTGGACGTTCGGCGGCGGAGAGAACGCAGGAATTTTTTTATTGACGGAATAATTCCAGGAGACGTCTGTGACGAGATCCTTGATGACCGGGAACGTCTTCATGGGCGAGATGGTGATGGGCTTTTCCTGCGGCAGGGAGTCCATGCGCGTCTTGCAGGTGAGGCGCGGGCGGCCGTTGACTTCGGCGGAGCAGGAGCCGCAGCGGCCGGCTTTGCAGTTCCAGCGCACGGCGAGATCGGGAGCGAGATGGCCCTGGATGTAGTGCAGGGCGTCGAGAACGACCATGCCCGGCGCGATGGGGACGCGGTAGTCCACGGGCTTGCCGCCATCGCGGTCGCCGCGGAAAACGGATAAGACAGCTTCTGCCACAAGAGCCTCCGCTGGTTACTTCTATTTATCCTCAGCCAAGAGCTGTTGCAAGTCCGCGGGCATCTCGGGAACGGGACGCTGGCGGAGCGCCATGCCGGATGCCTCGCGGACGATGATGTTGTTCTTCTTCTGCCATTCGGGATCGTAATTCGGGAAATCGATGCGGCTGTGAGCGCCGCGGCTCTCCTTGCGCGCGATGGCGGAGCGCGTGACGGCTTCGGCGACCGTGAGCATGGAAACGAGGTCGCGCGCGAGATGCCAGCCCGGATTGAACATGCGCGAGCCTTCGACGCGGACGCGCGCGGCGCGCTCGCGGAATTTGCCGATTCCGGCGAGGGCTTCCTTGAGGTCGGCTTCATTGCGGAAGATGCCAACGAGTTTTTGGAGCGCTTCCTGCAATTCGCGATGAATCTCGTAAGGGCCTTCGCCGCTCGCGCGCTCGAAGGGAGCGAGCATCTCGCGCGCGGCGCTTTCAATTTGCGCGGAGTCAATTTTTGGCGCGGCGGATTTTTTCGCGTGCTCGGCGGCGGCGAGGCCGGCGCGGCGTCCGAAGACCAGAAGATCGGAGAGGGAATTGCCGCCGAGGCGATTCGCGCCGTGAAGTCCGGCGGCGGCTTCGCCCGCGGCGAAGAGGCCGGAAAGGCTGGACTGCGCGGTTTCGGCTTCGACGCGGATGCCGCCCATCATGTAATGGCACGTGGGGCCGACTTCCATGGGCCCTTTCGTGATGTCCACGTCGGCGAGTTCCAGGAACTGGTGGTACATGCCCGGGAGCTTGCGCTTCACGTAGTCGGCGGGCTTGTGGGAGATATTGAGATACGCGCCGCCGTGTTCGGAGCCGCGGCCCTCGCGAACTTCGGTGTAGATGGAGCGAGCGACAACGTCGCGAGTGGAAAGCTCGAGGCGCTTGGGATCGTATTTTTCCATGAAGCGTTCGCCGAGCTTGTTGCGGAGGATGCCGCCTTCGCCGCGGACGGCTTCGGTGACGAGAATGCCTTGGACGCCCGGAGGCCAGACCATGCCCGTGGGATGGAATTGGACAAATTCCATGTCCATTAGTTCCGCGCCGGCTTCGCAGGCGAGGGCCATGCCGTCGCCGGTGTACTCCCAGGAGTTGGAAGTGATTTTCCAGGCTTTGCCGATGCCTCCGGTGGCGATGACGATGGATTTCGCTTTGAAGACGACGAAGCGGCCCTGCTCGCGGAAGTAGCCGAAGGCGCCGGCGATGCGGTCGCCGTCTTTGAGCAATCGCGTGACGGTGCATTCCATGTAGACGTCGATGCCCATGCTGACGCCGCGATCCTGGAGCGTGCGGATGAGTTCAAGGCCGGTGCGGTCGCCGACGTGGCAGAGACGCTTGAACGTGTGGCCGCCGAAGGCGCGCTGCATGATGTCGCCCGATTCGGTGCGGTCGAAGAGAGCGCCCCACTGCTCGAGTTCGCGGACGCGAGCCGGAGCTTCCTGGGCGTGAAGCTGGGCCATGCGCCAGTTGTTGAGGAATTTGCCGCCGCGCATGGTGTCGCGGAAGTGCGTGCGCCAGCCGTCGGCGGCGTCGACATTGCCCATCGCGGCGGCGATGCCGCCTTCGGCCATGACCGTGTGCGCCTTGCCGAGCAACGATTTGCAGACGACGCCGACGGAAGCGCCTTGATTGAGAGCTTCGATGGCGGCGCGAAGTCCAGCGCCGCCGGCGCCGATGATCAGGACATCATGTTCGTGGGTCTCGAATTTGTCTGCCATTTGGGGAGTTAGAAGAACCTCGGGTCATGGAAGGCGCCGGAGGAGATGAGACGAACGTACAGATCGGAAAAGCCGACCCAGAACAAACTGGTCCAGGCGATTTGCATGTGGCGCTCGTTGAGGAACGTCACTTTGCGCCAGATGCCGAGGCGGCCGCCGCCGAATTTCGCGCAGGAGAAGCAATCGAGATTGCCGCCGACGAAATGGCGGCAGGAATGGCACGAGAAAGTGTAGAGCGAGAGAAGAGCGGCGTTGAGCAGGAGAACGAGGGAGCCGAGGCCCATGCCGAAGCGGCCGTCCCAGATGAAGCCGTGTACGGCGTCAAACCAGAGCGACACGAGATAAATAAACGAGATGTAGAAGAAGTAGCGATGGACGTTCTGCAGGATCAGGGGAAAGCTGGACTCTCCTTGGTAGCCGTGGCGCAATTCGCCGACGGCGCAGGCCGGCGGGTCCCAGAAAAAGGCGCGATAGTAGGCCTTGCGATAGTAATAGCAGGTGGTGCGAAAGCCGAGCGGGCCGATGAGAATGAGCAATGCGGGCGAATAGGGCCACCAGTGATGCCGCGGGTCAATCAGCGGAGAATAAAAAGGCGAAAGATAAGGGCCCCAGGCATAAAAATCTCCAGCGAGGCCGCGATACGTGGCATAGACGATGAAAATGCCCAAGCCGAGGAAGACGAGAAGCGGCTGAAGCCACCACAAATCGCGGCGGCGGGCCGCGCTGATGCCGGTGAGAGTCCCCGCGGTACGAAGTTCCGCCATAGGCACCGCCTCTTTAGAGTGGCGCAATACTATTCTGAGGCCAAGGGCAAGTCAACGCGGAGCGAAACGGCGGACCCGCCGCAGAATGCGAGTACTGTTAACCTGAGTCTGGAGAATTCAAGTGCCGCGTCGAAACCGAGCAGGGATGCGCGGCAGCTTGCATTCGAAATGGATGAACGATTGCTGAAATCCCGTTTTATTTCTTTGGAGGGCAAATGAAGCATGGACTGATACCCGGCATCCTGATGCTCGCGATTTTTGTTGTAACTGGTTCGTTGACTTCGGGACGGCAGGGAATGCCGTCTTCCGATCGGGCGGCCAACTCGGAAATGCAGAAACTCGCGGATGCGCTGGCCGGAGATTGGCGAACGACCGAGTCCATGGTGCGAAGCGAATATTTCCCGAACGGCGGATCGCGCCAAGGATTGGCGCATGTGCGGCTCGTCGCAGGCGGCGCAACCCTGCTTGAGGAAGTTCACTCGAACGGTTCGGCCGGTCCGCTGGACGGCATTCTCGCCATCTGGTGGGACAAGAACGCGCAAGTCTACCGGTTTTTCACCTGCTTCAACGATCCGACGAATCCCTGCGAAGTTCGCGGGACGGCGCACTGGGAAGGAAAAACGTTTGTGAACGACTATGAGGAGAACGTCAACGGTAAGATGACGAAGGGGCGCGACACTTTCTTCGACATTACACCGAACTCGCACTCGCTTGTCGCCGCTATTGACACGGGTGACGGAAAGATGAAAACGCTCATCACGACGCACAGCATTCGCCGATGAACCTTTGTGAGGGTTCCGGGTCGGATGCGGGAAGATTAGTGAGCCGGATCAGCGGTAGCTGAGCAGCCAGCCGAACATGGTCATGGCCATGACGAGCGTGAGGATGCTGATTCCGGCGAGGCTCAATGCGCGGCCGCGGCCGAGAAGAGTCTCGCGCGTCTCGGAATGCATGCAGAGCAGAGCGGTCACGACAAACACGGCGGCCCAGGCCAGCACCGGCGGCAGGCCGGGGTACTTATTGATTGCGGACAGGAAATTGTTGGAGACCTGGCCGGCCGGGAGCCACGCGGGGATGAAAGGCGTGACGGCGGCAGCGAGAACGAGCGTCAAGATTTTGCGCGTGACCCAGCCCTTGACCTTGGGGCGAGAGCCGCGCCAGACAAGATAGTCCCAGGCAAGTAGCGCGAGAGCGAGAGCGGCCCAGCCGTACATGGCGGATTTGGTGTCGAACCAAATCCAAGCGTGAAAAAACGTGCGCGAGCGGCCCGGCGCAGCCGCGAGGCGCGGAAGCAGGAACAGGCCGAGCAAGGTGTTGCTGGCGATGGCGATGAAGATCGTGAGCAGGCCGAAAAGCTGGAGCCAATGCTGGCTATGGGCTTGACCGCATCGCGTGCAGACAGATTGCCGCGGCAAGAATTGAAGGCCGCAACGGTCGCAAAACATATCGGCTGACCCTCCGGACTGGCGGGACTCGAGCCAGCAAGGCAAGCCTACTGCGGGAAGCGAGCGGAAAACTACTGGTCAGAGGGCCAGTTGTGCTCCCTGAATCAAAGTGCAGGGGGAGATCGCCGCATTTTGATTTTGCAAGTGGCGTATTTTCTGTAGCTTATGCGGAGGCAATGCTCCCTCCTTACGTATAGGAGTAGATACTCCCCGGGAACAAATTCGGATTGACGAAGCTCCACAAATTGCCTGATTCGCGCCGGAAAAGCTGTTTGAAGCGAATTTCGTTACAATAGCCGATGTGAAAACCGTCCTGCAGCCTTCGGCCGGCCCTGCGGCTTATGCCATGGACGTGCGGCAAACGCGCGGGAGGCGACATCCCGAGGCAGCGCATCCATACCGCAACGACTATGCGCGGGACCGCGACCGCGTGGTGCATTCGCGGGCGTTCCGGCGTCTGGAAGCGAAGACGCAAGTCTTCACGACGCGATTTTCCGACCACTTCCGCAACCGGCTGACGCACACGCTGGAGGTAGCGCAGATCGCGCGAACCGTCGCGGGGGCGCTGGGGCTGAACGCGGACCTGGTGGAAGCGCTGGCGCTGGCGCACGACATCGGTCATCCGCCGTTCGGGCACGCGGGGGAGCATCAACTCGACTTGCGAATGCGCGAACACGGCGAGAGGTTCAATCACAATTTGCACGCGCTGCGAATCGTGGAGCAGTTCGAGCAGCGGTACCTCGACTTTCCCGGGCTGAACCTGACGTTCGAGGTGCGCGAAGGAATCGTGAAACATTCGCGGGACTATTCGGCCGCGGAATTTCCGGAACTCGGCGAATACCTGCTGGACGAGAAGCCGCCGCTGGAGGCGCAACTGATCGATTTGGTGGACGAGATTGCGTACAACACGGCGGACCTGGACGACGGTTTTGAGGCGCGATTGCTGGACCTGGACGACCTCTGCGCGGCGGTGCCTGTGTTCGGCGAGATGTATTCCGGCGTGGACAAGAAATATCCGACCGGGCAGCGCAAGCTGAAATTCAACGAGGCGCTGAAACGAGTGCTGGACCGGCTGGCGACGGACTTGATCGAGCACACGCGGAGCGAGATCGCGCGGATTGGAGCGGCGAGCGTCGCGGATGTGCGCCACGCGGCGAAGCGGCTGGCGAGTTTTTCGCCCGCGCTGGCTGCGGAAGACGCGGGACTGAAAAAATATTTGTTCGCCAAACTGTACTCGAATCCGGCGATCACGGAAGACCGGGAAAAATCCGTGGCGGCACTCGATGAGCTGTTCACGCTGTTCGTCAAGAGGCCGGAGCGAATGCCGCCGGCGTACGCGGGGCAGGCGCGGCGCGAGCCGACGCACCGCGTGGTCTGCGATTACATCGCGGGGATGACCGATCACTTTTTGCTGCGACAGCACCGCGAGCAATTCGGGTACGGGAAGTCGCAGCCGGTGATGTAAATGCAGGGCTCTCGATTCGTTGACGCAGATTCCAGCTCAGATTAAGATGCGCGGCAAATGGCCGAAACTTCGTCGCTGATTGGCCGGACGATTTCGCACTACCGCGTCGTCGAAAAGCTCGGCGGCGGGGGAATGGGTGTGGTTTATAAGGCCGAGGATTTAGAGCTTGGCCGGCACGTCGCGCTGAAATTCCTGCCTGAAAATCTGATTTCCGATTCGCACGCGCTGGAGCGATTCCGGCGCGAGGCGCGAGCGGCTTCGGCGCTGAACCATCCGAACATCTGCACGATTTACGAGATTGGCCGCGCCGACGAGCGCTATTTCATCGCGATGGAGTACCTCGAAGGCCAGACGCTAAAGCATCGCATCAGCGAACGCGCGATGCCGGCCGTGGAAACACTGGAGCTGGCCGTGGAAATTGCGGATGCGCTCGACGCCGCGCATGCGAAGGGCATCGTGCATCGCGACATCAAGCCCGGGAACATTTTCATCACGTCGCGCGGGCACGCGAAGATTCTGGACTTCGGACTAGCCAAGCAATCGCCTGCCGACGCGGGGAAAACGATGGGCTCGCGGACGCGCGATTTGAAATCCGATCCCGGCGAGGAACACTTGACGAGTCCGGGCGTGGCGCTGGGAACTGTCGCCTATATGTCGCCGGAGCAGGCGCGGGGCGAGCCGCTCGATGCGCGTTCGGATTTATTTTCATTTGGCGCGGTGCTCTACGAAATGGCGACGGGCGCGCTGCCGTTCCGCGGAGAGACGACGGCCGTGATTTTCGCCGCGATACTGGAAAAGCCTCACGTTCCTCCGGTGCGGCTGAATCCGGATGTTCCGGCGCGGCTCGAAGAAATCATCAACAAGTCGCTCGAAAAAGACCGCAAGCTGCGCTACCAGAGCGCAGCGGACATGCGAGCGGATCTGCAGCGCCTGAAGCGCGATACGGATTCGGGACGTTCCTCGGCGGGGAGCGGCGCAGGTACCGAAACGAAAATGGCTGCCGGCGCGGGCGGCGGCCTTCCCGCGCCAGGACAAGCCAGCGCCGCCGCTGCGACGACGGGTTCGCACGCATCGGGAAGCACGAGCGTTGCCGCTTTGGCACGCGAACACAAATGGGGCGTAGCGGCGACGATTGTGGTCGCGTTGATTCTGATCGCCGGCGCAGGCTACGGAATTTATGCGTTCCTGCATCGCCCGATTAATCGTGCTTCCTGGGAGCAGATCACCAACCTGCCGGACGCAGTGAGCCAGCCCGCGCTGTCGCCCGACGGGCACATGGTAGCTTTTGTGCGCGGGCCAGAGACCTTCGTCACGCACGGGCAGATCTACGTCAAGCTGCTGCCGAACGGCATACCGCGGCAGCTTACCAACGATGATACGGACAAGGACTTCCCAACGTTTTCGCCCGATGGCTCTGAAGTGGACTACACGGTGCTCGACAATGATTTCAACTGGGATACCTACGCGGTGCCGTTGATTGGCGGCGCACCGCGGCTGCTGCTGCCCAACGCGTCCGGTCTTAGCTGGATCGGACCCCAGCGCGTGATGTTTTCGGAGATCAAGGCGAGCCCGCACATGGGCATTGTGACAGCCGACAGCAACCGCGCCAACGAGCGCGACGTTTACCAGCCCGCGACGCAGCGCGGCATGGCCCATCATTCGGCCATGTCGCCGGACGGCAAATGGGTGCTGGTGGTGGAGATGGACAACTCGGGCTGGACGCGTTGCCGGCTGGTTCCCTCGAGCGGAAGCGACGCTGGCAGACCCGTCGGGCCCGAGGGCCGGTGCACGGACGCGGAGTGGTCGCCGACAGGCACGTGGATGTACTTCGCGGCAAACGCCGGACAGGGATTCCATCTGTGGCGCGAGCGCTTCCCGGACGGCCAACCGGAGCAAATTACGTTTGGCCCGACGCAAGAGCAGGGCATCGCCTTAGACCCGGCGGGGAAATTTCTGATTACGGCGGCGGGCAGCGAAGAAAGCACCATCTGGCTGCACGATGAAAATGGCGAGCGGCAAATCACGTCGGAAGGATCCGTCTCCCAACTGGTCTTCAGCAGAGACGGCAAGAAACTGTTCTTCCTGCTGATGAAGGCCAGCTTCGAGGGGTCATTCATCTCTGGCGATTTGCAAATGGCGGATCTCACGACGGGCGACGTGACGCAAGTGAACCCAGGCGCGCAGTGCGGCGTGTTTGACGTCTCGCCGGATGGAACGCAAGTGACCGCGACCGTGTACGACGAGAAACAAGAGCCGCACATATGGCTGATCCCACGGAATCATTCCGCGCCGCCAAAAGAGCTGATTCCGGAGGAAACCGACGAACCTCTCTACGCCCCGGATGGCGCGATCTTTTTCCGAAGGCGCATCGCAGGCGTCAATTCTTACTATCGCTATGGGCGCGATGGGGCGCAGACGAAACTCCCCTTTTCGGGAGTAAGCGAGGTGAAGGACATATCACCCGACGGGCACTGGATGTGGGGCTGGGGGCAGAACCCCGACGATCCAAATCATTCGATCGACGTCTTGATCAACGTGGAGAATGGCCGCAGCGTACGGCTCGACAGCCGCACGCAGTTCGTCCCGGTGGGAAGTTCGTGGTCGCGGGACGGCCGGAGCTTCAGCATGACGCGCGTTAGCCGGTCGGGCGCGGAAATGGAAAAGCTGAAAACCTACATTTTGCCGCTCAAGGCGGGGAATCAACTGCCGGACCTGCCAGCCGAGGGATTCGACGAGCAAAATCTGGCTAAATCGGGCGCGCGGGTGATTGACGGAGTCGCGGTGCTGGGGAAAGATGCCCGCGTCTATGCGGAGGTGCGGGGCACGCAGCACCGCAACCTGTTTCGGGTACCGCTGCCTTAGGCAGATGCTGCGATCCCGCGGAAATATGGCGAGCCGACGTCGAACTGTTCGGCGGTACAGGAATTACTCGAATTGGAGTTCGCACCGGCAATCGGGCGGACCTGTACGAGAGGGTTGGTTGTCCGATAGGCGTCATAGGAATTTCATTTCGCGGCGGTTCCTTGACAACGTGAGGACGGGCCATATAATTGAGAATCAGTTGATTTTTTCAGGGAAATTCCGATGTTTCTCGACGTAAACGAACTCGCGACGAAGAAAATCCGAATCCGGAAGAACTATGCTCCCGGGACGCTGGATTTACATTCGGCAGACTTCCGGCAACTGGAGCCGCTGGACGTGCGGGCGACGGCGGAGCTGGTGGACAACCAGATCCGCATCTACGGGACGCTGCACACGCGGCTGGAACTGGTGTGCGCGCGGTGCCTGGAAACCGTGGTCGAGGAAGTGAGCAGGAATTTCGATCTGTTTTACAAGCCGATGACGTCGATCGCGAGAGACGAGGAAATCCGGCTGAAATCGGACGACACGGAAATGGCATTTTTCGAGGGAGACGGATTGTTCCTGGCGGACGTGCTGGCCGAGCAGGTGAATTTGTCGCTCCCGATGAAAGTGATTTGCCGCAGCGATTGCCGGGGGCTCTGCCCGCACTGCGGCGCGAATTTGAATCAGGAACAGTGCCGCTGCGAATCCCATGCCGCAGATCCGCGCCTGGCGCCGCTCGCGCGTCTGAAGCAGGACTGGTCGAAAAAGCAATAAAATCATGTACACTGGAAGTTTGCGGAGGGCCGCCGTGCGCGTCCGCCGCACCGAGGAGCAGGAATGCCGAACCCGAAACGACGTCACTCAAAGGCCCGCACGAGCAAGCGGCGGGCGCATGACCACCTGACGGCACCTTCGATATCGAATTGCCCGAATTGCCACGAGCCGAAGCTTCCCCATCGCGCGTGCCCGCATTGCGGTTACTATAAGGGCCGCGCCGTAGTGGACACCAAGGCGTAGTTCCCGCAGTAGGGTCTCGATCTTTTCTCAAGCGGGGTCTCTCGATGATTACCATCGCGCTGGACGCCATGGGCAGCGACCACGCCCCACGCGCTGAAGTGGAAGGCGCAGTGCTCGCGGCGCGGCAGCACGGAGTGCGCGTGGTGCTGACGGGCATCGAGCCGAAAGTGCGCGCGGAGCTGAGCCGCCATCCCCACCGCGGACTGCCGATCGAAATCGCGAACGCCACGGAAGTGATCACGATGGAGGATTCGCCCTCGCTGGCGTTCCGCAAGAAGCGGGACAGCTCGGTGCACGTGGCGGCGAAAATGGTGCGGCAAGGGCAGGCCGACGCGCTGGTGAGCGCGGGAAACACGGGCGCGGTGATGGCCACGGCGCGATTCGTGCTTGGGACGCTTCCATCCGTGGATCGGCCGGCGCTCGCGGCGGCGTTTCCGACGGCGAAGGGCGGGACGTCGGTGCTGCTCGACGTGGGCGCGAACGTGGACTCGAAGCCGGAGCAGATCGAGCAGTTCGCCATCATGGGCGAGATCTATTACCGCGCGATATTCGGAACGAGGCGGCCGCGCGTGGGGATCCTCTCGATCGGCGAAGAGGAAATGAAGGGCAACGAGCTGACGCGAGAGGCATCGGCGCTGCTGAAGCAGCGGTCGCTGAATTTCATCGGCAACGTCGAAGGCAAGGACGTGTTCAAGGGCGACGTGGACGTGATCGTCTGCGACGGATTCATCGGGAACATCGCGCTGAAAATCAGCGAGGGGCTGGTGGAGCACGTCGCGGGAATGCTGAAGAAGGCGGTGCAGAGCAGCCTGAGCGCGCAGATGGGATACGTGCTGTCGCGAAAAGCGTTCGGAGAATTCCGCAAGAAGATCGATTATTCGGAATACGGCGGAGCGCCGCTGCTGGGATTGAAAGGAGTCGTGGTGATCGGGCACGGGCGATCGAACGCGAACGCGGTGAAGAACGCGATTCGCGTGGCCGGCGAGCTGTGCCGCTCGAAGATGAACGACAAGATCGAACAGGAGCTTTCCGCGGCCGTCGCCGGCACCCGCGCCTGAGCGCGGAGAGCCGTCCGACTGGACTTTCCAAGAGAAGAGGGATAGAACCTGCGTCTGACGCTCCGATCCGGAGCGCAGCGAAACGGCATACATCGATGAGCAAGCTAGCATTTCTTTTTCCGGGACAAGCTTCGCAATATCCGGGGATGGGCCGCGACTTGGCGGAGAAATATCCCACGGCGCGAAAGGTATTCGACCTGGCGGACGCGGCGCTGGGATTTTCACTTTCGGAGCTGTGTTTCTCGGGCAGCGAAGAGGCGCTGAAGCAAACGGAAAACACGCAGCCGGCGATACTGGCGGTGTCCGCGGCGGCGTTCCGCGTGCTGGAAGAGAACGGCGCGATACCGGATTTTGTCGCGGGGCACAGCCTGGGCGAATACTCGGCGCTCGTCGCGGCGGGAAGCCTGGATTTTGGAGACGGCGTGACGCTGGTGCGCAAGCGCGGGAGATATATGCGGGACGCGGTTCCCGCGGGACAAGGAGCGATGGCGGCGATCATGGGGCTTGCGCCGGCGGAGGTGGCGGACATTTGCAAGAAAGCCGCGAACGGGGAAATTTTGTCGGCGGCGAACCTGAATTCGCCGGAGCAGACCGTGATTTCCGGGACTGCTGCGGCGGTGAGGAGAGCCGTTGAAGTTGCGTCACAAACCGGCGCGAAGAGGGCGGTGGTGCTGCCCGTTTCGGCGCCGTTCCATTGCGCGATGATGAAGCCAGCGGAAATACAACTGGAAAAGGACCTTCGCGCGACGCGGTTTGCGGCGCTGCGGTTTCCGCTCATCACAAACGTGGACGCGGAGGCGATTACAAAGGGCGAAGAGGCGCGAGAAGCGCTGATCCGGCAAGTGTGCCAGCCGGTGCGATGGGAAGAAGGAATTCGCGAGATCATTGCGCAGGGGGTGCGCGCGTTCGTGGAAGTGGGGCCCGGGCGCGTGCTGAGCGGGCTGCTGCGGCAGATTGACCGCTCGGTGCGGTGCTTCAACGTGGAAGACTCCGCGAGCCTGAAGAGCACGCTCGAAAAAATCGGGCAGGCGCGCGCGGAGACGGCAGAAAGCTGAAGGCGAGTCCGGAGGACCATGTTTTCACTCCAAGGCAAAGTCGCGCTGGTGACCGGCGCGTCGCAAGGAATCGGGCGCGCGACGGCAGCGGCGCTCGCCGCGGCGGGTGCGAAGGTGGCGGCGGCGGCGCGAAACGAAGAGAAGCTCGCGGAAACCGTGAAGCAAATCGCGGCGGCGGGCGGCGAAGCGGCGGCGATCAAGATGGACGTCGCCGAAGCGGAGCAAATCAAGGCAGGATTCGCGCAGGCGATTGCGAAATTCGGACGGCTGGACATACTCGTGAACAACGCGGCGATCACGCGGGACGGGCTCGCGTTGCGCATGAAAGCCGAAGACTGGGACGCCGTGCTGCGGACGAACCTGACGTCGGCGCATTTGTGCACGCAGCAGGCGCTCGGCGTAATGATGAAGCAGCGATGGGGACGAATCATCAACGTGACCTCCGTGGTGGCCGAGACGGGGAACGCCGGGCAATCGAATTACGTGGCGGCAAAGGCCGGATTGATCGGACTGACGCGAGCCATCGCGACGGAGATGGCTTCGCGGAACATCACGGTGAACGCCGTCGCGCCGGGATTCATCGAGACGCCGATGACGGAGCCGCTGGCGGAAAAAGTGAAGGACGAACTGAAGGCGCGAATTCCGCTGGGGCGAATTGGCTCGGACAAAGATGTGGCGGCGGCGATCGTGTTTCTGGCTTCTGACGAAGCGGGATACATCACCGGGCACGTGCTGGACGTGAACGGCGGGATGTACATGGGCTGATTCTGCATTGCGACATTGGAAACAGAGTTGCGAGGAGCAAAATGAAACATTTTGCGCTGGTTGCGGTAGCTCTTGCGCTGTTTTCACCGTCCGGGTTTGCGGCTCCGAGCGCTAAACCCGCGGGGAAAGCTGATCGTTTGGCAGACGCACGAAAGGCGATTGACGAGCTGAACCAAAAAGAAATCGCTGGGTGCATGAAAATGGACCCTCCCGCCAGCGCGGCACTGTGGGCCGATGATGGCGTGGATCTGATTCAAGGATTGAAGCCAATGATCGGCAAAGAAACCATCTCGAAATGGTATGACAGTCTTACGCCGCAATTGCGCGGCGCGAAAATGGAATATTGCACGATTGAGTGGCAGGAGATGAAAATCCAGGGCGACTGGGCCTGGGAATGGGGCATCAACCGCCAGAAGATCGATTTCCCGCCTCCGCAGAAGCCGTTCGAAAGCGTAGGGAAGATACTTTTCATTTTGAAACGGCAAACAGACAAGTCCTGGAAAATCGAACTGGAATCGTGGAACAGCAATCCTGAGCCTCAAAATGAAAATTAACCAAGCTGTTCGACGGGGCGCGACACAACTTTGGCTCCTTGGTTGACCTGATTTGGCAGGCCGCATAGAATGAACGGGTTTGAACGAACGGGGGAACCAGCCAAGAGTTCGCAGCAGAATCACCGATCGCCGAAAGCGGAGGAAGAACGAGAATGGCCAGCGTTGAAGAGCGCGTGAAGCAAATCATCGTCGAGCAGCTCGGTGTGGATGAAGGCGAAGTGACGCCAACGGCCTCGTTTGTGGACGATTTGGGCGCGGATTCGCTGGACATCGTGGAACTCGTGATGGCCTTCGAAGAAGCATTCGGCATAGAAATCCCCGATGAGGACGCCGAAAAAATCACCACGGTCAAGGACGCGAACGCGTACATCGAGAAGCACGCGAAGAAATAGTCCACGGGCCGCAGAAACCCTCGAGGAGAAATCTCCGCATTGAACCGCCGCGTCGTCGTTACGGGAGTCGGGCTAGTCTGTGCCTGCGGAATCGGCACGGAAGAAGTCTGGCAAGCGCTGCTCGCAGGGAAGAGCGGCATCGCCCCCATCACGCAGTTTGACGCGAGCGGGTACGATTGCCGGTTCGCCGGCGAAGTCCACGGCTTCGATCCCTTCGCGTGGATCGAGAAAAAAGAAGTGAAGAAGATGGCGCGGTTTATCCACCTGGCCGTCGCGGCCACGGACTTCGCCATGAAAATGGCCCAGTTCGAGGTGAAGGAAGCGGACGCCGACGCGACGGGAGTTTACATATCGTCGGGGATCGGCGGATTCGACGTGATCGAGCGTGAGCACTCGAAGCTGATTCAGGGCGGGCCTGGCAAGATATCCCCTTTCTTCATACCGTCGGCAATCATCAATCTGGCTTCGGGACAAATTTCCATTCGCTGCGGAGCGCGCGGGCCGAATTCGGCGACGGCGACGGCTTGTTCGGCATCGGCGCACGCGATCGGCGACGCATTTAAGATTATCCAGCGCTGCGACGCGGAAGTGATGATCGCAGGCGGCTCGGAAGCGGCGATCACGCCGATGGGCGTTGGCGGATTCGCGGCTATGAAGGCGCTTTCGACGCGGAACGAGGAGCCGGCGCGCGCGAGCCGTCCGTTTGACGCGCAGCGCGACGGATTCGTCATCGGCGAAGGCTCGGGCGTGCTGATCCTGGAATCGCTCGAACACGCGCAGAGGCGAGGCGCGCCGATCGTCGCGGAGATCGTGGGCTACGGGATGTCGGGCGACGCATATCACATGACGCAGCCAGCGGAGAACGGCGACGGGGCATATCGCGTGATGCTCGCGTCGGCGAAAGACGCGAAAATTTCCACGGACGAAATCGGGTACGTGAACGCGCACGGTACCTCGACGCCGATTGGCGACGCCATCGAGACGGTGGCGATCAAGCGCGTCTTCGGCGAGCGCGCTAAGAAAATGCCCGTCAGCTCGACGAAGTCCATGACGGGGCACTTGCTCGGAGGCGCGGGAGGCCTCGAAGCGGGGATTTGCGTGCTGGCGCTGCGGGACCAGAAGCTGCCGCCGACGATCAATTACGAGAATCCCGATCCCGCCTGCGACCTCGACTATGTGCCGAACGAAGCGCGGAAGACGGAGATGCGCTATGCGCTGTCGAATTCGTTCGGATTCGGCGGAACGAACGCGTCGCTCATCTTCAAGCGGTGGGAGGGGAAGTGAATATCGCCGTCTGCGTGAAGCAGGTGCCGGCCAAGGACGCGCCGCTGGCCATCGCGGAGTCCGGGACGTGGATACGCGAGACGGACATCAGTTTCGAGACGAATGAGCCGGACAGCTTCGCGCTGGAGGAAGCGCTGCGGCTGAAAGAAAAGCACGGCGGCGAGGTCGCGGCCATCTCGATGGGCGCGGAGCGCGTGAAGCAGACCATCAAGGAAGCGCTGGCGAAGGGCGCGGACCGCGGGATTCATATCAGCGACGATAAATCTCATGCGCTCGATCCGCTTTCTTCGGCGCGGTCGCTGGCCGCAGCGATTCAAAAAGAAAAATTCGATCTGATTCTGACCGGACTGCAGAGCGACGACCAGGGCTTCGGGCAGACGGGCGTGCTGCTCGCGGAACTGCTGGGCCTTGCGCACGCGACCATCATCATGAGCATCGAGGCGCAGGAGGGGCGGCTGCGGCTGAAGCGCGAACTCGAAGCCGGTTGGTTCCAGTGGGTCGAGCTGCCGATGCCGGCGGTGCTGACGATTCAATCCGGCATCAACAAGCCGCGCTACGCCACGCTGAAAGGCATCATGGCGGCGAAGAAAAAAGAGATTACCACCGTGGCGCGCGAGTCGCTGGGCGTGCCCGCGGCGCTGACTCAGAAAGTGCAGCGGATCTACGTGCCGCAGAAGACGAAGAAAACGGAATTCATCACCGGCTCGCCGAAAGAGATCGCGGCGAAGCTGGTGGAAAAGCTGAAGCATGAAGCGAGAGTGATTTAGCGCGATGCACCGATGAAAATTTTTCTCATCACCGAGCAGCGGGAAGCGAAGTGGAACAAGGTCAGCTTCGAAACGCTGGCGGCGGCGCAGCAGATCGCCGGGCAGACGAAGGGTTCGCTGTCGGCAGTCGTCATGGGACAAGGCGTTGCGGCACTGGCGGATGAGATCGCCGCGTCGCAGCTCGACGAAGCGCTGCTGATTGAAGATCCGCTCCTCGAAAAATACACGCCGGACGGATACGCGATTGCGCTGAAGCAATTGATCTCGCAGTCGAAGCCGGATTTGATTTTGCTGCCGCACACGTATCAGGTGCGCGATTTCGCGCCGAAGCTGGCGGCATCGCTCGGCAAAGGGATGATCGGCGACTGCGTCGGCTACCGCTACGAAAACGGGAAACTGATTTTCGTGCGGCAGATGTTTCAGGGCCGCACGGCGGCGGACGTCACGTTTGAGGGCGACGCGCCGTGGTTCGCTTCGTTTCAGGCCGGAGCATTCCGCGCGGACCTGGCCGCAAAACGCGAGGGCGGCAAGGCACCAGTGAAAGCCGTGAGCGTGGAACTGAAGCCGGAACAGATTCGCACGAAGCCGCTGGAGCTTTTCCGCGAGGCGAAACAGGCCGTGGATTTGACGCAGGCGCCGATTCTGGTTTCCATCGGGCGGGGCATCAAGGCGCCGGAAAATATTCCGCTGGCGGAGAAACTCGCGAAGGCGCTGGGCGGAGAACTGTGCGCTTCGCGCCCGATTTGCGACGAAGGCTGGTTGCCCATGGAGCGGCAGATTGGCAGCTCGGGGCAGACGGTCTCGCCGAAACTGTATCTCGCGCTGGGAATCAGCGGCGCGATACAGCACGTCGTCGGGATGAAAGGCTCGCGATGCATCGCGGCGATCAACAAAGACCAGAACGCGCCGATTTTCGAGATTGCGGATTACGGCGTGGTCGGGGATTTGTTCGAGATTGTACCCTCGCTGACGGAAGAGCTGGAGAAGTGGAGAGCCAGCTAATTTCTCTCCTGTTCGATTCCGCAACGAAGGTTGGCACAAACGGGCAGCCAGCCGCTTATCGAGCTTCCCTCAGACTGCTAACCTCCTTGGTTGCTTATAGTTAGTCATGCTGTCCGTGGCACCCCATCTGCAGGATTGCGTGAAGCCCGGAGCTTATTCCGGGTGCGGTGCATCGGGTTTGGGCTGCCTGCGATGCACCGGGCGGAGGGCATGATGGGCACGCTGCTGCAAGACTTGCGCTACGGAATCCGGATGATGATGAAGACGCCTGGATTCACGGCGGTGGCCGTGGTGACGCTGGCACTGGGAATTGGAGCGAACACCGCGCTATTTTCCGTGGTGAACGGCGTGCTGCTCAATCCGCTGCCCTATCCGCATCCCGAGCAGATCGTCACGCTGCACGAGAGCAAGCCGAATTTTCCGTACGGGTCGATTTCCTGTCCGAATTTTCGCGACTGGCAGAAAGAGAATCACACATTCGCGGAGATGGCAATCGGGCGAGGATTCAGCTACAACTACTCCGGCAGTGGGCCAGCCGAGAGGGTTCGCGGAGGCTTGATTTCCTCGGACTACTTCTCGATTCTCGGGATGAAGCCGGTAATCGGCCGGCTGTTCGCGCCGGGCGAGGACGAAGTGGATGCGAGTCCCGTGGCGCTGCTGGGCAGCGGATTCTGGAGCCGCAAGTTCGGCAATTCTCCCGCAGTCCTCGGCAAGGATATTACGCTGGATGGCAGGGATTACCAAGTCGTCGGCGTGGTTCCGTCCAGTGATGGTCAAAACCTGCCGAATCTGCGAGCTGCGGATGTTTACGTTCCCATCGGACAATGGAGCACTACCAACCCGTTTCTGCTCAAACGAGCCGCCGGGCTCGGCATTCACGGAATAGGCCGGCTGAAACCGGGCGTGACGCTCGCGCAAGCCGAAGCAGATATGGACGGAGTGACGCGAAACCTCGCGGCAGCTTATCCGGGAGACAACAAAGACGTCGGGACGAGCATGATTCCGCTCCGCAAGAGCATCGTGGGCAACATTGAGCCTTTTCTTCTCGTGCTTTTTGGCGCGGTCAGTTTCGTTCTGCTCATCGCCTGCGTCAATGTGGCAAATCTTCTGCTAGCACGTTCCACGGCACGCACGCGTGAATTCGCGATTCGGGCGGCGCTCGGCGCAGGAAAGGCGCGCGTGATTCGCCAACTCTTGACTGAGAGCATTCTGCTCGCGTTGGCTGGAGGAGGGCTGGGCCTGCTCCTAGCACAGTGGGGAATGCAGACAGGACTCCCCTTGATTCCTGCCGGACTTCCGCGAGCCGCGGATATCCGGATTGATACGCGCGTACTTGTTTTCACGATGGCGGTCACGCTACTGTGCGGAATCCTCTTCGGTCTCGCGCCCGGACTGAGAATTCTGGATTCGAATCTGCAGGAGACTTTGAAGGAAACCGCGCGATCGGCCGGCGGGATGCGTCATCGCACGCAACGAGTTTTCGTGGCCGCGGAAACGGCGCTGGCACTGGTGCTCCTTATCGGCGCGGGCTTGATGATACGCAGTCTCGCCGCCCTTTCGAACGTGGATACGGGATTCAACCCCAAAAACATCCTGACGTTTGGCCTCAGTCTTCCGTCGCCCATGATGCACGCCAGCGCTGACGCGATTCGCGCAGATCTTCGCCAGATTGACGGCAACATTGAATCAGTTTCCGGCGTGCAGGCTGTGTCGCTTTCATGGGGAGCTTTCCCCATGAGCGGCGACGACGAGGAGCAGTTCTGGTTCGAAGGACAGCCGAAACCAAAGTCGCCGAACGACATGAACTGGGCGCTGCGATACGTCGTCGAACCGGGCTACTTGCAGGCCATGGGAGTGCGGCTGGAACGCGGGCGCTTCCTCACCGCGCAGGATGATGAACATGCACCGCTGGTGGTCGCCGTAGATGACGTGTTTGCTCGAAAATACTTTCCCGATCAAGATCCAATTGGAAAGCGAATCAACCTTGTCTACGGTCCCGAAAACACGCCGGCCACGATTGTGGGAGTGGTCGGGCACGTGAATCAGTGGGGCCTGGATTCCGACGCGACGAACGTGCTGCGAGCGCAGCTCTATTATCCGTATATGCAGCTCGGCGATGACGACATGAAGGTGGTGCCGCCGGGCACGGGCGTTATTGTTCGTTATACCGGCTCCGCGACCGCGGCATTCAATGGCATCCGCCACGCACTGCAGCAAATGAACAGCGAGAATGCCGTTTACAGCGCGCAAACCATGGACGACATCATCGCGAATTCGCTTGCGGCGCGCCGCGTCTCGATGATTTTGCTCGGCTTTTTCGCCGCGCTAGCGCTTGTGCTCTCGAGCATTGGCATTTACGGCGTGATTTCCTATCTGGCCGGGCAGCGGACGCATGAAATCGGCATTCGCATGGCGCTGGGAGCGCAGCGAAAAGACGTGCTGCGGCTCGTGCTCGGCGATGGCGTCAAGATGGCACTCGTCGGAGTGGCGATCGGGCTCGCGGCAGCGATCGGGCTGACGCGACTGATGTCCACGCTGCTCTACGGCGTGAGCGCGACGGACCCGGTGACATTTGGCGGCGTGGCCATTCTGCTGGCGATGGTCGCGCTGGCGGCGTGTTACATCCCGGCACGGCGAGCGATGCGCGTGGAACCGATGGTGGCGCTGAGATACGAGTGATGCAGCTGACAGCCGATAACTGGTAGTCGACAGTCGAGAGTTGAATGTCAAAAGCAAGAGCCGAGAGCCGAGAGCTAAAAGCTACGAGCTAACAGCTAACGAACATACTCTCAGGCTATTCGCCGCGGGCCGCACGGGCGTGGCACACTTCGCTCCTACCAGCGCAGATCAAATCCTCTAAAACCAACAAAAGGCGAACGCAACGGCGGCGGCCTGAAAGGGCCGCGCGCGGTTGTTCTGTTACAATGAGCGTTCATGCCGGTGGAACGCGAAACGCTGGAAGCGGATGTACTCATCGTCGGCGCCGGGCCAGCCGGACTATCCTGCGCGCTGCAACTCTCGCGGCTGATTGGAGAGCACAACGCCGCGGGGCGCAAGCCAAGACTTTCCACCGAAAACGTATACGTCCTCGAGAAGGCGCGCGAAATCGGCGCGCATCAGCTGTCCGGCGCCGTGATGGACCCGCGGGGATTGCGCGAGCTGGTTCCGGAGTTCGAGAAATCCGCGCCGCTCGACACGCCCGTGACGGGCGACAACGCGTATTTTTTCACCAGCGGCGGCGCGTGGAAATTTCCGATCACCCCGCCGCCGCTGCGCAATCACGGGAATTACGTCGTTTCACTGAGCAAGCTGACGAAGTGGCTCGGCGGACTGGCGGAGAAATCCGGCGTCAACATTTTCACGCAGTTCGCGGGCGCCTCGCTGATTTACGAGGGCAACAAAGTCGCGGGGGTGCTCACCGACGACAAAGGAGTGGACAAGAACGGCCAGCCGAAGAGCAATTTCACGCCCGGGTACGAGCTGCGATCGAAAATCACGGTGCTGGCCGAAGGGACGCGCGGCTCGCTGACGAAAGAGCTGGTGAATCATCTGCAACTCGGCGGATTGAATCCGCAAATTTACGGCATCGGCATCAAGGAATTGTGGGACGTGCCGCCCGGACGAATCGCGACGGGGTACGTGGCGCACATGCTGGGATGGCCCCTGGACACGCATACTTACGGCGGCGGCTGGGTGTACGGGATGCGCGACAACCGCGTGTCGCTCGGACTGGTCGTCAGCCTGGAATACCGCAACTCGCTTTTCGATCCGCACGAGGCGTTTCAGAAATTCAAGACGCATCCGTACGTGCGGGGAATCCTCGAAGGCGGCAAGCTGGTGCGTTACGGCGCGAAATCGCTGCCGTACGGCGGATGGTATTCGATGCCGCGAAATTATTTCGACGGCGGACTCGTCATCGGCGATTCGGCGAGCCTGCTGAATTCGCAGCGGCTGAAGGGAATTCACATCGCCATCAAGAGCGGGATGCTGGCGGCGGAGACGATTTACGAAGCGCTCGCGCGCGGCGACGCCTCGGCGAAAACGATGAGCGAATTCCAGAAAAAAATCGAAGCGAGCTGGATCAGGAAAGAGCTCTGGGCGGTGCGAGACTTTCACCAGGGTTTTCATCACGGCCTGTGGGCCGGCCTCTTCAACGCGGGACTGCAATTCGTCTCGGGCGGCCGCGGGCTGACGGATCCGATGCGCGTGCGCGCGGGTCACGAGGAATTCGAGAAGCTGAATCGCCCGCTGGAACCGGTGGATCAGTCAAAGCGATTCAAGGGTGACGGGACGCTCACGTTCGACCGGCTGACGGACGTCTATCATTCCGGCACGCGGCATGAAGAAGATCAGCCGTGCCATCTGGTGGTCGCGGACCTGAACATTTGCGCGGACCGGTGCGTGCGCGAGTACGGAAATCCGTGCCAGTATTATTGCCCCGCGGCGGTGTATGAGATGGTGCTCGAAAAAGGGAAGCCGAGGCTGAAGATCAACGCTTCGAATTGCGTGCACTGCAAGACGTGCGACATCGCCGATCCCTACCAGATCGTGGACTGGATTCCACCGGAAGGCGGCGGGGGACCGAACTACGAAGGGATGTGACGCGCAATTGCCGCGCGAGCGCCGCAGAATTTCAAGTTGATTTCGCCGGGGTGCCGAAAAGGAATTTGTGAAACCAGGACCAGAATCCCTTCTTCTTTTTTTGTGAAGCTTGCTTTGCGCCTGCCGGCGAGCCCTTTCTGGCGGCTTTCGCCGGCTCCTCGACTACGCCGTGAATTATCCATTCCGGTTCGACGACGACAGCCTTTGCGAGAAGGACCGTCGCGACGCTGATTGTTCCGGCAGGCGCCGGCAACGGCTTCGCTTCGTAGAGGAGAGGCGGCGCGACGATTTTCGTTATCGGGCCGCTTGCCGGAGGCAGGGTTGGCGGCGGCACGGGCGCGCGCGGCTTCGCAGCAGGGGCAACAGGCGGAGGAAGATCGGAATGTTCTGTCATCTCCGGCACGGCGGTTGAACCAGGCGGCGTTCGTGCCTTCACGGGCGCGGCGGGTTGTTGCGTTGCCGGTTGATCTGGCGGCGCAACGTTTGCGACTCCGACAGGGATTGTATTTTCCGCGACGACGCGCGCAGGCGACGCCGCTTTTGCGCTGGCTTCATCGAAATCGCAACGGCAGCTTCCCGCAGCGGCAGGAGTTGAGCCAAGCGGATTCGCAACGAGCGAAACTTCGCTCGGCTCGGGCACGATGAGAGCCGCGCCGGACAACTGCTGCTGGATTTGCACGGCGCCATGCGCCGCGCGGATGCACATCGCGCCCGTGTCGGGCTCAAGGCCGAAAGTGACGTCGCGCGGCTGACTCATGACGGCGAGGGGCAAGGCGGCGATCATCGGCGTATAGATCGTGAGCGGGCGCGAGGGATCGAGTTTCGCGTGGATGCGGCCGAAGCTCAGCGCGACAGTGAGCGCTTCGCCCGAAGCGAGCACGGTGAATTTCGCGGGGCCGCAGACGTCGAGTTCGCCGCCACCCGTGAAATCGACGCGCGCCTGGCCGGAATGGACGACGATCGTGCTGCCGGCGGCAAAGGCGATGGGACTCGCGCCCGCGGGCGCCGGCGGCTGAGAGGGAGCGGCAACTGAGACGTCCGCGCCGGTGACCTGGCCGATGACCGCGGCGCCATTTTGCTGCGGCGATTGCGCCCGCGCGGGGGCGCAGGCGAAAACAAGCGAGAGACACGCGCTCGCCGAGAGGATCAGAAACTCTCCGATAAGCCCGCCGCCGATTCGCATTCGATACTTCATCCGCCGAGCCGCCTGCTCTGGTTCGATTGCTATACTATACCGCGATGAACGAACCCGCCGCATCGGGACTGGAACGCGAAACGGATGCGATCAACATTCACTACGACACGCGCCTGCCTGAACTTTCGCGCTGGCGGCGCATGCAGATTCCACTGATCGGCTGGGGCGTCTATTCCGTGATTCGCGTTATCGGCCCGACGCTGCGCTACGAGGTGCTCGGCTATCAGCACGTGCAGCGGCTGCACGATTCGGGGCGGCGATTCATCTCCGCGTTCTGGCACCGCTCGATATTCGGCGCGGTGTGGTGGTGGCGGAAACGCGGAATCGTGGTGATGAACACGACGAATTTCGACGGGCAGTGGACGCGGCGCGTCATCGAGCGATTCGGCTTCGGCACGGCGCAGGGAAGTTCGACGCGCGGCGGACTGAAAGGGCTCGCCGTGATGGCACGGCGGCTCGAAGAAGGACACGACGTGGCGTTCACGATCGACGGGCCGCGCGGGCCGAGGTACGTGGCGAAACAAGGGCCCGTGATGCTGGCGCGGCGAACGGGATTGCCGATCATGGTGTTCCACATCGGATTCGAGAGGGCGCATACGTTCGAAAAAACCTGGGACCTGTTCCAGATTCCGCATCCTTTTTCGCGCACCGTGATGATCTTCGCGCCGCTGATTCACGTGCCGGCGGACGCTTCGCGCGAACTGATGGCGAGAAAACACGCGGAGATGCAGGCGGCACTCGAACGCGTGCGGGATCTGGCGGAATCTTGGTTCCAGCGCGACGAGAAAGAGCGCGACGCGCTGCGCAGAGAATTGAACGCCTGAAATTGCGCTTACCTTGCCTGCTCCGGCTTGCGCGCGGTCACCGTGCGCGAGGGAGGCCAAGTCCAGAAGCTGGGGCCAAAGATTTTCACGCCGCTCATGCCTGATTTTCGCAGCTCGTCCGCGTAGAGGCCAACGCTCTTGAGATCGGAAAGCGCGACCTGGCCGCCGGGCTTGAGAGTGCGCACGATTTCGCGAATGGCTTCGCGGCGGCCTTCGTGGCCGGAGATATTGTGAATCGCGAAGTGAGCGACGGCGGCGTCGAACGCGGCGTCGGGGAAAGACAGCTTGCGCATGTCGCCGTCGTGGACTTCCACGCGATCGGCCACGCCTTCGAGTTCTGCGTTGCGCAGAGTCGCTTCGCGCGAATTATTTGACTGGTCCTTCTGGGACCAGAGGTCTATTCCGACGGCGCGACCGCGCGGCAATTGCTTCGCGGCGGCGATGAGCAGCAGGCCGTGGCCGCAGCCGACGTCGAGGACCGATTCGTCGCCGTGAAGATGCAGGCGGCGAAGAATGCGATCGCGCTGGCGGAACTTGCCGAAATAGCTGCTGTAAAACATCAGAGCGGCGCCGCAGAGGCAGCCGCAACCGATGTTGAACGAGGCCGAGCCCAAGCCGTTCAGCCAGTCCAGATTCAACGCGAAGCCGCGCCGTGCAGCGAACCAGCCGACAGGCAGCAGAATTATCGCCGCGACAAGCAAACCAAGGGCGCCGCCCGGAGCATCGAGGCCGTAGTCTGGAGATTTTTTCAGAGCGCGCAAGCCTTCCTCTGCGGAGATCTACGTCGCTTTCGCGAGTTGATTCAGTTTCGCGGCGAGCGCGATGGTCTGCCGGCGAGTTTCCTCGAGCGAATCGGAGCAATCGATGACGTCGTCGGCGAGACGGCGCTTTTCGCCGATGGGCACCTGCGAGGCGATGCGCTGCTCGGCCTGCTCGTGGGTGAGTCCGCGCTGGAGCAGGCGCTCGAGCTGCTGCTCGGGGCGGCACCAGGCAACTACCAAGCGGGCAAAATTCTTATGATAGCCGGCTTCGATGTGCAGCGCGGCGACGACGACGGCGACGCTCGGCCCGCCCGGTTTCGCCAGTTCTTCCAGGCGGCGGCTGATTTCGCGCAGGACGCGCGGGTGCGTGAGCGCGTTTAACCGCGCGAGCTTCTGCGGATCGCCGAAAACGATTTCACCGAGCTTGGCGCGGCTGATCGTGCCTGAGGCGTCGAGGATCTGCGGGCCGAACTCGCGCACGATTTCGCGCGAGACGGGATTCTCGGGTTTCAGGTATTCATGCGTGAGCAGGTCGGCTTCGATGATGGCGCAGCCCTGCTCGCGCAAAATTTCCGCGACGACGGATTTGCCGCTGGCGATTCCTCCGGTGAGTCCGACACGGAGCATAGCCGGGCGTCAGCGGCGCGAGGCCGCGGTTTGCGGCGCACGGAATTTGCGGCGCAGCCGCGCGGCCTTCACCGTATTGCTCATCAGCATGGCGATCGTGAGCGGGCCTACGCCGCCGGGAACGGGCGTGAGCGCGCCGGCGACTTGCGCGACGTCGGGATGGACGTCACCGACGACGGCCGAGCCTTTCTCGCGGAATTTCTCGAGGCGCTCTGGATGATGCGCGAAAATTTTTTCGGCCTGATGCGAATCGGTGATGCGAGTGACGCCGACGTCGATCACCGTGGCGCCCGGGCGGACATCGCCAGGCGTGATCATCGCCGGACGGCCCGCCGCGGCGATGAGGATATCCGCATTGCGCGTGAAGGAGCGCAGGTCGCGCGTCTTCGAATGGCACACAGTCACGGTGGCGTTCGCGTGCATTAAGAGAAGCGCCATCGGCTTGCCGACGATGTTGCTGCGGCCGACGACGACGGCGTTCGCGCCTTCGACCGCGATACCGCTGCGGCGCAGAATTTCCATCACGCCGAGCGGCGTGCAGGCGACGAGGCTCGGCTGGCCTTCGATCAGGCGGCCGATGTTCACGGGATGGAAGCCGTCCACGTCTTTCGCGGGGTCGACGGCTTCGAGGATTTTGCGCGCGTCGATTTGCGGCGGCAGCGGCAACTGGACGAGGATGCCGTCCACGTCGTCGCGCGCGTTCAGATCCTGAACGATTCGCAGCAATTCGGGAGTGGTGGTTTGGGCGCGCGGTGTCAAATGCTCGCTGCGGAGTCCGAGCTGCTGGCACGCGGCGATTTTGCTGCGGACGTAGATCTTGGATGCGGGATCATCGCCGACGAGCACCGCAGCCAGTTCAGGCACGATTCCGGTGGAGGCGAGCTCGGCGATGTCGCGCTCGAGCTCCGCGTAGATTTCGTCGCGGATGGCGGCGCCGCTCAAAATGCGCGCGGGCAAATCGAGTTCCTCCATGAATCGAGTGCAAACAATGCGTCATCATAACATACGCCCCCCACGAGATTCGGCGAACGGGACAACATGGAATTACGGTTGCGGGGCGGTGCAGCCGCTGATAGGCTGCCCTGAGCGAATTCCAATTCTTGAACAGGGAACTGCCATGAAAATGCTTTCGCGTATTGACCCGCTTTCCGCGATGAAGGTTGGCGGAATCATTTATGGCTGCATGGGACTGCTGATTGGAGTGATTTTTGCGCTCTTTGTCTCGATAGGGGCGATGCTGGGAACGATGACCAGCCAGCAGGACGTTCCTTTCACGGGCGCGGCCGGCGTTATCCGCGGAATGGTGGTGATAATTGCGGCTCCGATTCTTTATGGCGTCTTGGGCGCGCTGATGGCGGGACTGATCGCCGTCCTTTACAATTTTATTGCGCACAGATTCGGCGGATTGATGCTCGAAGTGCGTGACTCCAGTCAGCCAAACTACGGGGCGCCGGTCACCGTTGTCACGTCTTAGTAGAGATTGGCTTGTAGGGCAGGCAAAGATGGACACCGATATGTTCTTCGAGGGCAATGAGCGGAAGGAACGCGAGCGCGAAATGGCGCGCGCGGGACGGCTGCCGCCCGGGCAGTCGCTGACTTTGAAATGGCCCGTGCTGCATTACGGTTCCGTGCCGCGCTTCGATCCAGCGCGATGGGATTTCCGCATCGCGGGGCTGGTGGAAAGGCCCATGAGGTTCACTTGGGACGAATTCAACCGCCTGCCGATGAAAGAAGTCACCGCCGACATGCACTGCGTGACGCGCTGGAGCCGCTTCGACGTCCGCTGGGAAGGCGTGCCGTTCACGGAAGTGGCGAAGCTGGCGAACGTGAAGCCCGAGGCGCGGTACGTGATGGTCCACGCGGAGGAGGATTTCACCTCAAATGTGCCGCTCGACGATCTGATGCGGCCGACGACGCTATTCGCGCTGCGTCACAATGGCGAGCCACTGCCCGCGGACCACGGCTATCCCGTGCGGCTCGTCGTGCCGCACCTCTATGCGTGGAAGAGCGTGAAATGGGTGCGCGGAATCGAGTTTCTGCCGCACGATGCGCCCGGATTCTGGGAACAGAACGGCTACCACATGTACGGCGACCCGTTCAAAGAGCAGAGGTTTGATACGGATTAACGCTTGCAGCTTACCTGCGTAGAGGGGCCAGTGGATGACCGCGCGAAGCGCGATTTCCGATTACAGAGCCACCGTCGCCTCATGGCGGGCAGACGCGCGGTACGAGTTCGGGCTGACGCCGAACTCCGCGCGAAATGCATGATTGAAATTCGACACATCCTCGAAGCCGCAATCGAGCGCGACATCCAGCACGCGCGCAGATTCCAACATCAGCCGCGTCGCCGCCCGCCGCAACCTGGCGCGGAGGATATATTGATGCGGAGTAAGGCCAGTGAGCCGCCGGAAAATCCGGAGAAAATGATAGCGGCTAAGATTCACCTCTTGCGCCAGCGTGCTGAGCGCATGCTTCATCTGAGGATGGCTTTCGATCATCCGGACTATGCGCGTGACGCGCGCCTCCGCGGCCGGCAGGATCTCTCGGGCCGGCTCGCCTTGGCGCGAGAATTCGAACGCTCGCGCGGCGAGCTCGACGCTGAATTCTTCCCATGCCGTCACATCGGCATCTGAATCTCTTTGGCGCCCCAGAGATCTCGGTGGTAAATTCGGCTTCATCGCCGCGAATGCACTTTGGCGACGGTTGGGCGGCGGACTCTCAAATTTCCGGAGCCTGGCGCAGGCGCGCGCAATCAGGGGTGACAACTCTCGAATCGGCGGCACGCGCAGGACCGTGAAATGCGCCCATCGGCCCGCCGCGCCGGCCTCGGCCGCGAGCCCCTCGAGGTACTGACTCGTGTATGAAAAGGAGATGCAACGATCTCCAACGCCGTGTTCATGCCCACACTGGAAGTACTGCCCCGCGTTCCCGAGGACGAGCGATCCAGGTGTCATCAGGTGATGCCCGGCGCTGGTTCGATACTGAAAGCTCCCCGCCATTACAATTGCGATGCAGGCGTCCGTGAGCTGCTCTTCAAACGGGCGATCATGCGGGCCCGCGGTGCAAATTACGTCTGACACTCGCCACCCTAGGCCACATGCCACCGCGCGCCTCGTAGGACGCGAGCTGGCCTGGTCTCGGATCGAGATGGGGCGGATCTGAGATTCGACCGCAATTTTCGCCAAGACGTGCTCCTTCTTAGGCCTTACAAGAGAGTCTGAATGAATGCGACTTTGCTGGCAAGGCCATTCGCAGGAGGATTAGACATGGCAACACAAGAAGTTCAACAGGGGTCAGTTTCCGCCAAGTTCATCCGCCACTGGGAGCAGGTAAACCAGAAACTCGTGGCCCTCGCAGAGCAAGTTCCCGAAGGCGCATTCGATTACCGGCCCGTGGAGGGCGTTCGCACATTTGCCGAGACGCTCAGGCACGTGGCTTTCTGGAATCAGTACCTGGCAGAATCGGCGCGTGGAGGCAAGGCTGACGACACGGCAAACGAACTCTCGAGAACCGAGTATTCAACGAAGACTCGCATCGTGGACGTGCTCACGAGCACCGCAGACGACGCGACTCGGGCGCTGAACGACCATGCCTCCGGCCTAAGTAAGGAAGTGACCGATATGCTCATCACTTTCATCGAGCACAACTGCGAGCATTACGGCCAGCTCGTGGTGTACGCGCGGCTGAATGGAATCGTTCCGCCCGCCTCGCGCAGCTAAGGGGGAAAGGTCGAATCACTCGATATTCCGCGTTCCAAGATTCTTCTTTGAGGTGAATCATGAGTCCAAGCGACATGAACCGCCGCAATTTTCTTTTCAGCGCGGTTGCTGCAGGCGCCGCCGTCGGCGTGACTAAAGAAACGCCAGGCGACAATTTCTTCACGCTCCTCCGGGCATCCGGCCGGTCACCTGAGATTCCCGAATCAGAGGATGTCTATGGGTGGCTTGTCGGAAGCTGGGAGCTCGAAGTTCTGCATTACGCGGGTATCGACGTGTCCTCGCAAAGAATCAAGGGCGAAGCTCACTTCAGCTGGGTTCTTGAGGGCCGAGCCATCCAGGACGTCTGGATCATGCCCGTCCCCCGCGATCGCGTCCAGAGGTCCGACCGAACGAACAACATGTACGGGACAACTCTGCGCGTTTGGGATCCCGCGCTTCAGGCCTGGCGTATCCGATGGATTGACCCCGTAATAGGCTACGAGGAGCGTCAGACCGGGACAAAGGTCGGCTCTAACATCGTGCAAGTGGGGGCGCGTGCGGATGGCACGGCAACGCGCTGGCGATTCACCGAAATCACTACTGATTCATTCCACTGGCTTGGGGAATCATTGAAGCCGGACGGCGTGACCTGGAAACTCGAAGGCGAATTCAAGGCTCGGCGCTTCCGTTAGTCCAGATGGTGGGGCTAGAAACCCGAACCCGCGCTCGCAGAGCCAGAAATAAAAACGCCCCGGCGAAAATCGCTCGGGGCCTCAACAGCACACCAATCGAGTTTATAGAAAAATATTCTACGCGCCCTTTTAAAATTTGTCAAGTACTTTCTTATGTACACGTAAGTCATCCAAGCGAAAAAAGTGTCAGGGGGCCAAAAATAGAGGGATTTCTACTGGTGAAACCCCGAGCAGCCGCAATTCGAAGAAACTAAAAGGGCTAGCTGCCGCTGGCGAGCAAGCTTTACATCTTCCGACAATCGCCGAACATGGGCCTAAGTCCACAGGCGGAGAGGACTTAGGCCGGAGTGTCAATAAATGTCGTACTGCTCCCAGTGGAGCGTCGGGTCGGCCTGAATGATGATGCTTTTCTTCGAGACCTGCTCGAGCTCTTCGATCAGCGACGATTCGCGAGTCTTGAGCGCCTTTGCGATTTCCGGATGGACGCGGAGCGTGAGGCTCGCCCCGTCGACGTCGGGCGCCATCTTGCGTGCTTCGGACTGGATTTCGTAGCACAGCGTGGGCACGGATTTCACCATGCCGGAGCCGGTGCAGTAGGGGCACGGCTGGCACAGGGTGCGCTCGAGCGCCTGCTTGGTGCGCTTGCGCGTGATGGCGACGAGGCCGAATTCGTTGAACTGGAGGACTTTCGAGGGGGCGCGGTCGGAGCGGAGCGCTTCCTCGAGCGCGGCCATCACTTTGTCGCGATTGCGCCGCTCTTCCATGTCGATGAAGTCCACGATGATGATGCCGCCGAGGTCGCGGAGGCGGATCTGGCGGACGATTTCCTTCACGGCTTCGATGTTCGTTTTGACGATGGTGTCTTCGAGGCGCGTGGAGCCGCGGCCGACAAACTTGCCGGTATTGACGTCGATGGCGACGAGCGCTTCGGTGTGATTGATGACAATGTAACCGCCGGATTTCAGCCAAACTTTCGGGCGCAGGCCCTTGTCGATTTCCTGCTGGATGCCGAACTCTTCATAGACCGGCGTCTCCTTCGTATAGAGCTTGACGCGATTCGCGAGCGACGGCTGGAAGCGGCTGACGAATTCGAGGACCTTCGTGTATTCCTCCTCGGAATCCACCCAGATGGCCGTGTAGTCGCTGCTCAGATAGTCGCGCAGGATGCGCTCGACGAGATTGAGGTCGCGATGCAGGAGCGTGGGAGCCTTGCGCTGCTCGCCGCGGCCCTTGATTTCGGACCAGGTTTTCGTGAGGAATTCGACGTCGGCGCGCACTTCGTCGGGAGCGGCGCTGGCCGCGGCGGTGCGGACGATGAAGCCGCCGCCGGCCGCGCCCTTCGCTTCCGTGACCAGATGGCGCAGGCGCGAACGCTCCTCGGCTGATGCGATCTTGCGCGAGACGCCCGTGTGGTCGAGCGTGGGCATGTAAACGAGGAAGCGACCAGGCAGAGCGACGTGGCTCGTGATGCGCGCGCCCTTCTTGCCCAGCGGCTCTTTGGCGATTTGGACGGTGATTTCCTCGCCCGCCTTCAGCAGTTCGGAGATGAGCTGCCGGCGGCGAGGCTGGCCGCGATGATGCCCGCCACGCCCGCGGAACGGGCGGCGGCCGCCACGGCCGCGATCCCTGTCGCGCCCGCCGCGGCGCACCGGCCGCTGCATCCGCGCGCGATAATCGCCGCGCACGCGCGCCTCCTTGGGCATGTCTGTTGGAGATGCCATCGCGGCGGCGGCTTCCTGAGCGACAACGTCTTCCGGCGGCGCGGCGAATTCTTCCCCGACCGCCTCGGCATCGGCTTCGCTTTCCTCGGCTTGCAATTCCTCACCGGCGGCGGCTTCATCGAGCGCGCCGGATTCGGCGGCGTCTTCCTGCTCGGCCGCTTCCTCGGAGTCTTCGTCCGCGTCTGCTTCAACCTCAGCGGCGCCGTTTTCTTCCTGCTCGGCGGCCGCGACAGCGCGGGCTTCCTCGGCCTCGCGCTCGGCTTCTTCCTGCTGCGCTTCCGCGACCTGCTCAGCGAGCGCGGTCGCTTCCTCTTCGGTCAATTCGGCGGGAGGATGCGATTCTTGATGCTCTTCTTCGTGAGCAGCGGAGATTTCCGTGTCTTCGTGCGCTGGCTGCTCGACGATTTGCGTTTCTTCGGCATGAATTTCTTGCGTATGCGTCTCGGCTTCCGGCGCAGAGTCGTGCGTTTCGCCTAACGCGGGAGCCGCCGCCGAAACAGCTTCGGCGGCTGCCTCGTGCGCTGCCGCTTTTGAAAGCGTCTCTCCCGGGAGCGGCTCGAGACTCGTCGCCCAGTTGGAGAAACGCGGCTCGTGGGTTCGTTCACCGCGCCCGCGGCCAAATCTGCGGTCGCGGGACGGAAAGCGGTCGCCCGTGCGGCGCTCGTGATGGCGCAATTCCATCGGATCGCGAGGCTGCGCAAATTCATCCCTCTGGATCGGCTCGGCTGGCTCTTGCACCCTGCCGGTATCGGCGACGTTTCCGATCTCAGGAGTGGATGCAGTTTCTTGCGTAATTTCCGGGGCTTCGACGGCAGGCGCTGAATTTTGCGCTTCCGCTGCCGGATGTTCCTTTGCCGCGGAAAGCGTTTCGCCGGGAAGCAGAACGGCCTCAAACGGCGCCGCGGGACCCTCTTCCGCCGGCTCATACGGCCGATGGGATGCGTATTTCGACTGCGGGAGTTCGCGGCCATACCGCCCTCCGCGTCCGCGGTTATCGGGGCGGCCGTGACGGCCACCTCGTCCGCCGCGATCGCGCCCGCGCCCACCGCGTCCAAAGCCGCCGCGCCCGTCGCCGGAGCGGCCTTCGTGGCGCGGACGCTCGGAATAAGAATCGCGACGCGGCGCGCCGCCCTGCAGAGCTTCGCCGCTGATGGGGCCGATTGTCTCGCCCGGAAGCGGCGCGACGTCCACGGGCTCCACGGCGGGCGCGCCCGAACCGGAGGCGCCCTGCGTGAAGACCTGGCCACCCTGGTCTTCCATCTTCTGAATTTTGTCCTCGACCGTCTGGACGACGGAGTCGTATTCCTCGACGTCCTGCAGGAAATCGCTGACGTAAAGGAAGGCGTCGCTATCGAGGCCGATATCCACGAAGGCCGATTGCATGCCGGGAAGCACGCGAGTGACGCGGCCTTTATAGATGCTGCCGACTAACGCAAATTCTTTTTCCCGTTCAACATAAATCTCACAAAGCTGACCATCTTCCAAAATCGCGACCCGCGTCTCGTGCGGGTTCGCGGAGATAACCATTTCCTTCGCCATGCGAACTCCTCAGGGAGCATCGGCACTCAGCCGCACGCCGCAATGCTGCGCGCAAACGTCCCGGAAATTCCGGGGCGGCCCGGAGGGATCGTCTTATTTCCCCCAACTGGTCCCTCATCCGATGCGTACCTCATTCCTCGATTGAAATTCCGGCGCGCGATGCGCTGCCGGATCACTACTCGTCTTTTTACCAAACAACAGCGGGCTCAGTTGACGAAGCGACTGGTTCGCACATTCATCACCAGGCCCAATGCCAAAAATGCAAAAATCGTTGCCGAACCCCCGTAACTCATGAAGGGCATCGGAATGCCGGTCACGGGCATGTAGCCGATCACCATCCCCGCGTTCACGAGGACGTGAAAGACGAGGATGGCCGCCACGCCCATCACGACAAACATTCCTGCCCGGTCTTTCGCCTTCTGCGCGTTGTCCACCAGCCGCAGGAGCAGTGCCAGGTAGAGCAGCAGCGTGATCAATACGCCCAAAAACCCCTGTTCCTCGGCAAGCGCCGCCAGAATGAAGTCCGAATAGCGGACGGGAACGAAGCCTAACTGATTCTGGCTACCCTTGCCAAATCCCTTGCCCCAGAATCCGCCGGAGCCAACGGCGATTTCGGATTGCAGGATCTGGTAGCCGGCTCCCTGGGGACTTTGCTCTGGGTGAAGGAAGGTGACAAGTCTCTGCTTCTGATAAGGCTTCAGAAAATGCCCATTCCAACCCACATAGGCCACAAGCGTTCCCAGGATCAGCACCCCCACTGCATGCTTCCAATCAATCCCCGCGAGAAATGCTCCCACGACCGCGGCGGGAATCAGCACCAAGGCCGTTCCCAAATCCGGCTGCAACAGAATCAATCCGGCCGGCACGCCTACCAGGAGCCCGACCTTTGCCAGGTCCAAAAGCGTTAGCCGCTCAAAGCGCATCTCGCTGAAGTAGCGGGCTAACGCAATAATTATAATCAACTTCGCGAGTTCTGACACCTGTAAATCGAATCCGAGGATGTCGATCCACCGCCTGGCCCCATACCGCGAGTGGCCCAGGCCAAGCACGATAACCAAGCCTACGATCGCGATGACGTAAAGAATGGGAGTCTGGTCGAGCAACGTGTGATAGTCCACGCGCGAGATGAGAAGCATCCCCGTGAATCCGATGCCGATCCAAAGCAATTGCTTCCACTGCATGCCGCGCAACGCGCCGTTGTGCGTGGAGGAATAAATCTCCAGAAGCCCGACAAGGCAGATCACCATGACGATGGTGAGCAGCCACCAGTCCAGATCGAAAACGCGCGCCTTGTCTCTCATTGCGTTTGCGGCACGACGGCGGCCACCGGCGTGGCCCTCGGCCCTTTCGGCTTGCCCGGTTTCGGCGGAATTTGCGAGGCCTGGAGTTCGCGAATTGGCTGGCCCAGCTTCTCCTGGAAGTAGGCCTCGACGAATCTTCCCGCGAGAGGCGCCGCGACTCCGCCTGCCTCCAGCGCCTGATCCTGGACGAGCACAACCACCGCGATTTCAGGGTTTTCCTTGGGCGCAAATCCCACGAACCACGTGTTGTATCCAAAATGCTTTCGCTCTCCGGCGGCAAGCCGGCGGAGCCCTTCGTTGCTGATCACCTGCGCCGTCCCTGTCTTGCCGCAGAATTGGATGTCCTGCAAATTGGCTCGCTTCAATTCCGCCAGCGCAAATTGACCGGTTCCTCTCGGTTCGTTGACGACGCCGTACATCCCGGCGACAACCTGCTGGATTGTATTTTGCGACAGCGGCACGTGCGTCACTTTAACAGGGCCGAAATCTTTGAGCAGGTGCGGCTGGTACATCACGCCGCCAGACGCGATTCCACTGATGGTGCGCACGAGCTGGATTGGCGTGACTGTGGTGGCGCCCTGCCCGATCGCCACGTTGATCGTCTCTCCGGCGTACCACTGCCGGTGCAGAACCTTCTCCGCCCATTCCGGTGAAGGAACCAGGCCGGGTTCTTCGCTGGGCAGATCGATTCCCGTGCGCTTTCCGAGCCCCAGCAGGCTCGCGTAGTGCGCAATCCTGTCGATACCCATGCGCTGGCCGACATTGTAGAAAAACACGTCGCAGGAGTGAACGATCGCGTTGTGCAGGCCAACTTCGCCGTGCCCTTTCGGGTCCCAGTCGTGTTTTACGCGGCCGTAGAAAACGGCGTACCCGGGGCAGAAAACGTGAAAGTCGGCGGGCGGGGTGTGCGTTTCGAGCATCGCCGTGGCCATCAGAATCTTGAACACGGAACCGGGCGCGACTTGCGCTTGAATCGCGCGGTCGAGCAGCGGCTTTCCGGGATTGTCGTTCAGCGCGCGCCATTCGTCGCGCGGTATTCGAACAGCAAAATCGTTGGGGTCAAAAGAAGGCTGGCTCGTCATCGCGAGGATTTCGCCGTTGCGCGGGTCGTAGCCGATCATAGCGCCGACTTTGCCGGCCATTTCCTGCTCAGCGACGGCTTGCAGGTTGTAGTCAATCGTCAGTTGGATTGGCTTGCCGGGAATCGGCTCTGTATCATCCAGCGTGCGCACCGATTTTCCAACGCTATTGACGATGACGCGACGCATGCCGTCCGTACCGGTCAGGATGTCGTTGTACTCGCGTTCCAGTCCCGCTTTGCCGACGATGTCTCCCGGCTTGTATCGGTCGCCGGATTCTTCCAGTTGCTCAGGCGAGACTTCGCCCACGTACCCGGTCACATGCGCCAGGAAATCGTTCGGCGGATATTTCCGGCGCTGCACCATCATCAATTCGAGTTCGGGCAAATCCTCGCGGTGGGAATCAACGTAGGCAATGTCCGCATCAGTCGCTTCCGGCTTCACAACGATGGGCTGGAACTTCGGCTCGTCTTTCGCGGCTTCGAGTTGCTGCTCCAGGTCCGATTTCGTGATGTTCAGCGCTTCGGTGATCTGGTTCAGATCCTTGCGCAGCCGCGCAGGGTCATCGCGCAGCAAAAGGACGCTGAACGAGGGATAATTGTCGACAATCACGCGACCGTTGCGGTCCAGAATCTTTCCGCGCGGCGCGATGATGGGAATCGAGCGGATGCGGTTCTTTTCCGCCAAGTCCGCGAAATGGCCCGATTGGATGATCTGCAGTTTCCAGAATCCGAGCAGCAGCAGAAGGGTGCAGAGAACAATCAGGTACGATACAAGGATCAACCGCCCGTGAGGCAGCCTTTGGTCGTTACCAATCCAATTCGCCACGCAAACTCCCGCGCGGCGGGTCCTGGGAAAACCCGCTCGTACCTCTTTGTGTCCGCGGCGCCCGGGGAAATTTTCCGCCAGATTTGGCGTCTTTTCGCGGAGAGAAAGGCAAGCTCCAACCTAACACTTGGTACGCCCCGCCGCAAGCCGACTTGTCCTCTTAGATAGCATCTCGCGCCACAAAATGACACTGTCCTGACGTACAGGCCTTCCGCGCCGATTGTCGGCGCTCCTATCTATTTGTGTGCTGTCTCGTGCCAGAAATGCCCTGAGTCCCGTGGTTCGGACTGCCCATTTTTCTTCGCCTGTACTTCCGGCCAAGTATTAGCCGTTTCGCAACTGTACTCCCGCCGTGTTGAAAGGCCTGTACCCGTATGCTAGATTCGCTATTTAGCTGAAAAATTCCTAATGGCCGCGGAAAAATTCACGGACGCATCGCATCCTCGAATCAATAAGGTCGAGGTGTACTGGCACACGATCACGTATCGCACGATCGTGATGTACGTGTTCGTGATCACCGTCCTGATTCTCGCGGGCAGCTACCTGGTGGTGCCGGACCGATTCATGAGCATCGTCAATCACCTTGCCGACGCGATGCAGCCGAAGGTCTCGACAACGGTTTCCGCCGGGCTTCGCGGCGCGCACTTCGTGAACCTTGATGGAAAAGTGCAGGTCAAGAAGGTCAATTCAGTACAATGGAGCACCGCGGATTATCAGATGTCGCTCGACAAAGGCGATTTGATCCAGACGGGACAGGACGGCGTCGCGCGTATCGCGTTTGCCGATTCGACGCAGTACACCGTTCAGGCGGATACACTCGTCACCGTGGAAGAAAACATGGTCCCGCCAAACAGCCCTTCGAGCGTCGGCGTGCACATCAGCGCCGGCGCGGTAGACCTCACAACCGGCTCGTGGCAAATGCCCGGCTCCAAAGCTGAGGTTTCGTTTCAAGATGCCGTTGCGTCTCTCCGCCCGAACAGCCGCGCGGATGTCCGCACCGACCCGAATACGAATCACAACGAGATCACCGTCGCTGCCGGCACGGCGGACGTGAAGCGTGGCGATCAGCAGGTTGAAGTTGGCCAGTGGCAGCGGGCGTCGTTCACTGGCGGCGGGCCGATCACTAAAGCAGACGTCCTCGCTCCCCCGGACTTGGTCGAGCCAGTGAACTTGCAGCCGATTATCGTTCCCGATCCTAAGCACGCCACGATTCGTTTTGAATGGAAAACAGTTGCGATGGCGCGCGAGTACGAGCTACAGGTCAGCGACTCCGTGACATTCGGGAAATTGCTGGTGGATCACAAGACGGTAGATACGGCGGACGAAGTCACCGGCCTCGCCGCGGGTCAATATTATTGGACGGTGAAGGGCATTGATGCGAAGAACACAGTGAGCGAGCCTGCCGGCGCGTTTCAGTTTACCCTAGCCGAGGAAGATAAAGGGCAGGACATGCCCCTGACCGTGGACGACATCGAATTTGTCGGCAAGGCAGTCGAGGTTGTCGGGCATACTGAGCCGGGGGCTACGCTGATTGTCAACGGCGAGGCGGTTGCCGATATCGGCCCCGATGGCAAGTTCCGGTATTTCACGCAGCCCATGACGTCCGGCGATCACGTCTTGGTGATTACGGGGCAGGATCGCAGAGGCCGCACAAACATAAAGAAGGTACCCGTCGTCGTTCCGTAGTTCGGGCTAAAAAGTTTCGGGTTGGCTGTGATTCGGGCGCTCCGGGAGCACCATCCCGTTCCAGCGCGGGGAACGCAGGCAAGAGGGGGTTCATGAAAAACGGATATTCAGTGAGGTCGGTGTTCAGTCTATTTTCTTCCGACCTCGCGATTGACTTGGGAACAGCGAACACGCTCGTGTTCGCGCGCGGGAAGGGAATCGTCGTCAACGAACCTTCCATCGTGGCAATCAACAAGAACAGTGGTGAGGTTGTTGCCGTCGGCAAGGAGGCCAAGGAAATGCTTGGCCGCACGCCGGGCAACGTGGTGGCCATCAAGCCGATGAAGGACGGAGTGATCGCCGACTTCAAGGTCACCGAGAAGATGCTCACCTATTTCATCCAGAAGGCGCACAACCGCCGTGTCCTGGTGCATCCGCGCATAGTCATCGGCGTGCCCAGCGAAATCACGCCGGTGGAAAAGCGAGCCGTCCAGGACTCCGCCTACCGCGCGCGCGCCAGCGAGGTCTATCTCGTGGAACAGGCCATGGCCGCGGCCATCGGCGCAGGGCTGCCGATCGAGGAGCCTTCAGGGAACATGGTGGTGGACATCGGCGGCGGCACCACGGACATCGCCGTCATTTCCATGAGCGGCATCGTCTACTCGCGCTCCGTGCGCGTCGCCGGAAACGAAATGGACGAATCGGTGATGCACTACCTGAAGCGCAAGTACAATTTGCTGGTTGGTGAGCGCACCGCGGAACAGATTAAAATCGAAATCGGCTCGGCGTATCCGCTGGAAAAGCCGCTCACGCTTGAAGTCAAAGGCCGCAACCTGATTGAAGGCGTGCCGCGCACGGTGACGATTGACGACAGCGAAATCCGCGAGGCGCTCTCTGAATGCGTCGCCACCATCCTGAACGCGATTCGCGTCGCGCTCGAGCGGACGCCTCCCGAACTTTCCGCCGACATCAGCGACCGCGGCATCGTCCTGACCGGCGGCGGCGCGCTGCTGAAAAATCTCGACAAACGCATTCGCGAGGAAACGGGTTTGCCGGTCTCGATCGCCGACGACCCGCTCGCTTCCGTCGTACTCGGCACCGGCAAGATGCTCAGCGATTTCCGCCTCCTTCGCCTGGTCTCGATCGATTGAGGGCCCTTGAAAGTCACAGGCAAAGCAGTGTTTGAAATCCGGCGCGAATTCGCGATTGCGCGCCGGGCTGCGCATGGTATTTTGTTTTCTAGCGCCCAGCCTCCCGTTTCCAGTGACTAGACCATGGACGTCACTTCTCGCCAGCGGCCCATCGTTCTTCTCGTCGCGGTGATCCTTGCGCAGGTGCTGCTGCTCGCGTTCCAAATCAAACGCGAACGCGACGTCAGTTTGGTCCGCGTGTGGTCGGTCGATTTGATCACGCCTCTTGAGAACGCCGGCACGTACGTGATGTCGAAAATCGGCGGCGTTTGGACGGGCTATATCGGATTGCGCCACACCGAAGTTGAAAACCAAAAGCTTGCCGAGCAGGTGGCGCAGCTGAAACTTCGCAATCAGCAGCTCGAAGGCCAGGCCGCTGAAGTCGCGCGCCTCTCGAAGCTGCTCGCATTTCGCCAGGAAAACGCCAGCGTGCAAATGGTCGCCGCCGAAGTGATTGGCGCGAGCGCGGATTCAAGCAGCCACACGATCTTCATCAATCGGGGCGAACATGACGGGTTGAAACGCAGCATGGCCGTCATCACTCCCGACGGCGTGGTCGGCAGGATTTATGAAGTGCTGGGCCACGTATCGCAGGTGCTTCTCATCACCGACAAAGAGAGCGGCGTCGGCGCGCTCCTCGCTGATACACGCGCCCATGGCGTCGTCAACGGCGCCGGCGAGACGATGGTACGCATGGACTACGTCCGCGGCGAAGAGAAGGTGACAACGGGCGAAAGGATCCTGACTTCGGGCGAGGACCGCATTTTCCCCAAGGATTTGCTCGTGGGCACGGTAGCTTCCACGAAGCCCGGTTTTCCATTCCAGACCGTCGAGGTGGAGCCTGCTGCCCATCTCGACCGACTCGAAGAAGTCCTCGTGTTGGAAACGCAGCAGCCGCTGGCTTCTTCGCGCGCGGAGGAAGCTTCAATCGCTCCCGCGAACGAGGCAATTCCTCCATCCGCGCTACCGAAACCGAATGAGGCAGCGAAGCCCGCAGCTTCAGCGGGCGTGAAGCCGCCACAAAAGAAGTCGGCAGTTGTGAAAGCAGAAGCGCCGAAATCTCCGTCGAAAATTTCCGCCACGCCTGACAAGAAGCCTGGCGGTGAAGTAACTGCACCATCCGAGAACCCCGCTGCCAGTGCACCGAATGGAACGGCGCTCCCGGACACGTCGCTTCCCGTAATTGCGGCGCCGGCAATCTCCACACCGCCTGCAAGCGCAAATCCGGCCACGCCGAATCCAACGCAAACGGCGCCCGCGCAAGCGAGTCCAGATGCGACAAAGCCCCCAGCGGCGAAACCTGCGGCTCCTAAAAAGAAGCCGGACGATAAGAAGAAGCCCCCCTCAGCGAAGCCTCCCGGGCCTGGTACAAATCCGTCGGGGCCGGGGAATTGATGCGCGTCCTTCCTGGGCGGGAACAGCGATGACCATCCGGATCGACACGCAGACGCAGAATATCGAAGTGCACAAGTATTATGCGGGGACGGTCATCGTTGTTTGTTTTCTCGCGATTGTGCTTCAGGCGTTCCTGAACAAGTTCAGTCCGAATTTTCAGCTTTTCGAGCTTCCTCTTCTCGTGGTGATTTATTTTGGTCTGAGCCGTCGCAACTCGGTCACGGGCATACTGCTCGGCGCGGTCGTCGGCATCTTGCAGGACGGCATCAGCCACACGCCGATCGGCCTCTATGGAATCGCGAAAGCGTTCATCGGCTATTTGGCTTCTTCGATCGGCGCGCGGCTCGACACCGAACATCCCATCGCGCGCTTCATCCTTACATTCGCTTTTTTCCACGTCCACCAGGTCGTCGTGGCTACCACGGATCGGCTTCTACTCGAGCAATCCGAACGGTTCTTCAGCGTGCACCTGCTTCTATCATCAGTGATCAATGCCGCCATCGCCGTGTTCTTGTTCGCGGGCCTCGACCGCCTCCGCAAGCAGTAGTTTCGGTTTGCGCTTGCGCGACGGAGATTGCGTCGAACCATCGCTTGTCCTAACATGCGCCTCCGACAATGCCCGCATCCGACACTTCCGCCGAGCGCGCCAACCAACGTAACGCCGTCATCGCGTGCTTCCTCGGCTGGACGCTCGACGCTTTCGATTTTTTTGTTTTGACGTTCGTTCTCGCGCCAATTGGCCGCGACTTCCACGAAAGCATCCCGAAAATCGCGTTAGCCATCACGGCCAGCCTCGCGACGCGGCCCGTCGGCGCATTCATTTTTGGATTGCTCGCGGACCGCTTCGGGCGCCGTCTTCCGCTTATGCTCGACATCCTTTTCTACTCCATCATCGAAGTTCTCTCCGGCTTCGCGCCGAATTATACGGTCTTCATCGTCCTGCGCCTGCTCTATGGCGTCGGCATGGGAGGCGAATGGGGCGTCGGGGCTTCGCTGGCGATGGAATCCGTGCCAACGGAGTGGCGCGGCATATTGTCGGGCTTCTTGCAGGAAGGTTACGCGTTCGGCTACCTGCTCGCCGCCGTCGCCTATTGGCTCGTTTTTCCGCATTACGGTTGGCGCGCGATGTTCTTCATCGGTGGTCTGCCGGCGCTCTTGACGCTTTTCATCCGCGCAAAAGTGAAAGAGAGCGAAGCATGGAAGACCACGACCGCCGGCATGAAGTGGGGGGAGTATTTTGCAGCTGTGCTGTCGAATTGGAAGCGGTTCGCTTACCTCGTCGCGCTGATGGCCATGGTGAATTTCATCTCGCACGGCACACAGGACCTCTATCCGACGTTCTTGCAATCGCAGCGCGGCTACAGCCCCGGGCTGACGACGCTCATCACAGTAATCTCGATGATTGGGGCGATCGCCGGCGGCATCCTGGTGGGCCTGTTTTCCGACCAGCGCGGCCGCCGTCGCGCCATGGTGATTGCCGTGTGCCTCGCAATCTTGCTGATTCCGCTGTGGATTGCTGCGCCGAACTTGAAGCTCATCATCGCCGGCGCATTCCTGATGCAATTCATGGTGCAAGGCGCATGGGGCGTGATACCGGCGCACATCAATGAACTTTCGCCCGATGCGTTGCGCGGCTTTTTCCCCGGCTTCGCCTATCAGCTTGGCGTACTCATCGCTTCCGGAAGCGCGCCCATCGAAGCGTGGATGGGCCGCCGGATGACCTATGGTTACGCGATGGGAGTTTTCGCCGCCGCTGTTCTGTTGGTTGGCGCCATTGTGATTGCGCTGGGACCGGAGGCGCACCGAGTCGCCTTCGGCGGCGGATCCGAAGCCGCCGCGTCTTCGTAATTCTTGTCAGGCGAACTGCGGATTAGCCGGGATGGCCCGCGCGCGGTAAAATGGATTTTTATTTTTAGAGGAGGGGAGTTTTATGAGTGCAACAACGCAACAAGCGCCTTCATCCTCCACGATCACCGCGATTCGCGAGAAAGCGCGGAGGCTTGGAATTCTTTCGATGATGGCCACTACCGCTGCGGGCTCGGGCCATCCGACTTCCTGCCTTTCCGCCGCCGAACTGATGGCCGGTGCCTTTTTCTACGCGATGAAATTCGACCCGAAAAATCCCAACGGCCCCACGAGCGACCGCTTCGTGCTCTCGAAAGGGCACGCCGCGCCGCTGCTTTATGCCGCTCTCGCCGAAGCCGGCGTCTTCCCCGATTCTCGCGTCATGACGCTGCGGCAATTCTCGAGCGAACTCGAAGGCCATCCGACGCCGCGCATTCCGGGCGTGGATGCAGCGACGGGCTCCCTCGGACAAGGCCTCTCCGTCGGCGCCGGGCTGGCGATTGGCGCGAAGATGGATAAGCTCGGCACGCGCGTTTACGTGCTGCTCGGCGATGGCGAACTCGCGGAGGGGAACGTTTGGGAAGCGGCCGCGTTCGCCGCGCATTACAAGCTCGATAATCTCATCGCGCTCGCTGACATCAATGCGCTCGGCCAGAGCGCGCGCACCATGTACGAACACAATATGGAAGTCTATCGGCAGAAATTCGAATCCGATGGCTGGCAGACGCAAATCATCGATGGCCACGACGTATCCGCCGTCCTCGCGGCGCTGGATCGGGCGAAATCCGCCGCAAATGGCCTGCCGCAGGCAATTCTTGCAAGAACTCTCAAAGGCCACGGCGTCAGCTTCCTCGCCGATAAAGACGGATGGCACGGCAAGCCGCTCTCGAACGAGCAGCTCGCCAAAGCCGTCGGGGAACTTGGCGGACCGATCGAAGTCGCGGCCGATCCGGGCCGCTCTTACGAACGCAAAAACTTGCCTGCGCCTCCGGATTTTCCCGCGCCGCCAGCGCCGGAATACGCTCCAGGCTCGCTCGTCGCGACGCGCGAAGCTTACGGCCACGCGCTGAAGCGCATCGCGTCGGTCAATCCGCACATCGTCGCGCTCGATGGCGACGTGAAGAATTCCACGTTCGCGGAAATTTTCGGCAATGCATATCCCGACCGTTTCTTTCAGGCTTACATTGCCGAGCAAAACATGGTCAGCGCCGGCGTAGGCCTTGCCGCGCGGGGCAAAGTCGCATTCGTTTCGTCGTTCGCGTGTTTCCTTTCGCGCGCGTACGACCAGATCCGCATGGCGGCCATCAGTCGCAGCTCAGTCAAGCTGTGCGGCTCGCATTGCGGTGTCTCCATCGGAGAAGACGGCCCGTCGCAGATGGCGCTCGAAGACATCGCCATGTTCCGCGCGATTCACGGTTCGGTGGTGCTCTATCCTTCGGACGCGTACTCGGCCGAACGCCTGACCGAATTTGCCGCCCGCCTGCCGGGCATCACGTACATTCGCACGTCGCGGCCCAAGATGCCGCTCCTCTATTCGGCGAATTACGAGTTTCCGATTCCTGGCTTCCGCATTCTTCGCCAGAGCCCGGCGGACCGCGCGCTCATCATTGGAGCAGGAGTCACGCTGCATGAAGCGCTGCGCGCGCATGAGCTGCTGAAATCGGAAGGCATCGCCGTCCGCGTGATGGATCTCTACTGCGTCAAGCCGATCGACGCAGACGCAATCTCCGCGCAGCTCGCGGCGGCGGGGAATTGCCTCATCACCGCCGAGGACCATTATCCGGAAGGCGGAATTGGCGAAGCTGTGCTCACCGCCCTCGCCGAAGCCGGCGCCGCGCCGCGGCGTTTCCGGAAGCTTGCGGTGACGGGCATGCCGCATTCGGGCAGGCCGGAAGAGCTTCTCGATGCATTTGGCATTTCTGCAAAACATATCGCCACCGCCGTGAAGGCGCTGGTTTAGTTCTATACCGAATTGTGCCTCGGCGGGACGCGTGTCCCGTTTCGGTACGGCTCCGTACCATAACTCTCGCTTCTCCGCCGCAAGTCGCTGATTCTAAACGCAGAGCTTTCTTCAGTTTGGACATAGCCGTGCCGAGAAATTCAGCGTGGCGACCTCTCCGAACAAAACCAGCCCAGGTGAATCGCGCGCGTCCCTAATCGCCCCGCCCAAACCGCGCTCCATGCAGAGCCGCTTCATTCTGATGGAAGCGGCGAGCGTGGGGCTGGCGCTGGTTCTCATGGGTGGAGTAGTGTCCCTCAGGTACTTGATTCGCTCGCGCGTCGCCGATCAGATTTCCGCGCTCCAGCAGCGTCTTTCCATGCACACGCAGATCTTCCTCGCGTATGACCGCATGCTCCTCGACTTCTGGCGCGCCTTTCCTCCTCCCGATCTGTCCAATTCCGCCCCTAAATACAGAGATGACGCCGAGCAATTGCGCTACTTGCTTTCGCAATTCAGCCAGTCCTCGGCGACAGCGGATGAACGCGACGAAGCAGCCCGCCTTCAGCAAAATCTCGAATCCTCTCTCGCTCTTACGGACAATCTGATCGCTGCGCCGCAATCCAAAGAGCAGCTCCCCGTTGCCGAGCAACTCGTCATGGCGAAGACGGACAGCCTGCGGAACTTCAACAAGGAAACCGCCGAAGAGGAATTTGCGCGCTTGAGCACTGCCAACCGCAAGCTGGACGTCTACAACCGGGCTCTCTATATCCTGCTCGTCATTCTCGGTCTCTATCCCATTGGCGTCATGGCTTGGTTCCGCCGCGCGCAGGAGCGCAATCTTTGGGAGCCTTTGGAAAAGCTTTACGGCATGGTGATGGAGGTCAAGAAAGGGAACCTGAAGGTTTCCGGCGAGATTCCTGACACCGTAGAGCTGGGAACTCTCACGGCGGCTTTTCTCTCGATGGCGGAAGAGCTCTCCGAAATGCGCGACTCCCTCGAGGAGAAGGTTCGCGTGCGCGCTGCGCAACTCGAAGCAGCGAATCGCGACTTGCTTCGCGCCGCGAAACTCGCCTCGCTCGGACAGCTCGTTTCGGGAGTCGCCCACGAAATCAATAATCCGCTGACCTCGATTCTCGGCTTCAGCGAAGTGGTGCTCAGCCGTCCCGGGCTGGACGCGACCTTGCGAAGCCAGCTTCAAACCATCCGCACAGAGGCCATCCGGCTCCGGCGCCTGGTCGCCAATCTCAGTACGTTTTCGCGCCGCGCCCCGCAAAATTTCAGCAACATCGACCTGCGAACGATTCCCGACCGGCTCCTCCAGCTTCGCTCCTATCAGCTTTCTGCCAACAACATCAAAATCAGTTACGACCGTCCGCAGGATCCCGTCTGGGTGAATGCCGATGGCGAGCAACTGCTCGAAGTCTTATTGCACCTCGTCCTCAATTCCGAGCAGGCGATTCGTTCCATTCGGGACAAAGGCAAAATCCGCATAGCTTGTGAAGCGCGGGACGGCCAGGCGTTTCTCACCGTGGAAGACGACGGCTGCGGCATGCCGGCAGAAGTGCGCGAAAACATCTTTGATCCGTTCTTCACGACGAAGCCCGTCGGCCGTGGCGCCGGATTGGGCCTGAGCATTTCCCACACGATTGTGGATCAGCATGGAGGCAAGCTCAGCATCGAAAGTGCCCCCGGGGCCGGAACTACTGTTCTGGTGTCGTTGCCATGTGTGGCAGAGTGCGACAAGCATTCAAGCCCGCAGCCGGGGAGAACCGGTCTGGCAGCCAGCCATGACGCAGAGGTCAAACACGCTGTAGCGGCCTCTTCGGGCCCACGGATTCCGCGGGAAAACACTCTTGGGCGAATGGTGGTTCCTCCAGCTTCCGCAGAAGTTTCCGACTTAAGCTTGCCGCCTCAAGCAGAAAAACCTTCTCATGCAGCCGAAGCCGCGCGCATCCTGGCCATTGATGATGAACCGGAAATCCTCAGCCTCGTCTCGGTCGTCCTGGGGAAGACAGGCGCGGAGGTCGTCACGCTCCAGGACTCCACGCTTCTCGATTCCGTAATTGACGACAAACATTTTGACGCCGTCTTGTGCGACCTGAAAATGCCTGGCCAGGATGGCCTCGCCGTCCTTCGTCGGCTGCGGGAAAAGCGGCCAGAGCTCGCGCGCCGTTTCCTCCTCATGACCGGAAATCTCGCCGACGCCGACAAGGCACTTGTGGAACTCGAGGATGTGCCTATCCTCCCTAAGCCATTCACCCTCGGGCGCCTCCGCGAAATGCTGGCAAAGGTCATGGCCGCCCACAATTGAATTCGCTGAATTGAAGTTCGAGTGTCGGTCGGACTTGCCGATGTGCTATCGTTCCACGTTCGCGCTAAGCAATTCGCGGGTGGATACGATCCATGTCCGAAAAACTTGTCCTGGTGGGAGTTCTGCCGGAAGTCGTGCTGGTCGAACCGGGCGACCAGGTGGTGTGGGTCGCCGAATCGGGCAATCTCCGCGTAGAGTTCGACCCGCAGCGCTGCCCATTCTCGTCGAATGTCTTCCAGGCCCCGCCGGGCGTCCGGCTAATGAGCGGCGCGCCTCGCGCGGGCGTCGTTCCGGGCTCCTATAAGTACCGCCTCGCCTTGAACGAGCACGTCATAGCCCACGGCGAAGTCATCCTCCGCGCGAAATAGTCCACGCTCTCGGCGCACGGGTCCGCCATATTCTCCTAAGTTTGGAAGGTGGAACGAACTTCAGGCAGTATTCGCGCCTAATCGCTTGCCAGCGCCGTCCGACCAGACGTTGTCACGGATTCGGCGAGTGCTCGCCGCGCCTGCGCCATCCGGAATGCCGGCACGGGCCGCTCCGGCGGCACGGAAACCGCCGCCGCGCGCTTCGGAAACTCCCGTCGCTGGTCATAGTGCAGTCCGAATTCGGTCAGCATCTCGCCCGCCACTTTGGGGTCGTCGCTTCGCTCAGCGCCCCAGAACCACAGCCGTTCCTCATGCCTCTGAAGGATCTGCAGCGCCTCTTCCAGCCGCTTCATGGCGGCGTCAAAAGAAGACACTAGGAAGAACAGCGGCAGCGACCAGTCCTTGCGTCCAAACGATGCGCGGATGCGCACCGTGTATTTGCCGTTTTGATTGATTTCGATGCCGCACCGATATTCGTTGCGGGCCGCACTCATTCTTTGACTCATGACTGCCCTCTGTTCCGAGGAAGGCTCGACGCAGACGCCGTTACCTTTTGTTACCGATTCCGAGTACCCGCGGGCTTGCTGCCATCACGACCGGAAGCTTTCCCGGTCCGAGTACTCCGAGAACGGGAAGGAGGTCCCGTTCAAGTGTCCCCGATGGCTTCGGGGCTGGCGCTGCTGACCAACTATGCTAGACGATGGACAGGAAGGAAGCAACGGGAAAAAGTACAAAAATTGCCATTTGCTAAGTGTAATATAATGTGTAACTTAACTAGAGGATGGGTTCGTAAGTGTCTTCATATTTTGGCTGTTGATCACCAGCTTCCCTTCCTTCGCATACCTCGCCTCAAGAGCCGCTCGAAACGCTCCAAACGCGGAATTCTGCCTGTCCTGCAAGATTTGTTGTTCGATCGAGTCCTTCGCCTTCGCGAAATCCGCTTCGTTGACGGGCTGCTTCGCCTTCACTTGATAGACCACCCAGTTGCCCGAAGCCAGAATCGGATCGCTCGTCTGGCCGACGTTCATGCTGAACGCCGGTTCGAAATTCTTCATTGGCCCCAGGTCCGCCACTTCGCTGTTGCGGGAGATTGGATCGGACGACTTGGATGCCAATCCGAGTGACTTCGCGGCCTTATCTATCGCTTCGCCGCCTTTCACGAGCTTGCCAAGTTCTTGCGCCTTCTGCTGGGCGAGTTCAAGAGCTTTGTCCTTCCGGTAGTCCGCCAGAACTCGGTTTTTCACTTCCGCCAGCGTTCCCTGGTGCGTGGGGATGATTTTATCCACCTGCAGGATGACGAATCCGCGGTCGATTGAAATCGGCTGGTTCAGCTCGCCTTCGTGCAGCGAGAAAAGCGCTTCCTCCAGCGCCGCTGCATTGCCCAGATCCCCGACCGGATCGGTCACGCTGACCAGTGGCGTCTCTCCAAGGTCCAGATTCAGAGACTTCGCCACTGGCTCGATGGGCTGCCGGCTCGATTGCCGCACTGCTGCGGCCATTTTGTCCGAAATATCGTTCTCCTCCTGCGTCACTTTCTGCTGCGTCAGCAGAGCGACGATGGAATCGCGCACGTCTGCAACGGGTTTCGTGTGCGCCATCTCCTTGTCCAGCACTTTGATGATGTCGAATCCATAGGGCGTCTGAACTACGTCCGAAATAGTTCCCTTTGGCAGGCTGAACGCCACTTTCTCGAACGCGGGAACGGTTTGCCCGGCGACGATCCAGCCGATATCGCCGCCCTTGTCCTTGCTGTTGTCGTCTTCGGAGTTCTTCTTGGCCAGATCCTCGAAATTCCCGCCGTGTTTCGCCTGCTCGTCAATCTTCTCCGCGGACTGTTTGATCAAGGCGATTTCCGCGTCAGTCTTCCCCAGGGTCTTGAAGAGAATGTGCTCCACGTGGACGCGATTCTCCACCTTGTAGTCGCCGAGGTGCGCCTGATAATAGCTCTGAATGTCGGCGTCGCTGATCTTCGTCTCTTGCTTGAGTTTCGTCAGGTCCAGCAGCGCGTACTTCGCCGAACGCCGCTCCGGCACCTGGTATTTCGACGCATTCTTCGTGAAATAAGCCGTCAGCTCGGCATCCGTAGGATTGATTGAACTTTCCAGGTCCGCCGGCTTGATTTGCACGTAGGAGAGCTGGACTTTCTCGTTTTCCCAGCGGTAGCGCTCCTGCAATTCCGCCGGCGACACGGTGATTCCATCCGTCACTAGCCGTCGGAATCTCTCCTCCAGCATGCCTTTCCGCAGCGTGTCCTCGAACTGCGGCACTGTCATTCCGGTCCGCACTTGCACTTCCTGCGCGTAGCGTTCGGAGCCCACCCAGGTCCCGCCCGAGAACGCCTCAGGCAGGATTTGATGTATCCGCTGCGTCACATCCTCGTCCGTCACCTGCATTCCCAGTCTCTCGGCTTCGAGCTCCAGCAGCGCATCGAACACCTTTTCCTGCACAATCTGCTGCATGTAGAAGCCCTGCATGAGCGGTGGGATCTGTTGGCCGCGCATCCGCTGGTCGAATTCCTGCCGCACGTCCAATACCGTGATGTTCGTCCCGCCCACGGTGGCCACGGCGTCCGGACTCGCAGTCGTGCCGCCCATGCCGCCGATCGGCGCGAGAGTCAGCACCATGGCCGCGCTGATGGCCACCAGCACGGCTCCAAGGAAGATTTTGACGCCGCGTTTCCGTTGACTCAGGTTCTTTAACACTGCGTTCCGCCCTTGACCCCTAAACCTTCATTATAGTGGACACCCGTCCGACGCTCAACGACAATCGCCGCGGCCTTCCTCCTCTGCCGTTGCCGCAATGAACGGCGATTCGCCGAGGCTATGTTAAAATCGCGCCGCTCTTGCCTGGAGAAAGGCCCAGCCCATGCCCAGGAAAACGAAGAAGAAATCGCGCCGCTCCACCAGTAGAACCAAACCTCAGCCAATGCGCCAGTTCCTTCGCCATACGCTGGCCACTTTGGCGTATCGCGCCGCGAAAGCGATGCACGGCGCTCCGACAAGCTTCGCGGATTTTCGCGTCGGCGATAAGTCCCGCACGCCCGCGCAAATCGTCTCCCATCTCGGCGACCTATTCGATTGGGCGCTGTCGCTCGCGAAGGGCAAGCACCAGTGGCGCGATTCCGAAATCCTCGATTGGGATAGCGGCGTGGAACGCTTCTTCGCTTCGCTCGGGGCCTTCGATAATTACCTCACCTCGGAAAGGAAACTCGGCTTCCCAGCTGAAAATTTGTTCCAGGGTCCCGTCGCCGACGCGCTCACTCACGTCGGCCAGCTCGCCATGCTTCGCCGCCTCGCCGGCGCCCCGATCAAAGGCGAAAATTACTTCCGCGCGGAGATCGTCGCGGGCCGCGTCGGCCCAGCTCAGTCCATGCCCGCCTTTGAATTCGACTGAGCGCTTGGGGTCTGCGCGTCGAATGTTCGCATCTCGGGCAGGAAAAATCAGTCCTCGCCTGCTGCCTAGTGCATTTAAGATTGTTCCGCGCGCACCAGAAGCTCGGGCGTCAATTCCTTTGGCGAAGTAAATCCGCTCAGCGCCATTGTCAGATCGAAATCCGCCAGAAGATTCTGCACCGCATCGCGCACCCCGGCCTCGCCCGCGACGGCCAGCCCCCAGATATAGAGCCTCCCAATGAGCACCGCCCGCGCGCCAAGAGCCAGCGCTTTCATGATGTCCGCGCCGCGGCGGATTCCGCTGTCGAAGAGTACCGGCATCTGCTCGCCCACGGCTCTTACGACCCCAGGCAGCGCATCAAGCGCCGCGATTCCGCCGTCCACCTGCCTCCCGCCGTGATTCGACACGATCACCCCGTCCATCCCCGCTTCGAGCGCTCGCTTCGCATCGTCGGCGTGCAGTATCCCTTTGAGGATGATCGGCATCTTCGTGTGTGCGAGCAGCCATTCAAGGTCACTCCACGTCAGTTTCGTATTCGAAAACTGGCTAACCCACAGCCTGACCGCGTCAGCGGGATTCTCTTCAGGCGGTCTCTTCAGCAAACCGCGAAACACTGGATCGGTAAAATAGTTCGCCACTCCCTCCGCGAACAGGAACGGCAGATACCCCCGTTCCAGGTCGCGCTCCCGCCAGCCCAGCATCGAAGTATCGAGAGTCACCACCAGCGCCGAATATCCCGCGCGCTCCGCCCGCCCAAGCATGCTTGCCGTCAGCTCCGGATTTTTCCCCCAGTAAAGCTGGAACCATCTTTGCCCTGTCCCCGCCGCTTCCGCGATCTGTTCCATCGTCCGCGAACAGACAGTGCTCAGCACGAAAGGCAGTCCGAGCGACGCCGCCGCGCGCGCCGTGGCAAGTTCCGCGTCCGCATGCATGATGCCCTGCACGCCGACCGGCGCGAGAATCACCGGCGCGGGCAGTTTCGTGCCAAGCAACTCGACGCTTATGTCGCGTTCGGAGACGTTCCGCAGCATTCGCGGCACGACCCGCCAGCGGTAAAATGCCTCACGGTTCGCGCGCATCGTCAGTTCGCCGCCCGCGCCTCCCGCCACGTAGTCGTACGCGCGTGGCTCGAGCATCTCTTTGGCTTTCGCCTCGAGCGCGTCGAGCGGCACGGGAATCGAGATCCGCTGGCCCGCGAGGCCAAGCTCGTAGATTTCGAGTTCGCGCTCGATTCCGCTCTTCGGCGGCACTGGTTGGACCGGCTCCATCGCGCCGGGATTATACACTCGCACGCGCGCCATCCCCCTGGCGAAACGCGATTGCTGTTCCCGCTCAGCGCGTCAGATTGACGTAAAACGTGTGCGAATTCGTGGGCACGTCCTTCGCATACGAAATGGTGACGCCGACCGACCCCAGCACGCGAATCTTCAGCGCCCCGCCGGGGTCCCACAGCCATCCGGTTGAGCCGAAAAATCCCGAAGAATCCGCGATCCGTCCCGCGTCCAGCAGTGGCCCCAGTTGAATCGCCACGAGCCCATTTCTATAAATACTTTTGTTCGATTCCAGATTCCACAGCAAGAATTGCCGCCCCAGCGGCGCCGTTCCTTTGCGTCCGCCGCGCGTCCCCGCGATTCCGTGGAGCCACAAATCGTTTTCGCGCTCCAGGCCGAGCTGAAACAGCTGATCCAACGTCTGACTCCCAATCCCGCCGCCCGCTCGCATCCGCAGGGTCGTTTCGTAATCATCGCCACGCGCTTCTGGATACCATCGCAGCGTCACGGAACCGAGCGTCGAGGCAAACGCGCCCAGCGTTCGCGCAAAATTCCTTCCAAAGCTGCCGGTCGCCGAAGAATCTACAATGACTCTGTCTTCCGGCACGTAAAGAAGCTGATAATTCACGTCGCCGCGATATTCCACCGAACCGCCGCTCGTGAAGAATTGCGTCGCTGCCGGCGCCACGCCGGCGACATTCCGGAATCGCCGGTACGCGTACGACAGTCCGGCATCCCACGACCATCGTCCCGACACGGCTTCCCGGAGTTTCATTCCCGCCTCTGCCCTCTCGAAATTCAAATCAGAAAGCACGGGTGCTGCCCCGGAAAAAGTCTGCGACAGGTTCCAGTTCTCATTTCGCGCATCCGCGTGCATCTCCAGACGCCAGCGCGGGTCGCCACCGACGGGCTCGGAGAAGGAGGCGAACGCACGGCGCTTATTGTCGTCCCAGCGGAAAAGCCCGTCGAAATTCCGCGCTGCGCCTCCAAAATTGTAATACTGCGGATACACGGTCAAATTGAATAGCCCGCTGAATGTCCGCAGCAGGCCGTCCTTCCAGTTCGCGCCCCAGCCGTTGCGCTCGATGGGACGAAATTCCAGCGCGTAGGTTTCCGTCGTCTTTGAGTCGGCAGATTGCGAAGGGACCAGGTCGAACGTGTACCGCGGAAAGACGCCCAAATTGTCGAGCCGCGCTTCTGTTGTTTTCAGATCGCTCAGCCGCAATTTGCTCAACGGCGCGACCGCAAACGCCCGCTGCAAGACAGCGTTCTTCAGCTGCGGTTCGGGCAGATTGTTTATCGCCGCGATTTGCGGCTTCCCAATCCGGTTCCATTCCCCGAGCGCCGCATCGAGGTTCCCATCAAGAAAATAAATGCTGCCGAGAAAATTCCGTGAATATTCGTCCTTCGGGTCGAGCCGCAGCGCCCGCCGCAGGCTTGCTTTCGCCGCGCGATAATTCTTCAGCTTGTATTCCGCGCCTGCAAGCTCCACGAAAAATCGCGGATTCTTCGGCTCCTTCGCGTGGCCGCTTTCAAACGCTTCTCTCGCTTCGGCCCACTTCTGAAGCTGCGCCAGCGACAGCCCGCGATACAGGTCCATTTCGGCGGGCGTTTCTTTCCCAGCCGGCGCCACCGCGACGACTTCCGCGTATTTCCCCGCGTCATAGAGCTGCTGAATTTGTGCAACGGTCGGAGGCTCTTGCTGCGTATTTTGCGGGAGGTTTTGCGCCGAGGCTGCGGCCGGGAAGAGAATCGCCAGAATCAGGACGATCGCTGTTTTTGCATCGGCACGGCGAGTAGCGTCCAATTGCCCGTCGCCTTCCATTCGTCCTCGAATTCTTTCCGCGTCACGCGCATCATTTTCCGCTGCGCGGGGTCATTCACGAAGACGAAATCATGCACCCAATCCATCCCCGCTGCCACGACGTAATGCAGCGGCTCCTTCGGGCCCTCGGGCCCCAACGCGACAATCAGCGGCCGCCCCTTCGCCAGATTCTCGCGCAAGTCATCCCAGCCCGCGCGGAATTCGAAGACCTGAAAGCCATTCCCCTTCAGGTACGAAGCCATCGCTTCATTTGCGATACCCTTCGCGTGCGGATCCAGCGCGGCCTCGATCGCCGCTTCGTCCGCCGCTCGCGCGTGCGCCGCGCCGCGCTGACGCTCCCAGAATTGCATCACCATCGCCAGCGCCGCCGCCCCGCATCCATTTTTCTTTTGCGCCACGAACGGCACGTCCAGCCACACTCCCGGCGCGTTGGCCGCGGCGGCTAGCCACGCCGCGACCACTATCGCGAGACACGCCTTCGCGGCGCCTCTCCGCATCGCTTTGCTTTATGCCGTCAAGATGACGATGATGAGCACCGCCGTCGCCAGCGCGATGATGATGTAGGTGAGTTGTTGATTCGTCAGCGCGCCGGCTTGGAATTGCAACTGCGCCTTGTCCGCGCGCGCCGCCAGGCTTGCCAGTTCGTCCGGCGAGAGCTGCGAGACCGACTGTTTCACGGCCGCATAGTTGATTCCCGCCTTCTTCATCGCCTCGCGTGCCTGCGGCGTGGAGAGGAAATTCTCGATCTTCGCCTCATTCGCCTGCCGCGTTGCGGCGGCAGTGGCCACGTCTTTCTGCAGATCTGCGAGCGATACGGCGTGCTGCGGCGCTTTCGCCCGCGCCGCTGTGGACTGTTCCGCTGCGGATTGCGCCGCTCGCGCCACTCCGGGAACCACGATCATTGCACACGCTAGCAGGATGGCCGCGAAGATCCTGTGCTTGAACGTCATGAATCCTCCTCGTCAGTTGGAATGTGATTGGCCTGCAGGCTGGAACTATCATTATGCTTGACTCTGAATAGATGCGCAAGAATGCCGCGGGGGTTACCTCGCTTACTTGCGCGTCAGCACTCGCGTTTCGTTTCTGTTATGAGAGCATCCCATTACCCTTCCATTTCGCCTGCCCCTTAACCAGGCCCGAGGAGACTCACGTGAATCCCAGTCGCGAAGTGGATGCAAAGGAACGTCGCTCTACGCCCCGTGCCAGGATTTCCGTTCCGGTCACGCTCCGTCCAGTAGGAAATTCCGAGACTCCCGAGTGGAAAGTTGTATCCATCAACATGTCCCATCTCGGGATGTTCTTCGCGTCTTCGGAGGACATACCAGAGGGCACGAAAGTGGAGATGCGCTTCGAAATGCCGGAGCGGATCACCGGCAAGCAGGAAAGCGCCTGGCGCTGCATGGGCCGCGTGGTTCGCGATGGCCAGCCGTTAGGAAAATATGGCGTCGGCGTGCGCTTCGATTACTACGAATTGCTCTCGGCCTGAAGCTTACGGCCCGGCCAGATTCTCAAGTATCGCTCGGAAAGGCATCGCCTAGTCTGAGGCCCGTAAACCGGCTCTCACTCGGGGATCTCGTCCAGCCACCGGTCTAGGATGGCTTGCTGCGCGGGGCTCAGTTCGTCGAACGCCACGCCCATCCCAAACTCCGCGTGCACGCGCAGCACGATGGCGCCCGTCTCGAATTCCTGCCCGTCTTTTGTCAGTTTCAGGCGCACCTTCGCGCCTTCTGCGAAGGGGTCCGTCGCGCCCATGTAGCAGCCGCTTGGGCTCAGCTCCGTCGTCTGTGCCGCGATCCGCTGCCCGGTGCGCACCTCCACGACTTCCGCTTCGGCCACGAATGGCCGCCTGTGGAACGTGCGCCGTTCCGCGTCTTCGGGGGGTTTGAACTCCCGCTCCATCTTGGGCCTCACAATAACACGATCCGGGAAATCTCCCGCCTGCTTGCTCGCCATTGTGCCCTTTTCTCCAACGTCTTTCCTCGCCGTTCTGATGTCTGGCCCGTGATTTCCGGCCTCTGGTTTTGAGCCAGTAAGCCATCAATTCTCGCCCCCTGCAATAGAACCCGCACTTTTTCCCGCCCCCCTCCCTGATCGGTCACCTTTCCACCCCGCTTGGCCATCTCAGTGGATGGAATTAGCATCGGCTCGAACCCCTCTGGTGAAATGTTTTCCGTACAGTTTCGTTGGCGCCTTTATTTGAATCCAGGATTTTCATTTCTGCATCTTGTAGTATTGTGCGGCGGTTCGTTCCATTGGCAGCCCATTTCGAGGAATCGCGCCTCATGTCGAAACTCATCATCCGCGCCTTTCCAGCCCTGCTTCTGCTCTTCGTCGGATTCGCGCCCGCCATCGCGGGGACTGATCAGCTCGCTGCTCGGAATAATCTTCAGAACAAAAAAGTCAGCGCACGAAACGTCCGCGCCGCGGCGTCCACCATCAGTTTTCCTCAGCTTTCGGAATGGGAATCCGCCGTGCTCTCCGGCAACGCAACCGCGCTTTCAGCCCTGTACAGCACAACCCCTCCCGCCGTCACCGTCATCGGCAAAAATGAGAGCTACGATCCTGCCTTCGAGCCGAATTTCTGGGCCGCGGCGAAATCCGGCGGCCTCGCCAGTCTGAAAACCCGGATCGCGACTGTCGATTCGCCGCAGCCGGGCGTTCATCGCGTCATGTTCGAACTCGAAGCCTCGATGCACCCGGCAACGGCCCCGCAAAAAGTTTTCGCAGCCATCGCGCAGTATTGGCTGGAAGGGAAAGGAAAGTGGGAAATCGTCGCCACGCAGCGCACTCCTCTCGAGCGCCTGCCCCAGCCCGCTGTTCTCCTTCTGCCGGAACCGAAAGGAGATGACCCGGGTCCCGACCCCATCTATCCGAACGCCGCCGAAGCCAAGGCAGACATCGCCGCCGCCCTCGCCGCGGCCGCGCGTGACCGCAAGCGTGTGCTCCTCGATTTCGGCGGCAACTGGTGCTCCGATTGCCGCGTCCTCGATGCGACGTTTCATTATCCCGAAGTTGCGCGTCTCCTCGCCCCAAACTTTGAAGTCGTCCACGTCAACATCGGCGAATACGACCAGAACCTCGACCTCGCGGACAAGTATCAAATCCCTCTCAAACGCGGCGTGCCGGAGCTCGCCGTTCTCGATGCACATGGCAATCTTCTCGTCTCCCAGAAGAACGCGGACTTCGAAAACACCTCAAAAATCGGCCTGCAGGACGTCGAGGCTTTCCTCGAACGCTGGAAGCCGCCGCGCTGAACCGAGCCATCTGCTCGGCCAAGAATCTCTGCCGTTCGACCCTCAACTCGGGCCGTTCGCTGCGGTAGCGTAAATTCTTTTGTGTAAATTGGGATTTTAAGCAGGAAAAGAGGGTGTACTTTCCCTGGAGCGCTGAACTCACAGAGGAGGTACACCCTGATGCGAGAACTGGAAGTCCTCAACGACGGCCATTTTAAGCTGAAG
>DATEFX010000012.1:0-29483 GCA_035280405.1 Candidatus Acidiferrales bacterium | reverse complement strand
GAGGCAATCCGCGGAACGCGCGGTCAAAGCGCCGATACGCGGAAGAGAACGAAGCGTGACTGTACACGTACGCAGGCGTGCCGACGCGCTCAGCTATCTCGCAGAGCGAAATTCCTTCACAGAGCAGAGTCGAATCGCGCCGATATGAAAACTCCGGGATCCGCCGCACAGGGTCGCGCGCCTCTCTAGTTTTTTCGCTTCCCATCAGGGGAATTCTTATATCACTTTCAGGACGACAATCGTGCGGTCATCGAAGGGATGCGTGCCGCCGGAGAACTCGTCGACGTCGGCAAGGCAGCGGTCGGCAATTTCGGAAGCGGATTGCGAAGCGCTGGCCTCAACGACAGCGCAGAGGCGTTGCGAGCCATAAAACTTCTTCTCGGAATCTTGCGTATCCGTGATGCCGTCGGAATAGAGCACGAAAACATCGCCGGCAGAGAGAGCGAGCGACATCTCGTCGTAAGTCGCGTCGTCGAACATCCCGACGGGAAATCCGACAAGAGGCATTTTTTCGCACCGCCCGTGCTGATAGATCAGCGGCTGTTCCTGGCCCGCGTTGGAGACGCGCAGATGGCGCGTCTGCGGATGCCAGGAAACGAAGCAGATCGTCATGAAGCGGCCTTCGATGCGCCGCTCGCAGATCACTTTGTTGAGCTTGTCCAGAATTTTCGCGGGAAGATGATTCTGCGGCGCGAGGCTGCGCATGATTCCGACAGCGGCCGCGCCGTAAAGAGCCGCGGCGCTGCCCTTCCCGCTGACGTCGCCGAGCGCGATGCCGAGTTCGCCGGAACTGTGCGGCACGAAGTCGTATAGATCGCCGCAGAGTTCGCGCGAAGAAACGACGCGAGCGGCGATATCGAGGCCGAATTCGATGCCGGGAACGGGCGGAAGAAGCGCGGATTGCAAACGACGCGCCGCGTTCAGATCGCGCTCCATGCGCGCTTCGTCGCGCGCGACTTGCTCGTAGAGGCGCGCGTTTTCGACCGACACGGCGAGGTGCGAAGCGACGATCGAGAGAGCCTGTACATGGTCCGGCGTGAAGTAATTGAGCTGCGGACTTTCGAGGTCGAGCACGCCGACGACGCGGTGCTTGAAAAGCAGAGGAATCGCGAGCTCCGAGCGAGTCTCCGGATTGATGGAGATGTAGCGCGGATCGAACGAAACGTCAGGCACGACGACTGGCCGGCGCAACGTCGCCGCCGCGCCGACGATGCCTTCGTGGGGCGAAACGACCGAGCGCTCCATGATGTGCTGGCCGAATTTCACGGTGAGGCGGTGGCGAAAAACACGTTCCGTCTCGTCGTAGAGCAGGATGCTGAAAATCTGGTAATCGATGACGCGCTTGACCATCTCAGCGGCTCGGCGGAGAACGCCCTCGACGTCGAGAATCGAATTCGTCTCGCGAGCGACTTCGTTGAGGAGCAGGAGCGTATCGGCCTGATGGCGCGTGCGCTCGTAGAGGCGGGCGTTTTCGATCGCGCTCGAGAGGCGGCTCGCGAGTAGCGCCAGAATATTTTTTTGGTCGCGAGTGAAATAGTCGAGCTGGCGGCTTTCGATGTCGAGAACGCCGACGACGCGATTCTGCACCATCAACGGCACGGCAAGCTCGGAGCGCACTTCGTCGAGAGCGTTCAAGTAGCGCGGATCCTTGCTCACGTCGCCTACGCGAACGGGCTGGCCCGTCGCCGCGGCGGCGCCGATGATTCCATGCCCCACAGGAATGCGCCAGTTCTCGACGACTTCCTGGCGATGACCGATGGCGAAACGAAAATGGAGCTGATTTGAATTCTCGTCGAGAAGGAGGACGGCGAAGATTTCGTAATCAATCAGGCGCTTGATGTGCGCCGCGGCGCGGGCGAGGACTTCGTCGAGGTCCAGCGACGCATTGATCTCCCGGCCGATTTCCGCCATCGTGGCAAGGACTTCGGCGGACAGTTCGGCCGTTTCCTTCAAATTGAGTTCGGTATTTTCCATGAGTCCTTGTTAGATGAACTCCTGACAACCATTGATGCATGGTGCGCTGAAAATATTTGAGCGCAGATTAATTATAGCAGGCCGCTCCGGCGCAGCCTGACGTCCCCGACACGCTGAGCACAAATGCGAGATCGCAGTCGCAGGAGGAGATTCAACTCGCGGCATCCCCGCGGGCCTGTTCGAGGATTTTGACGCCGGCGCTCGCGCCGATGCGCGTCGCGCCCGCAGCGACAACTGTCTGAAGATCTTCGAGGCTGCGCACCCCGCCGGCAGCTTTCACTCCGATTTTGCTGCCGACGACGCGCCGCATCAGAGCAACATCTTCAGCCGTAGCGCCGCCCGGGCCGAAGCCCGTAGACGTCTTGACAAAATCGACTCCAGCATTTTTCGAGAGGGCGCAGCCGCGAATTTTTTCATCCTGGGTCAAGAGCGCCATTTCGAGAATTACCTTGCAGATTGCATCGCCGCGATGGCAGGCTTCGACGACGCCGCGAATATCGGACTCCACGACATCATCCTGCTTCGATTTCAGCGCGCCGATGTTGATGACCATGTCCACTTCCTGCGCGCCCAGCTTGAGCACTTCCACTGTTTCGTAAACCTTCACCTGCGGCAGCGTCGCGCCAAACGGAAAGCCGACGACAGTGCAGACCTTCACCGGCGTGCCGCGCAGAAGTTCAGCGGCGAGCGAGACGTACCAGGGATTGACGCAGACAGAAGCGAAGCGGTACTGCACCGCCTCTTCGCAAAGCTTGCGGATCTGATCGCGAGTCGCGTCGGGCTTGAGAAGCGTGTGGTCAATCAGGCGCGCGATTTCGGCTGGAGTCATGCTCTGACCTGGCAACACGTTAGTTCGAACTCTCTGGCCTCTGTTTGCAGCACGATGGTCTTATCGTAGCACAGCGGACGGACAGAACTATTCGGGCGGCAGCGCGAGCACGCAGACATCTTTCAGGTTTCGGTAGCGCTCGCTGTAATCGAGGCCGTAGCCGACGACGAACTCATTCGGAATCGTGAAACCAACATAGTCGGCGCTGATTTTCCGGATGCGCCGTGAAGGCTTGTCGAGCAGCGTGGCGATTTTCATTTTTTTTGGGCGACGCTGCGTGAGGATGCGGACCAGATAACTGAGCGTGAGACCGGTGTCGAGGATGTCTTCGACCAGAACGACATTGAGGCCTTCGATGCTGGTATCGAGATCTTTGTTCAGCCGGACCTGCCCCGACGATTCCTTGCCTCTGCCATAGCTCGCGACAGCCATGAAATCGATGGAAGTCTCGAGATCGATTTCGCGCACGAGATCCGCGAGAAAAATGCACGCGCCTTTGAGGACTCCGATCAAATGGACGCGCTCGCCGCGAAAATCGCGCGTTATTTCCCTGGCGACGGCGCGGACGCGCTTTTCTATCGCGCCGTGACGCAGCAGGATTTTCAAATGCTCGCCACTACGCGTCTTCAATTGGGCTGTCCCCCGCGGAATCGAGCGCCGCAGCGCGGCTCGCGCGCGACGAAGGCGGCTAATCTAACCCACGCGTGAGGCGCTGACAAGACGGACGCAGTGATTCAGCGATGGAAATCAGGCAGCATCGCGGGCCAGTTTCGGATGCAAGAGGCGCCGGAATCGGCGTTCGAACGACGCTGCCAACAAGTGAAACTCATTTGCGATCACGATTTCATAAGTGCTTTGGTTACAGGTACTTGAGCTTTCGCGACTGTGCGTTCCATTTGCGATCAGAAACAGGGCATGATGCGGAGTCAGGATGCTTATCGCGACCGCCCTGGCCGCTCCCGAATGGGGTCCACATTCACGTACCGGTTTCCCAAATTCTCGAGCCAGTTGGGAAGTTCACTTGGGTAGGCACACAAATCGAGTTTACAGTTTCTTATTCTAGCGCGGCTTCAAAATTTGTGCAAGTCCTTTATATGCAACAGAAAATCGTCCAAGGTAAAAAAGTGTCACACCTCCGATTTCCGCACGATTTTGAAGCGAACTCTGCGATCTTGGCTTGACTTGAAGGTGGGATAAGCGTACTTTCCCGCCATCTGGTTTCTTTCCTGTGGGGCCCAAGAATTTCGAAGGAGGCAGTGATGAAGCGAACGCTGATCCTGTGCTTTGGGGTGGTGACGTACCTAATCTTCCTCGCGGTTTTCCTGCGGGCGATATGGTTCGTCTGGGTGATGGACAGCGCCGCGACGCAGACGCCGTTCGTGCGGGCGCTGGTGACGGACGCGGTATTGCTGGGGGTATTTGCCGTGCAGCACAGCGGGATGGCGCGGCAAGGCTTCAAGAGGGCGTGGACGCGGATCGTTCCAAGAGCCATGGAGCGGAGCGTGTACGTGCTGGTGGCCAGCGCGGTGCTGCTGGCGGTGGTGTATTTCTGGCAGCCGATGCCCGCGGTCATCTGGAGCGTGCAGGCTGCGTGGGCGGTGATGCTGCTGCATGTGCTTTTCTGGATTGGGTGGGCAATCCTCCTGATCAGCACATTCCTCATCAACCATTTCGACCTGTTCGGCCTGAAGCAAGTCTGGGGCCAATGGCAAGGGAAACAGTACGAGCCGCCCAAATTCAGGATACCGGGATTTTACCAATTCGTGCGGCACCCGCTTTACGTGGGATTTCTGATCGCGTTCTGGAGCGCGCCCCAGATGACGATTGGCCATCTGTTTTTCGCGGTGATGTGCACGGGGTACATTCTGGTGGCGATACAAATGGAAGAGCGCGACCTGATTACGTTCCACGGCGAGCAGTACAAAATGTACCGCAGCGGCGTATCGATGCTCGTGCCGTGGCCGCGGAAGAGGATGCCGACTTAGCGCAAGAGCGCACGCCGGTTTGTCTCGACAATTGAAACTAAGGGAAGGCTTCACTTGGGGTCTGCCAGGCTTGACATCTCCTAACATGAGCGTAGACTGGCGGCAATTCCCGTTCGTTGATCCTCCTGGCCGCGGAAACCTGCCATCCGCAAGTCTCGGCGCGGGAAAATTTCAAGGAGATCAGACATGGCAAACTCTGTAAGAGCAATTCCCGAAGGACATCCGACCGTCACGCCCGGACTCGTGTGCAAGGGCGCGGCGCGCGCAATCGATTTTTACAAGGAAGTCTTCGGCGCGAAGGAACTGATGCGCATGGAAGGCCCCGGCGGCTCGATCGGGCACGCGGAGCTCATGATCGGTAACTCGAAAATCATGCTCAATGACGAGTTCACTGGCATGTCGATGGCGCCGACCGGGTGCACCGGGCATTCGCTTTACGTTTACGTGCAGGATTGCGACGCAGTGTTCAATCGAGCCGTCGCCGCAGGAGCGAAAGCGGTGATGCCGCCAATGGATCAATTCTGGGGCGACCGGCATGGCGTGTTCGAGGATCCATTCGGGCACCGGTGGAACCTCGCGACGCACGTGGAGGACGTAGCGCCCGCTGAAATGGAACGCCGCGCGAAAGATTGGATGGCGAAGACGGCATCGGCAGGCGGAACGAACTGAACTGGCAATCGATTCGAGGTAAATACCTCAAGCGCCGGCGCGGCATCGTGGCTTCGCCGGCGCAATTTTTTGCGTGATCGCGCGATGCGAGATTCAGGCAGGCGCGTCGGCGCTGGCTCGGACTTGCTGCCAGCGGCGCGGACGCTGCCTGGGATCGAGAACCTTTTTGCGGAGGCGGATGGAATTGGGCGTGACTTCGACGTATTCGTCCTCAGCAATGAATTCAATCGCGGATTCGAGCGTGAGCACGCGATGCGGGACGAGGCGAATCGCTTCGTCGGCAGTGGAGGCGCGCATGTTCGTCTGTTTTTTTTCCTTCGTGATGTTGACGTCGATGTCGGCCTCGCGCGAATTCTCACCAACGATCATCCCTTCGTAAACTTCCTCGCCAGGTCCAACGAAGAGCTCGCCCCGCTCCTGCAGATTCCACAACGCGAACGCGGTCGTCTTGCCGGCGCGATCGGCGACGAGAGCGCCCGTGGGACGCGACGCCAGGTCGCCGCCGTAGTCCGTCCAACCATCGAACAGTGAATGGAGCAACGCGGTGCCGCGCGTGTCCGTGAGGAGCTGTCCGCGCAGGCCGATGAGGCCGCGTGAGGGAATCTTGAACTCCATGCGCACGCGGCCGGAACCGTGATTCACCATCTTCGCAAGCTCGCCGCGGCGGCTGCCGAGAGTTTCCATCACGACGCCGACGAAGGATTCCGGACAATCGACGACGAGACACTCGACGGGCTCAAGACGGCGACCGTTCTCGGTGCGCACCACAATTTCGGGCTTGCCGACCATCAACTCGTGGCCTTCGCGGCGCATCGTCTCGATCAGAATCGCGAGCTGCAATTCGCCGCGACCGAGGACGCGAAAGGCGTCCGTGGTGCTGGAGTCCTCGACGCGAACCGAGACATTGGTGAGCAATTCTTTCTGAAGGCGGTCGCGAATGTCGCGCGACGTGACGAAAGTGCCTTCGCGTCCGGCGAGCGGCGAGGTGTTGACCGTGAAAATCATCGCGAGCGTGGGCTCGTCAATGACAAGCGGCTCGCAGGGCGCGGGACGATCGAGTTCCGTGATCGTTTCGCCGATCTGGATGCCCTCGACGCCGGCAATGGCAACTATGTCGCCGCAGGCGACCTGCGGCGCCTCGTCGCGCTCGAGGCCGCGAAACGTAAAGAGCTTGGTGATGACCGTTGGCGACAGGGCACCGGAAAGTTTTGCGATGCCGACTTCCCTGCCGCGCTCGAGAGTGCCATTGAACACGCGGCCGATCGCGATGCGGCCGAGATAATCGCTGTAATCGAGATTCGTAACCTGAACCTGCAGCGGCGCGGCGGCATCGCCCGACGGCGCGGGAATCGCCTTCACGATGGATTCGAAGAGCGGCTCGAGATTCGCCGACGCGTCGCCGAGCTTGCGATGCGCGACGCCGGTCTTCGCATTCGTATAAAGCACCGGGAACGAGAGCTGGTCTTCCGTCGCATCGAGATCGATGAAGAGATCGTAGACTTCGTCGAGAACTTCCTCGGGGCGAGCGTCGGCGCGATCGATTTTGTTGAGAACGATGATGGGCGGCAGGTGAGCCTGCAGAGCTTTCTGCAGAACGTAGCGCGTTTGCGGCAACGGGCCTTCGCTCGCATCCACAAGGAGCAGCACGCCGTCCACCATGCGTAATGCGCGCTCGACTTCGCCGCCGAAATCGCTGTGTCCCGGCGTGTCGACGATATTGATTTTCGTGTCGTGATAGAAGACGGCTGTGTTTTTCGCGAGAATCGTGATGCCGCGCTCGCGCTCGAGGTCGTTCGAGTCCATCACGCGTTCGACGACAGCCTGATTCGCGCGAAAAATGCCGCTCTGGCGAAGCATGGCGTCCACGAGCGTCGTCTTGCCATGATCGACGTGCGCGATGATGGCGATGTTGCGAATCGGCGGCGTCATGATGGGATCTCTTCCACGATTTATTATCGCATGGGGCGCGGCTTCGCGCTGCGGTAGTTCTGATAGGTGAATTGCCGAACGCGATGGTACTGGCGGCAAAGCATCGCGGCGGGCTTGTGTATACTTAGCGGTCCGAAGGCGAGTTTCCTTCCGACAGGTTGTCGTGGCATCAGCGAGAAATGGTCGCAAAACGCACAAACTGGGATCTTGCAGCAAACCGATTGAGCGAAGCACTGACGAGGCATCGCGCGAGCGGAAAGCGTTTGCTCGACTTGACGGCCTCGAATCCGACCAAATGCGGATTCCAATACGACGCGGAAGCAATTCTGCGCGCGCTTGCAAATCCGGCGAGCCTGGCTTACGAACCGGAACCGCGCGGGCTGGAAACAGCGAGGAAGGCTGTCGCAAAATATTATTCTTCGCTCGGCGTCCCGGTTGCGATTGACGACATTGTTCTGACCACAAGCACGAGCGAGGCATATTCGTTTGTATTCCGCCTGCTTTGCGAGCCGGGCGACGAATTGCTGGTCCCGGCGCCGAGCTATCCACTTTTCGAATTTCTCTCCGACATTCAGGACGTGACACTGGTGCGATATCCGCTCGTTTACGATCACGGCTGGCAGATTGATTTTCATGCGCTAAGGAGCGCGATGTCGCCGCGGACGCGCGGAGTGATCGTGGTGAATCCCAATAATCCGACAGGCCAATATGCCAAGAAGGCGGAGGCGGACAAGTTGAACGAGATTTGCTCGGAACGGCAGTTAGCGCTGATTGCCGATGAGGTCTTTCTCGATTTCAATCACGGCAATGCTGTGCCTATGAGCTTCGCGGCGAATTCCGGCGCGCTGACGTTCACGATGAGCGGTCTTTCAAAACTTTCCGGCCTGCCGCAGATGAAGGCGGCGTGGCTGATTGCCGGTGGGCCAGAGAGGTTGAAGGCGCAAGTGACGGCGCGACTTGAAGTGATTGCGGACACGTATCTATCGATGAATGCGCCGGTGCAATTGGCGATTCCGAAATTTCTCGAATTACGAGCAGGATTTCAGACGCAATTGATGAGCCGAGTGAAAACGAATCTCGCGGAGATGGACCGGCAGTTATCGCGGCAGAAGTCGTGCAGCAGGCTGGAAATCGAAGGCGGATGGTACGCCGTGCTGCGTGTTCCGGCGACACAATCTGATGAAGAATTGGCCATCGAGCTTTTGAACAAACGCGGCGTGTACGTTCACCCCGGAATGTTCTTTGATTTCCCCTCGCGCGGGTATTTGGTCGTGAGCCTCATCACCGCGGTGGAAGATTTCGCGGAAGGCATGAGGCTCATTCTCTCGATGTTTCACAGCCGAGACACTTTTCCAGGGTGATGTCCCGCTCAATTGGACTTGGCCTGCGCCTTGGAGAGCAAGGGATCGCGCGCCATGCGGCCGTCGACCAGGCGCCAGATGCCGAGAGGATTCTCGTTCTTCAATTCATCAGGCAGCGCCGCGTCCGGAAAATTCTGGTAGCAGATGAGGCGCGTGAAGCGGTAAATCGCCTGCGTGCCGACGGACGTCGAGCGCCCATCGGATGTCGCCGGGAACGGGCCGCCATGCACCATCGCATGGCAGACTTCGACGCCGGTGGGATAGCCATTGAAAATCACACGGCCGACTTTCGTTTCGAGTATCGCGATGAGGTCGGAGTAATCGCGCAGATCCGCTTCGGTTCCATGGAGCGTCGCGGTCAAATGACCTTCGAGATTGCGCGCGATATCGAGCAATTGCTCGCGCGAAGAATGCCGGACCAGCAGCGTCGAAGGACCGAAAATTTCGGCGGCCAATTTCTCGTTTTTCAGGAACGCGGCGGCATCTGTTTCAAAAAGCGACGGGCCGACGTGGTAGCCTTCCTTCCCGGAATCAGCGGAAATCACGGCGACCGCTGAGACTTTCTCCTGCTGCGCGCGAGCTTCCACTCCCGCGCGATAGGAGCCGTGGATCTGCGAAGACAGCAACGTGTAATCCGCCGTCGATTTCATCAAACCGCCGAGGTCCGACGCGAATTCTCGCGCCTGCGAATCGTCGTGCAATATCACAACGCCGGGCTTCGTGCAGAACTGGCCCGCGCCGAGCGTGACAGAAGCGTGCAAACCTTTTGCGATGTCCGCACGCCTCTCTTTCATCGCGCCGGGCAGAATAAAGACGGGATTGACGCTGCTCATTTCCGCGTAAACGGGAATCGGTTCAGGGCGCGCCGCGGCCTGTTGCATCAAAGCGCGGCCGCCAGAGCGGGAACCCGTGAAGCCGACGGCTCTGATGGCAGGGTGATTCACGAGAGCGGTTCCGACGCTCGTCCCCGCGCCGAAAAGAAGAGAAAACACGCCTTCGGGCATTTTGCAATCACGCGCGGCGTCACGGACGGCCTGGCCGACCATTTCCGCCGTGCCGAGATGCGCGGCGTGGGCCTTGACGACGACGGGATTGCCTGCTGCGAACGCCGAGGCCGTATCGCCGCCCGCAACCGAAAAGGCAATGGGGAAATTGCTGGCGCAAAAAACGGCGACGGGGCCGAGGGGACGCGACATCGAACGGACATCGGGCTTCGGCAACGGCGCGCGATTCGGGTCGCCGCGGTCGATGCGAGCACCAACCCACGAACCTTCCTCGACTAATTCCGCGAATAGGCGAAGCTGAAAGCAGGTGCGCGCCGTTTCGCTCTTGATCCGCGCGGCGGGCAACGCGGTTTCTTGCGCGGCGCGAGAAACAAATTCCTCACCGAGCGCTTCGATATTTTCGGCAATTCGCCTCAAAAACTTTGCTTTCGCTTTTCCGGGAAGGCGGCTGTAATCCGCGAATGCGGACGCGGCAAGTTTCGCGGCGCGGTCCACCTCCTCGGATGAAGCTGCGTAGAAAACCGGCTCGAGTTGTTCGCCGGTCGAAGGATTAGTGGCGTGCAACGTCTTGCCCCTCGCTGCGCCGAGTTGCGAGCCAAGAATCGATTTGCCTGTCAATTTCACCATAGGACTCCTGATTGAAAATAGCGGATGTTTAGGAACGCATCGCCTTCTGCTCTTCCCGATGATGCGGGCGAGTTTCGAGCGCGCGGCGAATGATGGATTTCGCTTCACTCAATTCCGCGCCCTCGAGCACCAAGCGCGGCGGGCGCACGCGCGAATTCCCCATGCCGGCTTCCTCCTGCACTAATTTGATGAGCTGGACGAATTTTGGAACCGTGTCCATACGCAGAAGTGGGAGAAACCATTTGTAAATCTCGAAGGCGTGCTCGGAATCACCGTCTATCGCGTACTGAAACAAATCCACGGATTCTTCGGGCAGCGCGTTGGCGAGGCCGGCAATCCAGCCCACCGCCCCCATGGCAACGCCTTCGACGATCGCGTCGTCCACGCCAATGAAAATCGCGAGGCGGTCCGCGAGAATCGCGCGAATCGCGGTGACGCGGCGGACGTCGGTGCTCGATTCCTTCACAGCGTGAAGCGTGGGAAATTCGGAGGCGAGCTCCGCGATTTGCTCCGGGAGGAAATCCGTTCCATAAGCGACGGGATTGTTGTAGAGCATCGCCGAGAGATTCGTCGCCCGCAAAACGGCCGCAACATGCGCTTTCATCTCGCGCCAATCTCCACGATAGACGTACGGCGGAAGAATCATCACGCCGGAGCAGCCCTTGTCAGCAGCTGCCTTTGCGATATCGACGGCCTCGTCGGTGCGCAGCGAAGAAATCGCCGCCACCACGGGAACTTTGCCGCGAACAGCGCGCACGCACGTATCAAGAATGGCGAGTTTTTCGGAATGCGCGAGCGTTGAACCTTCGCCGAGCGAGCCGAGGGGTACGATGCCCGTACAGCCGCGCTCGATCAGCCACTGGCAATGCTCGGCCATGAATTTGTGGTCCACTTGATAATTGCGATCGAAGCAGGTGGTGATCGCCGGCATTACGCCTGTCCAGTTCATCTATGCTCCTTATGTACTCGCTGTTTCTCGTTCCGCAAGTTCTCGAGCGATTAAGTTCTCAACAGGGACGGGGAAAATCGGCGGCCGCACGGATTGCATTTTCCAGCCGAACAGAAATTCCGCACTAGGCCCGCAAATCCGGCCCTGGCAGGGGCCCATGCCGCAGCGCGTGTGCAATTTTGCATCCCGCCAGGAGGAATGAGAACGCAGGCGGCCGTAGGCAACGTCTTCGCAGCGACAAACGAAAGTGCCTGCATCGGGCAGCGTGGCAAGCTCGCTACGCAACGCGAAGGTCTTCTCCAATGCGCGAGAGAAACGGCGCAGAGTTTCGCGTTTTGCAACGAGCAGCTTGCCCTTCTCCGAATGGCCAGTTGCCGCAAATCCCGCGATACCCCCTTCCACGAGAGACAGCTCCACGCCGCCAATTCCTGTTGGCTCTCCCGCGCAGAAAATTCCCGGCTTCGATGTTTGTTGATTCTGATCCACGCGAACGAAGCCGGCGCAGAGTTCGCAACCGAGCAAGGATGCAAGTTCGGTGTTTGGCACCAGATGAAAGCCGCACGCGACGTAGTCGCACGATTCTTTCCACAGCTTACTGCCGGCGCGCAGAGTGACGCTCTCTAGTTTGCCATTGCCTTCAGCGGCGACCGGCCAGCAGCCAGCGCGAAACGGAACTCCCGCGATTTGCCGCTTGAGCTGGAACAGCTGCGCGATTTTTTGCCAATGCCGGGCAAGGCTGATTCCAAAAGGAATCAGGCGGCTCCACGGGGCCTGCTCCGCGACGACGCGGACGTCGCCGCCGTGCTCGCGCAAGTACGCAGCAACCGCGAGAAGCAGCGGGCCCGTGCCGGCGACGACGATTCTCTTGCCCGATATCTCCAAACCCGATTTAACGAGCGCCTGCAGTCCGCCGGCCCCTACGACGTTGGGAAGCGTCCAGCCGGGAAATGGAAGGAAACGCTCCCGCGCGCCCGTGCACAAAATCAGCTTCTCGTAAAACAGCTCGCGCTCGCCTTGCGGAGACTGAGCGAGCAGGCAGCCCGGCATGGGGCAGTCGTACACTTCTGTCGAACTAAGAATTTCAACGAGAGACGATTGCAGACGCCGAAACCAGCACTGAGCCTCGGCGGAGCCGGCGTGGTTCCCTCCCCCGCGCCAAATCTGGCCGCCCGGGCCCGCATTGTTGTCGACGAGACCGACGCGCACGCCGCTTTCCGCGGCGCAGCACGCCGCCGCGATGCCCGCCGGCCCCGCGCCGACGACGAGAACATCGAAATTGCGGCGCACATCAGCCATCGGTTCGAATATCCATTCCGTCCTCGCACAAAATCTGGCAACTGCGGCTATGGCGGCGGCCATTAATCGTGGCGCGGCACTCAAAGCAAATTCCCATTCCGCAAAGCGGGCCACGTGGCTCGCCGAGCACCGAGCGCCGCACAAGCATCGCGCCGCTCAGCATCGCCGCCGAGAGCGCGGTCGTGCCGCTTGCGACCTGCCGCCGCGAGCCATTGACCGTGATCGCGATCGTCTCAGGCATGGACCTTTTCCAACACGCGCGCCGCGACATACGGCTCCGACGGAATTTCAGATGCTCGGCCAAGAACGTGGTCAACCACTAGCCGCGCAGTTGCGAGCGACGTTGTAATGCCCAGGCCTTCATGACCAGTCGCGAGCAACAGATTTTCCTGCCGTGGCCACGGGCCGATGAGCGGCAGCTTGTCGGGGGTCGCCGCGCGGAAACCTGTCCAGCTTCGGATCGCGCTCAATTTCGAAAGGCCCGGCATGTAGTCATCCGCCCGCGCGACCATGCGACCGAGCATCGCCGAGTCAATTTCCTTGGTATCACAATCGAATTGGCGCGAGGAACCGATGAGCAATTGCCCAGTGCGCCGCGGCTGGACATTGAATGCAACCGAGTCCTTGGTGAACGAATGCGCGCTTTTCAAATAGCCAAGTTCGACGAGTTGATGGCGGACGAATTTCGGATAACGATCCGTAATCAGCAAGTGCCCCTTGCGCTTCCTTACATCGATCCCCGGAGTCAGCGCTGGAGCCGACGTCCCAGTCGCGTTGATGATCCAACGCGAATAAACCAAAGTGCCATCGTTCAAACGAACGCTGTCCGACTTAATCTCGGCGACAATTCTGGGCAATTGGAGCACCGCTCCGCGCGACTGCGTCCATTCGATAAGGAAACGTGCGGCGCAAGGCGCGTAGATTACGCAATCGTCCGGAACCAGCAGCCCTCCGCCGAGGCCGTCGCGCAGATTGGGCTCCGCGTTGCGAAGCGATTTCGCGTCGAGAATTTCCGCGGCCGCGCCGCGCTTCTCATAAAATTCCTTTTTCTGCCGCACGACGGCCATTTCTTCCTCGTCTGCGGCGACCCAAATCGTTCCGCATTTCTCGAACTCCACGTCGCGCGGCAAATCCGGGGCCAGTCGATGCCAAAGCTGGCGCGAATAATGAGTGAGCGCGAATTGCGCCTCGGAATCGTCCATGACAACCAAATGCCCCATTCCCGCGGCCGTCGCGCCGCCGCCAATGATCTCCGCTTCGACGACGCAAACGCGCAGACCTTCCGTTACACACGCGGCAGCGCACGCTGCGCCGACGATACCCGCGCCAATGATCACGACGTCAAAAGTTGGCGCGCTCATTTTGGAATCCCCATGCAGAAGGGATCGCGCTTGTCGAGAATCAGGTCGCTCTCCGCCGTGACGAACGCTGAGCCTTTGATCGTCGGGAGAATTTCTCCGTTTTGAACGTGAACGCTTCCTTCAAATACGCTTCCGACGATGCTCTCCTGGCGCCAGATTTCGCCTTCGCGCAATTTTCCGTCGGAGTAGAGACAGGCCATCTTGGCTGACGTCCCGGTGCCGCACGGCGAACGGTCATACGCCTTCCCGGGACAGAGTACGAAATTCTTGCTGTTCACGCCGGGAACGCGCGAGGGGCCATACAGCTCGATGTGGTCGATTTCCGCGCCGTTCGCCCCGGTGATGCGATTTCTTTGCAGTTCGCGCCGAATCCGCCAGGTGAATTCTGTCAGCTCTTCGATCTTCTCCGAGCGGAGCTCCATTCCGTGGTTATTCACCAGGAAGAACCAGTTGCCGCCCCACGCGACATCTCCCGTCAAGCGCCCGTGATCCGGAATCTCCACGGTGACCCCAGAGGCGGTCCGATAGCTCGGGACGTTGCGGACACTGACCTCGCCGTCCTCATGAAGAATTGTGCTGACTGTGCCGACGGGCGTCTCAATGGAATGTTTGCCGAGCTTGAGACGTCTCATATACGCGAGCGTGACAATTAATCCGATGCTGCCATGGCCGCACATGCCGAGGTAGCCGACATTGTTGAAGAAAATCACGCCGGCGGTGCAGGAAGGATCCGTGGGTTTGCACAACAGCGCACCGACAACGGCATCCGAGCCGCGCGGCTCGTTTACGACGGCCGAGCGGAAATCGTCAAACTCCTTCTTGAATCGTTCGAGCCGCGCCGCTAAAGGTCCGTTGCCAAGATCCGGGCCGCCATCGGTGACTAAACGTGTGGGCTCGCCGCCTGTGTGGGAATCGATGACGTGAACGTGATTATTCTTTGCAGGCATACCGCGATTCAGCTGAGTTCGAGATTGACCGTGTTTCGCGAAGTGAGCCGAGGTCGCGCCTCAAGGCACACCTGCGGACTGATGCACCAGTCCATTGTATGTATAAATTATCCGATGTCAAAGGGTTTACTTCCAATTTTTGGAATCGGGACGCAATGTCCGTACCCTTCACATTTCTAATGTCTTGCGGCGTCCGCGTGCTCACTGAAATCGGCTATGCCGATTCGTATGATTGTGCCGCGCAATCTCCAATATTCTGGATTGTTTCGAGAGAGCGGCTGGCCCGTCACAGCACCTCTTCGCGCGCTTTCCGGAACGTTCGGCTTTTCAGTCCAAATCCCATAGACCTTGCCGTTCAGCGCTGTCAGTCCCGTGTAATCGCCCATGAAAACTCCTTGGGCGTCAAACGGCTCATCCGTCCACGCATAGTTCTGGAATGACTTTCCTCCATCGGTCGAACGGGCCAGAGCGACAATTTGTTTGCGATTCTGAGAATCGCCGCGACGATCATAAAAGACGACGTTCACGGATCCGTCCGAGGGGTCCACAGCCATCCACTGAAAATAGTGATCGGCGCCATCGTGAAGTGGGTCAGAATTCACGCGACGAGCCGGGCTCCATGTCGCTCCGTGATCCGCTGAGGTCGAACAGAAAACGTCAACGCCGCCGTTCCGGTAATCGCTCCACGTCACGTAGAGTTTCTCGCCCTGCCCTTTCCGCGGATCAATCGCGATTTGCGGGAATCCATTCGAACGCGCGACGGCTTGCACCTGAAACATGATGGGTGCCGTGTCGATGACGTTTTGCGTGCGGGAAAAGGTCTTTCCGCCGTCGTGCGACGAGGTGAAGACGATGTGATTTCCGTCCGCCCAAACGACGTACAAAGTGCTATCAGGCCCCACGACGCCGGCGAATCCTTCGAGCGCGCCGTTGTCATCGCGCGGCAACCCGCGAACGTTGTCGACTTCGATGGGCTTCGACCAGGTCAGCCCGTCGTCAGTCGAACGGCCGAGGAGAATCTCCGAATCCGCGATGTTCCAGCGCGTCCAGCCGACGTAAAGATTTCCCGCGTACGGACCCTGGCTGTCGTCGGCAACAATATATGGTTTGTCTTCCCACGGGACGGTCTGCTCATCGGGCTGCAAGATCACTGAAATGTCGTTCTTCTCCCAGCTTTGGCCACCGTCGAGCGAGCGACGGATGTGCAATCCATTTCGAGATGAATTGTGAGCCCAGTAATTGAACGAACCGAGCTTGTCGAACGCCATGTAGCAGATGATCGCGTGGCCCTTGTTGTCGTAGGTGACAGAAACATCCCCGGAGACCCTCCAATCGGGCGGAGCGATTCCGTTCGCAAGCTGCCAATGTTTTCCCGCGTCGGTGGAATACGCGATGTGGGCGTTGTCCTGAAATGCGCCGACGACTAGGTTAGGATTCAGCGGATTTATGGCGATCGAGGGTTCCGTGAAGTACCCGGGGTCGGGAGTCACAGTGATTACGTCTCGCCCGGGAACCGGGGGCAGACTCTGGGCCATCGCTCCCAAAGGGGCGAAAAAAAAGGGCGCCACAAAAGCAAAGAATATTAGAGAACAAAATCGCAATGTATGATGACTGAATGTGTCTTCGAGATTTTGATTCATGCAACCAGCCTTTCGCGCGCCGAAGCGCCGAGATTTCCTCTTTCTTGAAGGACTGAGAAATTTCCGCGATCCGCATCCGCGCAAGCGAATGAAGGCTTGAAATATAACGCACCGGATATATTATGCAACGCGTTTCGCGGGATTCATTTCTCTCGTGAATTTTTGCGCGACAATCCATCGCGCCATTCCGCCCATACTCTCTGAAGCGCATTGAGAGCCATCTGGCGCGCACCAAGTTGAGGAGTTCGTTTTGCGATTCTCTCGGATGATTACGGCTGTTGACGCTCATGCTTGCGGCGAACCCGGGCGCGTGATTGTCGGCGGCGTCCTGGACCTTCCCGGCAAGACGATGTTCGAGAAAAAGACATATCTCGAAACTCGCGCGGACGACCTCCGTAAACTGATGCTGCGCGAGCCGCGCGGCTATCCGGCCGCGAACTGCAATTTGATTCTCCCTCCCACTCATCCGGAGGCTGACGCTGGCTTCGTCATCATGGAACAGGTGGAATATCCGCCGATGTCTGGGACTAACACGATATGCGTTGTCACCGTGCTGCTCGAAACCGGAATGATTCCTGCGCGCGAGGGCATCCAGAAACTGAAACTCGACACGCCCGCGGGCGTCGTCGAAGTCGAAGCAGAGATGCACAATTCAAAAGTGGTTCGCGTGACGTTTCAGAATGTGCCCGCGTTCGCCGTTCATCTGGACAAAATAATCGAAGTGCGCGAGCTCGGAGCCGTACGCGTCGATGTCGCATACGGTGGCATGTTCTATGTCATTGCCGACGCGGCGCCGCTCGGCCTGCACCTGACGCCCGACGAAGGGCGCGACATCGTTCGCGTCGGCGAAATGATCAAAGCGGCGGCGCAGGAACAGCTTCCCGCGGTTCATCCGGATAATCCGAAGATTTCCGGCGTCACGATCGCGCAGCTCTCAGCGCCCTCGACAAATCCGGGCGTTCATCGCCGCAACGCGGTGGTCGTATCCACCGGGAAACTCGATTGGGCCAAGCCGTCGACGTGGACAGGCGCGCTCGACCGTTCGCCATGCGGCACGGGAACTTGCGCGAAAATGGCGTGCCTCCACGCCAAACGCCAGCTCCCTTTGAATCACGATTTTGTCCACGAAGGCATCCTCGGCACAACGTTCACCGGCCGCCTCGTCGCGGAAACGAGGGTCGGCAATTATCCGGCCGTGATTCCGACGCTCAGCGGCCGCGCCTGGATCACAGGATTCGCGCAGTATGTCCTCGAGCCCGATGATCCCTTTCCGACTGGATTCACTGTCGGAGATATCTGGGGCAACATCGGCTGACATTGATTTCGGACCCGCGGCACGCGCGAAAATCGCGGATTTGACAAAGGCGCGACAGCTTGTATAAACAATATGTTATCTTTTAACCAGTGAAAGGGCCGCTTCGCCGGTTACGTTCCAATGGAGCGCAATTAACTAAATGCCAGGCTTCCCTCACGCTGCATCGGATGGCGGCCGCGCGGACAAAGGGATTCCACGCACATCCCTCGCTTCGGCGGTGGCCGACAAACTCCGCGAAATGATTATCCGCGGCGAAATGCAGGAGGGCGAGCAGCTCCGCCAGGACGCTATTGCCGAGGATTTTCAGGTCAGCCGCATTCCGGTGCGCGAAGCGTTGCGCCAACTCGAAGCGGAAGGCCTGATCAAGATCGTCGCCCATCGCGGCGCCGTGGTTTCTTCTCTATCGGCCGAGGAAATCGAAGAGCTCTTTGCGATTCGCGCGCTCCTTGAATGCCAAGTTCTGAAACTCTCGATTCCCAATCTGAAAGAAGCGGATTTTCAGAAGGCCGAGCAAATTCTGGAGACCTATGAGAAGGCGCTGTGGATGAAAGGCGAAGTCAGCTCCTGGGGCCGCTTGAACTGGCAATTTCATTCGACGCTGTATTCTGGCGCAGACCGCCCTTACTTCATGTCGATCATCCAGATGCTCAATAACAATGGCGACCGATACACGCGGCTTCAGCTCTATCTGACGCAGGCGTTCGAACGCGCCAAGAAGGAGCACCGCGAGCTTCTTGATCTTTGCCGCAAGCGGGACGTTGCCGCGGCTGTTGAACTGCTGGACCGCCACATTTTGAACGCGGGAAAGATGCTGAAGGAATTCGTGAAGCGACATCGCGAAACACCGCAATCCGAAGCCGCGCAATCACCTTCAGCTTCACGCTAATCGCTGCGTCTCGGCCTAGCGATATACAATCCAAATAAAATGCCGGGCGCAATCAAAGACTGCTACCGGCACTCCGCACCCAAGTAATCCGGCTAATTTTCGATTGCAGGCACGTCACCTGTTTGCGCCGGAATCGCCGCCGCAAGCGGAATCACTCCATGTTCCGCAAGCGATTTGTTGAACGCTGGAACGTCCTTGTCCATCAGGTTCTTGTAATCCGCTTTCGCGGTAGTGAGGTCCCTCTCGATCATGCCGAGGATTTCGCCATCGGTCGCAGTGGGAGCAAAATCCGCGCCTCCCGCGACGTCGCCTCCGCCCGTGCCCACTTCGGCATTGAGCCAGATCAAATTGAGATATACCTTGTATGCAGCGACGTAATATTTGTCGTCGCTGTTCGCTTCGACTCTCGAAATCAGTTTGAACTCGACGTCCTGCAATTTCTTCTGCATCCCCTCCACAGACTTCAGCAAATCAGCCTTTTCCTTCTGGTCGTGGAGCGATTTCGCAACGTCGTCGAGCTGCTTCCGCATCCATTCGATTTGGTTGACCATGTCGGAAGTACTGGTGATGTCGTCACGAATGCGGAGAAGCATCGCCACGGACTTGTCGATGTCCGCGTCCGCGCCCGGCGCTTTCGGGTCCCGCACGATTGTGAGCGGCTGCGTGGAGCTCTTGCCGTCCACGGTGAGGCGCACGGTGTATTTGCCCGGAGCCACGAGCGGTCCGCTTTGCGAGCCCTCGATGCCCCAGTGCGTGATCGGCCGCGAATCCTTCCCGCGGAATCGCGGCTCCTCCCAAATGTGCGGATTGTCCGGCGCGTCGGTTCGCAGCGCGACGAGCGTCGGCGAATCATAGCGCAAATCCCAATCCACTCGATTCAGGCCTTCCTTGCCCGGCGCGCCTTTCAGTTTGCGAACTCCGTTATTCTTTGCATCGAGAATTTCAATCTGCACCGGAGATTTCGTCGCCGCCTTCAGCGAGAAGTCGAGAATTGCACGCGCACCGCGCGTGAAACGGTACGCCTCGCGCGGCTCGAAGAAACGCACATCCGTGTCAGTGGCCTTCTGCGCCATCTGTTCGAGCGGCGTGATGTCGTCGAGGATGTAGAGCCCGCGGCCGTACGTCGAAACCACCAGATCGTGGAATTGCTTCTGTACCACGGCCCACGATACCGGCGAATGCGGGAGGCCATCTGTAAGCGCCGTCCAATGCCCGCCGTCGTCAAGAGAGTAATATAGCCCATTGCCGACGCCCGCAAAGAGCAGGCCCTTGCAATTCGGGTCTTCCGCGATGATGCGAACGTAAGACAATTCGCCCTTCGGAATCCCGTCGCTGATTTTCGTCCACGTCTGCCCGAAATCCGTCGTCTTGTAGATGAACGGATCGCGGTTGTCCATCAGATGAAAATCCGCGGAGACGTACGCCGTGCCGGGATTGAAGTGCGAAGGCTCGATGCTCGTCACCGTTCCCCATGGCGGCATCCCGGAGATGTTCTTCGTCGTGTTCGTCCAGTGCCCTCCGCCGTCCCTTGTGTTCCAGACCTGCCCGTCATTCGTTCCGGCCCAGATCAGGCCCTTCTGGATTTGCGACGGCGCGATCGCGAAAACGACCTCGCCATAAAACTGTCCCAGATTGTCCCCGACCAGCCCGCCCGAAGAAATGATTCGGCTCGGGTCCTGCGTCGAAAGATCCGGGCTGATGACGGACCAGCTCTGGCCGTCGTTCGAAGTCTTGAAAATTACCTGGCAGCCGTAATAGACCGTGTTGTGATCGAACGGATCGATCGCGAGCGGCGGCGTCCAGTGGCAGCGGTATTTCGTGTCATTCGGCGGTGAATCGAGCGTGTGGAACCAGGGGCTGACAGAATGCGCCATTTTCGATTTCGCATCCCAGCGCGTCACTTCATCGCCGTAGCATGTCGCCCAGACGATGCTGGGATCGGTGGGATCGGGAATCGTGAAGCCGGATTCGCATCCGCCCATCCCGTGGTCCCAGTCCGGTTGATCTCCTCCCCCGAAAGCGAATCCGAACGAGGTGCTCGGCCCACGCATGTTCCCGTCGTCCTGCATGTTGCTGTAGACGTCGTACGGCACCTGGTTGTCCACGGCGACGTGATACATCTGCCCAATCGGCAGCGAGACGCGCAAGAAGCTCTTTCCGTGCAACGTCGTGATGAGCGTTCCACCGTCATTCGTTAGCGCGAAGCGGTCCGGATTTTTCGGATCGATCCAGATGTCGTGATTGTCGCCGCCCCACGGAACTTGCTGGAAGGTTTCACCGCCGTCCACGGACTGGAAAAAGCTGCTGTTGGCGAGAAGCACTTCGTTGTCATTTGCCGGAGAAACCGCGATGCGAATGTAGTATCCCGCGCGGCCGATCAGCGCGCGCGCCCAATTCACCACATGCCAGTTCTCTCCCCCGTCGTCCGAGCGCCACACGGAACCTTGGTCCGCCGTTTGAATCAGCGCATAAATTCGCTCCGAATTCGACGGCGCGATTGCCACGTCAATTTTCCCCACCGGCGGCTTCGGCAGTCCATGGCCTTCGATCTTCGTCCACTTCGTCCCGCCATCATGCGAAATATAAATCCCGCTGCCGGGCCCGCCGCTGAGTTCCGCGTAGGTGTGCATGGCGACCTGCCACGTGCCGGCAATCAGAGTTCGCGAGTCCTGTGCGTCCATCGAGAGCCCCGAACAGCCCGTGTTCTCGTCCACGAACAGCGCGCGGTCCCACGTCTTTCCGCCGTCCGTCGTTCTATAGACGCCGCGCTCCTGCTGTGGCCCTGTCGTTCGTCCCAGCGCGCACACGAACACGTTGTTCTCGTCATGCGGATTCACGATGATGCGGCCAATGCGCCCCGTCGCGTCGAGGCCCATGTGCGTCCATGTTTTCCCTGCATCCGTGGACTTGTAGACTCCGTCGCCCATGACGTCGCTGTCGCGAATCGCCCAGGCTTCGCCAGTTCCCGCCCATACAACGCTCGGATCCGAAGCCGCAACGGCCAGCGCGCCTATCGCCGCCACCGGCTCTTTATCGAACACGGGCATCCACCGGACTCCACCGTCCGTGGTTTTCCAGACGCCTCCAGAAGCCGCGCCCGCGTAGTAAGTGGTCGGATCGCCCGGCACGCCCGCAACCGAGGCGATGCGATTGCCCACCGTCGGCCCGATGAACCGGAAACGGAATCCACTCTGTTGCACCCCGCCGAATCGTCGCTGCGCGATTCCCGCAGTCGCTAGCAAGCTGACGAGAAGCGCGCAAACGAAAATATTCCGCACAAATTGAAACGCTCTCATGACACTCCCCCTTATGCAGCCGGAATCCGGCTGCGTCAAATCATTTCCGAAAATTCAAAAAATCAGTGAATCAGGACACGTTTTGCGCGACAAATCCCCTACTGCCTCCGGAACGGCGGCAGCCGCTCCTCCTTGAGCTCGAAATCCTTCGGCTGCGTAACGCCCAGCAGGTATTGCACGAAATAATTCCAGCGCCGTACCGTCACGTAATGCGCGTGGGGCCCGCTGTCCCCATGAAACATATTGGGGACGAAATACATGTCGAAATCTTTGTTCGCGGTCATCAGTGCGTCCACCAGCCGCATCGTTTCCACGGGATGCACATTGTCGTCCACGTCGCCGTGAATCAGCAGCAAATGCCCCTTCAGATTCGCTGCGAGCGATTCATTCGCCTGCTCCACATAATCCTTCTCCACTGGATAGCCCTGATAAAGCTCGTTCCACCACGCCTTGTCCAGCCGCGCGTCGTGGTCGCCGGAAGTCGAGACGCACACTTTGTAAAAGTCCGGAAACTGCAGAATCGCGTGCGCGGAACCGTATCCTCCCGCCGATGTTCCGTAAATCCCCACGCGGCTCAAATCCATGTACGAATACTTCGCGCCCATCTGCTTGATCATCGCCACGTGATCTGCAAATGAGCCTCCCAGGTTCCTGTAGGAGTACTCATGAAACGCGCGGGAGCGCCCAGTGGTTCCACGCCCGTCCACCATCACGACGACGAAGCCGAGTTCGGCAATCGGCTGCTCCGAGCCGAAGTAAGCCTGCCGGAAACTCTTCGGCACGAAAAATCCCTGCGGACCCGTGTAGACCTGCTCGATTACTGGATATTTCTTTGCGGGATCGAAATTCGACGGCCGCCAAATCAATCCATAGAGGTCCGTCTTTCCATCTCCCGCGACACCCTGGAACGGAATCGGGTACTTCCATCCCGTTTTCAGCAGCGCGCTGTCGTCGGTGCGCTCGAGCACGCGCACCGTCGAGCCATCCGCGCGGCAAAGGACGGATTCGCCGGGCAAATCGACGCGCGAATAGTTGTCCACGAAATATTTCCCGTCCGGCGAGAAGCTCACTGCGTGATTCGCGCTTCCGGGCGTCAGAAGTTGCAGTCCGCTTCCGTCAAAATTTGCGCGATACAGGTGGGTGAGGTACGGGTCTTCATTCTTTTCGCGCCCACTCACGAGGAAATAGACCTGCCGCGCCTTTTCATCCACATAGGAAATCTGCCGCGCGACCCAATCGCCCTGCGTCACCGCATTTTCGAGTTGCCCCGTCTTGCCGTTGTACAGATAGAGCTGGTTCCATCCGCTGCGCTCCGAAGACCACAGGATTTCATCGCCGTCGTGAATCAGCCGGAAAAACGTCTCGCCGGGGTCCACGTATGTGTCTGCGGATTCGCGCACAAGCGCTCTTTCGTCGCCAGTCGCAGCATCGACCTCACGCACTTCGATGTATTTCTCGCCCCTCCCGTCGTGTTCGTAGATGATGTGCCGGCTGTCCGGCAGCCAGTCGAAAAACGGTCCGCCCTGAAATTGCATTTCGAGCGGCGCCGTTTTCACCGCAATCTGTTTCCCTGTTTGAATGTCGATAATGATCGGCTCGGCCTGCGGGAGCACCTCCCCCGGCAGGGGATATACAACCGAGTACGCTTTCGGCCGAATTTGGTCCGGCGGAACAAACTGCAAACTTGTGAATCGCCCTGCATTTCGCGAATCCATCCGGTACGTGATCAGCTTCGACGAATCCGGCGACCAGAAAACTCCCGGCCTCTCCTTTGGGTGTTGCGTTCCCTGCTCCACATAGGCACGCAATGTCGGCAAAGGCGACGCATATTCGCATCCGGCCGCACCGTCGCGCGTGAGTTGCAAAACCGTCCCCGTCGAAATGTCGCGCAGGTATAAATTGTAATCGTTAACGTATGCCGCCCATCGGCCATTCGGCGAAAGCCGCTCGTAGGGATTGTCCTGAGGTGCCGCTTCTCTCGCGCAGGAGTAGTCCGCCAACTTGCACGTCCATCGCTCATTGTCCGTTTCAAAACGAATTGCGCTTTCGTCGTCTGTGAACTCAAAGCTTTGGAATGGCAGCGCAGTCGGTTGAACAGGATGCCGCATCTCCTTCGAAAGCGTGGCGGCGAGGCGCGCTTGATCGAATGCCGCCCCGCTCGTATTCTTCTCCGGGTCGACCAAAACGAATTCCGACGCGCCTGCGGCTTCCTTCCGATACCAGAACCGGCTCGTCTTCCCAATCCAGTTCGGATTCACGGTGCCGTCAGCCACGAGATGCCGAACATTTCCGGGCAGAAATCGCTGCGCTCTCTCGTAGTCCTGCAGGGTGCCCTGCGCCACAGCAGGAATGGCCGTAAACGCGGCCAGTAGAATGATTACAACCAGACGGACTCTACCCATGCCAATTGACATTTCTACCCCTCCACGGATGCTTATGAAGATCGCCGCCGTTTTCGCGCGGACTTCAGGCGAATGCTGCTTGCAGAGCGCTAGGACATTCAAGTCGCGCAAAAAGACAGCGCCAATGTACGTATACATTATAAAATGTCAAGAATTTGTTGTTTAGCGGCGGTAAATGTCGCTGAGGGAGAGATTCAAACTGAGCAGGCTTTAGTGGGGGTGTGGGAACGAAATGCGAGCTGCTGGGAAAGACTTGTTCACGCTATGCGTCGCAGCTATCCGCACTGGCCAACGGGCACAAATGACCCGAAGCATGGTGCCAATCGCTGTGATGAAATGACCAATGCGCTGCCGGCATGCGCCCGTCGCGCGGGGAGGGTGCAGCCTATCGCGATATGGGGTTCAGATCTTAGCTCAGGCGGAAGTTTGGCACCTCAAAGCCTACTGCTCGAAAATCACGACTGCGGGGTTGGGATCGCTTAGCGAGACAACCACAAATTTTGTGGCTGATACCGCATATACGACTCCGTTTCCCCCGATATTTCCCGTTACGAATCCTCTCCCGTTTGTCGGGGTTGAAGTTACGGAGTATGTGGCACTAACAGAAACGCCAAGACTCGCCCCGCTGGGGGCGCCGATATCCTCGGTACCTGTGAGGTTGCCGGTTGGGCTACCGCCATCCGCCGCGAATTCGCCGGAGAAGATATTGACGCCAAGCGCGCCGGGCGTCGTGGCCGAACCAGCGTATCGTCCCGTAATCGTCGAATCAGTGAAAGACCCCCTAACTTGAGCGTCGCCGAACCCGAACAAAACAGAGCCGTCGGGGACGATGAAGAACGCCTGGTTCGAACCGATCAAGTAAGCAGCAAGGTAACCACTTCCAAGGCGGAACGCCGCACGACCATTGGCGGTGAGACTGTATGTCCCCGAAAGACCCGTCACAGAGTTCGACCCACCGCCACAGTTCTGGTCGTACATGAGGTTAGCGATCCCCACTCCGTTGGTCGACAGCAAGCCAACGACTACGTTGGGCGCAGGATTGGTTCCGCCGGCGCATACGGCGCGTCCCGTTAGGTACATCACCGTGTTTCCATTCAGCGACGTGCTGGAGAAGCCGCCTGTGGGAGTCTGCTGTTGCAGCACGGTGCCGTTGAGCAGCGGATTCAAAGGTGATACAGCGTCTGTCTCCATCACAAATAGCTTCCCGGCGTTAACGACATAAAAGACAAAGTCAAGGTTTTGAGTGGCGCCGCCGAGCAACGGCGGGAGGTTGATTACGCCGCGCCCTGTCGCGGTGTCGGTCACCATGTATGTCCCAGCGAATAAATTCAAAGTCGTAAATGTCCCCGACTGGTTGACGTCCGCAGCTCCGTTGGTCAACATGCCCGACCCGCTTGCGGTAAAGCGACCCGCAATCGCCATGCGATTATTCGACTGATCCAGGCCCGCAGCGCCAAACGCGTAGTCACCGATTATTCTCGCTGTGTTGAACGCGGACGTATCCATCTTTTCCATGCTCCCAGAGCCCACCGTTCCGTGCCCTCCAGAGGCGTCCACCTCAACGAATTTCGCATCGCCGTTTGCCATCATCGCGAAGGCCAGTGTTCCACCGCCTGGAATATTTAGATTCATCAGGCCTCGGTGATCCGCGCCGATTGAATAAGTCCCAGTGAATGCTAGCGCCATCGCTTTATCCGTAGGATTCACGCCGTTGCTATCTAGTTCGCCATTCGTGAGACTCCCGGCACCGTCGGCGTTAAATCTTCCCACCGCGGCGAAGGGAGCCGATGCGCCGCTACCACCGGTGGTCATTCCGTTGAAGGAGAATGCATAGTCTCCCTTCAATTCGCCGTTATTCACACTCGAAGTGCCTTGAGCCCGGACGGTGAAACAGAGAAACAACCCACAGCACACAACGAGCGGTCCATTTTTCTTTCGCATATCTTGTTGTCGCCTCTCCTTGGTGACTGCGCGACTGGATTGAGTTCTTTTCGACCTAAGCCAGCGGCCTGTGCGTGACGAACTAAATTGCGCTCACTCCGGCTTAATAAATCCAGTCACGTGCAATCGCAATCAGGCGGATACTGGAAAAGTTCATAAGGGAAAGGCTTTAAGCCGGGTCGGTCGAATCTTCTTCATGCGCGTCAATCGTTACCTTGAGCCTTCTCTGGGTCAATTCAGTGAGCGTTGGTGGCCAGCTTGAGCGGATTGGATCAAGCTTACAGTGTGCGTGGCAGTTGACTATTCCCTGCGCGACTGTTCAGGGAATGACCTATTAGTTTCGAAATGGGTCCGATGGAAGCGAGAACACTCAAAGGACCGCGCCAGGTTGACCTAAATGAGGGAAACTCGTGGCCAGCCATAAATTAGGAACGAATTTGGCCGTCGTCTTAATCCACTACGTGAGCTTGAAGAGCAGCGCGAATTAGCTCCGCGTTTGTCTTCATGCCGGTCTTCTCTAGAATCCGCGCACGATAAGTGCTAACCGTCTTCACGCTCAATGAAAGCTCTTCCGCTATCACCGTGATGGTCTTCCCCGAGGCAATCATTCGCAAAACCTGGAACTCGCGATCGGACAAGAATTCGTAAAGCGGCAGTTGACCGTCTCGAGCACGAGCCATCGGAGGATTTGTGGTCAGTGTCGGACTGATGTATTGCCCGCCCCCTAGAACTCTCTTGATGGCTTTGTTCAATTCCTCCGGCCAACAATTCTTGGATAAGCACCCGTCAGCTCCGGCCGCAATCGCCTGCCGGGCAAATTGTTGAGCGTGCACAGTGAGAAGAAGAAGCCGCAATCGGGGCCGCAAACGCTTGAATTCATTAACGATGGCGAGCCCGCGCCCTGCGGGGATGCGGACATCGAGGATGACTAAATCCCAGTCGCGCTTCCGCGCTTGGTCAAGCGCCTCCTGAACCGTCCTCGCTTCTCCAAAACTCACCATAGAGAATGCTTCCGACACAGTCTCCATTAAGCCCCTGCGAAATATGGCCTGGTCGTCAGCAATCAGAACCCTCATAGGGAACCTCTCTTGGCGGCTCGCGCATATTGGCGGAAATCTTTCGTCCTGCCTCTACTTCCTTGGTCGTGTGCGAGGAGAATCGTCTGCTAATGGAACTGGTTCAAATCAGAGAGATTGCTGTCCGGCGTGGCCATTGGTGCCTCCTTCCTGCGTGTAGGAATTCGGAGCACTACCCCTGGGGACAAGCCACACGCCTGTCCAAATTCTGCACCTCTGACCAGTTGAATGCCCGCAATGCGTGATTCTAGAATTTTCCATTAGTTCTATTACGGATAGAACCCCGGATGCTTCTCTCGAACTCGCTGATCTTCTTCCTCCTCCTAAATCGATCCGTTGGCCGGGGAAAGAAAGCTGAGGGATAGCGTCATGCGTAGGTTCAGTCTCGCCTTAGTGGCCTTTCTTTTTGCGACTCTAAATGCTGGGTGCTTCGGACTGACTTCCGGGGCAAACGGCGGAGCTGCAACACCATCTATTACGACGGAGCCGACCGACCAAACGGTGACAGAGGGTCAGACCGCCACCTTCAGCCTTGTTGCTGCTGGAGCCGTCCCATTGAACTATCAGTGGAATAAGAGTGGGACGACCATTGCCGGGGCCGTGTCCGCAGTTTACACGACGCCCGCCACGGTAATCTCTGACGACGGGGCACAGTTCACGGCGCTGGTCACCAATAATGCAGGGAGCGTCACCAGTAAAGCTGCCTACCTCCACGTTAAACGCCGCGCGGCGCCTTCCATTACCACGCAGCCAGCCAGCCAGACTGTCACAGCGGGTCAAACTGCTACGTTCGGTGTTGTTGCGGCGGGTACCGCACCGCTGAACTATCAGTGGAATCGCAATGGAGTAGCCATTTCTGGGGCCGTGTCCTCCAGCTATATGACTCCGGCGACTGCGTCTTCAGACAATGGATCGACTTTCAATGTAATGGTCAGCAACGCGGCGGGGACGGCAACCAGCAACGCAGCGACACTGACGGTAAACCCCGCTCCGGCAGCACCTGCCATCACTACACAGCCTTCGAATCAAACCGTGACCGCCGGCCAGACAGCAACCTTCACGGTAACGGCGACAGGAACTGGGCCGCTAGGCTACCAGTGGCAAGAGAACAGCCAGACAATTAGTGGCGCTACAGCCCCGAGCTACACCACCCCGTCCACCATTTCTTCGGACAGCGGGTCTACTTTCAAAGTAGTCGTGAGCAACTCGGCAGGGACCGCAACCAGCAACGCAGTGACGCTGACTGTGAACCCCGCTCCGGCAGCGCCTGCCATCACCACACAGCCTTCGAATCAAACTGCGACCTCGGGCCAGGCGGCAACTTTCACAGCAACGGCGACAGGAACTGCCCCGCTGAGCTACCAGTGGCAGAAGAACAATGCAACAATTAGTGGCGCCACAGCTGCGACTTACATCACCCCGCCCACAACGACTTCGGACAATGGATCGCAATTCAAGGTGATAGTTAGCAACTCCGTGGGGAGCACCACAAGCAATAGCGCCATACTGACTGTAGACGCCCCCACATTCCTGCTCAATGCCAGCCCCACAACATTGAGTTTTGGAAGCGTGAACATCGGCGCTAGCCGCAGTCTGTCTGTGACGCTCACAAACTCAGGAAATTCCAGTGTAACGGTCTCCAGCGTGAGTGTTATTGGCGCGGACTTCACTACCAGTGGTGTTTCTGCGGGATCGATTTTGAATGTGGGGCAGTCCGCAACATTGACTGTAAATTTTGCTCCGGCAACGACCGGGAGTGTGACAGACAACGTTTCCGTGGCGAGCAACGCCTCGAACTCGCCTACCATGATTTCCCTAAGCGGAAGTGGAACGCAACAGAGCGCGGCCTATCCATTTTGGGTCATGTCCAGTCTGGTCAGGGTGGGGCAATCGGATGCTCCGGGAACCACCTCTTCGATCACGCTGTCGGGGGCGCGGGGGGAAACCGTGGATTCCCAGGTAATCGTGCACGCTCCCGCCGGCGGCTTGACTCATC
>DATEFX010000011.1:0-86247 GCA_035280405.1 Candidatus Acidiferrales bacterium | reverse complement strand
GCCTTTTCGGAATTATGTCAACATCGACTGCGAAATTAGACTTTTCGCTAAACGCCCGAATTTCAACGACATCCCATTTTCTAATCGATAACTTTTGCGTACTATATCCGCTTCGCCTGCCGCGGGCGGATGAGCCACCTCTTGTCGCGATCGCGCCTTGCAATCTTTGTAGGGGCGGGGCTTGCCCCGCCCGCGCGACCCATGCGTCGCGTCTATCTGTGCGGATTTTCAATCGCCAATCCCCGGAATTAGAATCACGCCTAAGTCATGGAAAACAAACAACAGATAATTTTCTAATCGCCAAATTCTGCCCCATGCCTGCCTCGTCCAATCAGCCTTCAGCCACAAAGAAGTGTCCCTTTCGGCATCAAACTCTTGGCTCTAGACTATCAACTCCCAACTGTAAACTGTCTTCCCTGATCGCAAATGAATTTAAATCTTCCGCGCACCCCCCAGCGCCTCGTCCCTTCGCCCACGCGTCTTGTCTTCTCGGCCACGGGACACAGGTCACGAGCCACGACTCACCGCATTCAATCAGGCGTTACCCGATTGGGCGCGTAAGGGCAAGAGCGGGCTGGATTTCGGGGGCGCGGGATGTTACAAACGGGCAAGAGAGCGGGTGTTTGGTTCAGCCTGTCGGAAAGTCTTGGGGCGTCATGTACGTCAACTGCGAAGTCGTCGGCTGTCGGTCCCGGGTCCCATCGGAACTGGAACCGGAGAAGCGCTGCGTGCTGCATTTCACGCTGGGACTGGAGCAAGCGTGCATGGACATGCGTCGCGAGGCGGCGCTGGGAAAGACCGGACGCGAACGATTTGACGAGATCGGCGGGTTCATCGCGCGCCACGGCGAAAAACTTGCGAGGCTGGCCACCACCGGCGCTCCGCTGACAGACGAAACGAAAGCCAGAATCCTCAGCACGTTCCTCACGCTGATGAATTGCCGCGAAAACATCGAGCGGATTGCGCACCGTCAGGAAGCGGAACGCAAGATCGCCGGCTGAAGAATTATTCTCGATTCCCCATCGCGTCAACTTCCCTTGATTCGCTAACGCACTCGCACGCCGAAGGAATTGGAGTGCGCGACGCGGTCAAAATAGGAAAACACGCGCCGCGACACCGTGGTTATAGCCGGATCGCCATCGGAAGTGTTGTAGGTGGTCATCACGGAAATGACATACGGGCGGTTCTCCAGGAACACTATGCCGGTGTCGCATTGCGCGCCATTCAGCGAGCCGGGCTTTTCAGCGACGGTGACGCCGTCGGGCACACCCGCGCGAAGTGGGCTTTCCTTGGGATATTCCAAGATTTCGAGCGTCATTTTCGTGTGCGCGGCGTCGAGCAACTTCCCGGCGTTCAGCATTTCGACGAGCATGCCCATCTCGCGCGGCGTGGAATGATTCTCGCGTTCGGAGCGCTCCGCGGCAATGTCAATCATCCTCCGCGCAAGGCGCGTCTGATGCAGGCCGAGGGAATCGAGGAGAGAGTTGACGTTGTCCATGCCGACGCGATCGATGAGGAGATTCGTCGCGGAGTTATCGGAAAGGACGACCATCAGAACGGCGAGGTCGTGAAGCGAGATTGCCGAGCCGCCATCCGACAGGAATTGCAGGACGCCGCTGCCGCCGACGAGGCCGGCACGATGGATTTCGACGCGTTCGCTCAGGTTGAGTTTTCCCGACTGTGCCTGGCGCATCAGCTCAATCAGGAGGGGAAGCTTGATGGAGCTGGCCTGCGGGAAAACCGTGTCGGCGTCGACTTCGAACGTCTGGCCGGTCGTCAGATCCTTCACGTAAATTCCCATCACGCCGTCGTCGGCCGCGGACGTTGCGTTCAGATCGCGCGAGAGTTTGGCGCTGAGGTCGGCAAGAAGGCGATTCTGAGGAGACTCGGATGGCTGCTGCGCGAGGACCAACAGCGGCGAAAACAGAACGAGCAAGGTCAATCCGAAAACGCGGAAAATTCGTAGCATGGGCCGCTCCCTTTTGCCGGAATTTCAGGCGCCAATATAGCGGGAATAAAGCGAGCGCGCCACGGCGGGATCGCGCGTGCCCTTGACGACGGCGCGGCCGTCAGGGAAGACGGTCATTTCGTAAGGCTGGACGCGGAAGCGAAGCAGGAATTCATTCTGCCGCAGCCCGTCTGTGGAAGGTGCGAGGCGGCGCGCGAGCTGATTGAGGTCGAGATTGCGGCGGCGCTCGTGGATTTGGACGGAATCGCGGCCGCACAGGGTGACGTGCGGCTGGGCTTCGCCGTCGAGGTAGACCAATTCGCGGCGGGCGCACGCGCGGCAATCGGGATTTCGCTTGACGCGAATGGAATGAAATTTTGCGGCCCAGACATCACAGGAAACAAGCCGCTCGCTGAGCGCTTCCATTTTGCCCGCCAGAATCTTCGTCGCCTCCGCGGCTTCGATGGAGGCCACAACTCCCGCCGCGGAATTCAGAACGCCAACCGTGTCGCAAGTTTCTTCTAGGCCGAAGCCGTTCGATTTGTTGCTCGATTCGAGGAGGCAGGCGAGACAGGCATTCTCGCCGGGACGAATGGTCAGCGTGACGCCGTAGCTCCCGACCGCCGCAGCGTAAATCCAGGGGACACCGATGGAAATTGCCGCGTCATTGATTAGGAAGCGCGTCTCGAAATTATCGGTGCCGTCAAGGATAAGCGGGAAGCCCGAGAGCAATTCGACGGCATTCCGGGCATCGAGGTCGGCGACAACGGGTTCGATAACCACGTCGGAATTTATGGCGCGAAGATGACGCTCTGCCGCGACGGCTTTGGGGAGCGCCTCGCGCGCGTCCGATTCATCGAAGAGCGTCTGCCGCTGCAAATTCGAAGATTCCACGAAATCGCGGTCTATAATCCGCAATTTGCCGACGCCCGCGCGCACGAGCAGGTTGGCGGCAACCGTGCCAAGCGCGCCGCAACCCACGAGGACTGCGCTAGAGCGCAATAGCCGCTCCTGTCCTTCCTCTCCGATTCCGGCGAACAGGATCTGCCGCGAATATTTTTCGAGCTGTTTCCGCTCCACAAAGCCCCCGCGTTGCAAGTATTCATCATAGCGCCTTTTCGAAAATCGGAGGCAACACGCCTGTGCTAACCTTTCCTCTCATTTAGACAGAGAATGACATGCAAAGGCAGAGCCGCGCTTGGGACATGCGTTCGCGCCATCGGCGCGGCGGGTTTGTTGTTCACGTTCCTGGCTTGCGGCCGATTGGCAAGAGGCCAGGACGCGCAGCTCGAAGGAAAAATCGTCGCGGCGGTTCGCGTCGCGGATGAAGCAGGCCGCGAGATACCGGAAAGGCTCGGCCCGCTGGCGCTCAAGGCGGGCGAGGCATTTCACATCGACGCGGAACGGGAATCGCTGCGCCAGCTGAATCAAACGGGACTATTCAGCGACATCCGCGCGGAAGCGGCAAGCACCGCCGCGGGGCTTGAAGTCAGCTTCATCGTAAAGCGCAATTACTACAACAACGTGGTGCGCGTGGACGGACTGAAGGAGCCGCCGAATGAGGCAACGGCCCTCGCGGCGCTTCGACTATCGCTTGGCGAGCCTTTTCAGGCCAGCGCGCTCGACGACGGACTTGCCCGCCTCGGAGACACACTCAAAGACGACGGCTTCTACGAAGCGAAATGGAAATACCGGCTGACGCCTCACGACGATACGCGCGAGATGGATATTCGCGTGGTGGTCACGCCCGGGCTGCGCGCGAAAATCTCATCGGTGGGGTTGAACAATCAGACCACTTTTCCTGCGAAAGAAATCCTGGAGCGCGTTCACCTGCAGCACGGCAATGAAGTGACTTCGGACCGGCTCGATCGGGGGACCGAACGCCTGAGAACTTTCCTGGTGGCGGCAGGCTATTTGGGCGCGCGGGTTGCTGCGCACAGGGGAGACTACGACCCGAGCACGCGAACACTCCCGATCAGCCTGGACGTGATCGCCGGCCCGCGTGTACGAGTCGAAGTGGCGGGCGCGAAATTTTCCGCCAAAAAGCTGCGGAAGCTGCTGCCCATATACGCGGAAGGGGCAGTGGATTCCGATCTGCTCGAGGAAGGATTGCGGAACCTGCGAGATTCGCTGCAGAGCGACGGTTACTTCGATTCCAAGGTGACCTACGCAGCGCATGAAGACCCACAAACACATGAAGAAGTGATCGCCTATCAAATCCAGCGGGGCATAAAGCACCGGCTGGTCGGCATCCGAATTGAAGGCAACAAGTATTTCAGCGATGAATTGCTGGCCGGCCGCCTGCAAATTCAGAAAGAAAGCCTGCTGTCGGTAGGGAAGTTCAGCCAGCAAATGGTGAAGAGCGACGGCGATTCGATTCACGCGCTCTACCTTGCGAACGGCTTTTTGCAATCGCAGGTCAAATCCGAGGTTTCCGACGACTACCGGGGCAGGGCCGGGCGCGTCTTCGTCACGTTTCAAATCGACGAGGGGCAGCAAACACGCGTCGCTTCACTGCACATCGAGGGAAATCGCGCGCTGAGCGACAACCAATTGCTGAGCGTTGTAAGTTCGACGCCGGGCCAGCCCTATTCCGAAGCAAACGTGACTTCAGACCGCGACAACATTCTCGCCTACTATTTCGACGATGGATTCCCTGATGCTCGATTCGACGCAGAGACGCAACCCGCGGCCGCATACAGAGTCGACGTCACGTATCATATTACCGAAGGTTTGCGCGTCGACGTCAGCAAAGTCCTGCTCGCGGGATACCGTTACACTCGCCCGGGAATCATCGCGAGACAGGTGACCGTGAAGGCGGGCGGGCCGCTGCGTGAAGGCGACGTGATCGGCACGCAGCAAAAGCTATATAACTTGGGAATATTCGACAGGGTCCAGGTGGCGCCACAGAATCCCGAAGGAAGTTATCCGGACAAGCCCGTCGTCGTCGCCGTGGAAGAGGGCAAGCGCTATACGCTGAGCTACGGATTCGGCGTAGAAGCGCAGCGACTCAGCTCGACCACGAATGCGACGGTCACAACGTTGCAGGCAAGCCCGCTGGGAATTTTCGAGGCGTCGAAAATCAACGTCGGCGGGCGGGCACACACCGCTTCGTTCAAAGTGCGCGCGAGCACGCTCCAATACCAGGGCCTGCTGAGTTACACGGCGCCAAATTTCCTGACGTATCCGTGGCTGAGCCTGATCCTCACGGGCTACGCGGACAAAACCAGGAACGTCAATACCTTTACTTCGACGCGATACGAAGGCTCACTGCAATTGGTGCAGAGCCCGTCTTCATCCACTTCGATTTTCTATCGCTATTTTTACCGGCGCGTGCTGGCGAGCTCGCTTCAAATTGCCGTCCAACAAATTCCGCTTTTCAGCCAGCCGACGCAGGTCTCCGGATTTGGAGTCACGTGGGTGCGCGACAGGCGCAATAATCCCGCGGATCCTTCGCGAGGAACATTCAACACGGTGGACATCAGCACGTCTTCCGTGTCCCTGGGCTCTTCAGCAAGCTTCGACCGGTTCTTCATGCAGAATTCGAGCTACACGCCGATTGGGAGGTCGTTCGTGTTCGCGCGCTCCACGCAGTTTGGCGTGGAGGTGCCCTTCGGCGGCTCGATGCTCGATAACGTCCCGCTGCCGGAGCGGTTTTTCGGCGGCGGCGGGACCAGCCTCCGCGGCTTTGGATTGAACCAGGCAGGGCCGCGCGACGTGACGACCGGATTCCCCATCGGCGGACTTGCCATGATTGTCTTCAACCAGGAACTTCGCTTCCCGCTGAAGTTGCCGTTGATCGGCAACCGTTTGGGCGGAGCGGTGTTCTATGATGCGGGTAACGTGTACTCGGACATCCATCACGTCTCGCTGCGTTATACGCCATTGCCGCCGCCGGCGGGCTGCCAGCCGGGCTCGACGCTGCCCGAATTGCAGTGCCCGAACTTGAATTATTTGTCGCATACTGTAGGATTCGGGTTCAGGTATGCGACGCCCATCGGCCCGGTCCGGCTGGATTTGGGCTACCAAATCAATCCAGCCAGCTTTACATTTGAAGCGGCAGGGACGACCACGACTCAGGTGTCGCAGTTGCCTCATTTCCAGTTCTTCTTCAACATAGGATCGATATTCTGATGAGCAAGAGAACGAGCCTGCTAATTTCAATTTTCCTGCTTGCTGCGCGCGCTTTCGCGCAAGCCCCGGGCGGAGGAGTTTCTTCTGCTCCTGTCAAAGGCAATCAGATTGACGGCATCGCGGCCCGGATCGGGAGCGACTTAGTGACCGAGAGCGAGGTGCGCCAGCTCGAGGATTATCAGCGTCTGATTGACGGACAGGCGCAGAGCCGCAGCACGGTGATTCAAGAGCTTGTGGACCAGTGGATCGTCCGCGCCGAAGCGGCAGCCTCGAATTTTCCACATCCCACCTCGGACGACGTCGCACAGGAGTATCAAGCGCTCGCGAGACAGTTCTCCGGCCTCGACAATTTGCAGAAGCGAATGAATGAAATGGGATTGACCACGGACGCCGTGCGGCAGATGCTCGAGCGGCAGCTTTATTACACGCGGTTCCTCAACTACAAATTCCATGCCGCCGCGGACGTGACCGGCGCGCAGATCGAATCCTACTACCAGAAGGATTTCAAGGCGGAAATGGCGAAACGGGGGCTGGCGATCCCGCCGCTCGATAAAGTGGAGGCTCAAATCCGCGAACTTCTGACGCAGGAGGTCATCAACGAAAAAGCCGCGCAGTGGCTCGCTGAAGCGAAGGCCAAGCTGAAGATCGTTGTCCAGCCGGCAGAAGGCAGCGGATGAAGCGTTGGCTACGCCGGATTTTCCTCACCCTGTTTTCGCTCCTGATTGTCCTCGCGGCCGCTCTTGCAGTCATTATCGAATCGGGGATGGCCGACCGCTGGGGCAAAAATGCGATCATCCGGCAAATCGGGCAGCGAACCGGGGAACCCGTCGAACTCGGCGCATTTCATATTGAACTCTTCCGGCTGCGCGCGGAGCTGGACAACCTGACGGTGCACGGCAAGGAATCAGCCGGCTTGCCGCCTCTATTCCTCGCGGACAAAATTGTCGCAGGCGTCCGCATCATTTCCCTTCTGGAACGAAAAATCGCGCTCAACAGCCTGGAAATCGAACGCCCCTCTATCTTCATCCGCACGGACGAGCAGGGCCATAGCAATATTCCCGCTCCACGAGCGAGCGGCCCTCGCCGGCCGTGGCGGCAAGAATTGTTTGACCTTCAGGTCGCCTCGTTGCGCGTCAGCAATGGAACGATTGAATTCAACAATGCGCGCATTCCTCTCGATGCCGAGGGTCGCGATTTCCAATTCGCGATGAATTTCCGTCCGGGAGCGCCGGCGAAAGAAGCCTACACGGGACAAATCGGATGGAAGCAGATGCAATTTGCCGCGCGTCGTTACATGCCCTTCCCATCGGACGTTTGCGCGAAATTTACGCTCCTTCGCGATTCGATGTCGCTCGATCAATTGCAATGGAAAACGTCCAACACATCCATCGAAGCTCACGCCGAAGTGAAACGTTTTCAGCCGCTCGATGTGGAATTTCACTACCGCGTGCGCGTCTCCCTGCCCGACCTGCGCGTCATTCTGCGCAAGCCGGAAATGCCAGATGGCACGGTGGTCGCGACCTTGAATGGAAGCTTCGCCGGGAATCGGTTGCGGATGACCGGCCACTATCGCGCCGACGACCTGGCGCTTCATTTCAAATGGTTCCATAAAGGGGGAATCCAGAGCACTGGCGACCTGGATGTGGCGAATAACCGTCTGACGATGCCGCAGTTCGAAGCCGAGGCTGTCGGCGGGCGAGTCAAAGGGCAATTGGCGATGGATTTTCACGGCCTCGTATTCCGCGTGACTTCGCACATGGCCGGCGCCAGTTTGTCGCAGATTCTCGACGCTGTGGACAATCGCAGCCTCCCCGTGAATACGCTGCACTGGGACGGAAAAACCAGCGTCGATTCGAATCTTACGTGGGTTCGCGACTTCAAGCATCTCACGGCCGGGGGAATCACGGAGTGGTCGCCGCCAGACTCTCTTTCGGCTCGCGATATCCCCGTGACAGCAACGATTCACTACGACTACTCGATGGACCGACGCGACGTGAAATTCACGCCCAGCACGATTTCCACTCCGCAAAGCCAGGTGAATTTTTCAGGCACTCTCGGCGCGGAAGACAATGCCCTGCCGGTCACATTCCACACGAATCGCGTGGCGGATTGGGACGATTTCATCACCCGCATTCGCGGCCACGGCGCGAAACACGGGGAGATCACGGGCGTCGCGGACTGGAAGGGCGAAATGACCGGGCCGCTCAAAGGCCCTACGTTCGCGGGAAATTTCCGCTTGCGCGATGCGAGGTACGGACGGCTGCACTGGGACGACATCACGGGGCAAATGTCATATTCGCCGGACGAATTCCGGCTGAACCACGCCGTCGTAACGCGTGGCCGTTCAAACGCGACGGTGGCGTTGCGATTGGGGCTCGATGGCTCGTGGGGTTTCCCCGACGACGGCGAGTGGAGCCTTGACGCGCACCTCGACCGCGCCTCGACGGACGATCTGCAAGGCCTCTTCGGCACTTCCTACCCCGCGAGCGCCCTGGTCACCGCCGATTTTCATGGCGGCGGAACGCGCGCCGCACCGCAGCTTTCGGGAACGTTTCAATTGAAGCAAGCGCAAGCCTACGGCGTGAGATTCGACAGCGCCCATGGGCAACTCGCGTTGAAGCACGATCAAATCCAAATCACACAGGCGGAGATTGACAGAGGATCGGCAAGAGTATCCGGCAACTTGCTCTATCGGCCCGAGAGCCGAACTGTGAATTTTCAACTCTCCGGCGGCGCAATCTCTCTCGCTCAATTCCCTTTCCTGCAAACAAAATCATTGCCCATTGCCGGCAGCCTCAGTTTTCAGATGACTGGCAGCGGTCCAATCACGTCCCCGGACGCCCACGGCACGATTCAGCTCGACAACCTTGAATTCGGGGAAGAAGTGCTCGACAGTCTTGCCGGGCAGATTGATTCCGACGGCAAGACGGCAAAGCTCGATTTTCGCTCCACCAAGACGGCGGGAAAGCTGCAAGGGCATCTGGAATTGGGATTGTCCGACGATTATCCGCTGGCCGGCGGGATGACGGTAAAGCAGATTGACCTCGACCCCTTCATCATCGCGGGCCTGCACCTGAGCCACTTGACCGGCCACAGCAGCGTGGATGGTGAATTCAGCGTCAAAGGGCCGCTCGGGAATCCCGATGCGCTGGCCATGCAGGCGAATCTCTCGCGCGCCAGCTTCGACTATGAATACGTGAAATTGCAGAACGAAGGCCCCGTGCGTCTGAGCTACCGCCGCAGTCAGGTACACGTCGATCAGGCGGCGTTCACCGGCACGGATTCGAACTTTCACGTCACCGGAGACGCGGGCTTCACCGGAACTCGCGCGCTGAATTTGAACATCGCGGGTGCGATCAATTTGCGCCTTGCCGCTGGACTTTTTCCGCAACTCGACGCCCGGGGAACAGCGCAGGTGAATGGCGCAATCAGCGGCACGTTTTCCAGCCCGCGAATCACTGGCCAGGCGAAAATTATCGATGGCTCCGCGCACTACGGCGACTTCCCCGCGGGCCTGAGCAATATGAACGGCGACGTCATGTTCGACCGCAACCGCCTCATCTTCGATAATCTGACGGCGCAGGCCGGCGGCGGCGATCTTCGAATCTCAGGCGCGCTCGATTATGGCGAAGGCCCGATGCATTACGAAGTGAACGCAGTCGCGACGCGCGTGCGCATCCGTTACCCGGAAGGTCTCAGCTGGCTGCTCGGCGGACAGGTGCGTTTCAGTGGGACGACGAGCGGCGCCCTGCTTTCCGGCAATGTGACTGTGCAGCGTTTGATCTTCAGCCAGAATGCCGACCTCGCATCGCTCGTCATAGCTTCGCAGACGACTCTTTCTGGCCCGGCGACTACGTCGGCCTACTTGCGCAATCTGCAATTCGACGTCGAGGCCGACACCGCGCCCGGCGCGCGCCTCGAATGGGCGGGTGCGCACTTCTCCGCGGAGGGCAGTGTGCACATTCGCGGCACATGGGAACATCCGATCGTGCTCGGAAATATTCACCTGCTTGCCGGCGAAATGAGTTTTCGCGGAAACAATTTCCAGCTGACTCGCGGCGACATCAATTTTTCCAATCCGTTCCGGTTCGATCCTGTGCTCAACGTCGAAGCCGAGACGACGATTAATCCGTACCAGATCACGCTCGATTTCACGGGCCCCGCCAGCCGAATGCAGCTCGCCTACCGTTCTGACCCGCCGCTCCCCGCGAGCGATATTATTTCTCTGCTGGCGCTTGGGACGCCCGGAGAATCGGGCGCCCTCATGTCCACGTCGTCCGCGCAATCGCAGAATTTCGGCGCGACGGCGATCCTGTCGGAGGCGATTTCGAGCCAGCTTGGCGGCCCAATCGAAAGATTGTTCGGCATCAGCCATTTCCGCGTCGATCCGTTCCTTTCGAGCACAGGAGCCGCGCAGAGCGCCGCGGCGCGCGTGACGATCCAGCAGCAAGTGACTCGCGGGCTGAGCGTCACCTACAGCACCAATGCCACCGCGAACCAGCAGCAGGTGATTGAAGTGGACTACGCGATTCGGCGCGACATTTCCATCGTGGGCCTGCGTGACATCAACGGCATTTTCGACCTCAGCATCAAGTTCACGCAGCACTTCAGGTAACCTGCGCTTCGCATCACTTGCTGTATTTTATTCCGGAAGCAAAAAAAGAGAATCAGCGGACAAACGCACATGCCAGGGTTGCGGCAAATCCCTGAAGTGCGCCCATTTATTCTTGAAGACCTCGGCCTGAAGGTCATGTTCGCCGGACGCATCGGGCGGCCGATGCAGCCTGAGAAAGAGCGTGATGCGGAAGGGAGTCTCGCTGGCGCGCACGAGCCAGCAAGGAAACGTGTTCTCCTTTGCAGAGTCTCCCGATGCGACCTCGGCGAAATCGATATGGTGCGCGCGAATGCCCACGTGCGCGGCGGCTGTCGAAAGTGGCCGTGCCACGCGAAGCTTACAGCCCCAGTCGAGCGCCTCCACTGTGTCCGCCGAAATCGTTCGCGCGCGCGAAATATTTTTGCAGCCGGTAAGCAAGGCGACTTCCTTGCTCGGCGGATGGCGAAATATATCTTCCTTCGGACCGAGCGCAACGGCCCGGCCCTTTGAAAGTACCAGCAAATTCGTCGCGATGCGGTACGCCTCTTCCATATTGTGCGTCACGAATAGCGCCGGGCGGCGGAACTGCGCCAGCGTCTCGCTTAGCTGCCGCTCAATCTGGCTGCGAAGATGCGTGTCGAGCGCGGAAAGCGGCTCGTCGAGCAGCAGCGCCTCCGGTTCGATCGCCAGCGCACGCGCAAGCGCCACGCGCTGCTGTTCGCCTCCGGATAGTTCACGCGGATAACGGGATTCAAGCCCCACGAGATGCGTCCGCGCGATTAGCTTCTCAATGCGCGCCCGTCGCTCGCCGTCGGCGATGCTCGCGAGCCCGAACGCGATATTCTCGGCGACGGTCATGTGTGGAAAAAGCGCATACTGCTGAAAAAGAAGTCCAACGCGCCGTTGGCGGCTGGGCTTGCTGACGTGCTTCGAGGAATCGAATAGCACGCTGTTGCCAAGTGTGATGCGCCCACGGTCCGGCCGCTCGAGTCCCGCGATGCAGCGCAACGTCATGGACTTTCCCGAACCCGAAGGGCCGAGAACGGCGAGCGGCTCTGTATCGCAGAAAAAGTTGAGCGAGAGCGCGAAGCTCGCGAGGCGCTTCTCGATTTGGACTTCGAGGGCCATGTCAGCGCCGCGCCAGTCGCGTCCTCGCGGGATTCAGCATTTGCGTCCAGTAATAAATCCCCGCCAGCATCATGAGCGAAATGAAGATATCGACCAGCGACCACGCAACGGCTTGCCGCATTTCTCCGGATTCCACGGCGAAGTAAATCGCGATCGGAATCGTTTGCGTCTTGCCGGGGATGCTTCCCGCGAGCATCAGCGTGGCGCCGAATTCGCCCAATGCGCGCGCGAACGCGAGAATCGTCCCGGCGAGCACGCCCGGCCACGCCAGTGGCAGCGTCACGCGACGAAACACGTGCCATTCGGAGGCGCCAAGCGTCCGCGCGGCTTGAACCAGATACGGATCAACCTGTTCAAGCGCCGCGCGCGCGGTCAGGTACATCAATGGAAATGAAACCACCGCAGCCGCAATCACCGTCGCCGGCCAGGAGAATACGACGGTTGCGCCGAATTGCAGGAGGACTTGACCAATCGGGCCGTTTCGCCCGAAGAGCAGCAGGAGCAGGAAGCCGACGACGGTCGGCGGCAATACCAGCGGCAATAGAATCAGTCCGTCGACGAACCCCGGCCATACGCCCCGGCGGTTCGCGCGCCACGCGGCCATGGCGACGCCGCAAACGAGCGTGATCGCCGTTGCCGTCACGCTGGTTTCGAGCGAGATCCAGATGGGCGAAAGATCGAGTGGCGCGCTCATTATTCAGCCTTCCAAAATTCCTCGGAAAAATCACACGAATCGCGGCTTTAAGACGAGGCACCATCCTAGTCGATGCGGCAGCCGCGCGCAATTTCGCATGATTCTGTTACGATGGCGGGCCATTCGGCGACCGAGGCCATGTCCGCTCAGGCAAAAGTCGCAACTGACGCAGCCCTCGCCCGCGAAGGAGGGCTTCGCCGCCAGCTCCATTCGCGCCAGATTTCGATGCTGGCCATCGGCGGCGCGATTGGCACCGGATTTTTCCTCGGCAGCGCAGTCTCGATTCAGCTCGCCGGCCCTGCCGTGATGCTGAGTTACGCCGGCGGCTCGCTGATCGCCCTTGCCCTGATGTGGGCGCTCGGCGAAATGACCGTCGCGCATCCCGTCGCCGGCTCATTCGGCGTTTTCGCGGAGCTTTATCTGCATCCCTGGGCCGGATTCGCAGTCCGCTATTCTTACTGGCTCGGCCAGGCCATCGCCATCGGCAGCGAAGTGATTGCCGCGTCGATTTATTGCCGCCTTTGGTTTCCCCGGATTCCCGGCTGGATTTGGATCGTCGCCTTTTCAGTTGCGCTCGTATACGTCAACGCTCGCGCCGTCGGCAATTTCGGGCTGTTTGAATACTGGTTCGCGTTCATCAAGGTCGCCACGATCTGCGTGTTCCTTGTGCTCGGCGCTGCGTTGCTCCTGGGAATCGGCTTCCCGCGGATAGGCGCAGCCAATTACACGGCGCACGGTGGATTTCTGCCGCACGGATGGGGCGGCGCCGCGCTCGGAGTCGCGATGGCGGTTTTCAGTTTCATCGGCATCGAAGTCGTCGCCGTCGCCTCCGGCGAAACAGCCCAGCCGGAAGTAGCCATTCCGCGTGCGCTTCGTTGGACGCTCGCGCGCCTTGCGCTCTTCTACGTCGGCGGCATGGCCATCCTTGTCGGCGTCATGCCGTGGACGCAACTCGGCCTGAGCGAAAGCCCCTTCGTCCGCGTTTTCCAGAACGTTGGAATTCCTTACACCGCGGGAATCATGAACTTCGTCGTCCTGACCGCGGCGCTTTCGAGCATGAACTGCAATCTCTATCTCGACACGCGCATGCTTTTCTCGCTGGCGCGCGGAGGCTATGCGCCTCGTTCGCTTGGCAATCTCAACGCACACGGCGCCCCGCTGCCTGCCTTGCTAATTTCAAGCGTCGGAATGGCCATCGCGCTCGTGCTCGAGTTGCGATTCAAGGACACCGCGTTCCTCTACATGCTCGGCATGGCGTTTTTTTGCGGACTGTTCGCCTGGATCCTGATTTTTCTCACGCACCTGTTCTTCCGCAGGCATTACACGCGCAAACCCGGAACAGCATTGCCCGCGCGCTTCGCGCCTCGCAGCGCGTGGACTTCTGTCGCCGGCCTGCTCGCCTTGGTCGGCGTACTGATTTCGACCTGGTGGATTCCCGGAATGAGAATCACGATAACCGCGGGCCTCCCGTGGCTCGGATTCATCACAGTGTGTTACTTTGTTTTTGCGCGGCACAGGCGGCCGACGGCCCCGGAGGAGACTCCCCATGGATGAATTATTGAAGTGGCGCGACGAATTTCCCATCCTCGAGCGCACCACCTACATGATCAGCAACTCGCTCGGCGCGATGCCTCGCGCCGTGTACGACCGCGTTCACGACTACGCCGAGATGTGGGCCACGCGCGGCGTTCGCGCCTGGGAAGAGGGCTGGTGGGATATGGCCGTCAGCGTGGGCGACAAAGTCGGCAGCATCATCGGCGCCGGCCCGGGCGAAATCTCCTTGCACCAGAATGTAACCACGACGCAGGCCGTGATCTCCTCCTGCTTCGACTTCTCCGCCAAGCGCAACAAAGTGGTAATGGTCGATTTGGAATTTCCTTCGATCGTTTACTTCTACATGGCGCAGCGTCGCCGCGGCGCTCGCGTCGAAGTGCTCAAAAGCGAAGACGGAATTCATGCGCCTCTCGAACGTGTCCTCGCCGCGATCGATGAGACGACGCTCGTGGTCCCGATCTCTTACGTCCTGTTTCGCAGCGCGACAATCATCGACGCCCGAGCCATCATCGAACGCGCCCACAAAGTCGGCGCGCACGTGATTCTGGATTGCTTCCAGGGCGCGGGAACCGTTCCCGTGGACGTCCGCTCGCTCGAAACGGACTTTGCCGTCGGCGGAGTTTTGAAATGGCTTTGCGGCGGCCCAGGAGTGGCGTATTTGTACGTACGGCCGGATCTGCGCAAGAAATTCTCGCCTTCGCTTACCGGCTGGCTCGCCCATCAGCGCCCGTTTGAATTCGAGGTCGGCGAGATCGATTTCCGCGAAGATTCATACCGCTTCCTCAACGGCACGCCGCACATTCCCGCGTTGTATGCCTGCCAGCCCGGCCTTGAAATCATCGCCAAGGTCGGCGTGAAGAAAATCCGCGAGAAATCCATCCGCCAAACGGAGCGGCTGGTCGCGGGAGCGCTCCGCCGCGGCTGGCGCGTCAATTCGCCGCGTGACGCATCCGAACGAGGCGGCACGGTCTCCGTCGAATGCCCGCACGCAAAGGAAGTGAAGAGCGAGCTGATCGAGCGGAACGTAATGGTGGATTACCGCCCCGCCGCCGGCGTGCGCCTCTCGCCGCATTTTTACAATCGCGATGAAGAAATCGATTTCGCCCTCGCCCAGGTCGAGGAAATCCTCGAAACGCGCTCCTGGGAGCGGCATCTTCAGCCGGCATGAGCGGCGCGAACGGAAACGTGGCGAGCGTCCAGGCTGATTGGGAGTCGCTTCGGCTCGCCATGGTCGCATCCCAGATTCGCAAGCGCGGCATCCGCTCGCCCCGGCTGCTCGCGGCGATGGAACGCGTTCCGCGTCATCGCTTTGTGCCCGCCGAATTTGCAGCGCGCGCGTATAACGACGAGCCTCTCGCGATTGGCCATCACCAGACAATTTCGCAGCCCTACATGGTCGCCGCGATGACCGAAGCCCTCGAACTCACGGGCAGTGAGCGGGTCCTCGAAGTCGGCGCGGGCTCCGGCTATCAGGCCGCGGTCCTCGCCGAATTGGCGCGAGAAGTTGTCACCATCGAGTCGCGCCCGTCTCTCGCTGTCTCCGCGCGAGAGCGGCTCGCCGCTCTCGGTTACACGAATGTGCGCGTCGAAATCGGCGACGGCACGCTGGGCTGGGCTGCTTCTGCGCCGTTTGACGCCATCGTCGTCGCTGCCGCAGCGCCGCGTGTTCCGCCGCCGCTCATCGAACAGCTCGCCGAGGGCGGGCGCCTCGTGATTCCCGTCGGCAGAGAAAATCGCCAGACTCTCATGCGCCTTCGCAAAATCAACGGTAAGGCATCCGAGGAGCCGCTGTTTGATTGTCAGTTCGTGCCGCTTCGCGGACAATTCGGCTGGCCTGAGCCATCCGCCGGATGAGTCCGCCCCCCGAACTGTCGGTCATCATCCCTGCTTACAACGAAGAAGAGCGTTTGCCGCAATCGCTCGAACGCGTCAGCCAGTATTTGCGCTCCCTGCCATTCGCCAGCGAAATCATCGTCGTGGACGACGGCTCTAAAGACAGGACAGCTCAGGTCGTCACGTCGCTCGCAAGAAGCACCATTCCGAATCTCTTCCTCGTCTCGAATGACCGCAATCGCGGCAAAGGTTTCAGCGTCCGCCACGGAATGCTCGAAGCGCGCGGCCGCATCGCGCTCTTCACCGACGCGGATCTTTCCGCGCCAATCGAAGAGTCGGAAAAATTGCTCGCGGCTTTGGAATCCGCGGATGTCGCGATTGGATCGCGCGCGCTGGACCGCCGCCTGATCGAAATCCATCAATCCGTCTGGCGGGAATTTGCGGGCATTCTCTTCAACAAGGTCATGCGGCTGCTCACTGGCCTCCCATTCGAGGACACGCAGTGCGGCTTCAAGGTTTTCGCGATGCCCGAGTCGCGGATTATTTTCGAGAAGCAGAGCATCGAGGATTTCGGTTTCGATCCCGAAATCCTCTTCCTCGCCAGGCGTCACGGCCTACGCATCGCCGAGGTGCCGGTGCGCTGGTCGCATGATCCGCGAACGAAAGTTCATGTCGTCCGCGACAGCGTCAAAATGCTCCTCGATCTGCTCTGGATACTCTGGAACGACCTGCTGGGGCGCTACTCGCGCCGCTCCCGATAGCTCGGCGCGCGTTCCCCGCTCCGACCAAGCGGGCTTCCAGGCAGTCGTCGTGATTTACATTCTTTCGCGCTGGGCCGTTGGCGGCAGCAGCCCGTTCATCCGCAGGTACATCGCAGCCTGGCTATAGTGGTCGTAGAGGTCGTCCGTGAGAGTGATCATCACGCCTGCGCGCGATTCCTGCCGCCGGAAGATCTGCACGGTTTCGCCGAGCTTCGAATCGTCCGCTTTGCCCATCACGTCGTTGCAATAATCGAACGAGCCCTTCAGCGCCGTCACCAGCTTGTCCTTGGGGTCCGTATCGGCCAGCTTTTCCTGCTCCGGCGGCTTGGTTCCTGCGATGGTCGAGCAAAGAAAATAATTCGAGCCGGCCAGGTGAACGATCAGATGCGCGAACGTCATCTGCTCCGGCGTGGGATGATAGCTGTACTTGTCCGCGGGCATTTCCTCCGCTGCCGCCACGATAATCTTGGCCCTCTGGGCCACGATATTCTTCACCGCCTCTGAAACCGGGTTCGACGATCCCTGCTGTGCAACGGCAGCCTGCGGCAATAGGGCGGCAACCACGAGCAAAATCGGGAATTTCTTCATCAGCTTCCTCCGTTTTGAAATTTCCGTGGAAGCATAGTCCCGCCCGCGTCGTGCAACAAGGCCTTTCCCGCCTCCCCCGTTTTGCGCAGTGGGCGCAGTAACTTTATGAAATAAAGTACTTGACAGAGTATCGCTTCGTGCTACGCTATTTCCATGTCTTCCCAGACTCCGCTTCGCCGTTCGAATGCCCCCGTCGCGATGGACGACCGCGCTCGCGACAATCTCCGTTTCATTCGCGAAACGATGGAGCGCGCCGGCTCCTTCACTTCCGTGCCCGGCTGGGGCGGTGTCGCTCTGGGTATTACGGCGCTGGGCGCCGCGGTCGTGGCATCGATGCAGCAGGGCCCCGCCGGATGGCTGGTTGTGTGGCTTGTGGAAGCTGCGATTGCCCTTGCCATCGCCGGATGGAGTACGCTCCTCAAAGCCCGCCGCGCGGACGATTCGCTCCTGCGCGGCCCGGGACGCAGATTTGCCCTCAGCTTCGTCCCTCCCCTCTTCGTTGGCGCGATCCTGACTTATGTTCTATTTCATGCGGGTCTCGTCTCAGCGATTCCGGGCGCTTGGCTGCTTCTCTATGGCACCGGCGTCGTGACTGGCGGCGCGTTTTCAATTCGCATCGTGCCATTGATGGGCCTGTGCTTCATGGTTCTGGGCACGGTGACTTTCTTCTGTCCCGCTGCATGGGCGAACATCCTCCTGGGAATTGGCTTCGGCGGATTCCATGTCATCTTCGGGGCAGTGATTGCGAGGAGTCATGGCGGCTAAATCAGCGGTAGCGCGCGCGGCGCGGGAGTATCAGAACATTCGAAGCCGGGCGGCGGAAGAATCCGCACGCTCGCTTGACCGCGTCATCCACGAACGGACGCGCCTTGGCATTGTCAGCGCTCTGGCGGTCAACGATTCGCTCAGCTTCAATGAACTCAAGAAACTCGTCGGCGCCAGCGACGGCAATTTGAGCGTTCATGCGCGCAAGCTCGAAGAGGCCGGCTACATCGCCTGCACGAAATCATTTGCCGGCCGTATGCCAAAGACGGAGTATCGTCTCACGCCCGCTGGCCGACGCGAACTCGAACGGTATCTGAATCATATGGAAGCGCTCATTCGCGCCACGCGCGAAAAATAGGAGGGGCAAAATTTTTTTGCCATTTAACTTTATGACACCAAGTACTTTACATATCGTTCCCCCTCCCGGCATCCATGCCGCCATCTTGATGGACGGCAACGGGCGCTGGGCTGAAATGCGCGGCTTGCCTCGCTCCGCCGGCCATCGCGCCGGCGCCGAAGCCGTCCGCCGCGTTGTCGAAGCTGCCCCCGACGCGGGCATTCGCATGCTCACGCTCTTCGCCTTCTCCACCAACAACTGGCAGCGTTCGCCTGAGGAAGTCGGTGCTCTCTTCGGCGTCCTTGAGACGTATCTTCACCGCGAAGCGCTTCGTGCCGACGACCACGGCGTCCGCATCAGCATCATTGGCCGCCGCGATCGCCTGCCAAATGCGCTTATAACCGCAATTGATGCCGCGGAATCGGCCACCGAACGCAATTGCGACCTCAGCCTGCGCATCGCCCTGGACTACTCCTCTCGCGACGCCGTGCTTCGCGCCGCTTGCTGGATGGTTTCCAGCACGGAAGTGACGCAACAGGAATTTTCTCGGCGCCTTGGCCAGGTCACGCATTCTTCGGAAACTTCCCCCGACGTGGATCTGTTGATCCGCACTGGAGGCGAAAAGCGTCTCAGCGACTTCCTCCTTTGGGAGTGCGCCTATGCTGAACTGTATTTCACGGATCGCATGTGGCCCGATTTTGGCGCCGCGGACCTTGCGGCAGCCGTGCACGAGTATCGCGCGCGCGACCGGCGCTTCGGCCGCGTTCCCATCAGCGTGCCGACTGCAATCGTCGGCTGATATGAATGTCTCGGTCGCGGTGGATGGTTGCTTGTATGATTCCTGGCTTAGGCCTCAACTTGTTGCTATGCCCTCGAACTACGACCGAGTTTGAATCGGAGCGTGCCTCATGAACACACCGACTCCCCCACAGAATTTCCATCCGATGGAATTCCGGGGCATTCTGAACGACGCCATCGCGTACTGGGAGCGTCGCCGCATCATCTACAACGTCCTTCTCACGATCGTCGTCCTCGCCTGGGTCGTGCTGACTTGGCCGCATTTTCGTCCCGCCTTCCGATGGGACGCATTCGTGGCTCTCCTTGTTCTCGCCGTGCTTGCGAACCTTTGCTATTGCGCTGCTTATATCGCCGATCTCCCCATGCAGTACTCATCTTTTCGTGTGGGGTGGCGCCGCTGGCGCTGGACGTTGTGGCTCTTCGGGACGCTCTTCGCAATTCTCTTCGCTAATCATTGGATCGCGGACGAAATCTACGACTTCGTGGCCGGCAATGTTCATTGATGCCCGCTTCCCTGAATTTTCAGTCAAAGATTTCACCGGGAGGGATTTGAAATGAACATGAAATGGTTCCGCGAATGGGGATGGTTCTACCGGCCAATCGCGTGGCCAGGCTGGCTTGCTTCGCTCCTGACTGTCCTCTTCTGCCTTCAGGTCTTCGGCGCCATCGATCGCCATTCTCATTCCGCGTCCGACACTCTCTACGGCATCTTCCCCTACTGGGTTTCTGCCTGGACGCTTCTCGGCTGGGTCGCCTCGCGCAGTTGCCACAAACTCTCGCAATAATCCAAGAAATCGGAGCCAAGTCGAGAGAGGAAAAAGATGATCGCCTCGTCCAAACTTAGAATTAATTCCGTTTTCATCTTCGGCCTGGCAATACTGTTCTATTTTTTCTTCATGCACGCCAAGCACGACTCCGCACTATCTGCTGTAAATCCGTTCGCGGATGACCCCTACGATGCGGTTGGCTCATTTGCCATCCAGGCTGCCGTGTTCCTCGGAATTCTCTGCGTGATACGCGCATTCCGGCCGAATCCGCCCGCAGTCGAATCAATCCATCGGGAGTCATTCCTCCTGCGCGCTCAGATGGCCGGAGTCCTTTCCGTCGCCGTAACCCTAGCCACAGACGCCGTGGCCATGCTGCGTCATCCCCATCTGTGGCTCGGTTTGCCTGCTGGCTACAGGCTCCTTGCATGGCTCGGCGGCATGGCCGTCCTCACGGCCGCCATCGGCGCTCCCGTTTATCGCATGGCGAAGAAAATCGACCTTCCTGCCGCCCCGCCTCAGTGGAACAGGATTCTCATCGTCTCGCTCGTTGCTGTCGGCATTATTCTTCATTACCCCGAGAGTTTCCGCCGCGGCTTGATCGGCGTGCTCGCCACGCCCCTTGTCGGCACGGCAATCCTGTTCGCTTGCATGTGGGTCTGGACGACGGCGCTAGTTCCATTTCAGGCAAGCAGTGCCGTGGGGACGAAGCCGCCCGGCACTCGCTGGTACGCGCGCAGAAGTTTTCAGTGGGCCAGCGTGATTCTCGCCGGCATCCTTATTGGACTGTTCTTCGTCGCCGGAGAGGCTTCCGAAGGAACGGGCATTCCTCCCGCGCGCCTCGTCTTGGTCGTTTCAGCGTATATCGGCCTGGAGACAGCCGGAGTGATGATCGGTTATGGCTTTCTGCGCAAGCCTCTCGGTCTGTTTCGCCGGTTCTCCTGAACCCTCGCAGCAATCGTTTGCGCCGAAAGCCTTCTAGGTTCGACTAGGTGTTGTCATGAGTTATCCGCCGCGCACGCGCCATCTCGAACGCTTTTTTCAGCACTCGCGTCGCCGCTTCGGTCAATCCAAATTTCTTCAGTTCCGCCTCGCTGGCCCACGCGACGTCCACCACGTCGCCTCCGGCTCTCGCATTTCCTCCCGCCATCTCGCAGAGATAATCCAAAATGACGAAGTGATATTGCACGCGCTCGTCCTTGTCTCGAAAGATCCTCTCAAACACTTCGATCAACTCTAGTACCCTTGCTTCAATTCCCGTCTCTTCGGCCAATTCGCGCTCAATTCCCTCCGCTATCGTCTCGCCGACCTCCAGCGTCCCTCCGGGTATTGACCATTGGCCTTCGAGCGGTGGATGTCCGCGCCGGATCAGCAGTGCCTTTCCGTCCGCTACCACGACTCCTCCCACGCCAATAACAGGCCGTAGCGGGTATTCCCGGCTGTTGCGCCGCGCCATCTTCTCCTCAGAGGTATTCCTGGACACAGGCGTTATATAATACGCTCCCATCTGACAGCCAGGCAGCCGGGGAGGATATGCCGTGGTGAAATGTCCCGAGTGCGACGCGGAAATCGACGTGGACGAAGAGGAAGTCGAGGAAGGCGAGATCCTCAGCTGTCCAGAGTGCGATGCTGAACTCGAGGTCCTCCAAACCCATCCCGTCCACCTCAACGTGATCTCCGAAGACGATGAGGAGGAAGAAGAGGACGATGGCGACGAGAAAGGCGCCGACGACTCGGACGAAGAGGATGAAGACGACGATGAAGAAACGCAGACCCGTCCGGCGAGCGGGAATGTCTAGCCGCATCCTCGCTTTGCATCTTTTCGCCGCTCGATATTCATCTTAGTTAGTGTGTAGATTCGATGAACACAAAATCCGGCACTCAGTCCAGTTCGAGGCGCCACTGATTCATGAGCATTCGCCCAGTCAACGCAAAGTTTGCCGCCATTGTCATGCCGCTTCTCCTGGCCGCGGCAATTGCCGTTTCCACTTCTCCCGCTCGCTCTCAGGATGGCCAGGGCCGCTCGCAGCTCCGCACGGTTCACGGCAGCGTCCTCGACCAGAACAACAATCCCATCGCCGACGGCGTCATCTATCTCCACAACAAGAAAACCAACACTGTTCGCACCTACATCTCCGAAGCCAACGGAACCTACCGTTTTTCCGGCCTCGATCCCAACGCGGATTTTGAGATCTACGCGGAATTCAAGAAAGCGAAGTCCACCAAGCACTCCATTTCCAGCTTCGACGACCGCCGCGACATCGAAATCAACCTCATCATCAACGCCAGGTAATTCTCACGGGCCTCTCCGCGATTTTCAGCGCCGCTTCAGTTCCTTTTTTGCGACGCGCAGCATCGCCGCCAGGCTCTTTTCGACGTCCGCATCCGTCGTCGCCCACGACGACACGCTCACGCGCATCGCCGCGCGCCCTTGCCACACGGTTCCTCCGCACCAGCACGTGCCGTCTTCTTGAATCGCTTCGATGACGCGCCGCGTCTCGTCGTCGCTGCCGAATGAAACCAGCGCCTGATTCAGCAACACTTCGTTCAGGATTTCGTAACCCGCCGCGCGCAGGCCGTCCGCGAATCGCCGCGCCTGCCGGCGATTGCGTTCGAACAATTCGATCAACCCCGCGCGTCCCAGCGAGCGCAGCGCCGCCCAGATTTCCACGCCCCTCGCGCGCCGCGACATTTCCGGCGTGTACTGGTTCGGCTCGCGCTTCTCCCCCCGCTCCAGGTATGCCGCGCTGACGTTCATCGCCGCCTTCAAGTGCTTGCGCTCGCGCACGAAAGCGATCCCCGAGTCGTACGGCACGTTCAGCCATTTGTGCGCGTCCGTTGCCCATGAATCTGCCTCGGAAATTCCCCGCGCCAGCGCCGCGAGCGATGGAATGGCCGCCGCCCACAGTCCAAACGCGCCGTCCACGTGCACCCACGCTCCTGCCGCATGCGCCCGCCGACAAATCTCCTCCGCGGGATCGAACGCGCCGGAGTTCACGTTTCCTGCCTGTACGCAGATGATGGTCGGGCCGCTGATGGCAGGCAGCGCGTCTGACCGCATCCGCCCCTGATTGTCCGCCGGCACTTTCACGATGCGGTCTCTGCCCAGGCCCAGCATCGCCAGAGCTTTCTGCGCGCTCACGTGGACCTCTTCGCCCACGATCACCGTGATTGGCGGCGCGCCGAAAAGTCCGTTCGCCTCCACGTCCCATCCCGCCTGCGCGAGCACCGCGTGACGCGCCGCCGCAAGTGCCGTGAAGTTCGCCGTTGTCGCTCCGGTGACGAATCCCGCGCCTGTCCCCTTGGGGAGCGACAGAAATTCCACGAGCCAACGTTCGACGACGTCCTCAATTGCCGCCGCGGCAGGCGAGAGCACTTCCAGTCCCGCGCACTGGTCCCACGCGCAGGCGAGCCAGTTCGCCGCCACCGTGACGGGCAGCGACCCGCCGGTTACGAATCCGAAGTAGCGTCCTCCCGCGTTCGCCACCGTCGCCGGCGAGGCGAACTTGTCGAGCATCGCCAGAACTTTGCGCGGGTCCGCCGGCTTGGCCGGCATTGGCTCCGCGAATCTCTCGAGCCCCGCGAGCAACTTCGCCGTGGGAAACGCGCGGCCCTTTTCCAGCCCTTTCAGGTAGGCAATCGAGCGCCGCGTGGCATCTTCTAGCAATCCCTTGGTTTCAGCTTTCAATTCCTCTCCTCTCGCATGTCGAATGACGAACAGATTCCGAACTTTGCCTCACGACGCACTCTTCCGCCGATTCTCATTTCGGCGCGCAAATCCGAATCGCGTTCGGCACGATTTCCGCTTCCAGCGGCGTCTGCCCCAGCACTTCCCCGTCGCCCTGAAACCACACGGGCCGGTCGGTGCGAAACGACGCTCGCCGCGCGCGCATTCGCTCCATCTCGCCCCGGCGCAATTCGCCCGTCCGCCGCATCGCGAAAATCACGGGCGGGATGCGCAGCCAGCCGATCTTGCCGATCAGCGCGAGGTCCATCCAGCCATCGTCTGCCCTCGCCGCCGGAGCGATGCGAATTCCGCCGCCGTAATTCCGCACGTTGGCCACCGCCGCGATCAAGATTTTGCCGCTCCATTTTTTGCCGTCGATCTCGGCGTCCAGCGCTACGAGCGGGAATCGCGGATACGTCCACAGCGCGCCCGCGATGTATCGCAACGCTCCGGGCAGCCAGCGCAGCGGGCCATTCGCAAGTCGCGCGGCTTCGGCATCGAGGCCCATCCCACCTGATCCGAAGCAGATGGCTGTGCGGCCGTCGCCGAATCGTATCCGCAGCGCGTCCATCGGCCGCGGCTCGCAATCGAGATATACGCGCGCCGCCTCCAGTGGCTCGCCCGGGAGTCCAATCCCCGAGGCGATGTCGTTGCCATTGCCCGCCGGCAAGAATCCCAATGTAACGCTGCGCCCGAACGATGCCTCCGCGACATGATGGAACGCGCCGTCGCCTCCCAGCGCGACGATGTCTGTGTATCCTTCGCCGGCAGCCTTCACGGCAAGTCCGCGCAGGTGCGCCGTGCTCCTCGAGCTTTCCGAATCCGCTTCCCTGCCGCGTTCGGCGAAAAGTTCCAGGACTTGTGGAAGGAAGCGCTCGGCGCGCCCTCCGCCCGCCGCCGGATTGCACAGAATTATCGTCTTTCGAGCCATACGCGCACCTGCGTCCGCTCAGTCGCCTGTACGGACGAGAAATAACGTTAAGCATCGCAATTTGCAAATGAAATTCATTTGCGATCAAGATCTCATAAGTGCTTATTTTTGAAGAACTTGACTTTGCGCGACTGTGCGTTCCATTTGCGATCAAGGTTCTAGAGGTCGGAGGTCCGAATTTGGAGGTTGGAACGTCAAAAGCAAAATTGCAAACTGCGAAATAGGGACGATTAGAAATGGCATCGGTCTTTTGTTTTCTAGGACTTACGAGGATTTCTAATCGCGGAGAGGGACGATTAGAAGTTCTGGAAGCAGGAGGCTCGATGCTGGACGCTGAATTCGCGTCCGCCGAAGGGCGGCTATGGCGCGACACGCCCGCCGTCGCATGAAGCTTCGGAGCGGCGATCTGTGGCTCATCCGCCCGAGGCGGACGTCGCACAATGCATGCTCCGAAATTATCGATTAGAAATTGGAATGTATTTGATTTTATTTGGCTTAGGAGAAAGTCTAATAACGCTCCTGTAGTTGACATAATTCTGGAATTCCGCAGAAGCAGAAAGGCAGATCCCTGCCGCGGCAGGCAGACATGGCTCTCGTTCACCGAAAGGCGTTGACCGAGCGCGTTTCGGCTGCGGCCCAGGCGGGCAGGATGAAAAGGGGACGCAAAGCCGTGCGGCGGCAAAAGGGAACCACCCGCTTCGCGCGGCTGGCCCATCGCCGAGTTGGAGAATTTCATCATGCGATTCGACGCTAGCATCCGGAGACGGGCGGCGCAACAGCAGCTATCTGTGGAATGGGGGACAAATTGTCCCCAGATGCCGGTTCGCTTCTCTGGCTGCAAGCTCCCGTTGGCAGAACTCTCCGCTTGCTCCAATCAAGATGCGGGACTACGCTTCGCGCTGCGTTGCAATCCATCAGCGAGGCAAAAAAATGGAGAACTGGACACGGCGTAAATTTTTTCTCAACGCATTGGGCGGCACGGCGGCCGCAAGCGCAAGCAAACTTTTTGGAGCTGTTGCGCCGGGCGATGGCACCATGCGCTGTGCACAGGCCGCAGGCGCGTCCGGAGGCAAACGTCCCTGCATCATCTCCGCCCATCTCGGATTGCCTTATCTCGACGCGGGCATGGCCATCCTGCACAAGACAGGCGACACAATGGGCGCCGTCCTCGCCGTCGTCGTCCCTGTCGAAGACGATCCGAAGGTCCATTCTGTCGGATATGGCGGATTGCCGAACGAAGACGGCGTCGTGCAGCTCGACGCCTGCGTGATGCACGGCCCGACCCGCCGTTGCGGCGCCGTTGGTGCAATCGAAAAGATCAAGAACCCATCGAAAGTCGCGCGCGTCGTCATGGAGCGCACGAATCACACGTTTATCGTGGGCCAGGGCGCCACGCAATTCGCGATTGACCAAGGATTTGAGCCGATGAACCTGCTCACCGAAGACTCCCGCCTCGCCTGGCTCGCTTGGAAAGCGAAATCGTCGAAGAACTGGCGGCCGGGCCTCGACGCGCCGGACTTCAACAAAGAGCTGGCCGAAATCCTCGACTCGCCGCAGCGGCAGGCGCTCCGGCCGTGGATCGAGCATGTGGTCGCGAATCCTCCGACGGGAACGATTAATTGCCTCGCGGTGAACAACAACGGTGAAATGTCGGGCGTGACCACGACCTCTGGCACAGCATGGAAAATCTCCGGGCGCGTGGGCGATTCGCCGATTATCGGCGCGGGACTATTCGTGGACCAGGAAGTCGGCGGGGCCGGCTCGACGGGCCGCGGCGAGGAAGACATCAAAATCGCCGGAGGCCACACGGTGGTCGAAATGATGCGCAAAGGCATGTCGCCCGCGGACGCGTGCCTCGAAGCGCTGCACCGCGTCGTCCACAACTACGATTTCGATAAGTCGCGGCTGAAGATGTTCGATTTGCAGTTCTACGCAATGAATAAAGACGGCGAGTACGGCGCCGCGACGCTATGGTCCACAAAGGAAAATCCGACGAGCTACGCCGTCCACGACGGCACGGAGGCGAAGTCCGTGCCTTGCACGCCACTTTACGAAGGCGCGGGAGGTGACTACTGAACTCCAGCTGCGCCAAAATGATTTGAGGTGAGCGGCGGAACGAATTCGCGTTTCGCCGGCGCGCGACATGGACAGGGCGAACATCGTCATCATCGGCGGAGGGGTGGTCGGCTGCGCGATCGCGCGCGCGGCTTCGGCGCGATGGAAAGACGTTTTCCTCCTCGAGCAAATGCCGAAGCTGGGGATGGGCGCGTCGTCGCGAAATAGCGGCGTCATTCACTCCGGAATCTATTACACGCCCGGCAGCTTGAAGGCGCGGCACTGCGTGCGAGGCAACCGCCTCACTTACGAATTCTGCACCGCGCACGGCGTGCCGCATCGCAACACAGGCAAACTCGTTGTGGCAACTGCCCCCGAGCAATTGCCGAAATTGGAGCAACTTGCGGCGAATGGACGCGCGAATGGCGTCGGCGGGCTGCGCATCGTGGACCGCGCGGCGATTCGCGCGCGCGAGCCGCACGTCGAAGGTTCCGCGGCGATCGAAGTGCCGTCCACGGGAATCGTGGCGAGCGAGGAGCTTGTGAAGGCTTACGCGCGCGTCGCGTCCGAGCAGGGCGCGGACATCGTCACGCACGCGAAGGTGAATCGACTGGAGCCTCAGGGCGGCGTGGTGCGCGTGACGAGCGACGCGGGAGAGATCGAAACCCGGTGCCTGGTGAACAGCGCGGGACTTTTTTCGGATGATATTGCGGAGATGATGGGCTCGGAGCTGGCGAAGCACAAAATTTTCCCCGTGCGCGGCGAGTATTGCGAGCTGGTTCGCGCGCGTTCGGATATGGTGCGCGGGCTCGTCTATCCGCTGCCGCATCCGGAGGGGCTGAGCCTTGGCCTGCATCTGACGAAGACGCTGTGGGGCGGCGTGTTGCTCGGGCCGACGGCGCACTACATCGCGGACAAGAACGACTACGAAGGCAACCGGCCGCCCGTCGAGGAATTCGTGCGCATGGCGCGGCCGCTCCTGCCGGAGCTTCGCGCAGTGGATCTCGTTCCCGCGTATTCGGGCATTCGCGCGAAGCTCGCGCCGCCCGGCAGCCGTCACGCGGAGGACTTCATCATCGCGCGCGATCCGCAATTCGCGAACGTGGTTCAGCTCATTGGCATCGAATCGCCCGGATTGACTTCGGCGCCTTCGATCGCCGAGCAGGTGGTCGAAATGATTGGCGCAATTCTCGATTGAGGAGCGAAGATCAGAGCCGCCCGCTGTTATTGTACGAGGGAGGAGACAAAAACGAAACGGATGCCTTGCGCCTGGAGCTTCGGCAAACTCTCGGCGAGCACGGTGAGCGTCACAGGATGCGGATGGCCGATGGCGATGGCCGAGCCATCGCGCGCGGCATCACGAGCGGCGAGTTCGAGCTGCGCGAGGACGCCTTCGCGCGTTTCGACGTCGTCGAGAAATACTTTGCGCGACGCGGCGGGGACTCCCGCCTGGCGCGCGGCGTCGAAAGCGACAGTCGCCGCCGTGGTGCGACTGTCCACGAAAAAGAGATTGCGCGCGCGAAGCACGCTCATGACTTCGGCCATGAGCCGCGGGTCAGCCGTCGCGCGCGAGCCTTCGTGATTATTCACGCCAATCACATACGGGACGCTGGCGAGCATGCCGGAGACGACGCGCTCCACTTCGTCGGCGGACATTCCGACGCGCAGTTCGACGGCCTCGGGTTTTGCGGCATTGCCTTCCGCTTCCATCGGAAGATGGAGAATCACCTGATCGCCGCGACGGAATGCTTCCTCGGCAATTTCGGCGGAATGCTCTTTGTTGGGCAGCACTGAGAGTGTCAAAGGAAATGGCAGGTTCAGGATTTTTTCGACGGGCGCGAGATCGCTGCCGAGGTCATCGATGATGATGGCGAGACGAGGCGCGTTAGCGCCGCCGACGAATTGATTTCTGACTTCTGACGAAGGCGTGAGGATTTCAATTGTGTGCGTCCGGCTGCCATTGAGCGAATAATCGAACCGAATCGAGCCGGCGGACGATGGTCGCGGCGAGCGGGCGAGGCTGTAACGCGCCGCGGCGCGATCTAGCGCGGATTCAACCGCCGCGGATTTTGCGCCTGCGGGAAGTTGAATGAAGATGTCGTCGGCAATCAGCCCCGCGCGGCCATTTGCTGGCTTGCCCATTTCCGGCCGAATAACGATTTGCGCGTCGCGTCCGGCAGCTTTTTTCGCCGCGGCAACCAAATCGCGAGTGATTTCGCGAAGCTCGGCGGTTCGTGGCGGTTTCCTGGCGCAGCCGCTGAAATAAAGCAAAATCGGCAACGCGAGAGCGAACCATGCTGCAACGCGGAGGGAATCGTTCCGGCGGGAAATTATGCGCGGTCTCCTGGCCGCCACGAGAAGTCTAAGCGGCCTTTTGCGCGGCGGCAGGAGCGTTCAAAATCTCGATCGCCTTCTTCATCACGGGATCATCGGCGGAGGGAAGCTGTCCGGGAGGCGGGGGCGCGAGCTGGTCCTGGTTGAGCTGCGCGACGTCGCTGAGCTCCTGCGGCTGGATTTCCACGATAGGCGCAACGCCTTCCTTGGGAATCGATTTCCCGTCGGGCGTGAAGTAATTGGCGACGGTCAGAATGATCGCCGCGCCGTCGTCGAGCGTGATGAGCTTCTGCTGCGAAGCAGTGCCGAACGTCTGCTCGCCGACCGTATCGCCGCGATGATTATCGGCAACAGCCGCGGCCAGAATTTCGGCGGGACCCGCCGTGCCGTTCGAAATCAGCACGGCGATCGGAGATTTCCAGACTTGCTTCGACGGATCAGCCGAAAAAGTCTGCGTTGATACGGTCTGGCCTTTCAGCGTGCCGATGGTTCCGGAAGAAAGAAACAACTGCGCAGTGGAAATGCCTTCCTCGTCGGGCCCGGAAGCGCAATCACGCAAATCGAGGATGAGTTTCTTTGCTCCCTGCTGCTGGAATTGCGCGAGTTTCTCGCGGACTTGCTGCGTGGTTCCGTTTTCGAATGCCGGCACGCGAAGATACGCGATATCGTTCTGCACGTTTTCCTGGAGCAGATGAGGCGCCTGCAGCTTCGCGTAGGTGAGCGTCAAATCGAACGGATCGGGCGTGGTGCGGCGAATCACTTCGACTTTCACAGTCTGGCCCGGCTCGCCGGTCAAAAGCACCTGCGCCTGGCCGACCGACATCTGCGTCGTGCTGAAGCCGGCGATGGACTCGAGCAAGTCGCCGTCGCGCAAGCCCGCTTTTACCGCCGGGCTGTCGGGGAGCTCGGAAACCACGATGATGTAGCCGAAGCGCTTCGAAAGGAAAACGCCGACTTCCCCCTTCGACTCGTCCTTCAATTTCTTTTCGTAATCGGCGTATTCGAGCGGGCTCAGGTAGCTCGATTGAGGGTCGAGCAAATCGAGCAGGCCGTGCAGCGCGCCGACTGTGACTTTGTGAATGTCGGGATCTTCGACGTAATCATTCTGGATGTGGTCGAGGACTTCGCTGTAGACGGTCAGCGGAAGATACGTCCTGTCGCTGCCGGTTTTCCCGAGCGTGTAGCCGACTCCCGCGTAGGCAAGAACCAGCACCGACAGCCCCAGCACGACTTTTTTCCAGAACGAACTCATGATTTCTTCCTGTCTCGGGCGCGTTGTCCCGGCGCCGGATTCCTGCGCATAAGACTCGAACTCAAATTATACCATCAGTGCCGCAATTCCCTTACGAGCCGCGGCCGGGGCGGCCCGGGCTCAACCGCTTGGATGACTTGGGCGGGCGCGCGGATGGCTGCGCGTAGTTCTTGCCCTTGAGCAAATCGCCTCGGCGCGTGTTTCGCTTGCCGAGCTTCTGATTGATGAAGCCGCGTCGCATTGGCGTTGCCTCCTACCAGCCTAGCGCAAATCAGCAGCCCGAGGAAATCGGGACGCAAACAAGAATTGCAGGGCGGTACGCCGATCTGATGTCAGGCGACCGTCGCGTGATGGGAGAACGATTGCGTTTCCGGCGCGCTCTGTGTGTGTTCGGCATCCGAATCATCGACGTGCTGAATGCGAGTCACGTAGGTGCGCGAGATGCGGTCCTGCCAGGTGAGATGGTCCTCGTCCCACAACGCCCAGAGGAAGCCGAGCAGGAGCGTTCCGCCGGAGAGGATGTAGCCAAAGGAGCGCCAGAAAAGCTGGCGCGTCTCGGGAAAATCACCGTCGGGCCCGACGGCGGCGAGGCCGAGAAATTGCATTCCCGGCGTCGCGCCGGAGAACGTGGTGAAGAGGCTGAAGTACAAGGCGTAGATCAGGAAAAACGCGGCGGCATATACGGCCAAATCCACGCGCTGCAAGCCAATTTGCCCGCCCATCGAACGGAACATCTCGAGAAAACCGGCGAAGACTCCGCAAAGAAACGTGGCGTCCAATACGCCTGCCCAGCGGCGAACGGACAGCTCCGCGACAGGATTCGAGGAGGCTTCGGACTGCACCGCGAAATTGTCCACAACGGAGAAATTGAATTCCGGCTGCGCGACGTGGATTTCGACGCGCTCCGCGGGCCGCAGGCGCGCAATCGTGCGCGGCGCGACGGCCGTGGCGACGCTGTGCTCAGCCGCTTCACCGGCCGCGAATGGAAGCGCGGATTGCAGGCGCTCCGCGCCGGAATGGCCGCGGCGCGCGCGGTAAACTTCCATGCGCCGGGCAACCTCCCGGCGCCATTCTGGTTCTTCGGAAGAGACGGCTACGGCGCGGCTGTTTCGCTGAAGCGAAGCGTAAGGAGCTTCACAGAAGGGACACACATCCACCGCTTGATTGCTGACGGCACCACACTGCGAGCAGACTTGGATCACCGGTTCGTTTTGCGCTGCGGACCGGATCCCTAGCGGGACGAATCCATCGTAGCAGATTTCCCAGCCGGTCGCGTAAGGAAAAGATTCCGGCGATGTCTCGTAATCGGCAACTGGCTTTGCGGCTCTTTCAGCGGCATGTTAGGCTCAACGTTCCTTTTCGGCGATGCTCCATCCGATGGAAAAAATCTCTCCTCGTAGCCGTGGGATTCCGATACTTGCGCTGCTCGCTTTTATGGCGATACTTGCGTTCGCCGCAGCGGCAGCTGCGGCGCGCACGCAGGCTACGGTCCACCAGCAAGGTCAGGGCGAATTCACGCTCGAAGCCGACCAACAAAAACAGGTTGGCAAAATGTTTTATGCCGACGGGAACGTGGAAATCGACTACGAAAACGTGCGCCTGCGCGCCGACCACGTCGAGTACGACGACAACACGAAAACCGCATCGGCGCGCGGCCACGTGCAGTTCGATTACGAATCCCAGCACGTCGAGGCCAGCGACGCTACGTATAATCTCGCGACAGGCCAGGGCGAGTTCCACAACGTACGCGCCACGGTGACGGCGGAGCGGCGGCCCAATCCCGTGCTATTGGTAAGCCAGAATCCCCTCACGTTCACGGCGGAAGACGTGAAGCGGATCGACGAAAACACGTTCGAGGTGCGCCACGCTGCCATCACCGTTTGCATGCCAGACCGCCCGGTCTGGAAATTCCACGCGCCGCGCGCCGTGATTCACCTGCAAAAGTCCGTCGAGCTGCACAACGCGAGCTTCCGCCTCTTTTCGATACCCATTGTTTATCTTCCCTACGCGTCGGCTCCCGTGGGACGAAAGTTGCGCCAATCGGGGTTCCTGGTTCCTGACGCAGGCCACACGACGAGCAAAGGCTACGTCGTCGGCGATTCGTTCTATTGGGCGCCGACAGAGTGGGCCGACGCGACGATAGGCGCGCAGTACCTGAGCCGCCGCGGCTGGAGCCAGAACGCCGATATCCGCATGAAGCCCTGGGAGAACGCCACGCTCGAGACGAGTTATTTTGGCGTGATCGACCGGGGAATACCGAGCCCAACCGGTGGAATCGCGAAACAGGGCGGGCACGAGGACCATTTCTTTTTCGACGCGTTATTTCCCCACGGCTGGCGCGGCGTCGCCGACTTGAATCAATTATCGTCCCTTACATTCCGACTGGCGTTCTCGGAGACTTTCGCGCAAGCCGTGAATTCCGAAGTGACCAGCACTTCTTTTCTGACCCGGGACGTAAACGGTTTCAGCCTGAGCCTCGCCACGCAGAGTTACAAGAACTTCCTGAGCGCGTCGCCGGAGACGAGGATGGATTTACGGACTGCGCCGGAAATCCGCGCTGGCATTCAGGATCGCGCGCCGTGGAGACGCCTGCCGGTCTATTTCGGGTTCGACGGCTTCGCGAATGCGTCGCACCGGGAAACGAACATCTCGCCGGGATTCGCGACTCCGTCGTTTGTCACGCGCACGGAGCTTGCGCCGAATGTGTCGATACCTTTGCATTTCGGGCCGTGGCTCGGAATCACGCCGAGTTTCACGCTGCGCTCGACGCGTTACAGCGGCCAGGAGGCCAGCGGCGCGTTTCTGAATACGCCGCTGGTGCGCACGACCGAAGAATTTACGGTCGACCTGCGGCCTCCGGCATTCGAGCGCGTGTGGGATAGCGGCGATTCGGCGTGGAAGCACGTCGTCGAGCCGCGCGTGCGGTATCGCTACGTCAACGGCGTGAACCAGTTTGGGCGCTTCCTGCTTTTTGACGACGACGACACGCTGACGGACACGAACGAGATCGAGTATGGCGTGACGCAGAGGCTCTTCCGCCACGACGATTCGGGTTCCTCGAACGAAATAGCAAACTGGGAGTTGAAGCAGAAATACTATTTCGACCCGACGTTCGGCGGCGCGCTCGTTGCGGGGCAGCGAAACGTTTTTCAGGCGCTCGATTCGCTCACGCCATTCGCGTTCGCCGACAGCCTGCACCGCTTTTCGCCGATCATCAGCGATCTGCGCATCGAGCCCGGCGGCCGCTATGATACGCAGCTTCGCGCCGACTTCGATCCCCAGCGCGGCCAACTGACCGCCATCGGCACGCTGCTGAAAATCCGTCCATTCCGCGAATCGTTCCTCACCGTGGGGCAATTTTCCACTATCGATATTCCGCAGACTTCCGCCGCGAATCCGGGCATCATCGAGCCCTGGTCGAATCAAGTCCGCGCGCTCCTCGGCTACGGCAGCTTGAATCGTCCCGGGTTCAATGCCGCGCTCGGGTTCAGCTACGACATCACGCAGCGGCTGTTTCAAAACCAGGTGGTGCAATTTTCCTACAACGGATCGTGTTGCGGAATCGGCTTCGAATACCGGCGGCTTGCGCTGGGCAACGTGAGAAACGAGAATCAATTCCGTGTCGTCTTTCTCATCGCCAACATCGGATCGTTTGGAAATTTGCGGAGGCAGGAATCGATTTTCTGATGCGGCAAGACCGGGCAGACGTTGAATTTCAGGAGCTGACCATCCACGCGGCCGCGGCTCTGCTGCGCCGGAAAACGATTTCGCCTGTGGAACTCACGAAAGCCGTGCTGGCCCGCATGGAAGCGCTGAATCCGCGGCTGAACGCCTTCATCACCATCACCGCAGAGCGCGCAATGAACGACGCACGCGCCGCCGAGCGCGAAATTCTTCGCGGCAAATGGCGCGGCACGCTTCACGGCATTCCCGTCACGCTGAAGGACAACATCAATACGGATGGCGTGCGAACGACCGCAGGGTCGCGAATCCTGCAGGATTTTGTTCCGAATGCGGACGCCGACGTGGCGGCGAAGCTGAAGGCCGCCGGCGCAGTTCTTCTAGGCAAGACGAACCTGCACGAATTCGCCTACGGAGTGACGACGGAGAATCCGCACTTCGGCGCGACGCACAATCCGTGGAACCTCGAATGCATCCCGGGCGGCTCAAGCGGCGGATCAGCCGCAGCGGTGGCCACAGGGCTCGGCTTTGCTTCCGTTGGCACGGACACGGGCGGCTCAATCCGAATTCCCAGCGCGCTTTGCGGCGTCGTCGGGCTGAAGCCGAATTTCGGCCGCGTGAGTTGCCGCGGCATAGTGCCGCTCGCCGTGACGCTCGATCACGCCGGACCGATTGCGCACTGCGTGGAAGACGCGGCCATCATGCTCGACGCGATTTGTGATTCCGACGCGCCGCGCGCCGCGTTTCACCGCGCGTTGAAGACGTCGCAGAAGAGATCTTCGCGCAAAGAACGCCTTCGCATCGGCTGGCCGCGCGAATATTTTTTCGAGCGCGTGGATGAAGAAGTGAAAGAAGCAATCGGAGCAGCGGCAAAGTGCCTGCAGAAGCTCGGCGCGCGCATTGAAGAAGTTTCACTGCCGCATCTCGAGGAGGCCTCCGAGCCCAGCACGCAAATCGCGCTCGCCGAGGCCCTCGAATACCACGAGAGGCAGGGATACTTCCCCGCGCGCGCCGCGGATTATGGCGTCGACGTCCGCAAACGCCTCGAACTGGGCAGCGCGGTTCGCGCCGTGGATTACTTGCGCGCGCAGCAGTCCCGGCAGCGCCTTCGCGCCGAATTTCGCGCAGCGTTCGAGCGCGTGGACGCCATCCTCGCGGCCGCCGTGCCGATCCCGGCCCCGCGCATCGGCGCGGATTCCGTGATGATCAACGGTGAATCGCATTCGGTCCGCGGCGCGCTCGTGCGAGCGAACCGTCCCGCGAATTTCACGGGCTTCCCGGCAATTTCGGTTCCCTGCGGATTCACGCGCGCGGGATTGCCCATCGGTTTGGCGATTCACGGGCCGGAGTGGGGCGAAGCAAATCTGCTGCGCATTGCTTTGCTTTACGAGCAAACGACTGAATGGCATACGCGCCGCCCGCCGTTGTGAGAAATGCTCTCGCTTAGCCTTCTTCGGGAACTGCATTTCGCCGCGTCATCAGCCACTGTCCCGCGTAGAATCCCCACGCTCCGGTGAGCAGGCCTGCGAGAACATCCGCGACGTAGTGGTAGCGTCCATACACCGTCGCGACGCACATGCAGATGAAAAACGGCAGACAAACCCAAAATAGCCACCGGCGGTAGCGCCACGACGCGAGTATGGCCACCATCGAGCCCGCGACGTGCGCCGAAGGAAACGCCGCGCCGTGCACGCGCCCGTAACGCTCCACAAGCCCGATCAAGTGCGTCGAAAATCCGCCGGTGAGCTGGACGTGGGCGAGCGCGGCGAGCGAATAGTAGGGGCTCTCCACAGGCACCAGCACCGAGATGAAATAGACCGTGTAGTGCGCGATTGCCGTCGAGACCATCACGGCCCAGAATGCGCGGCGATCATTTTTCACGTAAAGTAGCGCTGGCAGCATCACCAGGTACAAGAAATAGGTCATGTACGCGAACTGCATGAAGTCGTTCAGCGCGGGATTCGCGAACTGCGCCAGCCACACCGACGGATGCACGCCCGTCAGCGCATGGTCGAATGCGATGAACCAGCGGTCGAGCCATCCGGGAAAAATCGCGTGAACCAGATAGTTGAGCTCTTCGAACAATCCGATATAGAGCGGCAGCGGGTACCAGTGGCGCGCGAATCGCACGACTTTCGAACCGGCAAGCCGCAGCGACGCGACCGCCAAAATCACAATCGCGATGGCCACGACCGTGTGCCCAATGAAAAATCCGAGCGGGTGCGCGAGATTCTTGTGCCAGATTGCGATGAGGAGTTTCACCCACGCCAGATACGTCAGCGTGACCCATTCGAACGCGCCGCATGCCCGCCGCGCATCGTCCACGATCTGCGCAAGCCAGCGCGGCAAGGCCATTCGAGGCAAAATTCCGGCCGCTGAAGCTCCTGCTTCCAAGTTCGCAATTGCGTTCTGCGACGTTTCCGCGCTCATCGGTTCGCTCCGAATGTGGGATGAACAACCGGTAAAAATGCGGCCCGCCGCAGCGGTGGACGAGCCATTGCGCGCGAGCGCTTCGTCGCGGACGCCGGTTCTGCTTCCCTTGCGTGCCATTCGAGCACGGGCCATCCGCGCAGGTGCGCCAGCCGCTCGAGCAGCTCCGTGGGATTCACGACGGCAGGAAAGGCCACGCTCTCGAGCATCCGCACGTCCGCGTACGAATTGCCGTAGGCGAAGCTCCTCGCCAGATCGATGCCCATCCTCGCGGCGATTTTTTCCATCGCCCGGCGTTTGCCCTGGCTGCTGACGTGCTCCCCGCGAATTCTTCCTGTCCAGCGGCCATCGAGCTCTTCAAGCTCTGTCGCAACGATCTCGACAGGCACAGGCAATTTCCGCGCCGCGATTTCAGCCATCGGCGCCGGCGCACCGGTGATCAGGAAGATTCGATGCTCCCTCGCCGCGTGCCATTCGAGCATCCTCAGCCCCGCGGAGAAAAATTGCAGCGGACGCGATGCGAGTCTCGCTTCAAAATCCAGAGCAACGCTCGTGTTCATCCCTGAGAGGTAAGCCTTGTTCCCGTGCGTCGCCGCGTGCGGATCAATCGCAATCGTGCCGAGGAATTGCGCCGCCCATCGCAAGAGATGCATTGGCCCAATTTCGCCCCGCCACAACGCGAATCGAAGAAACCGCCGCTCGATAGACGGCTCCGGCAGAAGAGTTCCATCGAGATCGAAAAATGCGGCTACCTCGCTCGCGGCTCTCATCGCGCGCCTCCCGCCGCCTTTGCCGTCACTGGCGCTGCGGTCAAGAAATACTTCCGCCCTTCCCACGCGACGGGCACCGCGCGGACGAAGCAAAACGCGACTGTCGCGCCGACGAGCGCCTCCGCCGCGAAGTTCAGCCACGCCGCCTGCACGGCCGTCAGCGTGCCCGGCGGCAGGCGCAAGAGCGTCAGCTCCGCTCCGAGGTAGCAAAAGCACAGGCACTTCATCACGCCGTACGCCGCGCGGCTCGCACGCGAAGCCACCAGGCTTCGCCCCCACCAGGTTTCAAGCATCGAGTTCTTGCCAAAGCCGCTTCGCCCGGCGCGCGCCGCCAGGCCGCGGATGAAATCGGTCAGCGTCCCTCGCACGAAGAAGAAAATCGGCACCCACAACGAGACCAGCCCGGTTACAGCGAAGAAAGTGAAGAAAAGGTTCTCGACCACGCGGTCGCCAATGATGTCGAGCTGCGCGCCGAGCGGCGTCGCGAGCTGCCTCCGCCGCGCCAGGTAACCGTCCACGGCGTCAAGGCTGATCGCGCCGATTGTCAGCGCCAGAGCGCCAACGTCGCACCACAGTCCCCGCCCGAACAGCGCCACCGCCGCGAATCCCATGGCCACGCGCAGCGCCGTAATCTGATTCGGTGTCATCTTCGCCTCCCGTCCGCCGCCGTTGCTCCGCGGCCGCGTCTCGGCTAATGGCAGGAGGCGTGCCATTCGGATGATCTCGCGGTCATCTCGCATTGTTATGAAAGACGGGGATTTAAGACGAGTGGCGCAGCAGGCACCCGCAGTGCCTAAAGACGTCTGCTGGCGGCTTCCGCCGACACCTGGCGGCGTTTCCATTGCACTTCGCCTCTGCATCGGTCGCAGATCGGTCGGCGTGCGCTTTTCGCGACGCTGTGCGAGAATTGGGTGAAGAATTGAACCGCGACGGACGCCGGGGCCATCGAACAATCAGGGGAATTCAGGAGTCAGCTTTTCGGCGAAAAGGAGCTGCCGCTCGAAATGGAAGTCACGGTACTAACGGCGTTGCTCGCAGGATTGGTTTCGTTTCTCTCGCCGTGTGTTCTCCCGCTCGTTCCGGGCTACATTTCGATGCTCTCCGGCATAGGCGTGGACCAGCTCCAGCAGGGCAAGAGCTCCCGCGCGGAGCTGATCCGTTCGTCGCTCGCGTTCATTGGCGGCTTCTCGATCGTCTTCGTGAGTTTCGGCGCTTCGGCCAGCGCCGTGGGAACATTCCTGCTTCGCAACAAGAGCCTTCTCGCTCCGGTGGCGGGCGCGCTGGTGCTGCTCTTCGGCTTGCATCTGATCGGGTGGCTTGCGAAAGTTTCGATTCGCGCGGGGCTCGTCGTCGGCGCCGTCCTGATTCTCGTGGGCGTCGCAATGAATTTCGCGCCGCAAATGGATCCCGGAAGCATCCGCCCAATCCACGCGATTTCCGTCGCTCTGATTTTCCTCATCGGCCCGTTCCTGACGCGCTGGCTGAACCGCGATTTGCACTTTCGCAATCTCGGCGGCCAACCCGGAATGGTCAGCGGATTCCTGATGGGCTTCGCTTTCGCGTTCGGCTGGACGCCGTGCATCGGACCGATTCTGGGCGCCGTGCTTGCAATGGCCGCGACGCAGGAAACGGTGACGCGAGGCATTTTTTTGCTCGTGGCTTACTCCGCGGGTTTGGCGATTCCATTTTTTCTGACCGCCATCGGCATCGGCCAGTTTCTCAAGTTCTATCAGCGCTTCCGCCGCCACATTCACCTGGTCGAGGTCCTGAGCGGCGTGCTGCTTCTAGCCGTCGGCGGTCTGATTTTCATGAACCGCCTGACTTGGCTTTCGGGTAAACTGGCATTCATGAATTATTTTTCGCGATAGGGAAATTATGGACCGCAATTCAACTCGAATTCTCTCTGCCATAGCCGCCCTGGGACTGGCCGCGGCGCTCGCGGGATGCAAGGCTGCGGCGGACGTCAAATCCGGTGCGAATGCGGACGGCAAATCCGGCGGGACTGTGGAAATGACGATGAATTATCCCATCGTCCTTGGGAACGAAGATATCGCGGAGCACTTTGGCGGCTTGCTGGGCTATCCTTCAAGTTATCTGATTTCCCGGGACGGCCGAGTCGTGAAGCGCATCATCGGGCTGGTGAGCAGGGACGAAATCGCGCACGAAATCGAATCGCAATTGTCGGTTTCTTCGGACTCCGCAACGTCGGCTGCTTCCCAGTCCGCAAGCTCAACATCCCCTAATGAGCCGGATGTCACGTTTCAGGAGCTTCAGGGCGGCGCACTTCCTCTCGCAAGCCTCAAAGGCAAAGTCGTCCTCGTGAATTTCTGGGCCACCTGGTGCGATCCTTGCCGCATCGAAATTCCGTGGCTGATCGGCTTCCAGCAACAGTATGCAAGCCAGGGCTTCACGATCATCGGCGTGGCGATGGACGAGGAGGGGAGATCGGTCGTCGAACCGTTTGTCGAGAAAACGAAGTTCGAAGTGGACAAGAACGCGGTCGCTCGCTGACATGATGGATGAACATGAATTTCAAAAGAAATGCGAGGCCGCCTTCGCGAGCCTGCAAAAACGCCTGACCGAGATCGGCGACGAGCACGATTTCGAAGTCGAGGGCGGCAGCGGCAAACTGGAAATTCAGTTTGAAGACAATGATGAGACTCGCTTCGTTATCAGCCCCAATACTCCCGTCCGACAAATCTGGATTTCCGCGCTGACGACGAGTTTCAAGCTCGCCTGGTCCGAACAGGCGAACGCATTTGTGCTCGAAAAAACGGGCGAGAATTTGAATCAGCTGATGAGCCGCATCTTAACTCAGCAGCTGGGATCAGCGGTGAGCGTATGAAATCGAAGAATCCAATTCGAAGCGTCGGAAAGAGCTTTTTTCGCGGAGCAATCCTGGCCACGATGGCTTGCTTTGCCTTAGCGCCGCAGTCGCGGCTCGCGGCGCAGGACCTCCCCTCCCCCGCCGCCGTGGCGAGCCCTCGCGTGTACGTCTCGCTCAATCCGGTCCCTCGCGGCCATGATTTCGAAATTGCGGTTGTCGTCCGCATCATGTCCGGCTTTCACATGAACGCCAACAAAGTAACGGAGCAATACCTGATCCCCACGACGCTGACGGCCACGCTCCCCGCCGGCTTCAAGGAAACCGCAACGTCGTACCCGGAAGGCAAGACGCTCAAGCTCTCCTTCTCCGATACGCCGCTTTCTGTCTACACCGGAAGTTTCACGGTCCGGATGAAGCTCAGTGCGGAAAGTAGTGCCGCCCTCGGCAAGCTCACGTTGCCTCTCTCGTTGCGCTATCAGGCCTGCAACGACGTGGCTTGCCTGCCGCCGGTAAAAGTTCCCGTTTCAGCGACGGTTGACGTCGCGCCGTCCGGCGCCAAGGCGCAATCCATGTACCCGGAAATCTTCTCCTCGGGTTCCGAAAAACAGAATTGATCCACGGAAAACTAGCGAGGAATTCTCTTAGTGTGCCGCGACCGCGGGTACGGCCTTGCGCAGCCTCTCGATCACTCGCGCCTTGCCCAGCACTGCCATCGTCTCGAATAACGGCGGCGCCACGGCGCGGCCCACGATCGCGACCCGCGTCGCGTTGATGAGCAGTCCCGCCTTCACGCCTTCCTTCTCCGCGAGCGCCCGCAGGGCATGGTCGCAGGAATCATGGTTCCAATCCGTGACCGCTTCGAGAGCTTCCGTGAGCTTCCCAAGCAGCGCCGGAACTTTCTCGTCCTTCCAGAATTTTTGTCGCGCCTCGGCGTCGTAATCGAAATCGTCGGAGAAAAACGCGCGCGCCCACGTCGAAAAATCCGTCAGTAGCCGCGTTCTCGGCCGCAGCAGGTCCACAGTGTGCGCAAACCAGCCTTTCTCGGCCGTGCCCCACGCCTCGCGCCACAATCCCGAGCGCTTCAGCTCCGCCTCCACGTAGGGCGCGAGTTCCTCTACCGTCAGCCTCTGCATGTACTGCAAGTTGAACCATTCCAGTTTCGCGCGGTCAAAAATCGCATTCGTCCGGCTGACGCCGGAAAGCGAGAATCGCGAAATCAACTCCGTCGTGCGCAAAAATTCTTCGTCGCTGCCCGTCGACCATCCGAGCAGAGCCAGGAAATTCCGGAACGCCTCCGGCAGGAATCCTTCCTCCGCGTACGAACTGACGCTCGTCGCTCCGTGCCGCTTCGACAGCCGCGTCCGGTCCGCGCCCAGAATCAGCGGCACGTGCGCAAAAACAGGCGGCGTCGCGCCCAGCGCCTCGTAAATCATCGCCTGCTTCGGCGTGTTCGACAGGTGGTCTGCGCCGCGGATGATGTGCGTCACGCGCATGTCGATGTCGTCCACCACGGCGCCGAGCTGATACGTCGGCAGCCCCGTCGAGCGCAGCAGGACGAAATCCTCGATCTCCGCGTTCTGCACTTCGCGCGCGCCGAACACCGCATCCTCGAAACGCGTCACGCCCGTCCGCGGCGCCGCGAAGCGGATCGCGCGCGGAACGCCCTGGCGCTGCTTTTCCTCCCGCTCCGCCGCGCTCATCTCGCGGCAAGGGCACACCGCGGCGCGCTCCTTTTTCTCACCGCCCTCTTCGCCTTCTTCCACCGCCGCATCCGCGCCGGCATACTGCACCGGCTTGCAATAGCACGGAAACGCAGCGCCGCTCGCCAGCAGTTTTTCGGCGGCCGCCCGGTACATCTCCAGCCGCTGCGACTGAAAATACGGCCCCTCGTCCCACTCGACGCCGAGCCACCGCAGGCCGTCGAGAATTCCCTCCACAAGTTCCGGTTTGTTCCTCTCGACGTCCGTGTCTTCGATCCGCAAAATCAACTTCCCGCCCTCGCGGCGCGCATAAAGCCAGTTGAACAGCGCCGTGCGCGCGCCCCCGACGTGCAAATAGCCCGTCGGCGACGGCGCGAAGCGAACTCGCGGTCTCGCGTCAAGAGTCATGCGTGCTTGTCCATTCCCCCGCTGCGAAAAAAGCATTTAATCTTATCGGAAGCCCCCGCCAAAATCGAGCATTTCCCGGCAGTTACACTTGGGTACTTCCGTACCCTTGTGCGCGAGCCAAAAAGCCCTCTATAGTGTCGAATAGTCAAGGTTTAGGAGCCTTTCAGAGGAGTGCATTTTCGGCCGGCGAGAAGCTGACTTGGGACAGGTGCGTGGAACGTCAACCGTTCCCCGCAGTGCGGCTGGCTGCTGCCCAATATCTGCTATTCTCGAATTGACCTGCTTCGTTTAAGACTTGGAGCTGTAAGTTGGTTACCCAGTCCGGAATCGTCGGCGTAGTCTTGCTCGCTGCGGCCATGCTCCTGGCTGCTTTCTTCACCTACGTTTACGCCATCAAGCGCCAGGGATACCTGCTGGTTTGGGCCGGTGGCTGGTTCTTTCTCGGTCTTGGCTCCCTGGGCCAAGAGCTTGAAACTTGGCTGACTGCCGCCTCATGGCTTCCCACGCTCGAAGAATGGTTCATCGCAGCGGCTGCGCTCCTGTTTCTTGCCGCCGCTCGCCTTTACTCGCGCAAGCCATTCCGGGCTCTTCCTTTTATCGCCACGGCCGTTCTCGCGGCAGTCTGGGCCGCCGCCAACCGCGAAGCCTGGCTCACCGTTCCGCTGGATTTGCTCGTAATCGTCCTGCTGGTTGCTGTTTCCCGTGTCTTCTGGCTCGAAGGCCGCAAGCGCGAATCGCCTTCCGACATTCTTCTCGCCGTTTCGTTCGTCACCTGGGGTCTCCTGCTGACCGGCATTCTCCTACAGGGTCGCTTTGCATGGTTGCGGGCCGCGGACCTTCATCTTCCGTTGCTCGTTCCGCAGCTTTTCTGCGGCGTCCTGATGGTGATGGCTGTTTACGAAGAGGAGCGCCATCGCGTCGAGCGCAACATGCTCGCGCTGTCCAATCTCAATCTTGCCACCTCCACGTTCGCTGGCGGCGAAATTCAGAAAATTCTCGCCCAGGCTCTCGAACGCGTCCTCAACGTTGTCCGCATTCCCAGCGGCGCCCTCTGTTTGCATTATGGCGACGAACATGGACCGACCTCCGTCGTCACCACCGGCCTCTCCGACGATTTCAGCGCCAAAGTCCTCGAAGAAAATCTCGACAACCATATCGTTAAGCTCGTCGCTCGCCTCGGCGGCCTCGTGGTGCTGCGCGACCTGGCCAAGGACGGGCCGTGGACTGCTCTCGAGCGCGAGCCCGCGTTCAAACGTCTTCGCGAACTCCTTCTCGCGCAGAATCTCCGTACCGTCGTGGGGATCAGCCTCCAGGCCAAGGAGCGCGTACTCGGCGTTCTGCTCCTCGGCACTCCCGATCATCGCCAGTTCACGCCGCCGGAGCTGCGTCTGCTCCTTGCGCTCGGCTACCAGATTGGCATGGCCGTCGAGAACAGCTACCTCGTGCAGCAGACTTCTCGCCGAAGCGAAGAGCTGCATATCCTCAACGAAATCGGCCGCGCTCTCAGCTCCACTCTCGACCATACGTCCCTCTTCGAAACGATCTTTTCCGAAATGCGCCGCCTGTTCGACGTGAACAGCTTCTATATCGCGCTCCTCGACCCTGCGCGAAATGAAATCCGTTATGAGCTCGAAGTGGTCGACAACGAGCGCAAGCCCAAGCGGGTTCGCTCCGTCGAAAGCCGCCTCACGGAATACATGATTCAAAAACGCCAGCCGCTTCTGATTCGCGAAGATTTCACCGCCGAACTGCAGCGCCTCGGCATCAAAACCACGCGCGTGACGGGCTCGTTTTGCGGCGTTCCTCTGATCCTTTACGACCGCGCCATCGGCGTCATGGCGATTCAGAGCAGGCAGGAACGTGTTTTCGACGAAGGCCATCTCGAACTCATGCGCGTCCTCGCCAGCCAGGCCGGCATCGCCTTCGAAAATGCGCGCCTCTTCGCCGGCGAACAGAAGAAGTCCCGTCATCTCACGCTTCTCAACAACATTTCCGGCCGCGCCATCGCATCCCTCAACCCCGAGGAAATGCTTCCGAAGATTGCCGAAGAGCTGGAGCGCGGCCTCACCTATGACCACATTGGCATCGCCACTCTGGATTACTCCGCGAAGGAGCTTCTGATTCAGGCCGAAGGCGGCAAGCGCCGCGATGCTCTTGGCCGCCGAATTTCCTTTGGCGAAGGCCTCATCGGGCAAGTTGCGCGCACGGGTCAAATGGCCATCGTCCGCGAACTGACTCCCGACGGCCTCCGCCTCGTTTTGCCCAGCTCCGTCTGCGGCCTCGCCCTTCCGGTCAATTACGCCGAAGGCCTTCTCGGAGTTTTCTACGTGGAATCTTCTGTGCCCTGCGAATTCGACGAGGAAGAGGTCCAGTTGCTTCGTACGGTCACCGATTTCTTCGCCGGCGCTCTCCACAATGCGCAGCAATTCCAGAGGGCTCAGGAGCAGGCCATCACCGACGGCCTCACCGGCGTGAAGACACACCGCTTCTTGATGGAGAATCTCTCCTCGGAGTGGAAGCGCTCCACGCGGGCCAGCCGCCCGTTTTCGCTCGTCCTCATGGACCTCGACCGCTTCAAATTCGTCAACGACTTCTATGGCCACCTGGAAGGCGACGTCGTTCTCCAGCGCGTTGGCTTGATTCTCGAGCAGAATTGCCGCCGCTCTGACGTGGTGGCCCGTTACGGCGGCGACGAATTCGTCATCTTGATGCCCGAGACCACGGTCGAACAGGCCCAGCAGATCGCCGGAAAGCTCCGCGGCTGGGTCGCCGCCGATCCTCTCCTGCGCGACAAAAACATCACTGCCAGTTTCGGCATCGCCACGTTCCCCCTCCACGGCTCAACGCCGCAGGAACTGATTCAAGTCGCCGATTCCTCGATGTATTTGGCGAAGCACCAGGGCGGCAACGCCGTCTTCACCGCCGAGCATGCCGCGCCCGTCGACGCCAAGGAATGGAAACGCGATGTCCTCGAAGCCTATCTCGGCGTCGCGCTGCATCGCCAGTTCTCCACAGGTCCGGACGCGTTCGAGGATCTTTACCAGCGCATCTGCCAGTTCTCCCAGTCGCTTTCCGACTATGGTCAGGCGTCTTCGATTGAACGCCTGCCCGCCGCGATTGTGGACACCATGTCGTCTCTCGCTTTTGCTGTGGATTCCAAGGATCAATACACGCAGGGCCACTCGCAGAAGGTTTCTGGTTACGCCGCGCTGATCGCTCAGGCTGCCGGCCTCAAGCCCGTCGAAGTCGAGGAAGTCCGACTCGCCGCCCTGCTTCACGATGTCGGCAAAGTTGGCATCCCGGAATCCATCCTCAATAAAGCCGGCCCGCTGGATGCCGCCGAATGGGAAACCATGAAATCCCACGCCATGCTGGGCTGGCGCATTCTCGAATCTCTCCGCGCCCTGCAAAAAGTGCGCGAGATGATCCGCCATCATCACGAATTCTATGATGGCTCGGGCTATCCGGATCAGATGGAGGCGGAAAGCATCCCGCTCGGGGCGCGCATCATCGCCGTCGCCGACGCCTACGACACCATCACGTCGCCTCGCGTCTATAAAAAAGCTCGCACTGCCGAAGCCGCGTTCTCGGAAATCGAACGCTGCGCTGGCACGCAGTTCGATCCCGACATCGTCCGCCTCTTCGTCCAGGCGATTCGCAGCCAGCCGCACCCCATCCTCGAAATCTCCCTCTCCGCCGACGACCCTGTCCGCGGCACTTCGAAGTGACGCACAATTAGTGATTCTTTAGAAGCGCTGTCCAGTTTGTGACCAGGGTCAGTGGTGCGGAATGATCCGCGGGCAGTGAATTGATGAGGAATCGTCCGTCCGGCGCAACATCATACTGCGTGCCGATAAAGTTTGGGGCAATGATGCGCGTCTGGAAAAGAACTCGGGGCGCGCTGACCGTGCCTTTTTGCGCGTCAAAGTCAGCCTCCATCATCTTTTTGTCGAGTGAAGGAAAGAAGATGTGCTTTCCATCGCGGCTCCAGACCGGCTGGGAATCTAGTTCGCTCGAAACGTGAATGTGCTTTCCAGGTCCGGGATAAGGCTGGATGTCGATCCCGGCGTAAGCCATCCATTGGCCGTCCGGTGAAAAACGCGCCTCGGCTCCGGTCTTTTCAAATTCCTTCACTTGTCCGTCTGATGGAGAATAGACAGCGACGTTCGGTCGGCCCTCCGAAAAGTCCGAGTACAAGAAGTGGCGGCCGTCGCGGGACCAATCGCCGAATCCGAATTTCTGTCCCTTAAACAAAAGCCGCGGTGGCGCCGAGCCATCGGCTGGAATCTGATAGACTCCGTTCGGATTTCCGTAAAACATGTTTCCGGCATTGTTATCCAGACTCCCAATATAGGTTATTTCTTCCCCGTTCGGCGACCAGGTCGGTGTGGATTCAGTCCCGCCATTAGTCAGGCGAGTGGTGATTCCCCGCGCCAAGTCGTACAAGCGGATGTAAGACTTTCCGTTGCGGTCGTCGTCTGAATCATAAGCCACGAAGCGTCCATCCGGGGAAATGCGCGGTTGGCCGTAGCCGGTGAACGCCGGAAGCCGGCCGAGTTCCTTGCCCGAGGCATCGAACCATCCCAGATACGAACTTGAATCCGTCAATGACTCGAACACGAGTACCCCGTTCTGCGATACCGAGTAGCCCGAGTGCAGAAAGCCTTGATCCGTCGACACCTCTTGCTCTGCAATCGCCTCGGCTGAGCCAGTGAACTCAAGACGGCCAGCGTCGAACGGCTGCGACATCAGACTGCGATCGCGAACGTAAAGCAATTCACCCGAAGCAAAGATGACGTTTCCGGATATGTCGGAAGAGATCAACTTTGTGAAAGTCGAGTCTAGCGAACTTACATGAAGACCATTCTGTTGTTCGTCTCCCTGTCCGCTCCACTCCACGTCGTAAAGAAAATGCTTGCCATCAGGCAAGAAATACGGCCAGCGATGTCCCTGTCCACTGCCCGCGCGAGGGATCTTGGTAGCCGGTTCAGGAGTGCCGCCTGTGTCCGAGATTCGATAGAGCGGACCGGCGATGACGGGCGCGAAGAGGATTAAGCCATCGCGGTTCCACGTTCCCCCTCGACCCTCTCGCGCGTCGCATAGGCTTTTGACTGTATCGCTGGCCATATCCACGATTTTGAATTTGCCTTCAGCGAAAAACCCGATGTGATTGCTGTCGGGAGACCAGAAGGGGTAAATTGCGCCATCGGTCCCTGCGATCTGTTGCGCACCGGAAGTCGAAAGGCTGCGCACCCATAGCGTGTTCTTGCCGTTTGCATCCGTGGCGACGAAAGCGAGCCGAGTGCCGTCGGGCGAAACGGCGAAATTGTAGGACACAAATGATGAGCCGGGAGGGGGCTCAAGCGAAGACCGGAACATTCCCGCCGGCTGCGGCGCGCGCAGAACATAGCCAACTGTCGCAGTAGTTGCTGCAATCAGGAGCAACGCCGCGGCAGACCAGGCAATTCGCTCGCGGTTCTTGCGACGTGCCGCCACAGGAACCGGCACGCCCGCCTGTGAGCCCGCGTCGCAAATCCATTCCAGTTGTAGCTTCACGTCGTGTGCCGACTGGATTCGGTCATCCGGATCTTTCGCCAGGCATAGCTTCACCACGCGGTCCAGTTGTGGCGGCGACATCGGTTGCAAGCTCGATATCGGCGGCGGCTCGCGTTCCAGAATCGCCGCAATTACGCTCGTCTGCGATTTCCCCTCGAACGCGCGTCTTCCCGTCGCCATCTCGTACAGCACCGCGCCCAACGCAAAAATATCCGAGCGTTCATCCGCCTCCGTGCCTTCTAGTTGCTCCGGCGACATGTATTGAAACGTCCCGACAATTGTCCCTTCTGCCGTCACCGGCTTCGCCGCTTCCATCGCCTTCGACGAAGTCGGCATCGCCGTCAAGCTCGCCGCTGGCGCCGCTTCCAGCGGCTTGGCCAATCCGAAATCCAGCAGCTTCGCTCCCGTCTTCGTCAGCATGATGTTTCCGGGCTTCAAATCCCGGTGCACTACGCCTGTGCGATGCGCCTTCTCGAGCCCTTCGCAAATCTCAATCCCGATTTTCACTACCTGCTCCGGCGCCAGCGGCCCTTTCGCCAGCCGGTCCGCGAGCGTCTCGCCTTCCAGGTACTCCATGACCAGAAAATCAGTCCCGGATTGATGCCCAACGTCATAGAGTGTGCAAATGTTCGGATGCTGCAGCGAAGAAATCGCCCTGGCCTCGCGCTCGAACCGCTGCTTCACACTCGATTTTGCCGTCAGGTGTTGCGGCAAAATCTTGATCGCCACGATGCGCTCGAGCCGCGTGTCCTTCGCGCGGTACACCTCTCCCATCCCGCCCGCGCCGATGGGCGACTGAATCTCGTACGGCCCCAGCTTTGTTCCGGATGTCAGCGTCATTTGTGCCGCGGATTATACGTCGGGTTCACCGCGCAACGCGAATCCTGCGCCCGCACGGGCAAAGCCATTTCGTGCAAAACGCTCTGCCGCGAATCGCCTTGCCCGTTATTCTAATTACACGGGAATCGACTCAGAATGCTGTTGACACACGGCAGTTGAATCCGTACAATTCTTGTTTGTCTGTACTCCTTCCTGCGGGTCAGGAAGTCCTGCTTGTTGTGAGTTTACCCGCCCCGGCGGGCTACTTCGCTTCAGGCGTGCCGCTCTTTGACAATCGGATAAGACATGCCAGAACCCGTTCGGTTTCCAAAAAACCGAGCGATCAACAGTTCGCTTTCTGATTTTCGCGAGAATTTCAGAGAGCACCGGATTCAAACGAGAGTTTGATCCTGGCTCAGAGCGAACGCTGGCGGCGTGCTTAACACATGCAAGTCGAACGCGCAGTTTTGTGTAGCAATACACGGAATCGGCGCGTGGCGAACGGGTGCGTAACACGTGGGCAACCTTCCTTCCTGTGGGGGATACCCCCGCGAAAGCGGGACTAATACCGCATAACATTCCTTTGGTTTCGACTGAGGGAATCAAAGTCGCAAGACGCAGGTAGAGGGGCCCGCGGCCGATTAGCTTGTTGGCGAGGTAACGGCTCACCAAGGCAATGATCGGTAGCCGGTCTGAGAGGATGGCCGGCCACACTGGAACTGAGACACGGTCCAGACTCCTACGGGAGGCAGCAGTGGGGAATCTTGCGCAATGGGCGAAAGCCTGACGCAGCGACGCCGCGTGGGGGATGAAGCTTTTCGGAGCGTAAACCCCTTTCGACCCGGACGAAAACCCGCAAGGGTCTGACGGTACGGGTAGAAGAAGCCCCGGCTAACTACGTGCCAGCAGCCGCGGTAAAACGTAGGGGGCCAGCGTTGCTCGGAATTACTGGGCGTAAAGGGTCCGTAGGCGGTGCGGCAAGTCGGAAGTGAAATCTCCGGGCTTAACTCGGGGGCTGCTTCCGAAACTGCCGTGCTCGAGTGCGAGAGAGGCGGGTGGAATTGCAGGTGTAGCGGTGAAATGCGTAGATATCTGCAGGAACATCCGAGGCGAAAGCGGCCCGCTGGATCGCAACTGACGCTGAGGGACGAAAGCTAGGGGAGCAAACAGGATTAGATACCCTGGTAGTCCTAGCCCTAAACCATCAGGACTTGGCGTGGGCCCTGTACGGGGCTCGTGCCGAAGCTAACGCGATAAGTCCTGCGCCTGGGGAGTACGGTCGCAAGGCTGAAACTCAAAGGAATTGACGGGGGCCCGCACAAGCGGTGGAACATGTGGTTCAATTCGACGCAACGCGAAGAACCTTACCTGGGCTTGAAGTGCGCCGGACCAGCCGTGGAAACATGGCCTTCCCGCAAGGGACCGGCGTAGAGGTGCTGCATGGCTGTCGTCAGCTCGTGCCGTGAGGTGTTGGGTTAAGTCCCGCAACGAGCGCAACCCTTACTCGTAGTTGCCACCCGCAAGGGGGAACTCTACGAGGACTGCTCCGGATAACGGAGAGGAAGGTGGGGATGAGGTCAAGTCAGCATGGCCTTTATGTCCAGGGCTACACACGTGTTACAATGCGCGCTACAAAGCGTCGCGAACCCGCGAGGGGGAGCAAATCGCAAAAAAGCGCGCTCAGTTCGGATTGCAGTCTGCAACTCGACTGCATGAAGCCGGAATCGCTAGTAATGGCGCATCAGAACGGCGCCGTGAATACGTTCCCGGGCCTTGTACACACCGCCCGTCACATCACGAAAGTGGGCTGTACTAGAAGTCGCTGAGCTAACCGCAAGGAAGCAAGCGCCCAAGGTATGGCTCATGATTGGGGTGAAGTCGTAACAAGGTAGCCGTAGGAGAACCTGCGGCTGGATCACCTCCTTTCTAAAGAAAACGGCGGCACAACCTGTTTTTGTACAGCAGGTGTTCGGCCGCCAAACCCGATTTTCATGGCACCTCATGAAAATCGGGTAGCTCGGTTTCAAGGGAAGCTAACCCTTCGGACCTGCCACCGGCAGTTCTTCAGGGTAAACGGGTTCTGGCAGGTCGTATCCGAGAGTCAGGGAGTTTACAGACGACGAAAGCCCGTCCCGATTTATCGGGGCGGGCTTTTTTGTTTTTTTGGGGCGTAGTCCGCCATGGGAGTGCGCTAACGGTGCCGCCCAACTCGACGGCCAGTCGAGGTTGGGGAATCGGTCCGCGGCGCGGACCGCCGCACTTCTCCGAAAGAGGCCCGCTTCACGGGCCTCGAAACACACGTCACTTCCGGTCGCCCGGCACTAATCACTTTCCACCGTTATTAGGGATTCTGAGATGTCTTTCCGATTGCCAAACAATCCTTAGTCGTTCTCTCGTCACTCGTCAATGACCAATGTCTTTAAGACCTTGCAGGCAAAGAAGGCCCGGCTCGATTCTTTCGCGGCGGTTTTTTTTGTTGGGAAGGAGACATAGCCAGGGGTTTGGGAATGTTCCGTGGAATGAGGATGAACAAGCTTGAAGTGAATGGGATTTGAGAGCAGTTGAGTCGCCGATAAGTTCCTCAGAGCATGAGATAACTTAAAGCTGATAGTTTTGGTGCTCCTAGCATGCGTGTATGGCCACTTGCTGCGTTGAATTTGATACATTCACTGCGCATCGAAATCGGCAGGTCGAGCATGAAGTTCTTTGTCGCCATTACTGACTCAGATTGGGTCGAGTGAGATTGTATGAGAGTAATCTCGGTGAAAGGCTACAAACTGGTTGCTCTGCTTTCGCTAGCCGGATTCTTCTCGGGGTTGATCACAATCTGCGCCGATTACCCTGTGGGTCCCGACCTTCAGCTATTTCTCGGAATTCCTTTAGGTGTTCTTATCTCCGCCTGCCTCGGACGATTGAGGGGCAAGCTGAACGCTTGGACGGCAGTCAAATTTATAATTGCGACCGGCAACGCCTATCCACTCTCTGGACTGTTGGCGGGGGCTATCTTTCTCGGGGGAGCAGTCGGCGGGTTCCTTGTTCTCGGGAGTGGTATGTACCTATTTGAATCGGGAATGAGGTGGCGTGCCTTCAAGGTTGCGGTATTTTGCTCGCCACTCGGTGGCGTTCTCGGTCTTCTGGGATGGGCACTCTCAACATCCTTGGGTATGGCCCTTTGGTCCTTTGCTCATGCGCTGCATCTCACAGCCCCAACCGAGACTTTTCAGAACGCAGCCGGACAAACTAGCCACTCGTTTGCGCTCATTGTCGTTTGGGAGACTGGTATGGCGTTCGCGCTGGGAGTCCTACTATGGCGTTACGAGGCGAAACCTCGCGGAAGAGAATTGGAGCAGCCATGAAAAACACAAGCGGACATCGTTTCATGTTTGGCTCAGGCGAGATACTTCTGGAAACGCTGCTCGCGTTCCTGATGGTTGCCAGCACATGTACGGGACAGCAGAACCCGCCGCTGCTTCAAGTTACATCGCCGACGGAAGGCACCGTCGTGAACCCATGACGGACCTCGTGCCCCCGACGCCTGTGGTCACCACAACTCAAGGTGCACGGTTCTTTCGACTCCCGATTGCGCTCGCGGTCCTGGGCGCGATCTCGAGCCTCATCACGACCGCATGGAATATCGAGAGCAGGTGGTCAGCATTTGAGGGCGTAGTTTTCGGAGTGGCAATGGTTTGCGGATTGGTTGCTTTCAAGGCGCTCAAGAATCCCGTAAAGGCAGCTGGGCTGATTTTCCTCTCACCTGTTGCATTCTATGCGGCACACTTTGCGAGCTTCGTGACGCAACTCGTACTCAGTGGGCTCGGGCTTCTCACTCCTTCGGAGCGGTGGACCATGGGCAATGGCGGTTCTCCATCTCCGATCGCGCTTTTCATTGGCGGCCTCATGGGCGGATTTCTGCTCGTGGGCGCGGTTCTTTGGCTGCTAGCGCCGCGAGGTCACCGCGTCAGGAAAGCGGTCCTGTGGTCAGCTGCGAGCGGGCTTTTTGCGATTGTCGGATGGGCGCTGAGCCCGTTGCTCGGCCCGGGTCTATCGCACGTCCTCCGCATAATGCGGCCCAAAGACGTGTGGCTTACAGCCCCAGCTCAGTCCAGTACCCCAGACGGGCCGCTCGGGATAATCTGTTCCGTATTCTTCGTCTGGCAAACGGGTATGGCATTTGTCATCGGACTGATTGCACGAGCAAGGAATCTAGTCTCCAGTCAGGAGAATCCACAATGACGAAACAACAGCAAACACTTCGTCGGTTCGCCCTATGCACGTTGGCCGGGGCGGCGTTTGTAACTGCCGTAGCAATCGCATCGGTCTCCATCGCCCAGCAGAATCCGAAAAAAGCGGTGACCAGCGCGCCGATGCTGCGTCCGAATGCAGCGCCGGCGAATTCAGCTTGAGTCTTCAAGGCGTTTGTCCTGTTCGGAAATTTTTGGAGAATCCCGCGCACCGCGGGAGCGCTCTGATGCGCCAGCAGTCTATCATTGCAGGCGCGCAGTGGCAGATGCGGGAGGCTCGAAGTTAGAGGCCAGAGGTTGGAAACGGCTGGCGGCATCAAGCCGCCGCTACACTAATCCGCGATGCTTGTGCATCGCGCGGGCAGGGCTTGCCCTGCCCCTACGAACGACGAATACCGTGTCGAAAGATTCGACTCGGCGTCGGACCTGGGCCGGCGGGGAGGAGGAGGCCGCGGGCCCACAGCGGCAGGTCGGCATAGGGGACAGGCGTCGGGCTGGGCCAATGACCGCGAGCGCCGGCTTGGCGACTTTGACACTGGGCTTGGCGAACTTGAGCTGCGGCTTCGCGGCGCAATTTCTCGGAGCGCGTCAGCACGGTGACGCTGGTCTTCTTGCCCCAGAGCAGGAACTTGACGCGGCGCAGGCGGATCGGGCCGCGCAACCAGCCCATTTCGCGCTGGCGACGCGTTTCCTCGCGCGCGCGTTGGAGCTTGTCGAAAGTGGCCGGTGAGAACGCCGCCAAGCGCCTGCGAGCGCGGCCGGGGTCGGCGCGGAAACGCTTCACGAGCTTGTTCACCCACGTGTGACTGACGCCGAGGAGGCGAGCGACTTTGTACTTCGCCCACTTGCGCGGCTCGGTTGAGAGCCACCATTGGTAGACGAGCTGCTCGATGATGCGTGACTCGAGGCCGCTGCGCCACGGAAGCGGCGCTCTCCTTCGCGCAGCGCGCGCCTTGGCCATGTTGACGAGGCGCGACTGACGCGCGCGCCACGATTTGTGTCCCGCTCCTGGGCCACCCATGAGGCGCTCCTTTTGCCGCTTCAGTTAACGTACCCGCCTTAAACGTGCTTCCGCAACTGGTCCTGATGTGGGCAGGGGGTCAGTTTGAATTTTGAGTCCGACTGATCCCCCAGGCTCGACCTATCCCCCAGGCTCCCCTCGCCGGGGACCTGGGGGCCCCGTATTCCGTCGACGTGGGAGGCCCCTTCTTTGTGTCACGATCAAGAAAATCCAAACTGACCCATCGCCTGGGCGCCGAGGACGCACTGGCGCGAGATGGCGCGATAACTGGTAGATCGAAGCAATCGGCCAGTTGCTGATTTGGAGCCATAGGCGGGAAGTACTATTGTGGCAGGCGGATGCCGCTGAAAGCATGTTCCCAAGAGGAACTTTCCCATGCGCACGCGTTTTCTGATGGCTACGATTGCCCTGTTTCTTGCGCTGGCTGGCCAGTCCGCCGTGGCGCAAACCCAGCAGGGACAGAGTGATACGGCTTCGCCGCAGCCCGCGACGTCCAAGCAGGCTGCCGCGACGTCCCATGCGGCGACGAATTCGGCGGCATCGAGCAGCGCGTCCGCGAAGGCACAAGCGAAGCCGGGGATTGTCCTGACCAACGACAACTTGAGCGACGCGGCGGCGAAAAAGCCGGCGGGTTCCGCGGCGGATTCGCAAAGTGACGTGAAGCAAGCGCAGACGCAGAATCCGCGGGCGCAGAGCCAGCAGGGCGGGCAGCAAGGAGCCGCGACGCCGAAGCCGAAATTGCAACTGCCGCCGCATGAAGTGCTCACCGAAGAGAACTTGCCCAACTTGCTGGACAAGCGAGGAGTGAACGTGGTCGGGAACGGCGTGGACCTGAGCACGATCTACGACTGCGACGTGAATTGCTACAACCAGGCGCGGCAATACGCGAACGTCTATCCGGCGCAAGATTTGAAGTGGATGCGCGAGCTGCATGACGGAATCGATAAGCTGCAGAATGACGGCAAATGGCGCGCGCACCTGGTGAATCTGGCGGATCTGAAAACCAGATACTGCAAGCTGGCGGCGGAACAGGCCAGTGAATTGTACCGCGTCGACAACGAACAGAACGTGACGGACGAACAGATCAACATCCGCGAGGAGTACAACCGCAAAACCGCGGAGCTGGGCCAGGAATTTCAGGCGGAGTACGCCCGCGCAGGGCTGCTCGAGGGACAATACCCCCCGCTGACGAGGGGCTTCATGCAGGTGCAAGAGCAGCGCATGACACAAATGAATTGCGTGAGCCCAAATCAGAATCGCTATCGCTACAATTCCTATCCAAACGATCCGAATGAGCGATAGGCGCACGGGCGGAGGTTTCGCTGTGCGCCAGCTTTCCTCGATTCTTGCCCTCGTGCTAGTTTTCCTGGCGACGGGATGGTTTTCCATCAGCTTTGCGCAGTCTGGCGCGAGTGCGCCTGGCAATCCTCCCGCGCCGAAGCCAGCGACGGCGCAACAATCCGCGACGCCCGCCGACAAGAAGGAGCAAAGCACGAAGCTGCAGAAGATGGTGAACGAGCACAAAGTGATCACGAACGAAGACATGGAAAAACTTCATGTGGCCGCTGGAGACAAGAGTGCCGCGCAACCGGAACGCGCGGCGTCGTCCAGCGATGCATTTCACTGCGACGAGGAATGCGCGAAGCAGGCCCGAGACATCGCCGGGATGGGCGATGACGAAGAAGGCGAATGGCAGACGCAGCTTGCGGCGGCGAGACACTTCATCGTCACCGACGCGGAATGGAAAGACGCGATTTGGAACGGCTTCGACCGGACAAGGACTTACTGCACGTTCCAGAAACAACTGCAGACGGCGACGCCGCCGAGCGGCGATGATTACCATTCGCGGTACGAGCGGGCCAAGCAAGAAAATTACGCCGAGGAGATGGGGCGCACGTTAACGAATGGCGTGCAATCGGCGAGCGAACGGCTTAACCGGCTGATCGACAAGACAGAGGAAACGGACCCGGTGCGCGCAGCAGTGATGAGCGTGCTGGCCGGGCGGGCACTGAATCAGTGCGGAACCGCGATCGAGCCGTGAATCGCACGAGACACGCTTAGTTCTTCGATTGGGGGAGCGCGAGTGCTGTCCAAGAACTCCATTTTGATCCTGGCCGCGATTGTGTTGCTGGGCGGCGTGCTCTTCTATTCGCTGAGAGGCAAACCGGCGAAAGCTCCGCAGTTCTCCCTCGCGTTGGATGTGAACGCGCCACATCTGGCGTGGAAATTCAAGAACGACCGCACCTTCTTTGCGAATCTCACGCTGGGCTCCGACGGCACAATCTATGGCAGTTCAAATCAGGGCATAATTGCCGTTTCTCCCGACGGCAATTTGAAGTGGCACGCGCAATACGGCAGCCTGAGCTATACGGCGATGGGCAGTGACGGCATCCTGTACGCGGCCGAGATGCACGGGTTGATCTTCGGAGTGTCGCCCGACGGAACGGTGAGCTGGAAGCCGGGCTATGGGCTGATCGGATTCCACGCGCCGCCGGCGATCGGCGGGAGAAGCACGGTTCTGTTTGCGAATACGACGGCTGACCTGTATGCATTCGAGCAAGGCTCGGCAACAGCGGCGTGGTCGCAGAATACGTTTCGCGAGGGAGCCGTTGGCGACAATTATGGCCTCCCGGGAAGCGCGCGCGTCGGCGCGAACAACGCTTCAAGCCCCGTGGTGTACAGCGACGATTCGATTGCGCTCCCGCGGCAGAGGTGGCTGCAAATGTTCAGCGCGGATGGCACGCCGACGTGGAATCTGGAATTGACTCCGGGCAACCTGGGGATTGCTTCGCTGGGCGAAGACGGAACCGTGTATGTGGCGGATGACAGAAGCATGCTTTACGCGGTGGATCATTCGGGAGCGATGTCGTGGGAATTCGAAGCGGACGACGTCGTGGCCGGGTCGCCCGTGGTGGATGCGGATGGAGTCCTCTACTTCACGACGGCGCGCTCCGTGTACGCCCTCGACCGCACGGGAGCGGTGAAATGGCAAGTCACTCCCAAACATACGGGCAATAGCACGCCGACGCTCGCGGCAGATGGAAGCATCTACATTTCCGCGGCGGATGGACTATTCGCGTTGAATCCCGACGGCACGGAAAAATGGAGCGTTCAGGCGCCCGGCGGAGGCACTCCTCCCTCCATCAGCGCCGACGGGACCGTGTATTTCGTGTGCGCCATGTGGATCTGCGCGGTCGAGGGGATTCATTCGCCGCTGATGAAGAGTCCCTGGCCGCGGATTTACCACGACTCGGGGAACACCGGGAACGTCCTGACGCAGTTCTGAAAGCGTTGGTGTCTGTTGATATCCGAGGCCAACGCGCGAGAGCCGATAAAACACGCTTCCGAATTACAGCAACGAGATTATTGCCGCGGAGAACTTCCCTCGCCCATTCGGGATTCGTAATTACGGTAGATCGCCCGCACGAATCAGAATAGAGCCATCCAGCTCGGTGTCTCCGGCGAGATATTTTCGCTGGATTTCCTGCTCGATAGTCTCGCGGTTCGTACGGAAAATTTCGAGCCTGTCCTTGCCATCTCCCTGAAAGTGTTGGTCGAGGGCCTCGCCGGTGATATTGCATCGCGCGACCGCTTCACGATCCTGGCCGTAAAACAGGACCATATCGCGCCCAAAAACAAGACTCTCCATTGGCGCGGGAAACGTCAGGTTGTGAGCCTCCAGGCGCCATTGCACGCGATGGATGATGAAGTTTGTAAACGGGTGGATGTCCATCTCGATGCTGGCGCGATCGAGAGCGCTGAGGTAGGACTTGCGATCGACAATGCGAATCACGGTCCACGGAAATCCGCCCGAAGCGAGCATGACATTCATCAGGAAGCGAGCCATGCGGCCGTTTCCATCCGCGTAGGGGTGGATGTACCCAAATAGCCAGTGGCCGAGTACAGCGCGAACCGAGGGCTCGGGCTCCTGTTCGAGAAGATCGAAAAACGCGGGCATGGCTTCGCGGACCGATTCCCACCTCGGCGGGACATAGCGCGAGCCGCGAAGATAAACGGGAATGTTCCTGTATCCGGCCAAGGTCCCCGCTTCGAGCAGGCCGGCGGTGACGCAGGGCTGGAACAACTGGCGATACCAATCGTTGTGCGCGGAGCGTGCCAGCGCGGCCGCGTTCTCACCGGCGATGACTCTCTCCACTTCTTTTTTCACCAACTGGAACGACTGCCAGTATCCGCGCGCGGCGAGGGCGTCGCGATTCCGGCGATCTCCAGGGTCATGCGCGGGGTCCCACTCGCCTTGCCGCACTCTTTCCACCATGGCGGGATTGACAGAATAGCCTTCAATCGACAGCGAGTGATACGCATCGGTGCGATAGATTTCGTCGACGAGGCGAAGATAGGCCTCTTTGTCAGCCGGCAGCCCCGGCGCTTTCGGGAAGGTCGCCAGCACCTTGCCTCGCATCGAGTGCCAAAGCATCTCAAGGCGGCCGACGATGGGGGCCGCTGGACGGCTGGGTTTGCGGAATATCTGCCCGGCTTCGAAGGGACTGCTCTCACGCACATCGTATCCGGCGCCTTTCATCGCGCCGAGAATTTCATCCGCGATTCCGTTGCGCCCGGTTTGCCGGAATGCTTTGGCAAGATAACCGGCCTTCGCCGAATGTCCGCCGTCCAGAAGAAGCCGAAGCAGGTCCGAGGCGTCGGCGAGGCTGGCCATCACGACCTGTGCTTCGAGGGGAAAGAGGCGAAAAAAGGACTCCGGCACGCGTACGAGCGCCGCCGCGGGCGTAAACATACGCAATCCTTCCCTCACAGTGAGGGCCGCGCGGGCAGGCATCTCCGAGATTTTCAGATCGTAAAGCGTTGTGCCGAACAAAAGCTTGATATCGTTGTTCGTCGCCTTGGGACTATGCACAACCAACTGATCCGGGATCACGGTTCGCTCGCCGTGCAGGAAAAGCGACTGCTCGGGCGACAAGTGCCAGTCTTCGCCGAAGCGCTCGTCGCAATAGCGCGCACAGAACTCCCAAAACGACGCATGCCAAGGAGTGCTCTCGCCCGGCTCCGTGTCTGGGCTTGACGAAATCAGCCAACCCTTCATCACTTCTTGCAGAAAGCCGTTTTCCACCAGACGCTCGCGATGAACCCGGGACAGTTCTTCAGAACGAAACACTCGGCGGTTGGCCTGCTGTTGCTCCTTGAGCGCTTCGAGAGATTCGGCCAGCTTCTCGTTAGGCGAAGGCATGGAGCCTCCCATTCGTCGCGGGTGGTTACAAGTGAATTGTGCTGGGTTAACGCAAGTATATTACGGCGTAGCTGTGCAAGTCAATGGCTCTGTTCAGATACAAGTGTATTGTGCTGTATGGATGCAAGTATATTGTGCTAAGTATATGTTAAATATAAAAGCATCATATAGTTACAGTCTGGCGTTACCTTCTTGAATTTCCTGTTCCTCGCGTCAGGCGATGCAGAAGGCCGACTGAGCGTCCTTTTCAAAGCACGCTTCAGAGCCAATGCGGGAGGACATGAAGTCGCAGGCGCGGAAGGCGCTCTGCTGGGCCACGCGGGCAAAATCGTGCTGGGTATAGGATCGCTTGAGCAGCGCATGGCTGAAGGTCCACATTTTCATCCAAGAATCGAGCCAATTTCGCTGACTGCTATTCACGTAAGCCGTGATTTCGCTCAGGGCGGCATCTTTGCGAGGACCCACGACCAGCGCCTGGCCAACGGAGCGGATGACGCAACGGTGTGTGAAGACCGAATTGCCGGCGAGCAGGCGGCAAATGTCGCGATATTGCACATAGGCCAAAAAGGAGATTCCGGGAAACTTCCGCCCACAATCCCACTTGCGAAGCGGGTGGAAAAAGAGCAGATTATGCAAGTTCCTCAAGAGGTGAGGCGTGCCGGCGGAGAAGAGCCCCAGCAACCCGGCGTCCGGCCCGGAGCACCGGCGAAGCAGCCGATTCCCCGTAGTGGTTCCCCTCGAAGTGTCGTGGCGCGAAGCGAATGGCGCGCAATTCAAAGAGAGCGCGAAGGCGACAGAAGTGAACGCGCACGGCGCGCTGTTGCACATGAAGACGTATCCCACGAGCGGCGTGGAAGCGCAGCTCGCAAACCTGATGAACGACCAGACTGCCAGCGCGCGCATCGGCGCGATCCGGCGCTCACGCAACGGCGAGGTGCAGGGCATTGCAATTGAGCTAGCCGCGCCCAATGAAGTCTTCTGGGGACTGAATTTCCAGCTGCGAAAGGCGAGCGCGGAACTTTTGAGCCTGGAGCAGCGGATCAAGACCAAGGAAATCGACCCGTTCATCCTGCGCGAGTTCCGGGACGCGGTGGATTACGTGCGGAAGACGGCGTGGGCCGTGCAAGAGTGGCGCGAGCGGCAAATCACGCACCGCGATCCACAGACGGTGCTGTCGCTGCTGTCGCTGGAGCGAATCCGGCGCGCGACGACGATGTCGAATGATCTGCTCTCGGACCTGAAAACGCAAAACGTCACGCAGGAGACGGAAGGGATAGCGGAGCTGCTGCGCGCGACGGATGGGCTGCACAGGCGGCTGACGGAGTATTTCAAAGGAAACGCCAACGACTAAGCGAAGGGCGATGCGCGCCGCCGAAGCGCACGTTCCTTAAGGTGCGTAAAGAGAATCGGGACCAAAATCATCACCGCGATTGTGGAAGTGACCATGCCGCCGACGATTGGAGCGGCGATCGGCTTCATCACGTCGGAGCCGATGCCCGTTTCCCACAAGAGCGGGCCGAGGCTCGCGATGACGGCGGCAACGGTCATCAGCTTGGGACGCAAGCGAAGAACCGCGCCGTCGATGGTGGCTGCCTCGACGTCTTCTTGATTGAGAGGCCGACCTGAAGCGAGGCGTTTATCGAGCGCTTCGTGAAGATAAACAACCATGACGACAGAGGTCTCCACCGCGATACCAAACAGGGCGATGTAACCGACGGCGACGGCCACGCTATATTCGTAGCCGAGCCACCACTGGAGAACGAGGCCGCCTGTAAGGGCGAAATATACGGGGAAAAACAAAATCGCTGCTTCCGCCGCAGAGCCGAAAACCATGTATAACAACAAAAAGATCACGAAGAACACGACGGGAAGGATCAGTTCGAGGCGCTTCTTCGCGCGCAATTCAAATTCATACTCGCCGGACCATTTGTAGCTGTAGCCAGGCGGCAGCGCCAGTTTCTCCTTCAGCAGGCGGCTCGCACGCTGGACAAATCCGCCATAATCGGCCGCGTTCAGATTGAAATAAACGTAGCCGGTGAGCTGGGCCTGCTCATCGCGAATCTCGGATGGCCCGCGCGAGAAGGAAATGCTCGCCACTTCGCCGAGGGGAATCTGAGCGCCGGTTGGCGTGGCGATCAGAACGCGCTCGAGATCGGGAATATCTTCCCGAAAATCACGGTTGTAACGGACGTTGATGGGAAAACGCTCCCGATCTTCGACGTTCTCCGCGACATTCTCGCCGCCAATTCCGGACTGGATAGCACGCTGAACATTTGCGACTGTTAGTCCATAGCGTGCGGCCTCGGAACGATTCACGGAGATGTTGATATAGAAGCCCTGGGCCACGCGCTCGGCGAATACGGACTGCACGCCCGGCTGGCCGGTGAGAATGTCGCTGATTTGGGCTCCGAGTTGCTGAATTCCGTCGAGGCTGGGCCCCTGAATCTTCATTCCGACGGGAGTCTTGATGCCGGTGAGTTCCATGTCGAGGCGATTTTCGACCGGCATGGTCCACGTGTTCGTAAGGCCTGGGAACTGAAGTTTGGCGTCCATCTGCAGGATGAGCTTTTCATAGGTCATCCCGGCGGGCCATTCGTCCCCCGGTTTGAGCATGATCGTGGTGTCGAACATGTCGAGCGGGGCATTATCGGTGGCGCTGTTCGAACGGCCCACGGTTCCGAAAACGCTCTCGACTTCCGGGAAACTCCGAATGATTCGATCCTGTTCCTGGAGCAATTGCGAAGCCTGTCCGATGGAAATCCCCGGAAGCGCGGTGGGCATATAGAGCGCAGAGTCTTCGAATAGCGGCGGCATAAACTGGCTGCCGAGCCGGCGGGCAAGGGGCACGGTCAGCACCAAAACGACGAGGGCCAGAGCGATGGTTGTCTTGCGAAATCGCAGCGCTACTCGCAAAACGGGAAGATAAAGCGACTGCGTGATGCGGGAAACCGGATTACTGGTTTCGAGGCGGAGACGTCCGCGGATGAAGATGGGCATCAGTACAGGAACAAGCGTTACGGCGAGGACGGAAGAAAATCCGATGGCGAGCGTTTTCGTCCAGGCCAGCGGACGGAACATGCGGCCCTCTTGCGCTTCGAGAAGGAAGACGGGCAGGAAGGAGACGATGATGATTACGAGAGAAAAGAACAGTGCAGGGCCGACCTGCTTTGCCGCTTCGAGAAGTACGCGCAGGCGTTCGCGTTTCGTGTCTTCAGCGGCTGCGGTTTTTGATTGTTCTTGCCGCTCGGAAAGGCGGCGGTAGCCGTTTTCGACCATGACGATGCCCGCGTCGACCAAAACGCCAATTGCCAGGGCCAGGCCGCCGAGCGACATGATATTGGAGCTGACATTCAGGTAGTACATGGGAATGAAGGATGAGACGACCGCAATAGGTATGGTGAGGATGGGAATCAGCGCCGAGCGAAAGTGGAAAAGGAAAATGATGATGACAATGCTGACGACGATGGCCTCTTCGACCAGGTCGCGTTCCAGCGTGCGAATGGAAGCCTGGATCAGGCCGGAACGGTCATAGCCAGAGCGAATCTCGACTCCCGGCGGGAGCGACGGCGTGATTTCCGCCAATTTTGCCTTCACGCCATTGATTACATTGAGCGCGTTCATGCCGTAGCGCATGACGACGATGCCGCCGACGGTTTCGCCTTCGCCATTCCACTCCGCGACGCCTTCGCGAATGTCAGGGCCGAAAGTGACGGTTCCCAAATCACGAATCAGCACCGGCGTTCCGTTTTTTGTGGCTACGGGCACACTCGCCAGATCATCGAGAGATTTCAGGTAGCCGAGGCCGCGAATCATGTATTCTGCGCCGCCCAACTCGAGCACACGCCCGCCGACTTCGTTGGTGCTATCCCGGACGCGGTCAATCACCATCTCGAGCGGAATGTTGTAAGCGCGAAGCTTGTCGGGGTCGAGATTCACCTGATACTGACGCACAAAGCCGCCGATGGAGGCGACTTCGGCCACGCCCGGTACGGACTCAAGCTGATAGCGCAAATACCAATCCTGAAGCGCTCGCAGATCGGCGAGGCTGTATTTGTGAGAATGGTCCACAAGCGCGTACTCATAGACCCATCCGGCGCCGGTGGCATCCGGCCCGATGACAGGGTGAATACTGGCCGGCAGACGGCCTTCGATCTGCTGCAAATATTCGAGCACGCGAGAGCGCGCCCAATACAGGTCCGTGCCGTCCTGAAAGACAACGAAGACGTAAGAATCTCCAAACATCGTCTGTGCGCGAACGGCCTTTACGCTGGGAGCAGCGAGCATCGTGGTGACAATCGGGTAGGTGACCTGATCCTCGATGATGTTCGGCGGCTGGCCCGACCATTCGGTGTGAATGATCACCTGCACATCGGAAATGTCGGGCAGAGCGTCAAGCGGGACGCGGCGCATGGCCCAGACCCCCGCCAGAAGCAGGACGATAGTGGCTGTAAAAACCAGGAAGCGATTCCGCATGCACCAGTCAATCAAACGGTTGACCATTCACATCCCTCCGCCAACATCCAGGGTCAATTGCTTGCTCGCGACAACGGTTCCGTTTTTCCGGGCCACGACAGAGACCTGCCACAGGCCGCCGGCAGGGAGCTTGCCCTGCGCTTGATAGATTCCATTTCCTTTTTCCACGAGCGTGAATCCAGCGCGTTGCGCGGGCATGGCCATTTCCGGCATCGGCGGCGTCAAGAAGGTCACCTGAACCTGGGCGCCCGAAATTCCCGCTCCGTGCGAGTCGCTGAGTTTCACCTGGAATGCGTCGCTGCCTTTCACCGGCGGCGACGGAACCGTGCTGAATTCAACGCTGTTTTGCGGCATGTTCATCGCTGCCGCGGCGCCAGCGCCGGGCGGCGGCGGAGCAAATGAACCGAGAGCCGCCTGCAATTGACTTTCGGAATCAATCAGGAAATTCGCGGAGGTAACAATTTGCTCGCCCGCTTTAAGCCCGCTCGTCACCGTGTATTCGCCGCCGACCTGCGGGCCCGTGACAATTTCGCGCGGCTCGAGGTAACCCTGGCCATGGTTCACGAAAGCAATCTGGCGGGTTCCGGACTGGAATACCGCTGAAGCAGGAATGACCAGCTGGCGCCCCATTGGAATTTCCAGCATCACGCTGACAAACATTCCCGGCTTGAGCGTCAGTCCGGCGTTTGAAAAAATCAGGCGCACCCGTGCGGTCCGGGTCGTCATGTCCACGTCGGGATACATGAAGTCCACGCGCCCGTGAAATGTGCGTCCGGGATAAGAATCGACTGTGAGATTGGCAGGATCGCCCGCCTTTACACGACCCAGATCGTTCTGAAAAACCTGGGCGAAAACCCATACGGTAGAGAGATCCGCGACGGTGTAGAGATTTGTCCCCGGCTGAACGTACTGATTCGGCAGGGCGTTGCGCTCCACCACGAAGCCCGAAACCGGGGAATCAATCTCGAGATTTTGCTCGACTTTTCCCGAGGTCTCGAGCGCCGCGATTTCACGCGCCGGGAGGTTCCACTGCTCGAGCCGTTCGAGAGACGCCGCGGCGAGCGAGTTCGCGCCCGCGGCCACGCCGGAAACCGGGCTGGCCGCCAGGTGCTCCTGATTCTGCTTCGAGAGGAGGTACTCACGCTCGGTGGTCACCAAGTCCGGACTGTAAATCGTGAATAGGGGTTCACCTTTTCGGACATATTGAAAATTCGCGCTGGCGAAGACCGTTTGAATCCAGCCAGAAAAACGGGTTTGCACGTATGCCTGCAAGCGTTCGTCTACAGCGACGTTGCCGGTGACGCGAATCTCATCGTGAACGACCCGGTATTCGACGCTTCCGGTCTTCACGCCAATGCTTTGCATCCGCTGGGGCGTAAGCTCCAAGGGCACGAGAGCGGGCTGAGGCGGCGCGTTCGAGGCGGGAGTTTGCATCCTCATCGCGCTCGCCGCCGCCGGCGCGGCATTGGATCCTGACCCACTGCGCGGGTGCCAGCGCCACCAGCCGTAGCCAAGCGCCGCAGCGAGGATGAAATTCACAATTAGCGTCAACCAGAACGCATTCCGAAAGTTTCTCATCTTAGAAATCCTTTCCACGCAGACGCCTTGGGCACGACCTTCCTCACGTCTTCAATTCAGTGCAACTCCGGTAAGCTCTTCGATCCGAGCAAGCGCAATCTCGTGATCCGCCAGATCGCGCCAGTACTCCCCTTCCAGTTGCAGTTCGTCCAGAAACGCAGACAGGAGGGTTTGAAAGTCCTCGCGGCCCGATTGATATGCGGCCATGCCAGCCTGAAAACTCGCGCTGGCCTGGGGAATCAATCCCTCCTTGTAAATTGCGAGCAAGCGTTCCGCCGTCGTGGTCTGCACATAGTTGTTCCGCAGTTCGGAGTATGCTTGCTGCACCCGCGCGTCATAATTGTGCTGGGATTGCGCCTGCATTTCCTTCGCTTCGGCAAGTTCGGGGTCCTGGCGGCGGTGGCGATAGATGGGAATCGTGGCGCTGAACGTCAGCATGTAGTAAGCGCGGAACTGCGCTGGATCGGTGCGCTGCCACGCAAATTGCAAGTTGAAGTCCGGATAGAAATCCTTGCGAGCCAGCCGCACTTCCGCGGCTTGCTTGCTGGTCTCGTCTGATTCAGCCAGCACGGCTGGATTTCCCGCGCGAATCCGCGAAGCAAGTTCTTCGAATGACAGGGCGACAGGAGTCTCCGATAGTTCGCTCGCGACAATGTCGGGAGAATCCGGCGGGCGATTCAACAGCGCCTTGAGCTGGCCCTCGAGCTCTCCCACCTTTTGCTGCTCGTCCGCCGTCTGGCGAACCAAGCGCGTTTCCTCAAGCTGCGCTTTCAAGACGTCCCGCTCGCTGACCTGGCCAGCGCGGTAGTGCGTCTCGGCGACCTTCTCCATTTGAGCCAGCAGGCTTCCGTCACGCGCGAGAATCGCAAGCTCCTCTTGCTCATACGCCAGTTCGAAATACGCCGCCTTTAACTCCGCGGAAACGCGCCGCCCTTCCGCGCGCCATCTCTCTTTCAATACTTCCGCTTCGCTTTTTGCCACTTCTGCCCGCAAGCGAAGTTTTCCGGGGTAAGGAAGATCCTGCGATACTCCCAAACCGATGTAGGCAAAGTCGCTATTGGTGTAACCCGCGAACGGCCGCGGACTTCCCACGCTGAGCTGCTGGATGCTGACCGTCGGGTCGGGCAGCGTGGCGACTTGCGAAGGGACTTTTGTCTGAGCCTGCCACGCGCTCTTTGCGGCCTGGAGCCCGGGATTATTCGCAGCCGCCTCTTTGAGAAGGTCCGCGAGTTTCGCCGGCTGACCGACGGGAGGCGGTTGCTGCGCTCGCGCCGGCGGGGCCACCACCACAAAAATGCACGCTAGAAATAACGCTACGTATGCCTTCATGGTCTGTCCTTTCACGGGCTGCGGCAAACGACTGTGATTGGCGAGCATGGTTCATCGAAAAGCCTCGCCAGTTCGCGCGCAGAAACGCACGCGCGTTACAGCAGTTGTTCAGGACAGAGCTAGATCAGAAACGTGCAGAGAAGCGACTGAAGCAAATGGGGAGGCGATGAAGCTTCGGGAACCGGCGCCGCGAGGCGTCGCTGCATGCCCGGCTTTTGGACAAGGATCCGCTCGCTAATTGCCGGCGGGGCCGACGTCACGCGAAAATCGGATGCTGTGTATTGCGGAGCCGGGAGGGAGTCCTTCACAATACAGCACGTATTATTGGACGACGCAGCCAGCTGGTTGGCAGTCCCGGCCGCGCTCATGTGATTGCAGCAGGATTTTCTCGCTAACGTTGGGCATGTTCCCACACTGGATAACCCAACGACACACGCCACCAGCGGCACCGGCTGCAAGCCTAAAATGCCCAGCGCTAGCGCAACCACAAGTGATGATCGCATCGCAAGTTTAGAATACGCAATTCTCATGCAGTTATCAATATACAGCGCTCGGGCGTTAATGAAAGTGACCTGCGTCACACGACGGCGTTATTGGCGTTTCAAAGTCCTGCATAGATGTTGAGTGAAATACTCAGGAGCGCGGTTGCAGCTCGATCGCGCAGAGCAGTCGAAATTGCCGATTAGCATTTCTCGGTTTCGTTATTGCCGAGCCAAACGCCCGCGAGAACTTTAAGGTTCTGCTTGTAGCTCTTGGTCACAGCGTACTCCCTGCCCCCTCGCAAGCGGAGGAGGCAGCTCCCGTCAGGGCATGAGGAAAATCCTTCGACCCAGCCGCAATTTACGACCCGGGATCTGTGAATTCGAATGAAACCATAGGGCCTGAGCTTTTCGGCAATGATGGAAATCGATTCGAGCAAACGATACGAGCCGGACTTCCCTTCCAAGATTACGTAATTACCCTGCGCGACTACCGAAAATACATCGTTGGGGTCGATGAAGAGAACCTTCCGTTTGTGCTTAATCGCGATTCGCGGAACCTGCCAGTTGGACGCGTCGCGCCGCTCGGAGGGCAGTTCGATTATTTCAGCCATCGCGCCGTGGCCATCGCGGCCAGCCATCGTGGCCAAGGCGTGATTACTGTGATTCGTCTGCGACTTTGTTGTGACTGTCGCATACCGTTCCACGTCGAGTTCATTCGCTCGCGACATTTTGCGTGCCTATGGTTTCAAACTGTCCAAATAACCGCACAAGGCCTCGCCAGCCTGAATCATCAGCTCGGCGTTCCGCGAATTTTTTGCCGATCCCCAAATTCCCATCTGGCAGGCTACAATCAGCGCCGCGACTCCCTTGGTCGCAACGCTTTTCTTGATTTGCCCTCTTTCCTTGGCACGGTCGAGCGCGTCTGCCAACGCTTCGCGCCAAATCTCATAGCCATGCTCGATGCGCTTCCGAAAGCCCTCGTCGAGCGGCGACATTTCCTGGGCAAGATTGTTGAGCGGGCAGCCCTGCCCGAGCATCTCGATGTTCGCCGCATCCTCGCGAATGCTGCGGCGAAATGCTTTCTTGATCGCGTCCACGGGATCGTCCGCTTCGTTCAACGGATCGATCCAGCGCGGCTTGCCCATCGGTTGAATCACCTCTTCCACGATGGCGTAGCCGAGCTCGGTCTTGCTTTTGAAATAGTGAAATAGCGCGCCCTTGGTGGTCCCCGCATTCTCCACGATGTGATTGAGGCTCCCACCGTGGAAACCGTTGCGATGAAACTCGTCGAACGCGGCGTGCAAGATCCGGTTGCGCGTGCCTTCCATCGTCATCTTGACCTCGCTCATCATTCCTTCACTTGGCAAGCACTGAGGTGCCATCGGACCACCTGGGCACCGCGATGTAGAGCACGCGGATCGGAGGTAGCTCCCGATCCAGCGGATTTTCGTGGCCTGGGTCGGGAAACCAGAATGAGCTGGACCCCAGGGGCACGTGCGGCAGCCACCCGCCCCACTCGGAATCCGTTTTCCTCGCCGCCACGAAAAACATCAGGTGTGAGAGGTTGTGGCTGCCGCTGTCGGTAACGTACGTCTCCTTGGACATCATGAAGCCCATGGCTCCCGGTTCCACAGGAGGCAGTTCCTTCTTCGCGTAAGCGGCCTGGATGCCGACGATAAGCTGCTTTTCAGAATCTCCAGCCAGCGTCATTTCCGTTAGTTTGTACTCAATGGGGAGGATGGATCGCGCCGCAGCGGGATTCAGGCAATCCACCCCCCTTATCTTCGGATTCCAAAACTCCGGGTAGTCAATGCTTTCCCCCCAGGATCGCTCCACCATGCACACGAAACCGTTTGTCCCTTTGACCGCCGTTTCCCAGCCATGGCGGGTCAGCACCAAGACGCTCGCATCCTTTGAAATCGCTTCCGGCGCCGCGGTTCGCGCCAGGGCGATTTCCGCATCTCGGTTCATCAAGTAGTCTTCGATGGGCGCCATCTTCGGGTACTTATCCCTCAGCTGCGACGGCGTGAGCTGCGTTTGCGCGTGTGCCCCAGCCGCAACCCCGAAGAGCAAGGCGACCAGCCACATCACCGTGCCTCCTACCGTCCCAACTGGCAATTTCTTTCGAGCCTTTGAGGCCCCCATCGTGGTGTTCCTCCTTGCTCGAATGTATAGCGCCAAAGTTCGAGCTATCATACCGACTGGTCGGTATGATGTCAACTCAAATCCTACAGCCCGGGGCCGGTTGTAGCCGTTGCGACACCGTATGTCGCGTTTGCGGCGTGCTACGTCTCTGCGCGCCGTATAATTAGAGCAGGCCCCATGGCGACTTCGCGTTAGCAACAGACTAAACGTTGCAGTTCGGCAGCAGGCATTCCGACGTAGCCCGCCTGCGATATCGAGCCGTTCTCGCCCAATCCGCGTATGCCAGCTGAATCAGCTCGATTTGGCGAGGAATGTAGCGAGCTTGAATACTTAGCCAGCCCTCCAGCGAAAGAACTCCGTACCTTGCGTCGCGTGCGGTGTGCGTCCAGACGGAGTCAGGAATGCTGCAAAGAAGTTTGTACGTAGTACTACGCAAACGCACGATCAAGCTCAGCCCGTCCTTGGTGCTCTGGTGGAAATACCCAAGTGTGCTGGCACCCGCCGTCGCGTCGTACATGGACACTTCCGACCCGGGTTCTGAAATGAATTGGCGGCACTGAACGTAGACCTGGGCCTCGCTATCGGCGAGACGCAGAACGACGTCGTGAATGCTGGAACGAATGCTGGGCGAGCGAAAGAGCCACATTTTTCTGGGGCAGGATTTGAGCGCCTGGGAAAGCAGGGCAGGGCCACGACCAAACAGCTCGAGAGCTTTATTTCTTGCGAATTCTCGATTCTCGGAGATCTGCGCTTGCCCCATGGCCGATTTAATCAGAGGGATTGCTGGGACATTCCCGCAGCCACACGGCAGGGAGCAAGGCTCCCTGCCGGGTAAGCTACAGGACGACCAGCTGCTTCTCACCAATCCAAAGTAAGGCCGAACTGGATGCGGCGAGGATTATTGCCCTGCAAAGCACCGCCATCACCCAGCACGCCCCAGTTGTTTATTTCAAAGATATTTAAGGCAGGATCGTTAGGCTGCATGTGGTTTGCCACATTCGTGAAATCAAAGTGCAGGGTGCTGCTGAACTTCTCGAGGATCTTGATATTCTTGGAGATGCCCACATCGAGATTCCAGAACGGCAGGCCAGTTACCGGGCCGCCGCCCCCCATTTGACCGTCCAAACCGAGGATCGGATTGCGGACCCCATCGCCGAATATCCCGCCGTTTGTTGGGCAGGACACGTCGGGGTTGCTGAATACGTTAAAGCCGGGGCCGCCGGTACCGCAATTGGTTCCGAATCCGGCCTTCCTAGTGGCGCTGTAGTGAGGGTTCTTCGTAAACACGCCATTCTCGAACGCGGCGATGAAGTTGGTGTTGCATTCGCCGAAACTCCCGCAGTTACCGTTTGCCGTACCAACCTCGACCGGGAGACCGCTGCCCCAGACGAATAGCGGAGCAATGCTCCATCCGCCCAGCAGCCGGCCAAGCGCCCCCTTCTGGCTCGCGTAGTAAGGGGATGCATAGTTGAGGAAGACGTTGAATACGAATTTCTCGTTGTAAGTTTGGGGCCCATAATTGTTCTGTAGGTTCCAGGGGTCCACGCTCGCCTGTTGGCTGGTAGCCTGTACGACGTTTCCGGTGCCCAGCGCATTGCTATAGGTGAAGTTGGACTTCATGGTCAGCCCGTGCCAGTCCGTGAAAGTCAACTGCAGGTACCCGGCATTGTAGTTGCCATAGCCGTTGCTAAACTCCGTGACAATAGACGGCGATTGACCGTTTGCCCCGAATGGGCTGCCGGGGATGAGATCGCTGGTAAAGTTGCGGCCAAACACAAATGCTCCGGCATTGGAAACGTCAGCCCAAGCATCGAATGGATCGGAGATACTCATGTTGCCGGCTTCGTTCGTGACGAATGCCGTGGTGCAATTGGCAAACCCGGAACAATATGCCGAACTTGGCCCTCCGAGAGCATCCTCAAAGAATGGCTGCACTGGCGGACTTGCGAGGTTTGCGGTCGCATTCACGCTTCCGTAGTTGATCCCCGTGCCGTAGTTAGTCGCGGTCATGATTTGGGCCCAGGCGTTGGCGAAGGTCTGCCCGCCCCGCGTCATCATGTACGGAACATTGGTCATGCTGTAATACTGAACTTCATTGCCCAGGATGCGGCCGATATAGCCCGCCTCGGTGAGGATTTTCGGACCGAACTGGTGCTGGACGCTGAGTGTGAACTCATCGGAGCGGTCCGTCTTGAAGTTCGGGTCGATCGTTTCCCCCGAACCGGTGGCCACATCGTTGAAGCCCGGATACCACGGTTGAGGAAGATTCGCGCTCGGCGCCGGCAGTGGCGCGGAGCAGGGCCCGCTGCCGGGGCAATCCACTCCGACCCGGAACACGTCGGTTACCGGCGCTAGGGTGCCGTTGAGCCCCCCGCAACCACCAGGGTTTCCGCCGCCGCTGCGGTTGGGAGCGCCGCACGTGGCGGGCTGCATCAATCCGGGGGTAAGCATTGGAACCAAGACGGGATCGACGCCGTTGATCCGGCCGAAAATACGCGAGTAACCAGCGCGGACGACGGTGTCGGGCCTGAAGTTCCAGGCGAGACCGATGCGCGGGCTGATTCCGCCGAAGAACGGATCATAGGGGTAGTGGCTGTGACCGTCGACATTGCGGACCGCCGAGAAGCCGATCAGCGGGGCGTAGCCATTGCCCGCCAGCGCGGCTTGCTTTTCGTTATTTAAGTAGTCCTGTGCGCGGAAGATGTTGCCGTTCTGGTCCACCATGACGCTCTGGACGCCGCCCGTGGTTTCGTATGGCGGCATCTCCACCGTGTAGCCAATGCCATAATTGAGAGAGAGCGACGGCTTCATGTGCCAGGAGTCGGTCAAATAAACGTTGTACGTGGGAATGATGCTGGTGTTTTGCAACGGCGGCGATGAAATGCAGTCCGCCGTAGCAGCCAGACCGGCGATGGCGCATGAACCCCTGGTGGCAAGGGGCAGGCCACTGACACGCGAACCGGTGCCGCGCGTGTACAGGCTCTGCGTCTGATCCACCATCCCAAGAACCATCGAGTAGAGGCTTCCGTACTTGTTTTTGCTGGTTACCCCGGCGGGGATCAAGCCAGTCATGTCAATCCCGAAGCCGCCGAGAGAAGCACTATTGCCGTCGCCGATTATGTACTGCTCGTATGTATTAATGTTCTGTCCATTATCTATCCGGTTATGGGTATCGAGCGCCCGCAGGTACGAGCCACCGTACTGGAACAGATGGTTACCCTTGATCCAGGTAACATCGTCGCGGAACATGGTGTCGTGACCGTTCCAGTATCGTGTGCGGACGTTCTGGTTGTTGGTGTTATAGGGAGCCATCAAAGGATTGCTGCCCGCTCCGCTATTCTCCCCGCCGACTTCCAGCGCAGCCGGATAGCCGGCAACGTTGGGAACGCCGGAAGGACTCAAGTAAGCCCACCAGTTACGAGTGTAGCTGAAGTGTAAATCGTTGGTGACGTTCGAGGAAACGTCGGAGGTCAGGCCCGCCGTATAGAACCAGGGTTCCTGGGGCTTCTGGCGGATCGCCGAATACTGACCCTTGGTGTCCCCAGGAAAGAACCCTCCTATATCCCACTGGTTATTGACGGTGTTCTTCAGCTTGTAGTAATGATAGGTGCCGTTGAAGTGCTGCTTACTGCTGAAATCGTGATCAATACGGGCCACGCCGAAATTGCTGCTTTGAGGCACACTGATCGACCCTGGAAATCCGCAGTAATTCAGTCCATCGCCCTGATTGCAGTCATCGCCCAGAGGCAGGTAGGTGTTCCAGAGGGTGATAACGGGGTTCAGCGGCCCACCGGCCACGCCGTTTGTTGTGGTCCCGAGGTTCCGAGGATCGCAAGCGGTACCACCTGGGCACATGGTCGTCGGAATGCTTGCGCCTGGTGTATAGCCGTTCGCCGCCGTTATTTTGCACTTTGCAGGATCAATCAAGGTGCCGCAGCCGGGATCCACGACCGGGAAGGGGTTCAAGTTGATCGTCTGACCATTGAGGTGGATAATGCCCGCCACGAGAGACGGCAGCGGGAACTTGCGCTCGAAGTCAGTCTTTTGCGGGAAGCGGTACCCTTCATAATTGCCGAAGATAAACCAGCTCCCACCGGCGAAATTAGAGTGCGGAATTTTCCCACCCGCATCCGCGCCAAAGCGGCTGAAATGAGAACTGACGATCCCTTCTTTCACGGCATTCCTATCCCAAGTGTTCGCGCCGCCAAAAGCCGTGTCCTGATAATATTCATAGGCGCCGCCATGGAAAGCATTCGTGCCGCGTTTGGTGGCCAATTGCACCTGGCTGCCCCCGCCGCCGTTGAAGTCCGCGGTCTGATTCGCGGTCGAAACCTTGAACTCCTGAACGCTAGTGACGGGCATGGGAATCACGGCCGAGGGCGAGGTGGTCATGCCAGCGGTCACCGACGATCCAAATCCGGCGATGTAGGTGTTATTGTCTCCGCTCATGTCGTCGGTGGCAAAGCCGCCGTCGAGCTGGAAGGAGTTCTGGTCAGTTTCGAGGCCGCCGACGTTTCCACTTAAATTCTGACCGGGCTGAAAAATGGCTAGTGTCGAGGCGTCGCGGCTCTGGTTAGGCAGATTCATAATTATGGCGCCACTCATCTCCGTGCCGACCGTAGGAGTCAGGGTTTGCAGGTCGGCGCCCGGAGTGGTCTCGACAGTCACAATAGTGGAGACAGCGCCGAGCTGCAGCGTGACGTCCACCGTCAATTGAAGGCCGATATTGACGACCTGGTTGTTGATCACCGCGGTGGTGAAGCCTTGCTTGGAGACCTTAATGGAGTACGCTCCTGGCTGAACGAAAGCGAAGGCGTAGTGCCCCGCGTCATTGGTCGTGGTCGAGCGGGTAGATCCCGTCGCAGTCTGAGTGATGGTCACCGTCGCGCCTGGCAGGATCGCTTTCGAGTTATCAACAACCACGCCAGTCATAGTGCCTGTGTTGGCAGACTGCCCCCAAACGGCAGGGGCAAAAATCCCCACGACTAGAAAGAGTACGCAAACAACGAGCAGAAGCCGCATCGATCCTTCACTTGGCGCACAACGCATGTGGAACCTCCATTTGGATTTCATGAATCACGTGCAAAGACACACCTCACCCGTGGGCACAGCGCCGCCCCATGCTTGAATCATCCTGTGCGTGAGCTGATTTGAGTCAGTCTCAGTGCGGTAGTAAGGAGTGCAATGCTCTGGCCAAAGGTATCTCGCACTTCGGAAAGCACTTGCGCGGATCCGCCTTGAATCAGGATATGGATTCCGGTAAGTCGTCAGGACACGCTACAGAGGAATCAGTGCAGTCCAAACTGACGCTGGGTCAGTTCGTCAGTCTTTACTGTAGATACACATTAGTTGGAATGTTTGCAGGACATATCCCAATTTCAGTAATCGCGAGGTTTTGGTGGACTTCTGGCTAAAGACTCGTGCGACCATTTCAAGCGGGTCCCAGCGATATATGCAAAGATCTCGGACGATGCGGTGATTCGAATTTCACACGGCTCCTTCGAGCGAGAGAATGGCCACAACTGCTTTCCGACCACGCGGAGACGTCTATCCGGCCGGCCGAGTGAAACAGATCGAGGATTTTCTGAGAAGAAGCATGAACTGTCCGTCAGGCGGACAGTGCCCGGCGCGATCGTTGAGTGATGAAACCGCATGCGGAGCGCAGCCGTCGAAGAAATCGTTCGCGTCCGAGAGGCTGCGTTTATACAAGATTATTCCTAACGTCGTCGCGGCCGGCGCCGTAGCGCCCTTTGGACTTACCGCGCAATACGGGTCAGCACGGCAAAAGAATGCCGCCGACGGCAATGCCCTTGGCCGATGCAGGGCGCTGCCAGCGATGCGAATTTAGATTCCTGGAGTAAATTTATAGAGAGAGGGTACCCCGCCATGTTCCAAGCACGATGCGTTTTGCTTTTTTGCTGTTTGTCTCTGGCCTTGCCGACGGCGTTTGCGGCGCCTGCGCCGCCGGACCAAGTCACCAGCGCCCTGCGATGGCGCAGCGTGGGCCCCTATACCGGCGGGCGCGTTACCACGGTAGCGGGCATCGCTGACCAGCCCAATGTCTTTTACATGGGCACGGCGGGCGGGGGCGTTTGGGAAAGCGAAGATTACGGCCACAGCTGGAAGAACATCTCCGACAAGGACTTCAAGACCAACAACATCGGCGCCATGGCGATCGCGCCCTCCAATCCGCAAATTATCTACGTGGGCACGGGCGATTCGGCTCCCCGCAATACCGTCCTGACCGGTGAGGGGATGTATAAGTCCACCGATGGCGGAAAGACCTGGACATTCATCGGCCTAGGCGAGACTCACATCATCAGCTGGATCCTTGTGGATCCCAAAAATCCCGATGTGGTGTACGTCGCAGCGCTGGGCCATTTGTTCGGGCCGAATCCGGAACGCGGAGTATTCAAGACGACCGATGGAGGCAAGACGTGGAAAAAGATTCTGTACGTCAACGACGACACCGGCGCGATCAGCATGGCGATGGATCCATCCAATCCTCAGGTGGTATACGCCGCGATGTGGCAGATGTCTCGGAGCCACTGGACATTTTCCAGCGGGGGGCCAGGCAGCGGCATCTACAAGACGACTGACGGCGGCGCAAACTGGACCAACATCTCGCACCAACCGGGGCTGCCGACCGGCATCTTCGGAAGAGTCGGCATCGCGGTGGCGCCGAGCCAGCCGAATATTGTGTACGCGCTGATTCAAGCCGATTACCAGGATCAGGCCGGCGGCTTATTCCGGTCCGAAGATGCTGGCCAGAACTGGACGCTCATCAACAACAGCATGGACATAACGCAACGCGCCTTCTATTACATGAACGTGTATGTGGATCCGAAGGACCCCGATGCGATTTACCTGCCCAATGTCGGAGTGTATGTATCGCACAACCAGGGCAAGAAGCTGACCGCCCTTCATCCGCCCCACGGCGACAACCATGTGCTGTGGATCAATCCGAACAATCCCGAAATCTTCATTGAAGGCAACGATGGCGGCGCGACCGTGACGCAAGATGGCGGCAAGGCTTTTAGTTCCGAGGACAACCAGCCAACCGGGCAGTTCTATCACGCCAATCTCGATGAACAATTCCCGTTCCACATTTACGGCGCGCAGCAGGATCGGGGTTCGGACGAATCGGCGAGCGCCGTATCAGGCGGAAGCATTCCGCCCGTTTGGGCAACAGTGCAAGGCGGCGAGATGAGCTGGGTGGTGCCGACACCGGGCCAGCCCTGGGTGACCTACGGCAGCGGCTATTACAGCATCGAGTGGAAAGAGAACCGCAGGTTGGGGCTGGTCACCAACGTGAGCCCGTGGCCGGAATACAAATTTGGCCTTGCGGGGACCGAGATCAAGTATCGCTATGGCTGGATTCATCATCCCGTGGTGTTTGCCCCCGGCAACCCTAAAGAACTGTTGATGGGAGCGAACGTGCTGTTCGAGACGTTCGATGAAGGCGCGCACTGGAAAGCGATCAGTCCGGACCTGACGCGCGACGACAAGAGCAAGCAGGGGCGGCCGGGCGGCCCGATCAGCGCGGATGTGACCGGCGAGGAGATGTTCGACACCATATCTTCGATCGCCTTTTCGCCGCTCACGGACAATGTCATCTGGACGGGTTCCGACGACGGCTTGGTGTACGTGACCACTGATGCGGGCGGGCACTGGAACCAGGTGCGTCCGCCGACGCTGCCGGAATGGTCCACGGTCACCTGCATCGAGCCTTCGCACACGGACAGAGGCACCGCCTACGTTTCGGCGAGCCGGTTCGACTGGGATGATTTTCACCCGTACGTATACAAGACAACCGATTACGGCAAGCATTGGACGGAGATCGCCGCAGGGCTGCCCGAAGACCAGTACGTCGAGAGCGTGCGGCAGGATCCGAATGAACCCAATCTGCTGTTCGCGGGTACCAGCGCGACGGCGTACTTCAGTCTGAACGGGGGCCAGCAGTGGCAGCCTTTGAGCCTCAATCTTCCGGCGGTACGAGTGAGTGATGTGGAGATTCAGCCCGAGCAGCATGCCGTGGTGCTCGCCACATTCGGACGCGGCTTCTGGGTGCTGGACGATCTGCAGTTTCTCGAGCAGTTGGGAGCTGCCCGGGTGTCGAGTGATGCCGCGTACCTGTTCAAACCGCAACAGGCCTGGCTGGTCACGCGCCGTGGGGGCGGATTTGGCCCTCGGGGAGCGGGAGGCGAGAACCTGGCGCCCGGAGTCTCGGTGTTTTTTAACGTGCCGTCCGACTATAACGGCAGCCAGGCCGTAAAGCTGAGTTTTAATTCCGCAAACGGCGACTTGATCCGCACATTCACTCTGCATCTGAAAACGAAAGCCAAACCGCAGCCGCCGTCGGACAACCCCACAGTAGCGCGACAACAACGGGAAGAAAAGGCGACGGAGATCGAGCCTGGAATGAATCGCTTCCAGTGGGATTTGACCTACCCCGATGCGGTGGACGTGAAGGGAATTTTCAATTCGGGCTTCGCCGCGGCCGTGCCGGTAGGCCCGGAAGTGGTGCCGGGAACCTACAACGTAGCGCTGACCTATGGCGACGCCACGCAGAAGCAGTCCTTTGTTGTGAAACTCGATCCGCAATTGCAGACCACGCAGGCGGAACTGCAACAGCGTTTCGATTTGCTGATGCGGATTCATGACGCGCTCAACCAGCTCGATACCAACCTGAACCAGGCGATTGATGCCCGAGATGCTCTCGAAAAGGCGGTAACCAGCAATAGCGCGATGAGCAATCAGGCGCAACCGGCGCTGGACCGCCTGAGCCACGACATAGACGATCTGGTGGATCTCAAGATCCAGTCTGGTGAAGGCGCACTGGTCTATCCCGGCCGACTGCGCGCCTGGTTGACTTCCATCGCTTCTCAGGTCAGCACGGGGCTCGTGCCGCCTACGCCCGCGATGGTGCAGGTAGCGGATGGATACATCGGCGATGCGGGCGCGGGCGTCGCGCGCCTGCAATCCGACATTACCGCCGCGAACAAATTGATGAATCATTGAGGTGTGAGGCGGCGCGGCGTACGTAGTTGATATTTTTGCTCCAATGTCCGGATACCGGGAGGAATGGCGCAAAATTCGATGGATGCTGTTTGTTGTTGGCGTGCTCTTCGCCGGCGTCATTACCCGGTTCTGGTCGCTGGCGTTTTTCCAGAGCGGACAATGGCTTGGAGCGATTCGGACGTTCTTTCTGACGGTTTCGGACTACGCCTTCTGCACCGTCATGTTAGAATAATTGTGCTTCAATTGGATCGCTTCTAATATTTCCGGGCCTGTAGCTCAGGTGGCTAGAGCGCGCCCCTGATAAGGGCGAGGTCGACTGTTCAAGTCAGTCCAGGCCCACCATTGCCCTGAAGCACATTTGGGGCGGCAAAACCGCACAAACACCCGGGTCGCTCCCGCCCAAATTGAGGTTTCCGTCCGCGGTCTTTTTTCAGGCCCAATTTCCGCAGTTCGTTCTTCGACGGAGCCTTGCGGCGCTGGCTAGGTGAACGGAACGCCTACATTTAGGGGTGAACACTGCGTGTATTCCTGTGTTCACCCCTGATCGGTCAACCGCCCGCCGTGTTCCCACATTTTTGCCCGCTTTCTTATCTGCAGATGTAGAATCTGGGTCAGACATTTCTCGAATAGGCATGTCCGAAGAAATTAACAAAATTCGTCAGCTACTTGATGAGCTTGAGTCGCGTGGCGCTGGCGGTCTGAACACGTTTGGAAATTCGGATTCGCTGCCGACGGCAGAAATGTCGGTCGTGATACAAGAAATCGTGGATGATCTTCAGCCCCTTTTGACCCCATATGACAGCGCATTCTATTGGCATTTATTTCGCCACTCGATTGCGCGGGACGGGAACCCTTTGTTGCGAGTGAGTACAAGGGACCTTCAAAAGGGAGTTGTGAAATCCAGTCGTGGTGACACGATTGCACTTCAAAACGTGCGCGGGATCCTCGCCACTCTGGAATCCATCGGTGCGATCCGCAAGGAGGGTGAGCCTAACCGAGACGGGACGCCTTACCGCGTGTTAATTCCTGACGAGATCGAGGCTTGCAGAAAGTTCCGAGCAGAGCGAGCAGCGCAAAAGCCAAAGGCGAAGCCTGCGGAAGGAGACCTCGATTATTACAACGTCCGCGAGAACCGAATCAAGGTCTACGAGCGAGACGACTACAAATGCCGCTACTGTGGCAAGCAACTAACTCGATTCACGTGCACGCTGGACCACGTAACGCCTGTGGCCGCTGGCGGTACAAACGCGTTAGACAACCTCGTGACCGCCTGTCTCGGTTGCAATTCACGCAAGCATCAACGGCCCGTGGGCGATTTCCTGGCCGAGACCTAAAGCGGCAGGCATTCATGTCGCAACGGATTGAGTGACCTCGGGGTCAACACACGAGCTTACGTTCCAGAAGCACGGAGCGAAGCGTGTCTTTTGCCTTCTTCAACAACTCTCGGTTTGCAGGCTTGTTCAGCCAAAACGAGCTCCCCGATGTGTGTGGAAGAAAAATGACAGCCGCGCTGCCCCATTGGTCTAGATTCCCAACAAACCTATCCAAGCTGACGGCACTCAGATCCCTGCCTCGGAGTTTAAGATATTCGACAAGTGGGAAACGGCCTAGCGTTATGACCAATTGTGGTCGAAGGAGCTCGAATGTTCTCTTTAGAAAAGGCAGGCAATTGCTGACCATCTCCTTGGAAGGTTTCTCATCCTCGCGACCGCGTGTTACACGCTTACTTCCTGGAAAGCACTTCACGATTGCGGTCGAACAGACAATGTCATCGAATTTCTCACTTGGTATCCCGACCTCAGCAAGAATTCGTCGAATACCTTGCCCCGCATTACCCTGAAAGGGCTTGCGTGTTCTGTATTCTGTTAGGCCCGGAGCTTGCCCTATCAACAGGATCGACTGACGTTGGAAATGTGGAACAATCGGGCGCGGCTCGACCCGCTGAGTAATTGACGTTAGGTCCACTACGTTCTGTGCAAGGAATTCGGCGCACTTACGGCATTGGGAAATCTCATTTTCCAGGGCCAGTAGGCTCTCCATGACGGAGAAGTCTATCGCCAAATGCTCGGCGCTCAAAACTAGACGCAAGCGCCCAATTGGAACCCGCTCGCAGCAGTTCTAAGGTTGTCAACCAGGGCCCACCAGCCTTCGCTTGCTGCGCAAGCTCCGGCTCGGCAAGCCAGTCAAGAGGCAAAGGCCGACGCGCAATTGCCGCGAACGGTCGCCGACATCAAGCGAGGGCGATGAGGTCGATTTCGACGCGGACGTCGCGGGGGAGACGCGCGACTTCGACCGTGGAACGCGCGGGCGGGCTCGACGGAAAAAAACGTGCGTAGACTTCGTTCATACTGGTGAACTCGCCCATGTCTTTGAGGAAGACCGTGGTGCGGACGGCATTATCGAGCGAGGAGCCGGCGGCTTCGACGATGCCCTTGAGATTTTGCAGGACGCGATCGGTCTGCGCGGCAATGTCGCCTTCGATGAGCTGGCCGGTGGTGGGGTCGAAAGCGACCTGGCCGGAAATGAAAATGAAGCCGTTGGCGCGAATGGCCTGGGAATACGGGCCGATGGCCGACGGGCCGTGCTTGGTTGCGATGACGTCTTTCACGATTCCTCCAATGAGCTAATTCTTCTTTTCAGCAGCACCATATCTTGCACGAAAATCGGCGGGAATGCCTTTTTCGTTGAGCCAGGAGCGGAAAAAGGGACCGAGATCCTGATGACATTCCTGCTCGACGGCGGAACGAAAGTCGTCGTAGCCGTACTGCTGGAAACGCAGGGCGGAGACCATGTGGGCGAGGGCGCGATTGAGATTGTCGCGGCCACATTTATCTTCCAGCGCGTAAAAGAACAGCGTGAGTTTGTCTCCGCCAATTTGGAGCTCAACTTCGGGATCGTTCGGGGCTAACGATGCAATCGGTCTCTCAGCAATGTTGGCACGCTCTCCGTCATAGTCACTCAGATTAGAAATGATGGTGTCGATGCGGGATGAGTGTGCGCTCGTTCTCTCATCCTGTTGATCGGAGGCGTAGCCTACGAGGGCTTCACTTAACTTCCAAGCTTCCGGCCGAGGCCGGATCAGATGGTCGAACCAAGTTGAACTCAGCTGCGCGGGCCCAAAGAGCGTTGCATACGCCTTGTCGAAGCTAGGAGCAGAGCTCTTGTTAGGAGTGTAAAACCAGTCGTAAACAACGCCGGGAAGCAAGAGGTTGGCGGGTCCACTTTGATTCATGTCTCCCATCGTGTCGTCACCGGGATATTCGATGTCATAGATGGCATTCATGCTGCGGGGCAGGGGGCCGAAGGTCTGCGAATAGAATTTCGCTGCGGCTGAGATCTGCGTGGCGGTCGACTGAGCTTGAGGAGTAGGCATGGGGTTGAGCGTCCAGATCGCTACAGTTCCATCGGCAGTGGCGATCCTTCGTTCGACATACTGGCCGGCGATGACGAAGGGATCGAAGCCGTCTTTGCGAAGGCGGAAGCGATATTCCGCTTCGGCGCTGGATTTTTTTACGCCGCGCGGCTCGCCGCTGCCCGCGGCCAAGAAGCCGGGCGGGACAATGATTTCCAAATCAAAAGGACTCGGGCGGACGAGGTCTTTGGCGAAGAGCGATTTGGGCGCGAGGGGATCGGGGAACCAGCCGGAATCGTTGAGATAAAACATGCTGGACGAGACGTACATGCGGCCGCGCGGCTCGGCTGCGGCAGTCAAGTCGTAATCGAAGATGAGCGTCCGTTTTTGCTTCCGATGCCAAGCGGGAGAAAAGGGGATGCGCCAAACGACGGGCCATTCCTCCGACGCGGAGCTTTCGCCTTCGTCAGCATCGGCGCCGCGTGCGATTTCCGGCGTGACTTTCCGGTTGTCGATCGTCACCTGCAAATTTTGGCGGCCGAAGGCTTTGCCGCCCGGCAATCCGACTTCGATGGAATCCAGGCTTGAGTTGCCGACGTTCGCGAGGCGATACTCGGCGCGAACGGCGAGATGCGGCGGCGCGCCCGGGACGAAACGGACGGTGATGGACTGCTTCTCAATCTTGTAGCCCGGAGCAAGCGGAACGGCGCAGCTCGAAAGGCACACGAGGGCGAACGCCGCAATCGCGGAACAGCCGATGCGTTGTAGAGAGTTGGCCATCAAAGCAAGACGATTCTATCGGGTGAGGCGGATTCGGTCTAGGCCGAGAGGCGTCAGCGCGCCGAGCCGGAATAGCGGCGGAGAATCGCGTTGTCGCTCCAGCCGCGGCGCTTGAGAGAAACGATCGTTCGCGCGTCGGAATCGGGCACGCCGCGACGCACAAGCTCAAGAAGAGCAGGTTCACGCATGCCCGCATTCTTAAAATTCGCGAGCGAGGCGCCAGAGAGAACGGTGCGCCCCTCGGCGTGACGATGCGCGGCTTCAAGAATGATGCGATCTGAAAGGCCGGCGAGGCGCATCGTTTCGGCTTCGCCGGTCCACAGGCCCAGGACATTAAGCTGATCCAGCTCGAGGATGGACGGCTCGGCCATGCCGGCCTTCAACAGATCGGCGACGTCTTCGCCGGCGTGAAATTTTTCGTTCCGACCGCGCGCGAGGCGCACGAGAGCGACGCAACCATCGTCAGAAAGGCCCGCCTGCTTCACCTCAACGATTTCATTGACCTCATTGTTATCGAGATGCAGCCCACGAAGCGTCTGGATGTCGGCATAACCCATGCCCATGCGGTCGAAGACGGTGGTGTCGACGGGCTTGAGCCTCTGGCAGCCCGGAACCAAGAGGAAAGCGAACAGCAGAAGAGGAACGGCTCGGCGCAAGTATCGCGGCGAACCAACCGCCAGCCGCGGAGAGAGGGGCATCCTCATAGCTGCGATTGTAACTTGCGAGAGCGAGGCTCTGAACGGATAGGACATGCGAATTTGCCCGAAGGATTACCGGCGGCGACGCTTCAGGCGTTGTAGACGCGCTGGATGTCGAAAATGCCCGGGATCTTCTTGATTTGAAGCAGGATCTTCTCGAGCTGCTTGCGGTCGCGGACATCGACAAATATCTCGATGCGGGCGTGCAACGCCTCGCCGACGCTTTCGAGATTGCGGATATTCGCGGCGGCGTCGCTGATCGCCGACGTGATTTCCGCGAGCATGCCGGGCCTGTCTTCCGTGAGAATGCGGAGGTGCACCGGAAAAGTGGATTCGCTCGCGCCAGCCCACTGAACGGCGAGGCGGCGCTCGGATTCGTAGAGCAATTTCTGGACATTGGGACAGGAGGTGGCATGAACCGCGACGCCGCGGCCGCGCGTAACATAGCCGACGACTTCATCGCCCGGAATCGGGTTGCAGCACTTGGCGCGGTAGACCATCAAATCGTCGTGGCCGCGGACTTCGATGGGCGCATCCTTCATGCCGAGCATGCGCTTGACGGTGGAAACGAGCTTGGGCTGCTTCTCCTCCGCGGGAGCTGCGAGAGTTCGGCCGGAAGCCTTCGCGAGAACCTGCCGCGCGGACCATTTTCCGTAGCCGAGGTCGGCGTAGAGGTCTTCAATGCGGCCGCAACCGTATTCGGAGGCGACGCGCTGCCAGTCTTCATCGGAGATTTTTTTCAGGCTGACGCCGCAATTGCGGGCTTCGCGCTCGAGGAGGCGGTGGCCGACGGCGGTGGCTTCTTCGCGTTCGTACAGATTAATCCAGTGGCGGATCTTGCTGCGGGCGCTCGAAGTGTGGACAAAGTTGAGCCAGTCGCGGCTGGGGCCGTGGCCCTTCTGCGTGAGGATTTCGACGACGTCGCCATTGGCGAGAACGTGGCGCAGCGGAACGATCTGGCCATTGACCTTGGCGCCGACGCATTCGTGGCCGACTTCGGTGTGAATCGAATAGGCGAAATCCACGGGCGTCGCGCCGCGCGGAAGAACAACGACGCGGCCTTTGGGCGAGAAGGTGTAGACCTCCTCGGGGTAAAGGTCCACCTTCAGAGTGGAGAGGAACTCGCTCGGTTCCTCCATTTCCTGGACCCATTCGATCAACTGGCGCATCCAGACCGTGCGTTGATCGTCCTTCACGTCGCCGCGCTTTGCGCCGGCTTCGGTAGCGGCGCGGCCGTCCTTATATTTCCAGTGCGCGGCGACGCCCTGCTCGGCGATGCGATGCATCTCCTGCGTGCGGATTTGAATTTCGAAGGCCTGGCCGGAATGGATGACCGTGGTGTGAAGCGACTGATACAAATTCGGGCGGGGCATGGCGATGTAGTCCTTGAAGCGGCCGGGAACGGGACGCCAAATCTGATGAACGACGCCGAGGGCGGCGTAGCAATTCTTCACATTGTCCGTAATCACGCGGACGGCGAGGAGATCGTAAACCTGTTCGAAGAGGCGCTGCTGGCGCTGGATTTTCTGGTGAAGCGAGTAAAGCCCCTTCGTGCGGCCCTCAACTTCCGCGGGAATGCCATTCTCGACCATCTTCTTGCGAATCACGTCCTGGACTTCCTGGAGGAATTTTTCGTGGACCTTGCTCTTGGAGGCGAATTTTTTCTGCAGCTCGAGAAAAGCGGCGGGCTCGAGATAGCGGAAGGCGAGATTTTCGAGTTCGCTGCGCATCACGCCCATGCCGAGGCGATTGGCGACCGGAGCGTAGATGTCGAGAGTCTCTCGGGCGATGCGCTGCTGGCGTTCGGGCTCGAGGTATTCGAGCGTGCGCATGTTGTGGAGCCGGTCCGCGAGCTTGACGAGAATCACGCGCACGTCGTTGACCATGGCGAGAAGCATCTTGCGGACGTTTTCCGCCTGGCGGGCTTCGGGGCCGAGGAGATCGATGCGGCTGATTTTCGTGGCGCCTTCGACGACGCGGGCGACGTCGGGGCCGAACATTTCCGTGATTTGGCCGATGGGGATGCGCGTGTCTTCGACGACATCGTGGAGCAAGGCGGCGCAGAGCGTGGTGACGTCGAGCTTCATGTCGGCGAGGATGTTGGCGACGGCGAGGGGATGCGAAAGGTATAGCTCGCCCGATTGGCGGAGCTGGGAGCGATGCTGCTCGGAAGCGAAATCGTAGGCGCGGCGGAGGAGGTCGAGGTCGTCGCCCGGGCGATTGCGGCGGACTTTGTCGGCCAGTTCGACGAAACGCAAGTCGAGGGCGCGCTGCGCCGAAGCGTTAGCAACCGGCTTGGGATCAGGGCTCACGATTCCACCAACTTTAATTCATTGTACGCCGGACCTGAGGCGATTTCCTCCACGAGATTTCGCGGCAGGAGAGTCCCCGGCGCGGAAAAAACAAGAACCGGCTGGCACGGAAAAGACCAGCCGGTGAAGAGCGAAAGCAGGTGATCCGGAGTGATTAGTGATTATTGCGAGACCGGCGCGGTCATCTGCTTCTGATTGATTTCCTTTACCTTGTCCACGTACGAGTCCGCGAGTTTTTCATCGGCGTCGCGCGCCTCGGTGGAAGTTTCCGTATCCGCCTTCTGGCGGAGCAGGAGGTTCAAATAAGCCATGGCATTGGCGTAATCCGGCTTGATTTCGATTGCCTTATTGAGGTTATCGATCCCCTCGCTGATGAGCGCGGAATTGTCCTGCATGAATTTCTCGCGGACGGCCTTGGGCAGCGGATCGAGGTCGCCGAGAGGCTTGCGCGCTTTTGAATTGTAATCGGCGCGCAGGTCCTTATTGGCGCGATAAACAATGGCCCAATCGACGACGCCGACCCAATAATACGAATCCGGGTCCTGCGGCTTCAGCTTGATGTGCATATCATGGTAGGTCTTCGATTCCTCCATCATCTTGGGATCGAAGGGAGAGCCCGCCATGTTGTACAAGAGCGATCCGATGCCGTCGATCGCGCTCAGATTGTTGGGATCCATCTGCAGGACTTCCTTCCACTCCTCGATGGCCTGCTGAGCGTTGCGCTTGTTTTCGTCGGAAGGCGCGCCGGGAATATACTGGCTGGCATAGGCCTGAGCCAGGTAAAGGCGGGCATTCATCAACGTGGGGTCTTTCGCCTTGGCGTCCTGAAAATAGGCAATGGCCTGATCGAACTGAGCGGCGGTGAAGGCCTGCACGCCCTTGTTCAGATCGTCGCGGGCCTTGAGCTTGGCGCAACCGGAAGCGGCGAGAGCCAGAGCCGCCGCTACAACCAGAACCGAACCTGCTTGGGATTTTCGTTCCATCCCCTATCTCCTCAATTAATTTGCCGCAGCAAAATTACAGGATAAGAGCGACGCAATGAGCAGCGCGCAAGACGGGCAACCGTTTCCTTTGCGTCGGCCGGCTACTGGCCGGCCTCCATCTTGGCGGTGATGAGACCGATGTTGACAATCCCGGATCCCCGCATGATATCGATCGCGCGGGCGACGTTGGCAAAGGCGACATCGTCATCGCCCTTCACGAACGCCGTCTTGTCCGCGCGGA
>DATEFX010000010.1:0-34338 GCA_035280405.1 Candidatus Acidiferrales bacterium | reverse complement strand
ATCACGCCGAAGGACATGCTCGCCGGGCATCAGCAGGAGATTCAGGCCGAGCGGGATCGGAAGCTGGAGGCGGCGCGGAAACAGCGGCAGATTCGTCGCCAGCAGGCCGCGTGACGGATGAAATGGGTTACTTCCGGTTTGCCGACAATACATGCCTTTAACCTGAATGCAAGCCGGCAAAAAAAATGTAATGCGGGCGGGATTCGCCTCGTAAGTGATATTGAAAGGGCAAATGGAGCTATTCGAACGCTTCAAACAAGGCGATATGGACGCGTTTGAGGCGCTATTTCGTCTGCACCAGCGCGATGTATATGGCTGGATCGTGCAGATCGTGCGCGACCCGGGACTTGCGGAGGACTTGACCATTGAGACGTTTTGGCGCGTTTACAAGGCGCGAGGGCGATTCGATGCGAGCTACCCGTTTGGCGCGTGGGTGCGGCGGATCGCGACGAATTTGGCGATTGACCACGTGCGCGTTTGGCGTCGTGAAGAGGAGTTGGTCGAGGAGCCTGCTGCGGAGATTCCCGATGCTGCCGATGGGAGAGAGGCTCGTGAAAAAATTCGGCAGGCGTTCGAACGCTTGTCTCCCAGGTTGCAGTCGACGGCAAACCTCGTTTTGATCGAGGAGCAATCGTACGAAGAGATCGCACGCGCATCCGGAAAGCCGGTGGGAACAATTCGCACGCGCGTATTTCGGGCTGTGCGGCAGCTTCGAAAGGAGCTCCGACGGCTGGGGATGAAACCGTGACACACGAAGATGAGCATGTAGAAAGTGCTAAGAAGCTGCTGAAGTCCGCATTTCCCCGGGCGGACCGGCGACCGCGGCGCGAATTGTGGCCGGAGATGTTGAATCGATTGCAAGAAGCGCCCTTGCGGTTGCCGTGGTACGACTGGGCGCTGATTGCGCTACTGGCCTGCTGGGCGCTTGCTCTGCCCCAGGGGATCTTGCAGTTGCTTTATCAATTCTAGGCCCAGTTGGACGATTCAGTCGGGGAAATGCGCCGGAAGGAGGATGCGAACCATGGAGCGATACCGCTATCTTCGAGCCTATATGGCCGGCATAGCCGTGCCGACGATTTTTCTGCTGGTGGCGATATCCGCATTCACTTTTGTCCGGTTTCATTACCGGTTGCCTCTGCCGCTCGAGCGCGTGATTGTCTATCCGATGGCTGTGATTCCAAATCTGTGGGGAGTCTGGAACATGCTGTATGCATTTGTAAGCCGGCATCGTCGCGTGCCAATTGGCATTTATGGCGCGACACTTCTGTTCGTAATTGTGCCGATCGGCCTAGGCATTGGACGGCTACTTGGGTTCAGTGTTCCAACCCAGGGCCCGCCGGCGCTGGCTCCTGTGGCGCTGCTGACGGTCTACTACCTCGTGTGGAAGTACATCGTCGGTTTTCTAAATCGGGTAGTGGGCGTCGCCTAATGCCGCTCGATGTAGAGATGGGGTTTGGTTCGTGGATGTTAGAAGATTATTAAGAAAAGGGGGTTTTTCCATGAAACGTCTACACTCGTTCATGCTTGTCTTGATCGTTGTAAATTGGATTTTAGTGCTCGGGCATTTGATCCTGGTGGAGAAGATGCTGCCTGGCCCCGAATTCAAAGTGAGTTGGGCTGGGGTGGCCACCATTACGTTCATCAATTTGATTGTGTTGATCGTGGCGACGGCGTTATGGAGGTTGAGCGATAAGTGGGCCGGGGGAGTTCTGGCGCTCTTTTGGACTGCCGCGTTGATTGCGGGCGTCTATGAGCATTTCCTGCAACTTGCTCCCAATAATGTTTTCAGGGCTCCGTCCGGCGATTGGACCGGCTTATTCGATGCGAGCGTCTTCGCGCTTCTGGTTGTCGAGGTCGCAGGTTTGTGGCTCGCGGTTCGATTACTCGGAAGCGGGCAAAATCTCAAATTGCATGAATCATAGGGACCTGGGCGCTTCTATACACGGAATGTGCAGATTGGCCGAGTTGCCTGCGATAACGCGATTCTGACCAGATGACGGGCAATCCGGAAATTGAGACCAATGTACATGTGGGGCTACAATGACCTTGCCCGAAAGGGCGAATTACTCACTAACGGAAAGCGCCCTCTCTCCATTTCAGGCTGAACCAGCACAAGGGCATTACATGTTCACGAAAAAAAGAACCGCCTCTTACATCCTGAGGCTAATCTATGCGCACCACAAGTTAAGGAGCGATTCCTCGAACTTGCGGCCCAAGTCAACTCAAAGCACGCTCTCGGGTACCCGGCGTTGGCTAGCATGGTAATCTTCTCGCGGAATTGCCCTAACACTGTGCCTCACTTGATTCGAGGAAGTAAGAACCAGAAGCCTTTTGCAGGAATCCTGCCCAGAACGACAGATCTCCCACCTGTAGAGCACTACGTAAGATTACAAGACTGAGCGCGAGACTCGCAGCCCGCAACTAATTTCGTACTGTTTACGCCGACTGTCCGCACTCCAATTTGCAGTATCGACTGCGCACAGCGCAGCGATTTCAGCGGCAAAGCCGCGACGCCCTATCCGCGCCCGAAACGTATTCATCCCAAAGGCTTTATTTTATTCTTGACAATAGTAATACAATGGTATACACTGTGTGGGCCTTAAAGTCGGCGATTCTGCGCCTCAACGCGCAGCGTTGACCCTGAGCGAAGCGCGCTTCTGGCGTCCCGGACGTTCTTGCGGGGCCGGACAGCCGACCTCAGGGTTTTGCATTTCTATCGGGAGCATCATGGAAGGCTCGGCGATTCAAACGAGGCAAGAAAAGGCAGCCTTGGCCATAGTCTCCCAGAATTATGTAACCATAACCGCGAAATTAGACTTTAACCTAACTCCTCCAAATCCAACCACATCCCAATTTCTAATCGATAATTTCGCAGGGGTTTCCTCTCCAGCCTCCAGCTTCGAGCCCCTAGCCTCTAGAACTAATCGTCCCTCTCCGCGATTAGAAACGCCCGCAAGTTACAGAAAACAAACGATTGCACCCATTTCTAATCGTCCCTATTTCGCGCTTTGTAATTCTCACCTTTTGAGCGGCATTCCCAATCACGCTCGCGCAGAAATCGCGCAAAGCCTTCGCCGTCACGGGCCACGGCTCACGGGCCACTGGTCACGGCCTTCCCTGATCGCAAATGAAACGCACAGTCGCGAGAGGTCAAATGCTTGCAAACACAGCACTTACGAGTTCCTGATCGCAAATGAATTTCATTACGCGGAATTGCCCTTGAAGCCACTCAAAACCAGCCAGTTGACGCGGCATTATATCTCTGGTATTTTCTCGAATATGGCACGCGCAACGAGCAAGAATGGCCGGCACTCATCACAGGGTGCAAGCGCGTCTCGAAAAGCGGGGAAATCGCTGAAACATAAGGCGTTAGGGAAGCACCGCAACATCAGCCTGTTGCAGGATTCGGCTGATCCCGCGATCGTCTCGCAACTGAGAGCTTACGAAGAAGGCCTGCGCGTTTTCCGGCAGACGAAATTTCAGCGCGCCAAGCAGCTATTCGAAAGAGTCGTGGAAGGACCGAATAAAGAATTGGTGGACCGCGCGCGCGTTCATATTCGCATTTGCGATCAGCGATTCTCTACGACGTCGGAGCCTTCGCTGAAGTCCGCGGAAGATCACTACAATCAGGGCATCGCGATGATGAATCTGGGCCGCTGGGACGATGCGCGCGAACATCTGGACCGCGCGCGCAAAGCCGCGCCGAAAGCGGACCACATTGTCTACGCGATGGCCGCCCTCGATTGCCTGACCGGCGAGGCCGAATCATCCATGCAAAATTTGAAGGTCGCCATCCAGCTTCGCCCCGAAAACCGCTACCGCGCGCGCAACGACGAGGATTTTGCTTTCCTTCATGAAGACCCGCGCTTCACGGAGATCCTTTATCCGGAGCGCGAAGGGTCGCGCGGCTAGCGCTGCATTTCGTCCGTGAACAAGTCTTCCGTGAGCTGGCCCGGAAAGTCTCGCAAGCAATCCATTCGCATTGTCGCGCTCGGCGGTGGCACGGGCCTCTCGATGTTGCTGCGCGGGCTGAAGCACCACGTCGCCAGCCGCCCCGAAGAGCTCGCCCGGCCTGATAAGTACCCCATCGCCGACCTCGTGGCCGTCGTCACTGTGACCGACGATGGCGGCAGTTCGGGCCGACTGCGCCGCGAGTATTCCATCCTCCCCCCCGGCGACATCCGCAACTGCCTCGTCGGCCTCTCCGAGGATGAGGCGCTGCTGGGGCGGCTGTTCCAATACCGATTTCCCGTTGGCCGAGCGCTGGCTGGGCACAGCTTCGGTAACCTGTTCCTGACTGCGTTGACGAACGTGACCGGGGACTTCCCGGAAGCCGTGAGATTCTCGGGACAGGTGCTGGCGATCCGCGGGCGGATCTACCCCTCGACCACCGCCAACGTCACGCTGGAAGCGCTGCTCGAGGATGGCAAGAGAGTCCGAGGCGAAACGAGGATTTCGCATTCGCGGCGACGCATACGCAGAGTGAAGCTGGTGCCAAGCTCCGCCCGGCCTTTACCGGAAGTGCTGGAGGCGATTCGCGAAGCGGATTTGATTCTGATGGGGCCCGGGTCGCTCTATACAAGCATCATTCCGAATCTCCTGGTGCGCGGCGTGGCGGAGGCGATTCGGAAGTCGCGGGGGAAATGCGTGTATATCTCGAACCTGATGACGCAGCCGGGCGAGACGGATGGGTATTCTTTGACCGATCACGTTCGCGCCGTATACGAACATGCGCACGAAGGGCTATTCGACAGCGTAATCGTCAATCGAACGCGCATTTCTGCGGATGTATTGCGGCGGTATCGTCGCGAAGGCGCCGAACAGGTGGGGGCCGAGCCGGGCGATATGCGGCGAATGGGAATTAGCGTGATTTCCGACGACCTGTTACAGAGCGGGCAGGTCGTTCGGCACGACCACATGCGCCTGGCGCGGTTGATACTTTCGAAGTGCGGGATTGCGTTGAGGCGATAGCGCAAGAGATTGCGCGGATTGGCGAATTGCGCATCAAACTGCTTCGCGCCGCCTTGCCAGCCGCGCGCGCGAATTCGTATACTGGGCAGCGCCGCTTGGGCGGCGTCGGAACCAGCCCCGACGACTTCGGGGATCTTCCGCCGCAAAATTTTGCCAGCGTTAACATCCGTTTGCTGCAATCATCGTCGCAATGAAGGGGAGCGCAGTCATGGCTACGGTATCGATGGAACATGAATTGAATCCTTACGAAGCGGCAGAGGCCCGCTTCGAAGAAGCAGCAAGGAAACTGGGACTCGAGGACGGCCTGTACCGCTATCTGAAACATCCGAACAAGGAAATCACCGTGTATATCCCCGTGAGGATGGACGACGGGCGCATGGAAGTGTTCGTTGGCTACCGCGTGCAGCACTCGCTGGTGCGCGGGCCGGGCAAAGGCGGAATCCGCTACGCGCCCAACGTGACGATAGATGAAGTGCGCGCGCTCGCGTCGTGGATGACGTGGAAGTGCGCGGTGGTGAATATTCCGTTCGGCGGAGCAAAGGGCGGAATCATTTGCGACCCGGAAAAGATGTCGATGCGCGAACTGGAGGCGATGACTCGCCGCTACACGGCGGAGCTTTCGGAATGGATTGGGCCGGAGCGGGACGTGCCGGCGCCGGACGTGAACACCAATGCGCAAGTGATGGCGTGGGTGATGGACACGTACTCGATGCACATGCGGCATACGGTGACGGCGGTGGTTACTGGCAAGCCGCTGGAATTGGGCGGATCGCTTGGCCGGCCGGAGGCGACGGGCCGCGGCGTGATGATGGTGTGCGATAAGGCCATCGCGAAGCTTGGAATCAAGAAGGAAAACTGCCGCGTGATCATACAAGGATTCGGGAACGTCGGTTCGATGGGCGCAAAACTCATGCACGCGGCGGGCTACAAGATCATTGGCGTCGCGGACGTTCATGGCGGACTTTACAACGAAAAGGGCTTCGACGTGCCGAACCTGGTGAATTGGGTTTACGGCGAGCACAAAGCCCTGCCGGATTTTCCGGGTGGCGGACAGAAACTCAGTTCGCAGGACATCCTGTTCCAGCCATGCGATATCCTGATTCCGGCGGCAATCGAAAATCAGATCACCAGCCAGAATGCACAGCGCGTGCAGACGCAGATTCTATGCGAAGGCGCGAACGGGCCGACGACGGCGCCGGCGGATGAAATCCTCGGCAAGAAGGGGGTTTTCATCATTCCCGATATCCTGGGGAACGCGGGCGGCGTGACGGTCAGCTATTTCGAATGGGTGCAGGACCGGCAGGGATTTTTCTGGCGCGAGAGCGAAGTGAACGAGCGGCTGCAGGACGTGATGGACCGCAGCTTCGATGAAGTGGTGCTCTACGCGGACAAACACAGGGTGAACAACCGAATCGCGGCCTATATGCTGGCAATCGATCGCGTAGCCATCGCCCTCAAGCACCGCGGGATTTACGCGTAATTCGCGGGTGCAGGGCGAATCTACTGGACACGCAAGGTAGAATACCGCTGGCTCCGGGGGTAGGCTATCAGGGGCCAAACCAGGCATGTACCCTGAAACCATCACGCATGGCGCGCTGAAGAGCGAAGAGGAGCATCGGCGCGATATCTGCACCGTCGGCTATTGGTTCCACCAGCGCGGATTCGTAGCCGCAACTGACGGCAATATCTCGCTTCGACTGGGCGCGCAGCGCATACTCACATCTCCGACCAACATTTCCAAAGGAATGATGTCCCCGGATGACCTGGTCGTTACAGACATCGCGGGAAACAAACTGTCGGGGCGGCGGAATGCATCGTCTGAATTGGCGATGCATCTGCTGATATACCGCCGCAGGCCGGACGTGAACGCGGTGTGTCACGCACATCCTCCTACGGCCACCGGGTACGCCTCGGCAGGCCTGCCACTGAACAAGGCTCTCCTCAGCGAGGCCGTAATGGGACTCGGTTGCGTGCCTCTGGCCGAATACGGAACGCCCGGAACCTCGGAACTCACAGATTCCCTCGAACCGCTGGTGCAGTCCTATGACGCGATTCTCATGGCGAATCACGGCGCAGTCGCGTACGGCGCAGATTTGCTGACGGCGTTTTATCGCATGGAGACGGTGGAGCATTTCGCGCGCGTGTCGCTGGTGACCGAACTGCTGCATAAGCAAGTGCTCCTTTCCAGCGCAGATGTGGAGAAATTGCTCGCAGCGCGAGCTCGCTATGGCCTGGAGACAGCAGCGGGTGGAACGGCAAGCTGTCCGGTCACCTCCGACGCGGCGGAACCGGATCGGGTGACGCTGACACGACGCGAACTCGAGGCGCTGGTGGAAGAGGCCCTAAAGAATGACCGCGCGCGACGTTAAAAGGCCTGGGAGCCGGCCTGGCAGTTGACTTGCCCACGGACGGCATTGGCGATAGCGTGGAACGCCCCCAGGGTGTAAAGTAACCTCATTCGTCTTCCCGCGTTAAAACGAGTAGAGGAGTGTGTCCATGCTCGGAGCGCAGAAATTCCTGGAAGCGGTGACCGCGGGCGATGCAGCCCGCGTGAAGCAGATGCTGACGATTGAGCCCGGGCTGGCGAACGCTCGCGCGGATTCGGGCGCTTCGGCGGTGATGACGGCGATTTATCATAACCGGCCGGAGGTGCGGGAGCTGCTGATCGAGCACGGCGCATTGCTTACCATTCATGAGGCGGCCGCGGCGGGGAAAACGGAGCGCGTCGCGGAACTGGCGGCGCAGGACCCGGCGAGAATCAATTCCTTCGCGGCGGATGGATTCGCTCCGCTGGCGCTTGCGGCGTTTTTCGGGCAAAGACATATCGCGGAATTGCTTCTCGATAAGGGAGCGGAAGTGAATGCCGTTTCGAAAAACGCGACCGGTTATACGGCGTTATCGGGCGCCGTGGCACGTGGCGATGCCGAGATCGTGCGGCTGCTTCTTTCGCGGGGCGCGAACGCGCGGCATCGCTATGGCGCTGGTTATTCGCCGCTGCATGAGGCAGCTTCCGGAGGAAAGCTGGAAATTTTGAGGCTCCTGCTGGAGCATGGCGCCGATCCAAATGCGGCAACAGAGGACGGAGAGACGCCGCTTTCGATGGCCGAAGCAAAGAGCCAAGCGGAGGCAGCAGCGGTCTTGCGGGAACTCGGCGCGCAATCGAAAGCTGAGAGAAAAGCATCCTGAAGCGCAAAACGCGGGCGGCTCGACATATCCGCCCGCGTTTCTTCATCCTGCGCTGTTAATCCACTACGACGGAGCGATTCTTCCCCGGAAAACGGACCTCGACAATTTTGCCGGAGTCGAGCACAAGCGTATTTCGCTGCGGCGGTTCCCTCAGCTCCTTCCAGACGATGGAAGCTTCCGCGACGAGTCTGTCATCCCGCCAGAAAGAGATTTTTGATTCATCTGCAGTGACGAGATAAGAGCCCGCCTTGAGCACGGTGCCACCGAGCGATTCCTCGCCCACCAGTTGGAAAGTGGATTTTGCAAGAGGTTTGGGATCGGACTTCTTGTGTTTCGATGACGCGAACGCCGGAAGCGAGAGCGCCATCGCGAGCGCGAGTACCAAAAGCTGAAGAGACTTGATGCGTGACATTTCGTTTCTCCTTTATTATGGGCCCGGTTCGTTCTCGCGATTAGACGCGACGAGGATTTTCGAGGGAGCGAAACGCGGGGCGGCTTGATAAAAAATTTATAAGCGGAGAAATATTTGCTCCGGGGAGTGTGCGAAATCGCTCAGGGAACACAGAGTTGCCTGAAGTTTCGCAAAGTCGTCCGAAAAGAGAGCAGCGAATGTCTACGAAAATTCGGATGAGCAGCGAGATGGCTTGATGATTCAGAACGAAGCGCGTTGACACCCCCTGGCCGCTAATCAATAATCGCAGGACATGATTGGACAGCTCCGCGGAGTTCTCGCAGACAAGCGGCCAAATCAAGTGCTCGTAGAAGTCGGCGGCGTGGGTTATCAGGTGCAGATTCCGCTCTCGACGTTTGCCGGGCTGGGCGCACTGCACAGCGAAGTTACACTGCTGATTCACACGCATTTGCGCGAGGACCAGATTGCACTCTACGGATTTCTGACCGCGCGCGAGAAGCAATGCTTCGAGATGCTGATTTCGGCTACGGGAGTCGGACCGAGCCTCGCGCTGAAGATACTTTCGGGAATCAGCCTGGGAGAGCTGGTTCCGGCGATCCGCAAAGGGGACGTAGTCCGGCTTAAGAGCATTCCCGGAGTAGGACAGAAGACGGCGGAACGGATTGTGGTGGAATTGCGCGACAAGCTTGCGGCGGTTGATGTGGCGGAGACTGGCAAGCCGGCGGCGCGCTCGCAAGTGGAGGCGGACGTGGCCTCGGCACTGGTGAATCTGGGATACGAGGCGCGAATGGTGGAGAAAACGCTGCAACAAGTGCGGGGCAACGGCGATTCGGGGTTCGATATCCTGCTGCGCGCGGCGCTGCGAAAATTGGGCGGGACAGCGGCGGTGGAGAAGAGCGCCGGCGCGGGCCGCGGGGATTAGGAACGGGATTTTCTATCTGGAAAATAAATGCCAGAACTGAAACATCGCATCCTGTCGGGCCAGGCGTTTGATGAAGACGCGCGCGTAGAAGCGAGCGTGCGGCCGAAAAGGTTCGCAGATTATATCGGCCAGTCGCGCGTGAAAGAAAACCTGGCAATCGCCGTGGAGGCAGCGCGAAGCCGAGGCGAGGCGCTCGACCACGTGCTTCTCTACGGCCCGCCCGGACTGGGAAAAACGACACTGGCGCAGATTCTGGCGAACGAGATGGGCGTGGGAATCAAGGTCAGCTCCGGGCCGCTGCTGGAACGCAAGGGCGATCTGACGGCCGTGCTGACCGCGCTCGAGGCGCGCGAATTATTTTTTCTCGACGAGATCCACCGGCTGCAGGCGGCGCTGGAAGAAATTCTGTATCCGGCGATGGAGGATTTCCGGATTGATTTGATCATCGGACAGGGGCCGGGCGCGAGAATTCATCCCTACCAATTGCAGAAATTCACGCTCGTGGGCGCGACGACGCGCGCGGGGCTCATCATGGCGCCGATGCGCTCGCGATTCGGGATCGTACACCGGCTGGATTTTTACACGGCGGAGGACTTATTCGAAATCGTGGGGCGTTCGGCGAAAATTCTGAACATCGCGATGGACGACGCGGGCGCGGAAGAGATTGCGCGCAGAAGCCGCGGCACGCCTCGCGTGGCGAACCGGCTGCTGCGGCGCGTCCGCGATTACGCGGAGGTGCGCGCGGACGGGAAAATCACGCTCGCGGTGGCGAAGGAAGCGCTCGAAAAGCTCGGAGTGGACGAGCGGGGACTCGATGAAGTCGACCGCAACCTGCTGCTCGCCATCATTCAGAAATACAGCGGCGGGCCGGTGGGATTGAACACGCTCGCGGCGTCGCTGAGCGAAGAAGAGGACGCCATTGAGGAGATTTACGAGCCTTACCTGATGCAGCTTGGACTGCTCGACCGGACGCAACGCGGCCGCGTTGCCACTGCACTCGCGTATCAGTACTTCAACATGGATCAACCGCGCCGCCAGCCGCAGTTATTCTAAACTCTGATCGTTACGAAGCCCGAAATGAAGACAGTCTATCTATCGCTGGGGTCGAACGTGGGGGAGCGCGAGAAGCATTTAGCAGCGGCGATGGAGGCGCTCGGGGAGCGCGGCATCCGCGTCACGCGGCGATCTTCGATTTATGAGACGGAGCCCGTTGATTTTGAGAAGCAAGGATGGTTTCTCAACTGCGTGGTCGAAGCGGAAACGGAATTGATGCCACGACAGCTCTTGCACGCGCTCGAAGAGATCGAAAGCGGGATGGGACGAAGGCGGAGGGTCCGGCGCGGACCACGAGTGATTGACCTGGATATTTTGCTATTCGGTTCGAGCGTGATTCACACGCCGGAGCTGGAGGTGCCGCACGCGCGCATGATGGAGCGGCGATTCGTGCTTGTGCCCCTCGCCGAGATTGCGCCGACGATGCGCCATCCGGCCGTGAAGAAAACTATCGCGGAACTGCTGGCGGACACGCCGGACAGGAGCGCCGTGCATCTTTGGCAGGAACATCAAAGATCGAAGTGAGATTCGGGGAGGACTGGACTACTGGGGTTTGCTGCAATCGCTAAAGCACTTCGCGCCGCTTTTCGGCTTCCTGCCGCTTCTTGCGCTCCTCTTCTTCCTGCCGGTCGTATTCGGCGAGCTCTTCTTCCGTCATGATGTAATCGTCACGCGAGGCGAACATCTGTCCATGGACGGGGCGGTGTTCTCTATGGCGGCGTTCCCTGTGTGGGGCGAGGGTCTTTACGGAGCGAATCGGCTCGGAGATGGCGCTCACGTCCATCAGAAGGTCGCTGACTTTTTCGAGGAAATCGTGAAGGTGAAACGGCTTCAGGACGTAGGGCAGGCGATCTTTTTCGAGCGCGGGCTGGGACCAACTTGCGGCCATTTTCGGAGTCATGAAGAGCACGCGCAGCGGACTTGAGCCATCTTCAGAAACGGCATCGGAGTGGGCCAGTTCGCGGAGCGTGGCATAGAGCGGGCCGTTGAGGTTGGCGAGAGCGACGTTCACAAGAACCAGGGTCCAGTGCTCGCGCGCGAGTTCGGCCATGGCTTCGGCGGGATTCGAGACGACTTGCACGCGCCAGCCCTCGGAGTCAAACACTTGCTGCAGCGCGCTTTGGGTTGCTGCTTCATTGTCGAGGATTAAGATGCTGACTTCGTTTTCGGACGTGTCCACGGTAAGAGTGTATTCCGTTGCAGGCAGTCGCGTGTCGTTTAGAAACCGGGCTGTTTCTACCGCGGGAGCTGTCCGAAGGGCCAGCCACGGAAGGCGAAAATGAGGCGAAAAATTGTGCTTGACATGGCGAATAAAAAGCGAATATACTGCACCCACTCCAATCGGCGAGGCAAGCATACCGATGGCGAACATTTCCACGCTGCGAGCGGTTCCGGCGTCCCAAAAGGGCGCTTTGCGCCGCCCGAGAGCGACCAGGCTCACTCTTTTCCCCACCGCCGCCCCCAACGGCATTCGTGAGTTCCGCGACGCTTCATCGCCCCCTCCGGCCAGTCACCGGAGTTCGAAGCCCGCGGAGGAGCTGGTCGGTATCGCACGCCTCGCCGCCTCTTCCCCCCTGGCCGATGCCAAGCGGGGGACGGAGTATTTTGTTCTGCCGGTACGGTCGATCCTGAACAACTGTGATTCGCCGCGAGTCCCATTCAACTGGACGGTCAATCCCTATCGCGGCTGCGAATTCGGGTGCCGCTACTGCTATGCGCGGTACACGCACGAATTCATGGAGCTGGATGGCGGTGAATTTGAGCGAAAGATTTTCGTGAAGAAGGACGCGGGCGCGCTGGTGAAGAGCGATCTGCAGAGCAAACGAATCTGCGGCGAACACATCGCGATCGGGACGGCAACAGACCCTTATCAGCCCGCGGAAGGCGAATTTGGGGTGACGCGCAGCATCCTGGAGCAGATGGCCGAACGCGAAGGGCTGAGCCTGTCGATCACGACGAAATCGGATCGCGTGGTGCGCGACATTGACCTGCTAAAAAGGATTGCCGAGCGTTCATCGCTCACCGTCAATCTTTCCGTGACCACCCTACGAACGCGCCTCGCGCGCATGCTCGAGCCACGCGCGCCACGGCCTGATTTGAGACTCGCCGCAGTTCGCCGGCTGAGAGACGCGGGCCTGGCCGCCGGCGTTTTTGCGATGCCGATTCTCCCGGGCATAACGGATGGCGAGGAGGATCTGGACGCGCTGGCGCGCGCCGCGCGCGACGCCGGCGCGCAATGGTTCGCTGGGAATGTCTTGTTCCTGATGCCGGCTTCGTTCAAGCAGTTTCTACCCTTCATCGAGTCGCACTTTCCGAAGCTCGCAGCGCGATACCGCGAATGGTATCTGCAAAGGGCAAATGCGCCCGAGGCGTATCGCAACGAAATCACAGGACGCATCCGCGAAGTGAGGAAAAAATACGGACTCGGCTCGCGTCCTCAACCGGGGCCCGAGCCCGCGGCGAGGTCGTCACAGTTAAGTCTGAAGCTCGGGAATGCGATGTGGCCCGGCGAGCAACCGCACATGAAGCCTTTGATAGATTCGATCGTTTAGGCGGACTTAGTCAAGGCACGATGATTCGCGGCGCTTCCGACTGCGCTTCGGGCTCGCTTGGAAACTGGGCGCGGAGGAAATCGAGGAAAGCGCGCGAGCGCGGCCTGCCATTCGACTCGCGGCGGCCGACGCGCAATAGAAAAACGATCAGGCGAAATATCTCCGAGTTCTTCAGCGGACTGAATGCAGTTTGCTGCGCCTCCGATTTCCTGAAGTCTTCGATGAATTTCGCCAGTTCACCATACAGCACGCGAGGAAGCGGCGCGTCCGGCGGACGCTCGAAGATTATGCCGGATTCCAGCGTCCGGCAGGTTTCCGCAAAAGCGCCGAGCGCCGCGAGCACCTCCGGGTCGCGCAAAGCCGGATTTTCCTGAGCGAATTTCAGAATCGTAAGTCCAAATCCGGACAAAGGAGCTTGATTCCGGCGGATCAAATCCGGCGTCAGGTCAATATCGGGAAAAGGAATCTCGCCGAGCTCGGGAGGCTTTCTGTGCTCGACTTGGTAGCGGCGCGCGGAAATCAAATGCGGGCAGTCGGAGGGGCAGTCAATCGTAACTTCGCGCTCCTTGCCGCAACAAATCGCGCAGATTCTCTCGCCGCGCGAAGGGCAATACCTTTCTGGGCGGCGCTTCTCACAAATCGGGCAGCTCACGGAATCTCCCCCACTCAAGTCGTGAAACGTTCAGAGTACGGGTTTCCGCGTGGAGGGGCAAGACCAGAGGCCGACGAAGAATTTTCGCCGGCCTCCGGAAATGCGTTCAGTCTTTCAGCGATTTCGGATCGGATTTGTTGACGGGTGAGTGTTGCTGGAGCGTGTCTATCAGTAGTCTCCCGGACGCAGGAACGCCGACCGCGCCATGAAGTACAATGTCCTTGGCGGCGACTTTGTGGCCGTAGATCGTGGTATTGGCACCGTTGTCCGGCCGCAGGGTCGAGCCCGCCAGGGATACGCCGGCGAATAATCCTCGCGAGCGCGAATAGGTTAGGATTTCAGCTCGCATCGACACATCCGTGGAGGCCTCTGCGTTGCGACCCTTCGGTCCGGCCGCTGCGGCCGCGTCGGCGCCCAACTTCACTTTGCTGCTGAGGATGGCGTTGGCGCCGCGCTTGTTCATCACCAGGAGAACGAAATCGGTGGCTTGTCCGCCAAGCTGGAACCCAATGCTGCCGCCCTCGAGGCGCATCATCGTGGGCGCGCCCCAGTGCCCCTTGAAATCGTCGCCAGTCCTGCAGGTCATGGCGCCGCGGCCGTAGCTGGCGCCGATTCCAAAGGCGAGCTTCAGGACGGATGGATACACAATCACGCATTCCGCTTTGTCGAGCAAATCCTGGGGAATATCATCCGGAATATCGAGAATTTCCTTGATGACTTTGCCCGAATTGTCTAACCGCTTTGTGTCGTTATTCTCGGACTTATCCGCCGCTCGTGCGACCGAAGGAGCCATGAGCACGGGCAATCCTGACAACGTGACAGCAACCAAAAGAATGAGAAGTTTCCGCATAAGCAGTTGCCTCCTCAGATGATGGAGTATCTTAGTTTGATTTATTGGCTGGATACAAGGAACGTACGCTTAGTGAGATGCGACGCAGTCAATATAGGTTAGCTCGGCTTGGGAATGGCAGTTGCCCGGCACCATCACTTTGGGAAATTGGCTTATAATTTCCGGCGTCCTTACTAGACAGATTTTAGTTGAGGCGGGAGGCCAGTATGAGCGGTCGTGCTGCGGAGCGGTGCGCGCGAATTTCGGCCGTGCTCGCCAGTTCTCTACTTTCCGTGGCGCTTTCATCATACTCGCAGCCCCAGAAGAAGACGTCCGCGCATGAAACCGCGGGAACGGCCGAGTTCCGTAAGACCTTGGACGCCGCTCTCGCCGATCCGGAAGCGCAAAAGGGTTTTGTCGGCGCACTGATCGTCGATGCGGATACGGGAAAGACAGTCTTCGAGCTGAATGCCGAGAAGTACTTCACGCCTGCTTCGAATACCAAACTTTTTACGACCATCCTGGCGCTGGCGACGCTCGGGCCGGATTACCGGTTTCGCACCACGATTGAGACTTCGGGGCCGATCGACTCTGCTGGCCGGCTGCGAGGCGATTTAATTCTCGTAGGCCGCGGAGATCCCGATTTTTCCAATCGCAAGATGCCGTTCGACGCGAAGAATCCAATCGATGGCCCGCCCGACAAGCCAGTCGCGGACCTTGCAGACGCGATCGTGGGAAAAGGCGTCAAGGAAATCGACGGCGACATCGTCGCTGATGACGGTTATTTCCCTTATGCTCCTTATCCGGAAGGCTGGGCTGTGGGCGACGTTCCGTTCTACTATGGCGCGCCCATCAGCGCGATCTGCCTCGACGACAACTCTCTCGACCTGAAGGTGACGCCCGGCGATCACGTCGGCGCGCCGGCGTGGATCACAGTGGAACCGTGGCCCGGCTACGACGTTTACGCTTACAGCGTCACAACCGGCGCGACTGATTCGTCGCCGCAGTTTGACGTTGTGGAGGAGCCCGGCGCGAAGCAGTTTTTACTGCGCGGCTCGATTCCGCTGGGGCACGCAACAATTGATGAACCTCTCGCGATGCCGAACCCCGCGGAGTACACGGCCAACGTGCTGAAAGAGATTCTGGAGGCGCGCGGAGTCAGAATCACTGGGGAGGCACGCGCGCAGCACGCGCCGCCGCCCGCGGAAGGAATGGAGCTGGACCCTCCGTCGCCAGCCGCAGGCACAGCTGGTCAATCCGGGCCGACCGTGCTCGTGGAGAGGGATTCGCAGCCGTTGATTGAAATTGTGCGCGTGGTCAATAAGGTGAGTCAAAACCTTCACGCGGAAATCCTGTTGCGCACGGTCGCGAAAGAGAAAACCGGGACAGGTTCGCTCGCCGGCGGACTCACTTTCGAAAAAAGCTTCCTCAGCACCGCGGGCGTCCCGGATGGAGGCGTGGAAGTTGACGATGGCTCCGGGCTTTCGCGTGAAAATCTGGTCACGCCGAGGGCAGTAGTCGCGCTGCTTCAATACGTGCGCCGCCAGCCGTGGGGCGATGCGTACTTTTCCACGCTGCCCGTCGCCGGAATCGATGGCACGCTCGACAATCGAATGAAGGGGACCCCGGCTGTCGGGCGAATCGAGGGAAAGACAGGGTCCGTGGAACATACACAGGCGATTTCTGGTTTCGCGACGACGATTCGCGGCGAGCATCTGCTTTTTTCCATTTTCGATAATCACAACGGCGGCAAGGGAAGCGACGCGACGAAGATTTTGGACGCCATTTCGGTTGCCATGGTGGAAGACCTTGGCGCGCCGCCATCCAAACCAAAGGAGACGCAGAAAAAGAAATGACCCCGCCGGCAAAGACGCAGAAAATCATCACTGTCTTCGGAAGCTCGCGGCCGCGCGAGGGCGACCCGCACTACGCCATTGCGCATGAGCTTGGCACGGCGCTTGCGAAGCGCGGTTTCACGGTGTGCAGCGGCGGATACGGCGGCGTGATGGCAGCGGCTTCTCGCGGCGCAAAGGAAGCCGGCGGGCAAACGCTTGCCGTCACCGCGGAATTTTTCCGCTCTCGCGCGAATCAATGGGTGGACGAGGAAGTGCGCGTCAAGACGTGGCAGGAGCGACTATTTGAGTTGATCCGGCGCGGCTCGGGCTATGTTGCTTGCCCGGGCGGCACGGGAACGCTCGTCGAGCTTGCGGTGGTCTGGGAAATGCTCAACAAAGGCGTGATGCGAAGCAAACCATTCGTCGCGCTGGGCGAATTCTGGCAGCCGATCATCGAGCGGGTGCGCGAAGTCGAACTGGGCCATGCGTCGACATGGGGCGAAGCCGACGGCCGCATCGTGCACGTCGCGCCGCACCCCGCCGATGCCGCAGAATATCTGGCAGGCAAATTCTCGAAAAACAGCGGCGCGACGGCCTGAGCTGCCATTCCATTTTCCACGAGCTCTGTGAATTTTCAACCGCCAGCCGCTTGACACCGCAGGCTGCTTCCCGCATTTTGAATTCATGAGCCGCACGGCCGAGGAACTGCTCGAGTTTGACAAGCTCCGCGAAATCGTCGCGCGCTACTCCACGTGCGCGCCGGGGCGGCGAATGATCGAAGCGCTCGCGCCGCGCACGGACGTCGAAGTGCTTGACGTTGCGTTCGAGCTGATTCGCGAAGCGATTGCTTATCTTCGCTCCGGGTCAGAGCTTGGATTCGGCTCGCTTGCCGATCCCGCAGGCTGGCTTGCCAGACTCGCGCTTCCGGCGTCGGTTTTGACTGCCGCGGAGATTCTCGACGCAGCTTCTTTGATGGAAGTCTCCGCGGGCTTGAAGCAAACGCTGCGCGGCGATGCGGCGAAGTATCCGCGGCTGGCAGAGCAGGCCGCGGCGGTGGCGGATTTTCGCTCGCTTGCGGCCTCGATTCGCCGCGCGATACTGCCGAACGGCGAACTGAGCGACGACGCGTCGTCCCAGCTCAAGCGCATCCGCGACAGCATCGGGCAGGCGCGCGAAAAAATTCAGAAATCGCTCGAGGCGATTTTGCGAGCGCGCGGCGAGGAGTCGCGCGACGACTACGTCACGCTGCGCAACGACCGTTTCGTGATTCCCGTCCGGTCCGCGGATCGCCGCGCGGTCCCGGGAGTAGTCCATGGCGCGAGCGCCACCGGGCAGACTCTTTTCGTCGAGCCGCTCGAAACAATCGAACTCAATAACCGGCTCGTGCAGCTCGCGGAAGACGAGGCCGCGGAAATTGCGCGAATCCTTGCCGAATTTACGGAACGATTTCGACTGGAGCGCGGCCCGTTCGAATTCGCGGCTGCTACAGTCGCCGACCTGGATTCGATTTTCGCGCGAGGGCGGTTCGCGTGCGACTTCGATGCGGCGATTCCGCAATTCTCCTCAGGCAATCGCCTTCACCTGGCCGGCGCGCGCAACCCGGTGCTCGAAGACAATCTCCGGCGCAAAGAACGCAGAGTCGTGCCCATCTCGCTCGAACTTGGCGGCTCAGACACGGTGATGGTGATCAGCGGGCCAAATACTGGCGGGAAGACGGTTGCGCTGAAGACCGTCGGGCTGGCCGCGCTTGCGGGACAATCGGGAATTCCCGTGCCGGCGGAGCAGGCCGAGCTACCGGTTTTCGACACCGTCCTCGCGGATATCGGCGACGAGCAATCCATCTCGGCTGATCTCTCCACATTTTCGGCGCACGTGCTGAACCTGAAATCCATGCTCGAGCGCGCCACGCCTCGCACGCTCGTGCTTGTGGACGAAATGGGAACCGGCACGGCGCCGGAAGAAGGCGCGGCATTGGCCGTCGCGCTGCTGGAGGAATTTCGAACGCGCGGTTCGCTTGCACTCGCGACGACGCATCACGACCGGCTGAAATCCTACGCGTCGACCACCTCCGGCATCGTCAATGCGGCCGTCGAATTCGACGAAGAGAATCTGCGGCCAACTTACCGACTGCTCACCGGCGTCCCGGGCGTTTCGAGCGGGATTGAAATTGCCCGGCGGCTCGGCCTGCCGGCGCGCATCGTCGATTCCGCACGCGCGGGGCTTTCGCCCGAGACTCGCGAGGCGCGCCAATTGATCGCCTATCTGCATCGCAGCCGCGAGGAAATGGACAATCTCCAGCGCCAGGCCCGCGACGAATTGCGGGAGCTGGAATCTGAGCGGCGCGCGCTGCAGACCGACTGGGTGGAGCGGCAGCGCAAGCGAATCACCGAATTGGAAAAACAATTCGCGGCAACAGTGAAGCGGCTCGAATCCGAAGTTGCCAGGCTCACGGCCGATATCTCCGATCGCAAACTGCGCGGCCAGGCGGAGAAACTCGGCGCAAGGCGAATGGCGAAGATCGCTTCTGACGCGCGCGCAGAGGCTGATGCCGCCGTGCTCGACACTCTGTCCTCTTCTCAAAGTGACTTCGGGGGATCCGCTCTCGAAATTCCGAAGCCCGTGGCGCCTGAGGAACTTTCAGAAGGCATGCAAGTGCGCGTGCGCGGGATGAAAGATGCGGTTGTCCTGCGAAAACGTGAAGGAAATTCCGCCGAAATCCAAGCTGGTCCAATGAGAATGAAGATTCCGCTGACGGATATTTTGGGAACTGACACAGATGCCGATGCGCGGGCATCGCAAAGTATTGTTGCGCATCGCCGCATAACTGTGACGTCGCGCCCAGCGGACGAGCCATCTGCCCAGGAAATCAACGTGATCGGCGCGACAGTGGAAGAGGCCTCGCGCCGCGTGGATAAGTTTCTTGACGCCGCGGCGGTGGAGGGCTTGCCGAGCGTGCGAATTATCCATGGGCATGGCACTGGCGCGCTGCGCCGGGGCCTCGCGGAGTTTCTAACCGCGCATCCGCTCGTCGCTAAGTTTGCTTTCGAGGCGGAGGACCGCGGCGGCGCGGCCATCACGGTTGTGGAATTGAAGTCTTAGCTGCGGAAGGTTAGATTGAACCAGCAATACAAACGGGAACTTTGCAAAAAGCGGAATGGCTGAAGCGGGATCATTCGCGGAACGCGTGAAGCAGCAGGCGGACATCGTCCGCGTCATCGGCGAATACGTCCGCCTGAAAAAGAGCGGACAGAATTTCACCGGTCTCTGCCCGTTTCATCAGGAAAAGACTCCTTCGTTCGCCGTTCATCCCGTGAAACAGATTTACCACTGCTTTGGCTGCGGCGCCGGCGGCGACGTCTTCAAATTCGTGATGGAGATGGACAAGAGCGCATTCCCAGAGGCCGTGCGCGCAGTAGCGGAAAAGTGCGGCATCCCCTTGCCCAAGCCGCGGGAACGCTCGCCAGAGGAGCGGCGGGAGAATCAGCAGCGCTCCGCGTTGGTGGAGACGCAGAAGGCAGCCGCCGCGTTCTTTGCCCGCGCGCTCAAGCAATCGGATGAAGGCAAGGTTGCGCAAGCGTATCTGGAAGATCGCGGACTCGACGCGGAGGCCATCGCGCAATTCGGCCTCGGCTATGCGCCCTCATCCGGCGACGCCCTGCTGCGTCATCTGAAACCGAAATACGCGGAAAAACTTCTGTACGCTTCCGGGCTATTTTCACGCGACCAGGGCGGCCGCATGTTCGATCGTTTCCGCCGCCGCATCATCTTTCCCATCGCGAATGAATCCGGAAAGATCATCGCCTTCGGGGGCCGCGCCCTCGGCGACGATATGCCGAAATATTTGAATTCCCCGGAAACACCCATCTATACAAAGAGCAACGTGCTTTACCACCTCGACCGTGCCAAAGAGGCAATCCGCAAGAACGATTTCGCCGTGCTCGTCGAAGGTTACATGGACACGATCGCCGTTGCGCGCGCGGGGATCACGAATGTCGTGGCGAGTTGCGGAACCAGCCTCGCGGATGGACAAATAAAGCTCTTGAGCCGATTCACGCGCCGCGTCGTGGTGAACTACGACCCGGACACCGCCGGCGTCGCCGCGACCGAGCGTTCACTGGTCCTCCTGCTCGAAAAGGAATTCGACGTACGCGTACTCGCGCTTCCGGGCGGCTCGGACCCGGACAAATACATTCGCGAGCATGGTCCGGAAAGCTACGCGAAACGGCTTCGCGAAGCCCCCGCGTACCTGGATTACTTGATCGCGCGGGCGCGCCAGATGGATCGCAGCACGGCCGAGGGAAAACTCGCCGCCGTGAATTTTTTGATGCCGTATGCGCAGCGAATTCCCAATCGTTTGTTGCGTTCGGAACTGGCGAGCAAGATCGCGGCGGAATTGCGCATCGAAGAGCCCGTGCTGCGTGAAGCGATGCGCCGCGCCATCGCCGAGCGCCGCAGCGAGGTGAAACAGAATCCGGATCTCGTTGTCTCGCCGATTCGCCCGGCCGAGCGGCGGCTGATTTATATGCTCGTCGAATCCGAGGGCTTTCGCGAGAACCTCGCTCTGCAAATGGCCGAAGGCAGACACCACGAAGGCCTGGAAACCGAGAACATCTTCGAAATCCTCATCGAATCCGCTCGTTCCGGCTCTCGCGCCGAGCCTGCCGCGCTGGCCGAATTGCTGGGTGAGCGGGACCGGCGCATCTTGTTCGAAGTATTGTTTGAGAAGGCCCAAGAGGCGACCTGGGAGGAGGCAGAAAGCTGCCTGAGCGCGCTGAAGCGACGCGTTGTCGAACAGGAGATCAGCGAACTCCAGCGGCGGCTGGCGGCTCAGCCTGCCCCCGACGAGCGCCGCCAGATTTTCTCGCGCACGCAGGAGCTCCGTAAGTTGTTGACAGAATTGCATTAAGCGGACGCCCCGGGGGCTGTTTAAATCCTCCCAAGAAGAAATTTGACTCCTGGCGGCATTTGAAGCTAAAGTAGGTGGGTTTCGCCGGAAACGCGCGGACCTGTTTGCGCATCTGATACTATGTGCGCGGCTTGCATGGCGCGGGCCTGGGACTTTTGGGGCGCGGTAGCGGAGATTCGAGTACGTCTTCGTGGTGTGAAGCCATCAGCTTCAACCGTCAAAATGAAAACTGTGAACGCCGGGGTGTTCGCGGAGCGTGCGCGAATTCTCGCGACGGAGTTTCGTGCGCGCCGACATGCTTGTTGCATGGTGAGTGAGGGACCGTGACGCTGGCGATTGAGGAAAAATACGATCAGGTAAGGCAGCTCATTGCCATGGGCAAGGAGCGCGGCTACCTGCTCTACGACGAAGTGAACGACATTCTCCCGGCCGAAGTGCATTCGTCGGAGGAAATTGACGACCTTCTTTCGACGTTTGAGCGCTACGGCATCGATGTCTACGAAGACCTGAACGCCGCCAAGGCCGCCATCGCCGCGGGCGACGGCGGCGCGGAAACAGCCGAGACGACAAAGGAGGAGTCCGCCGGGGAAGAGTCCGATCTGGATCTGACCCCGGGCGCGCTCGAGAAGACCAATGATCCCGTCCGCATGTACCTGCGCGAGATGGGAACCGTCCCGCTGCTCACGCGCGAGGGCGAAGTCACGATTGCCAAGCGCATTGAGCGCGGGCAATTGCTGGTCTTGAAGACGATTTCCCGCTCGCCGCTCGTTCTCAAGGAAATTCTCGGAATTGGCGACGACCTGCGCACCGGCGCACGCTCCATCAAGGAAATTGTCCAGTTCGACGACGAAGAGCTGACCGAAGAAAAAATCGAGCTGAAAACCAAGCAGACGCTCAAGCAGATTGACCGCATCGCCAAACTTTATCTGGCGGCTCTGAAGCTGGCCCAGAAATTCGAACGCACGCCGAAGTCCAAGAAGCGGCCTTATATTCGCGTTCGCTATGCCCTGTCGCGCACGCGCATCGAGATGTCCAATCTCGTGCGCGAAATCGATTTCAACCCATTCGAGCGCAAGCGGCTGATCGAAAAGATGCGCCATACGGTCGAGCGCGTCTACGCCCTGGAACGCGAAATCACGAAGCTCGAACGCCGAGTGGACGCTTCGAAGGGCGACGTGCTCGCCGAAGCGCGCCGCGACCTGAAGGAGCGCCGCATCGAGCTCCGCGAGATTGAAATTTCGAGCGAGGTCAGCCCCGCCGAACTCAAGCGCTCTCTCCAGATTATTGTTCGCGGCGAAATCGAAGCGGAGCAAGCCAAAAAGGAATTAATCGAAGCGAACCTCCGCCTCGTCGTTTCCATCGCGAAGAAGTACACCAACCGCGGCCTGCAGTTCCTCGATTTGATCCAGGAAGGCAACATCGGTCTGATGAAGGCCGTGGACAAATTCGAATGGCGCCGCGGCTACAAATTCTCCACGTACGCAACATGGTGGATTCGCCAGGCCATCACGCGCGCCATCGCCGACCAGGCGCGCACGATTCGCATCCCCGTGCACATGATCGAGACGATCAACAAGCTCGTGCGCACGAGCCGCCAGCTTGTGCAGGAACTCGGCCGCGAGCCCACGTCGGAAGAAATCGCCAAGCGTATGGACATTCCTGTCGCGAAGGTGCGCAAGATTTTGAAAATCGCCCAGGAGCCGATTTCACTCGAAACGCCCATCGGCGAAGAAGAAGATTCGCATCTGGGAGACTTCATCGAAGACAAGGCAGTCGTGTCTCCCTCCGATGCCGTGATCAACCTGAGCCTGAAGGAACAAACCTCCTCTGTTTTGAAAACGCTCACGCCGCGCGAAGAAAAAGTCATCAAGATGCGCTTTGGCCTCGACGACGGCAGCGAGCACACGCTCGAAGAAGTTGGCCAGTCGTTTGCCGTCACTCGCGAGCGCATTCGCCAGATCGAGGCGAAAGCCCTGCGCAAGCTGCGCCATCCCTCGCGTTCGCGCAAGCTCCGCGCTTTCCTCGAAAACAACGCGAGCGAATTCTAACGCGCGGCGTGAGCGTTTCCAGGAACGAATTCGAAACCTGCACAGCTTTTACCTTACTTGTACTCTGGAGAAATGCGTCCCCAATTTTCTCCGCTCGCATCCGAAGGCGCGGTTAAGATGTTTTCATGGCCTCGCTGCTCGAACTCGAAAAGTTCACCGTGGAGCTGCCCGCATCGAGCGGCTGGGTCCGTCCTGTCAATGAAGTCTCGCTGCGCATCGAGCAAGGCGAGGCGCTTGGGCTGGTCGGCGAATCCGGCTGCGGCAAGACGATGCTCTCGCTCGGCCTGATGGGCCTTGAGCCGCACGGCGCGCGGCGGTCTGGCCGCGCTTGGCTCGGCATTGCGCACAACGGCACGGACGCGCGCGTGAATCTCGCCGCGTACTCCGCGGAAGGCATGCGCAAACTTCGCGGCCGCGAAGTCGCGATGATTTTTCAGGAGCCCATGACGGCGCTCGATCCCGTCATGCGCATTGGCTCGCAGATTGAAGAAGCGATTCGCGCGCATGAGCCGGCGCTGCCGTCCGGTGAAATCAGCCGCCGCGCCGTCGATTCGCTCCATCTCGCCGCCGTGCCGGAACCGGAAGAACGCGCGCGGCAGTATCCGCATCAACTTTCCGGCGGCTTGCGCCAGCGCGCCATGATCGCGATGGCGCTCGCGATGCGTCCTCGCCTGCTGATCGCCGATGAGCCGACCACGGCGCTCGACGTCACTGTGCAAAAACAAATCCTCGAGCTCCTGCTGCGGTTGCGCGAAGAGCTGCGTCTCACTTTGCTCTTCATCACGCACGACCTCGGCGTCGTCTCGCAGATTACGGATCGAATTGCCGTCATGTACGCGGGCCGCATCGTGGAAGCTGGGCCGACCGGCGAAGTCCTTCGCGCGCCTCGACATCCGTACACTGAGGGATTGCTGCGCGCCGCGCCCCGGCTTGAGCGCGGCAAACTCGTCCCCATTCCCGGCTCCGTGCCGCCGCTCGACGCGTTGCCTCCTGGCTGCGCCTTCGCGCCGCGATGCAGTTATCGCCGCGCGGAGTGCGATGCAGGCGTGCCGGACTTGCGCACGGCCTCGCCCGGACACGTCGCTCGTTGTATCCTCGTCCAATGAGCGCGCCGCGCGAGCCCATGGACAAACAGGCCCAGATGAAGCTGGTCCGCGAACGCTTCACGCGCACGGTTACGGTGTTCTCCGATTACGCCCTCCTCGAACGGGCCGCCGAAGCCGAACGGCTTGTCAGACTGCTTTCCCTCGCGGGCGACGAGCGCGCAGTGGACGTCGCTTGCGGTCCCGGAACGCTTGCCCGCGTTTTTTCACAGCACGTGAAACAAATCTGCGGCCTCGATCTGACTCCGGCGATGCTCGCTCGCGCGAAAAAGGCGGCAGCCGATGAGCGGATCGACAATTTTCAGCCCGTCTGCGGAACTGCTCTCGGGATGCCGTTCCAGGACGAGTCTTTCGACCTGGTCGTGACGAGCTACAGCATCCATCACATTCCCGACGCTGACGCGACGTTTCGCGAAGTCCGCCGCGTCCTGCGACGGGGCGGCAAATTCGGCATCATCGACATGGTGGTTTCGGAGAATCCGGAACGTGCCGCGGCGTGCAATCAAATCGAACGCGCCCGCGACGCTTCGCATACTCGCGCCTTGCCCATCAGCGAATTCAAGAGCGTTCTCGCTTCAAGCGGCTATCGCCTTCGCGCCATGGAAACCGAAGAGCATCCGCGCTCCTTCGACCACTGGATGCACGTTGCCGGATGGAAGCGCGGCGACGCGCCCTACGAAGAATCACGGAGGCTGCTGGAAGCTTCGCTTGCGGGCGACGCGGCGGGCCTTCGGCCCAAAATCCTGCGAGAACCTTCAAAAGGCGCTTCGGGCTCGCGCCCGGACATCGAGATAGTCCACACCGCCGTGTTCCTCGCGGCCGAAAAACAGTGACGACCACGGCCCCGCTTCTCGAAGCGCGCAATCTGCGCAAGGCGTTCACGACATCGGGCAATTCCTGGGAGAATTCCGACCGTCGCACGCAGGCGGTCGACGGCGTCAGCCTTGAAATTCATCGCGGCGAAACCTTCGGCATCGTAGGCGAATCCGGCTGCGGCAAGACGACGCTGGCTCGCATGCTTCTGCGCCTCATCGAGCCGGACTACGGCGAAATGCGTTTTGCCGGCGAGGATTGGCTCGCTGCGCGCGGCGCTCGTCTGCGCGCTCTGCGCCGCAAGATGCAAATCGTGTTTCAGGATCCCATGGCGTCGCTCGATCCGCGAATGCGCGTCGAAGCGATCGTCGGCGAGCCGCTTGAAATTCACGAGCCGAATCTTTCGCGCCAGTCGCGCCGCGCTCGCATCAAGGAAAACCTCGAAGCCGTCGGCCTGACTCCGGACGCGCTTCGGCGCTATCCGCACGAATTCTCCGGCGGCCAGCGTCAGCGCCTCGGAATCGCCCGAGCGCTCATTTTGCGGCCAGAGCTCGTAGTCGCCGACGAGCCTGTCTCCGCCCTCGACGTTTCCGTCGGCGCGCAAATCCTCGAACTCCTCGAACGCCTCCAGCGCGAATTCTCGCTGACGCTCCTGCTCATCTCGCATAGCTTGCCCGTCGTCGCGCAGCTCGCCTCGCGCGTCGCGGTGATGAAAGCCGGCCGCTTCGTCGAGACGGGCGCAGCGTCCCGCGTCCTTTCCTCTCCCGAGCATCCCTATACGCAAACCCTCCTCGCGGCCGTTCCCAGCCTCCCCAGCTGAGTGCCGCGACCGTTGGCGGGCCGCTTCGAAAATGGCGCGGTTTCGGGCCAGTGACACTTTTTTGACTTGGACGATTTTTTGATGGTGCTAAAGGACTTAACAAATTTCTTGACAGACATGATACAATTTTCATGTAACCTCGAAAGTTGTGCCCCGCCGCTGTTTTTCTGACATTTTTTGACACAGAATTTGTCGCGCTTCTGCGCCTCTGCTCGCGGGCGCTTCCCGCTGGTATTCTGCGGCAACTTGTCGCGCAATCCGACTTAATTGCTCGGCCCGAATGAAAGTGCATGTGGCCGCGATCTGGGATAGACTCCGCCCAGCGTAACTTTGGGGCTCATGGGGCGTATCCAGTATTCAGAAACTTCAAATTCAGGGATGGGAGGAATCGAAGATGTCTGCAACCACAACGGCGGCACCGCAGGCTCCTCAATCCATCGGCGCGTTTGGGCGCATCATCGGCGCGATTGCGAATCCGCGTCCGACGTTTGAAGACATCACTCGCAAGCCGAGCTGGTTTGTCCCGCTCCTCGTCCTCATCATCGTTCAGTGCGCCATCACGGTGATTTTCAGCCAGCGTGTCGGCTGGCGCGCCTTCATGGAAAAACAGATCGCGCAGAGCCCTTCCGCGCAAAGGAGATTGGAGCAACTCTCTCCCGAGCAGCGCCAGCAGATAATTGACCGGCAGGCGCAATTCGCCCCGATCTTTGGTTACGTCGGCGTGATTATTGGGGTGCCCCTAGTAGCGGTGATCATAGCCGCCATTTTCATGGGAATTTTCAATGGTATTTCCGGCGCTGGCCTGGATTTCAAGACATCGTTCGGCATCATTTCCCACTCGTATATGCCGGGGCTTATCGTCGCATTACTGGGAATTCTGATCTTATATATAAAACCTCCCGACCAAATTGACCTCCAGAATCTGGTCGCTTCAAATGTGGGAGCGGTGTTATCCAGCGATTCTCCGCGGTGGCTGCAGTCTCTCGGGACATCCATCGACATATTCAGTTTCTGGATCATCGGTCTGATGGCCCTCGGATACTCCGTCGCTCGCCCCAAGAAAATCACGATGAGCACGGGCCTCGCGTGGATCATTGGCCTATGGGTTGTGTACGTTCTCGTCAAAGTCGGCGCTACGGCGATGTTCTCCTGATGTTCGAGGAGCCTTGATACACTCGGAAGCATGAGCTTCCGTTTCGACGTCCTGAAGTCCGATCCATCCGGCGCGCGCCTCGGCCGCCTGGAAACGCCGCACGGCGTGGTCGAGACTCCGGCGTTTCTTCCCGTCGGCACGCTCGGCACGGTCAAGGGGCTCACGCAGGAATCTCTCGAAGACCTTGGCGCGCAAATCCTTCTCGCCAATACGTACCATCTTCATCTGCGCCCGGGCGAGGAATTGATCCGCGAAATGGGCGGCTTGCACAAGTTCATGTCCTGGCCGCATCCGATTCTCACCGACTCCGGCGGCTATCAGGTTTTCAGTCTCTCTGCGATTCGCAAAGTGACAGACGAAGGCGTCACGTTCCGTTCGCACCTCGACGGCTCCGAGCATTTCCTTTCGCCCGAGAAAGCCGTGGAGATTCAAGTCGCCCTTGGCTCCGATATTATGATGGTCCTCGACGAATGCATCGAGTCGTCCGCTGACGAAGAGCGGGCGCGCGCCGCTGTGGATCGCACCCTGGATTGGGCTCGGCGGTCGTTTATTCACTTCGCGCATCACGGCGACCCCGGCCGGCAGATGCTCTTCGGCATCGTTCAGGGCGGCGCTCATCGCGCGCTTCGCCGGCGGTGCGCCGAAGATCTCGTCGCGCTCGGCTTCCCGGGCTACGCGATTGGCGGCCTTGCGGTCGGCGAGCCGCACGAAGTCACCTGCGAAATCACCGCCGAAGTCGCTTCGCGCCTTCCCGCGGATCGCCCGCGCTATCTGATGGGCGTCGGACGGCCCGAGCAGATTGCCGACTATGTCGCCCGCGGCGTCGACATGATGGATTGCGTTCTTCCCACGCGCAGCGCGCGCCACGGTTGCCTGTTCACGTGGCAGGGCCGGCTTCTCATCAAGAATGTTTGCTTCAAAAATGACCAGCGCCCCATTGATCTCGATTGCGAATGTCCCGCTTGCCGCCGCTACTCGCGTGCGTACATCCGGCATCTCGTAATGTCCGGCGAGATGCTCGGAGCAATCCTCAGCACCCTCCATAATGTCTACTTTTACCTTGACATCATGCACAAAATCCGCAAGGCTATCCGTTTTGGGAATCTCCTCGGATTCTGTTCTGACCTTCAGGCTCGCCTTGCAGGCAGAGTGTCCGAATCCGGCGTGGAATCGGGCGCGAAACCAGGCGCCAAACCAAGCGATTGAGTCGAAGGCAGGCCCAACGGCCCCGTCGAAGCGATGGTTTTCTCAACCCGTCTTCGCGGAGAGACGTAATCGCGGGAATCCCTGTGCTGGGAGGCTGCAAAAAGTTGATGTCGCCGGCCCCTTCAATTGATGCTCCTCTCGTCGCGCAGGCCGCGTCGCCCGGCGGTTCCTTCCAGTTCATCATCCTGATGGTTCTGCTGTTCGGGATTATGTATTTCCTGATGATCATGCCCGCGCAGCGGCAGCGGAAGAAGCTGGCGCAGTTGATCGCCGCGCTCAAGAACGGCGACAAGATCGTCACCAATGGCGGCATCTACGGCACCGTCGTCGGCTTGGACAACGAATCCATCCAGCTCCGCATCGCTGAACAGGTGAAAATCCGCGTGGCTCGCAGCGCCGTCGCGGGACTCCAGCCCGAAGCGAAGGAGAGTTAGCCTCCTGCGATGAATCCAAACCTGAAGTGGAAAGCAATTTTCATAACGGCCATCATCCTCATCTGCATCTACGGTCTTCTCGCCGTTCCGGATTTCCCCCGCTCGTGGGCGGCAGTTGCCAATAATTTCGAGAGCCGCATTCAGCTCGGCCTCGACCTTCGCGGCGGCAGCCATCTCGTGTTGCAGGTGCAAGTGCAGGAAGCCATCGGCGCGCATTGCGACCAGGCCATCGACGCCCTGAAGGACGCGATTCACAAACAGAATTTGAACGTCGGCGAAGTCCGCCGCGTGGACGACACGAATTTCCTCGTGCTCAACGTCACGCCGGACGCCAGCTCCGCTTTGCACGACATCGTTCAGAATCAGTTTCAGGAATGGTCCATGGCGCCCGCCGCCGGGCAGCCCAATGGTTTTCAATTGACCATGAAACCCAGCGTCGTTGCCGCGCTTGAGACGCAAACGATGAATCAGGCCCTCGAAACGATTACCCGGCGTATCGACGCGATGGGCCTCACCGCGCCAAACGTCGCCTTCACCGGCCGCGGCCAGAATGAAATTCTTGTCGAACTCCCGGGCGAAGGCGATCCCACTCGCGCCAAGGCCGTGATTCAGGCCGGCGGCCAGCTTCAATTGCAGCGCGTCGTGGACGACAATCCGTATCCCTCAGAAGCGGCGGCGCTCGCCGCGCACGGCGGCGTGCTGCCCGCCGGCACCGAACTTGTGCCGGGCAATCCTCCTTCGGCGGGGCAGCCCACCGGGCAGGAAGTCTGGTATTTGCTCGACCGCGCGCCCGCTGTCACCGGCGCTGATCTTCGCAGTGCCAATCCCGGCCCCAACCCGCAGCAGCCGGGCTTTTTTGATGTCGAATTCACTCTTTCCACGGCCGCGGCTCCGCGATTCGGCGCGTTCACGCAGGCAAATATCGGCCACTACATGGCCGTTGTTCTGGACCACAAGGTGCAAAGCTCTGCGGTCATCGAAAGCCGCATCGACGACCGCGGCCAGATCGAAGGTCAGTTCACGGAGCAATCGGCGCGCGACCTCGCGGACATCCTTCGCTCCGGCGCCTTGCCGGCCTCGATCAAATATATCGAGGAGCGCACAATCGGCCCTTCGCTCGGCGCGGATTCGATTCGCGAAGGTGTTGAGGCTTCGATCGTCAGTCTCATCGCCGTGATGATTTTCCTGCTGATCTACTATCGCCTGAGCGGCATCAACGCGGTCGTCGCGCTCTTGCTCAATTTGCTGATCCTCATTGCGTTTATGGCCATCGCACAGGCCACGCTCACGCTGCCGGGCATCGCCGGAGTCGTGCTGACCATCGGCATGGGCGTGGACTCCAACGTCCTCGTATTCGAACGCATCCGCGAAGAATTGCGTGGCGGAAAGGCGAATCCATCAGCGGTCGACATCGGGTTCGACCGCGCGTTCTTGACGATCATCGACACGCACATCACGACGCTCGTCTCTGCCGCCTTCTTATTCTTGTTCGGCACCGGGCCTGTGCAAGGCTTTGCCGTCACTTTGGTTATTGGCTTGCTCGCGAATCTGTTCACTTCGGTGTACGTCTCGCGCGTGATTTTCGATTGGCACCTTACGCGCATGACGCGCGAAGCGGAATTGAGTATCTAGGCGCCATCTGGGCCGCTGGCCCCGGTGGGAACAGACGGGAACATTCGTTCCCGGGGTGGTGTCTAACTCAGTAAGGATAAGAGTCGGCGATGGAATTTTTTCACGCACCGAACATCGACTGGATGGGCAAGGCGAAGTATTTCGTCGCGCTTTCGCTGACCCTCCTGCTCATCGGTCTTATCGCCTGGTTCCATCAGGGCGGTTTGCTTTATGGCATCGATTTCCGCGGCGGCGCTATGGTCATGGTTCGTTTCGCTTCCGCGCCGCCGATTGGCCAGATTCGCGGCGCACTCGACGCCGCCGGCCTCAAGAACAACGAGGTCACCAGCAGCCGAGACATCTCCAATCCCAATTCGAAAAACGACGTCATGATCAACGTCGAGCAGAAGGGCGAAGACGAAGATGCGCTGAACGCTTCCAAGCAGAAGATCCTCGACGCCCTGCAGAAGGATTTCGGCGCTCCCGGCAATTCCAAGCCGGACTTTAATTCCACCGGCACCACGCCCGCGGACCTCGGTGCTTATCTCACACAACGCGATCCGCTTGCCCTCGGCACAGCCGCTGGCGACCGTTACACGCAGCTGGCCCAGCGCTTGATGGACGCGCGCGACAAAGACCACTCCGGCATCGTCACGAATTTCGACCAGCTCAGCGGAGTCGCCGGCGCCACTCCCGCCGTCATCAGCGCGCTGAAAGATGGCTTTGCTCTTAACCAGTTCACGATTCTCACCGGTCAGGTCGTCGGCCCGACGGTCGGCGCGCAATTGCGCCGCCAGGCCATATTCGCCACGCTCTACGCTCTCGCCGGCATGCTGATTTACGTCGCCTTCCGCTTCTCCGGCGGAGATTTGCTTCACATTGGTGGCGGTTTCTTTCTCTGGACGTGGATCGACTGGACCATCTTCGGCGTCGCCGCCGTCATCGCCGTGTTTCACGACGTGCTCATCACGCTTGGATTCTTCTGCTTGTTCCACTATCAGATTTCGCTCACCGTGATCGCCGCCCTGCTCACTCTCGTCGGCTATTCGATGAATGACACCATCGTGATTTTCGACCGTGTCCGCGAAAACCTGCGCCTCATGCGCCGCGAACCGTTGCCCGTCATCATCAACCGCTCGATCAATCAAACTCTTTCGCGCACGATTCTCACCAGCGGCCTCACGTTTCTCACGGTTTTCCTCCTGTTTCTCTTCGGCGGCCAGGTTCTTCGAAGTTTCTCCTTTGCCATGGTCGTGGGAGTTGTGGTAGGAACCTACTCGAGTTTTGGGATAGCTGCACCGATTGTAGTGGTTTGGAATAAATGGCGTGGCCAGTCTGCCACGGCACCGGGTTCTCCTGCGCCGGAAAAGCGTCAGCAGAAGCGCCTGGCGGAAGGAAGGAGTTAACCATGTTCGACGAACTCGTGGAATCCACGAAAAAGAAGAAAACAAGCAAAGTGTGGAGCGTGTGGCTCTCGGCGGGCATCCAGGCCGTCATTCTGGGGATCCTCATTTTGATTCCGCTGATTTACACCTCAGCTCTCCCCAAGACTTTGATGTCCACATTCCTTGTCGCTCCGCCGCCTCCCCCGCCTCCGCCTCCTCCGCCCGCCGTGGTTAAAGTCATTAAAGTGCTCCCCAAACTGATCCAGCAGGGCAAATTGCAGGCGCCCACGGTCATCCCCAAAAAAATCGAGATGATCCATGAAGAGCCGCAGCCCGATGTCGGAATGGTTGGCGGCGTTCCCGGCGGCGTTCCCGGAGGTTCAGCTGGCGGCGTTCTCGGTGGCATCATTGGCGGCACGCCGGGCCTTGCCCCGCCGCCCAAGCCTCCCGAGCGCATACGCGTCGGCGGCAACGTGATGGCTGCGAGAATCATCAGCGAGCCTAAGCCGACGTATCCGGCGATTGCGCGGACCGCTCGCATTCAGGGCACCGTCGTGCTTCACGGAATTATCGCCAAGGACGGCACGGTCAAGGAAATCCAGTATCTTCAGGGCCCGCCGCTTCTGATGCGTTCGTGCATGGACGCCGTCAGGCAATGGCGGTATTCGCCGTACTTGCTCAATAACGAGCCGGTCGAAGTCGACACGACGATTCAGTGCGTCTTTAACATGGGTGAATAGCATCTGAATTCTTTAGCCGTAAAGGCAGCCCAGTCGCTGCCCATTTCGCAATTCGATTGATGAGGAGGAACGAACGCTATGCTGGCGAATTTATTGTGGGCGGGCCTGCTGCTGCTGCAGGAAGGCGGCGGCGAAGTGAGCTGGGATATCCGCAGCATGTGGCACACGATGGACATCCCCGCGAAAATCGTTGTCGTAATTCTTTTCATCATGTCCGCCTGGTCGGTTGGCATCATGATTGACCGCGCGCTCATGTACAGCGCGGCTCGTAAGCAGTCGCGCGTTTTTGTCCAGCAGGTCGCTGGAGCCCTGAAGGACAACAAGCTCGACGAGGCCATCTCCATCGCCGAGCGCAACAAGAAGAGCCACATCGCCAAGGTTGTGGCCACCGGGCTTTCCGAATTCCAGGCTGCCTCGGCTCAGGTGGCTGACGCAGAGGTCATCGAAGCCGCCAAGCGCGGCCTCGAGCGCTCCGTCGCCATCGTTCACGCCGAAATGAAGCGCGGCCTCTCCGGTCTCGCCACCATCGGCGCCACGGCTCCGTTCGTCGGTCTGTTCGGCACCGTCATGGGCATCATCGGCGCGTTCAAGGGCATCGCCGCGCAGCATGCCAGCGGTCTTTCCGCCGTCGCCGGCGGTATCGCTGAAGCCCTCGTCACCACCGCGCTCGGCTTGCTCGTCGCTGTGCCGGCCGTGTGGTTCTACAATTATTTCACGAACAAAGTCGAAGCCTTCGACGTCGAGATGGACAACTCCTCGATGGAGCTCGTCAACTACTTCATCACGCGCCGGGGTGGAAGGAAGTAAGCAATGGCGTATAAACCTAAAGTCGGCGACGTGATGGCGGCCCCGAACGTCATTCCCATGGCCGACATCATGCTCGTATTGCTCATCATCATGATGGTCGTGACGCCCATGCTGCAGAAGGGCGTCACGGTCGACATGGCCAAGGCGAGGAGTTGGGAGAACTTGCCCGACGCGGACAAGGATAACGCCGTGATCGTCGCCATCAGCCACGACGGCCACTACTATCTTGGCAACGACGAGATCGCTCTCGACCAGATCACCACACAGGTCAAGGACAAGATCTCGGACCGTCTCGACAGAACCGTTTTCGTCCGCAGCGACGCTCGCGCCAAATATGGCGACGTCGTGAAGGTCGTGGACGCCGTCCGCGACGCCGGAGTGGATAACCTCGGCCTTCTCACTTTGAAGGACGAGACCCGCGGCATCAACGCGCCGCCTCCGCCGCCGGGCACGCCGTAGGGAGGATTCCGATGGCTATCTCAATAGGTGGAAAAAAAGGCGCGATGTCGGAGCCGAATATCGTTCCACTCATCGACGTCTTGCTTGTCTTGATCATCATCTTCATGGCCATCACGCCTACCACTCCCACGGGAATGAAGGCGCTCGTTCCTCAGCCTCCGAAAAAAAATGAAAAGCCCGATCCGGAGCTACAGAAGACGACCATCGTCGTCACAGTGGGCAAGGATGGGAGTGTGAAGATCAATCAGACGGACTACACTTGGGCTACCTTGGGCCCGCAACTCACGGACGTCTTCAAAATCCGCGCGGACAAGACGGCGTTCGTGAAGGGCGATGACGATGTCGCCTTTGCCAACGTCGCCCGCGCGATCGATATCATGCGGGGATCCGGGATTGTCAACATCGGTCTCATCACCGCCAAGATGGAGGCCGGCCAGTAGC